>SVHS01000005.1 GCA_015055745.1 Clostridiales bacterium
CTATATTTATTGTCAAAAAAGGTTGTAAAACAATAAAAAACACATATCTTTCGATATGTGCTTAATTTCTATGTCGTAATAAGTGGGTAAGACACCTGTCTTGCCTCCTATATCATAGCCTGCCACAAACGAATACAGCCCTTCACTATTTACATTATTTGCGAGCATTTTATTGACTATATCGACCGTCTCTGTCTTTATATCTATGTTTGTACTAGTGTCACTGACCTTATACAAAACTTTATCTTCTGTCTCCATACTCTGCATAATATGAGGTGTGATATCTTTGCCTGTAGTAATTTTTGCGTACACAGTAGCCATTTGGAGCTCTGTCACAGCTATGGCATGACCAAAACCTATACGAGCCAAATCTACCGTTCTCACGCTCTCTTTCGGCATAATAATACCGCTAGATTCACTAGATATATCTACTCCTGTCTTTTGTCCTAACTCAAACAAATCAAGGTATTCGTAATATCTATCTACTCCTAATCTCAAAGCTAGATTTACAAATACGCAATTGCAACTATTTTTAAAAGCTTCCAATAAATTAATACTGCCATGTCCAGTAGTCTTCCAACATTTAATAGTTTCCCCATCGACGGTACATCGACCTCCACAGTAAAATCTCTCATCAATACTCGTCTTGCCGTCATTCAATGCAGCTGCGAGCGTGATGAGCTTGAAAGTACTACCAGGCTCATAGACATCTACTACAGTCGTATTTTTACTCATTGATTGCAATGCTGAGATATCATTTCTGGGTATATTGTTTAGATCAAAGCTAGGCAGACAGCTCATCGCTTTTATTCCACCAGTCCGTGCGTCCAATATTAGTCCACTGACACTGAGTGCCTCATGCTCTACATATGCCACCATCAGCTCTCGCTCAAGTATGGTCTGCATTTGCACATCTAGTGTGGTATATAGACTCACACCATCGACACTTGGGATATAATAACTCAGTGAATTTTCTATCTCCTTACCCTGTGCGTTGGTCTGAGTGAGACTCTTGCCATCTACACCCTTTAGATATTTGTCGTAATAACTCTCCAGTCCTGCTTGACCAACATTGTCGATAGTACAATACCCCAATACCTGTGTGAGCAAGCTATCATATGGATAGACTCTAGCTACATTTTGAGATAAATATATGCCGTCATATTTTGCTAGCTCTTTAGCAATCGATTCATCTACCTGCATTTTGATGAGCATTTCACTAAAGCTAGTATTTGTGACCTTTTCTCTTGCCTTGTCATAATCGACATTTAGTAATTCGCTTATCTTTGAGGCCAAGACATTTGGCTCACTGACATTCCTTGCTCTGACATAGACATCATAAGTAGTGACAGTAGTGGCAAGGCTCACTCCTGAACAGTCCAAGATCTCTCCTCTCTTGCTACTAAGCGGCAAATCTCTCAGCCACTGCTCCGATGCCAAAATCTGCAGATTTTTACCATTGATGATCTGCAAATAAAAAAGTCGTGTAAATAAAGCAAAAAATATCACGACTAAAGCTATGATGATAGATATAAATCTTCTTTGTATGGAATAAATATTGTAAAATGTTTTAAACTTCTTCATATAAAATTATATTTAAAAAATAAAAAAAGAGAACGTAAGTCCTCCTTTATCCCAACAAATTTCTAAATAAAATAGTAATTTTGTCCAAGAAAGTAATCTCTTGCTTGTCGTCAGAATAATCTCTAGGCACATTGAGCGAATACTCAAATGTAGTATGGTTTTCAAGATTTGTAGTATCTTCAAGATCCGCAAGTCTTTCTGTCTGATTTTTCATAGTCTGAGTATTGTCATCTATTTGCCCTTTTAGATGAAATAATGTAAATAGATTGATAAGTACAAACGCTAGAAGTAGTGTGACTACTGAGATATATACACCAGTGACGACCTTTAGGCGCTTCTTAAGTAGTACCTTTCTCTCGTCAGTTTTTTGAGTAAAAACTCTATCTTCTGACTTGACATTTTGTTCTACTTGAGTGACTCCTTTTATATCTGGAGCGGTCTTGATTTCTTTTTCACTTTTTAGTAGGTCTTCTAGGCGTGGCAAACTATCGAGCCTCGTCTCTTCTTCTGTCTTGACACTCGATTCGGTCTGTATAGAGGCTGTAGATTCTACCTCTTGTTCAAACTTTTCTTCCATACCTTCCTTACAATTTTTCTGCTATCCTTAGCTTTGCGCTACCCGATCTGGAATTTGCCAACAATTCATTGTCTTCCGGCACGATCGGATGCTTGGTGATAAGTCTAATATCTGCCTTGTGACCACAGACGCATTTTGGTATGCGCGGTGGACACAAGCAATCTGTAGCGTGTGTCTTAAATGTAGTCTTGACTATCCTATCCTCTAGCGGATGGAATGTAATTATACATAGTCTACCATCTTTTTTCAATTTTGACAACATTTTTTCGACAGCTATCGGCAAATCATTGAGCTCATTATTTACCTCAATCCTGATAGCTTGAAATACTTTGTTGCAAAGACTGGGCTTATTTTGAAACTTTGGTGGATAGCTAGAGACCACTATATCCTTTAGCTCAAAGGTAGTCTCCAATGGCTTGTTTTCACGAAATTTCACGATTTTTCGAGCTATTTGCTTTGAATTCTTTTCCTCGCCATACATAAACATTATGTGAGCCAAATTTTCTTCCGAATAAGTATTGACCACTTGATACGCGTCTAGAGACTGGCTTTTGTCCATGCGCATATCTAATCTCGCATCTCGCATAAAGCTAAAGCCACGCTCTGCTGTATCTATCTGATAGCTACTCACCCCAAGGTCTGCCAATATACCGTCCACCGCATCTATATCTAGCTCTTTTAGTACATCATCTATATCTGCAAAATTTCGATTTACAAAAGTGATCTTATCTGCATGATCTTTTAATCGGTCTTGAGCAAAGGAAAGCGCGTCAGTGTCTTTGTCAAAACAGATAAGCCTACCTGTAGTGAGCCTTTTGGCGATCTCTAACGAATGTCCGCCACCGCCAGTGGTGCAATCAACGTAAATACCGTCAGGCTTGATATTGAGCCCGACTATGCTCTCTTCTTTCAATACTGAGATATGCTTAAATTCCATTATTTTATTTCCACCAATCTATTTTTCACTGCATCACAACTAGTGAGATAATATTTTACTCCATTGATTTCATTGTATAGCATCTTTGGATTGACATAACCGTGTAAATGACCAAATATCACACTGTCTACTCCATACTCTTCTAACAAGCGAGTGTATTCGCTAGGCTCGATCTTGTTGTTAAACGGAGGATAATGCGTGATAAATATTATCTTCTCATCATTAGTCTGGAGCTTTTTGGCACTTTTTAGTGACAATTCAGCTCTGATCACCTCTCTAGCGTAGATTTTCTGATTTTCTTCTGTATCCAGCTTGCCTTCTGGGATCAGCCAACCACGATTGCCACAAAAGATATATTCACCTAGCTTGATGGCGTCATTTTGCAAGGCATAAGTCTTCTCAGGGAGCAAAGTTCTTACTTTACTTAAGCTACTCCACCAATAATCATGATTTCCTCTGATGATGATCTTGTGCCCTTTTAGATTTTTGATAAACTCAAAGTCAGGCACTACTTCATCTAGCTTCATTGCCCAAGAGTAATCCCCTGCCAATATCACTACATCTTCGTCTGATACTTTTTCTTGCCAGTCTTTCTCTATCTTATCTAAATACTCGTGCCAAACAGGGCCAAATATATCCATTGGCTTTTTATTGTTGACATCTAGATGAAGATCACTGATAGAAAATATCTGCATTATTGTTCCTTTTTTTGATTTCTTTCATTTCGCTGATACAGTATCATGAGCTTTGGACGATTGTAGCGCTGTATCATGACTGGCAGAGTGTTGATGAGCACATTGGCGACTATCATAGGTAAAGCCACCAATAATGCAAGGCGTAGATTGATAAATATGATCGCAAAGCTAAAAATCGCACCATAAAGATGCATAATCTCAGCATAGCAAGTCTCTTGCATAAACTTGTAGACATATTCATTATCTGCCATATCCGCCACTTCACTCTTACTAAAGTTTACTAGATATTTGCCAGCTTCGGGTACTTTATCCTTCCATTTCCTGATACCGATCTTCTCATAAAACTTCCTCTCCCATTTCGGTACAGCAAATCTCTTTTTGAATGGGTCAAAATATTTCTTTGGCATCACAAATCTTGTAAATAAAGCAAATATCGCATCTATAGCTACTAGCCCTATTAAGCAGTACATCGCAGTAAGTGCCACTTCGCCACTAGTGACTGATAAAAGAGGTGTTCCTACAAAAACACCCAATATCAGCCCTATAAATGTAAAAACTAATATAAAAATAGCGAAAAGCATAATTTTCCTAAAATAAATATTAATAAAATTAAATTTTTTTGTCAAATGAAATATGAAAAACTCGATCATATTCACAAAAAATTTGAAAAATGAATAATAAATAATGTAAAATTTTAGGAGGTAAAAATGTCTTTTTATACAGATGCTAGGCCTGGTATTTTCCCAGGTCAGACTAACAATGTCATGAATGGGCTATGTGAGAGGATATGTATCCAAGCGACTAAAGTATTTGATGCTTGTATGAATCAAACTCAGCTAGACAATTATCCTTTGGCTCTCAGTGACTTCAATCCAGCCAACCCTGCTACTCCACTTACTTTTGTAAGCGGAAACTCTGTAGGTAGCGCTGCCACTGTCAGCAATCTTATAATCACAAGATTTGATGACAGACCAAATTTCGCCCGTGTGCAAGCAAATATCAATATCCCTGTGGTGGTGACCTACACTGACGCAAATGGTGTGCCTGGTACTGCATCAGGCACCATCACTATCCCACAAGATGTAATACTATACGTGCCACAACCTAGTCTTACTCCGATAGATGTCATCGCATTTGGCACTGCCGTGATAGCCAGCGCCACATTTGACCCCAACACTGGAGGATTGGTCGTCAACGTTTGCGTCACTACTATATTGAAAGTAGTAGCTGTAGTAGATGTGCTAGTACCTAGCTATGGATATTGTCCTATCCCACCATGCACACCATTTACAGGAAATGACGTTTGCCCAGGAGTATTTGACCTACCTCTATACCCTACTGCCGTAAGCCCGCAATCTTCAAACACTAGATAAAAAAAAGAGCATTTGCTCTTTTTTTATAACTATATCTTAAATTGGTATTTCATATCTCCCATACGACAAGTAGGCACATAACCTGCCTCTGCTTTGATAAGGTCTGGGATACGATTGACTATAGATGCACAAGTCATCTCTACTGTAGCTGGACGATTTACCACCACTGTAGTAGTAGGCTCTCCTTCGATAGTCCATTCATTGCTATCAAACTCGTCCTTTGAGTATACTTTACCGATACATTGTGTCTCTAGTGTGATGCCTTCTTTAGTCGTAGTGGTCACTACAGCGCTCATACCTGTAGCGCGACCTTTTTTAATAGTCATATCTAGTGTAGAAGAGTAAATATCTTCTTTAGCTTTGTGAGGGATACATTTTTGAGTCTGACTCACCACTGTAAGACCTAGATATTCACATAACCAACCATTGACATTCCACATATATGAAGGTAAAAATTCACCTTTATCTATCATTTTCTTTCTCACAGCATCAGTGACATCATCAGCAGAAGCGACGTCTCGCTCAAACTCTTTCATAGTAAGTCCTGCACCATGTGCTCTAGCTAGCGCGATACCATAATCTTCTACATTGTAGCTAGACTTACCTACAATCTTCTTTACATTATGAGTAGTACCCGCCATGTTTGTGATGAGACTACCCCAGCTGAAATCTTGATAACCTGAGCCCGTGATAGTGCAATTATTCTCTTTTGCCACTCTATCAATCTCTGCAGTCATCTTCTTTGCACTATTGGCAGGATAGAATGCTTCTTCACAAGTAGTGATAGCATTGACGCCACACTTAGCACAAGTCATGAGCACATCATAGCAGTCCTTAAATAAACTCACAGTAGTCACGATAGCCACATCTGGCTTCAATTTCTTGAGCATCTTCTCCAAATTAGCGATGTCATAGATAGTGACACCAAAATCTTTCTTGCCACCCATTACCACCTTGATATCTTTACCTATAATTTTCTCATTGATATCAAAGCCTGCAAGTACCTTGCCACCCTTCTCCATCACATAGCGCATAGTATACTTGCTCATTTTGCCACAGCCGATCTGTACAACTTTTGTTTGTTTCATATAATCCCCTTTTTAATTATATGTATTATACCACCTAATCGACATAAATACAAATGATTTTCAAAATTTATAGAAATTTTTTAATGAAACACTTTATTAATTTGAGACATAAAAAATGGAGAATGCATACACATTCTCCACCATCCAAAAGGATGAAAGCATTTAGGTGGCAGTTTGGCCTATAAGCCGAGTTCTGTTTTAGATGGTCATCTATCTAGTCTATGTATTGCTACATATCTCTAGCGGTATTTTTAATATCCTGGCGAGCAACCGTAACGGATATTTTAACCTTGCTTCGGGTGGGGTTTACATGGACCAAGCTTGTCGCCAAGCTTGCGGTGAGCTCTTGCCTCGCCTTTTCATCCTTACTAACCACTCAGGGGTATAGCGGTTATTTTCTGTTGCACTTTCCTTCGAGTCGCCTCGACTTGCCGTTAGCAAGCACCCTGCTCTATGAAGCTCGGACTTTCCTCAAACCAAGCCTTACGCTTAGCTTGCGACCATCTGACCAAGCTGACGATTACATTCTAACATAGAATTTGAGTTTGTCAATACCCTTTTTTAAAATTTTTTGTGATTTTTTTGCTAAAACCTGTATTAATTCAGCTAATCAAACAAGAAAAAAGCCCGATAAAGGGCTTATTTTACTAAATATTCATCTAATATTGCTCCTACTTCATTTACTCCCAGCTTTTTACTAGCACTGGTAGGAATGATGAGATTATTATTGAATCTTACTTCTTTTGCTATCTTATTTATACTATTATTTAGATCACTACGAGACAATTTATCCGTCTTGGTGAGAATGATGACACTAGATATCTCATGTGTAGCCAAAAAATCTAACATTTGCTTATCTAGCTCTGATGGCAACAATCTACTATCCAATAGTACAAAAACGAGCTTAAGCTGTGCATTTTCCACAAAATAATCATTCATGACGGTATCCCAGCTGTCTGCTATATTTTTACCCGCTTTATGAAAGCCATATCCAGGCAAATCTACGAGATAAAATTGATTGTTGATATTAAAATAATTGACCAAGCGGGTCCTACCTGGAGTACTACTAGTCTTGGCTAATTTACTATTATTGGTCAGCAAATTAATAAGACTACTTTTACCCACATTACTCCTACCTACTATAGCTACTTGTGGTAGATCATCTACTATAAACTCAGCTTTTTTACTTGCACTCTTTATAAATTTCGCATTTATGAATCTCATGTTTTCATTATATCATACTTATCTAAAATAGTCAAATTTTAAATAAAAAAAGTAGGACTAAGCCTACTTTGTGATATCATTTACTTTTTGATTTTGATAAATTTTGTAAGTCTCTTCTGCAAAATTAAGCACACTAGACACATTATCATGTACGAGATTACAAACATTTTTATCACCCGCATATAAACGCAATATCACTAAATCTTCATCGGTGTCTTCGGCACAAATGTCCTTCTCTATCTTAATTTTCCAGCCCTTATTAATCAATTTTTGTAATCTTGATGGTTTTGTAACGATTTCATTATATTCAAAACCTTCTTCTGACAAGTAGTATATAGATGTCATACCTAATGCAGACACGAGATTGGTAGATATAATACTAATATTCTCCATCTCTTTGTCTTTATTAGACATGGTTACTTTTATCATTTTTTCTTGCTCTGATGTAATATGGATCGTATAACCATCATTTAATGCTTTATCTAAACCGTATAAAATATTCATTTTTTCTCCTTGATATATTTTTATTATATATCTTTTTTCTATTTGTGTCAATAGATAAAATTGCTATAACAATCTACTTGACAATATCGAACATTTGTTCTATTATATAATTGATATAGCTATGAGGAAGTATTATGAATAGGATTATATTGCATATTGATATGAACAACTTTTATGCATCAGTAGAGTGTTTGATGAATCCAAGTCTAAAAAATTATGCTGTAGCAGTAGCTGGAGACCCAAACAAACGCACTGGCATTATTCTGGCTAAAAACTATCTAGCCAAAGTATACGGAGTCAAGACTGGTGAAGCTATATGGGAAGCAAAGCAAAAATGCCCTACTCTTATCTGTGTGGCTCCACATTTTGATAAATATGAGGAATATAGCAAGCGAGCACACAAGATTTATTATCAATATACCGACCTAATAGAACCTTTTGGTATAGACGAATGCTGGCTAGATGTGACAGATAGCTTAAAATTATTCAATTGTACTCCCATGGAGCTAGCAAATAAAATACAGCAACAAATCATGGAAGAGCTTGGACTTTCTACCTCTATAGGAGTAAGCTTCGGGAAGACCTTAGCTAAGCTAGGTAGCGACATGAAAAAACCCATGGGACTCACTCTAATCGATGAAAACAATCATATCGATATACTCAAAAAGCTAAAAGTCGAAGATATGATAATGATAGGTCGTCACACAACCAAAAAGCTACACGATATAAATGTTTATTCGCTTTATGATTTATACCTACTGGACAAAAGGTTTTTGCAAGAAAAATTTGGTGTAATAGGACTACACATACATAATGCTGTAAGCGGCATAAATGATGATCGGCTTATTACCCCATGTGATGAAGATACCAAGAGTGTAGGAAATGGTGCTACAGCAGTGAAAGATATGATTACCCATGAAGAGATAAAAGATTTCTTGCATGACTTATCTATGAAAGTATCTAGACGCCTTAGATCGCACGGCTTTTCTGCCAAGACTATCCATGTGACTATAAAATTTGCAGACTTTACATACTTGTCTGCTCAAGACACTAAAACCTATCATTTCTCAAATGAGCAAGATATCTTTAAGTACGCTTATGAGATTTTTCTCGGACTAGTGGGAGAAAAATTCGCACCAGTACGAGCTCTAAGAATTTGTACCACAAATCTCATCAATAGAAAAGACCAAATACAGGTCAATCTATTTGCCAATATAAAAAATGAGAGTCTATGCTCCACTATAGACAATCTAAAAGAAAAATATGGAAATAATATCATATCTCTAGCAAAAGATTATAAAGATTTTGTCTAGATAAAATATAAAATTTTGTTATTACATATAATAAATATATGAAAAAAGGTGCATTTTTATTGATTTTTATGATAATTTTTACTTTTTCTTTAGCTGGATATAAATTTATAGTAGCGATATCGCACCCATTGAAATACCAGGAAACAATCATAAAGTATGCCAACATCTATGACTTATCTCCCACCCTAATAGCTAGCATAATCAATACAGAAAGCTCATTTAACACAGGAGCCGTGTCAAACAAAGATGCTATCGGACTGATGCAGATAAAGCTCACCACTGCAAACTACTTAAATGACCTACACAAACGAGACCATATAAAGCGTGAAGACCTATTTGATAGCGAAATAAATATAGAATATGGCTGTATGTATTTAAAATACTTGATGGACAGATTTGACGACCAATATACCGCCATATCAGCATACAATGCAGGCGAGACAAGAGTACGTACTTGGCTAAAAGATAAAGAATACTCCAGCGACGGCATCACCTTAAATAATATACCGTATAAAGAGACTAGAAATTATCTAATAAAAATAAAACAAAATATGAAATTTTATAAAAAATTAATTTAATTTTTATGTTAAATTAATTTTTTTATTTACATATAAATCATTATAATTATTTTTCTTTTTTATGTGATATTTTCAAATTTTTTACTATTTTATAGATTTTTATGCGAATTTTTTTATTAAATTTAATATTTTTTAATAATTTTTTATTGTATTTATATTGTATCAATTTTATTATCATCAATATCACTAATGCTATGACATATACTCCGCTAATAATACCCGATATTACATACAAATATTGTACTATAAATCCATAGCCGAAATTTGAAATAATAAGATTGAAAAGCACGACTATAATGGATGTAAATTTTGATTTTTTATCCCGTATCAAAATCCTTTGCATATTGAAGCTACATATCATCAAAGTAGAAAACAATGCCAAAATCAAAGTAGCAAAATAGATATAATAAAACCATGGAGATACATTTTGACTGAGCTCAAACATCGGCATATCTGTACTAAATGATTGACTTGCAAAGACCAAAATATTTAACAATATGATAAAACATATGCTCAATATCACAGCAAGCTTACCTTTACTTTTTAGCTTTGTTTCAAACAGTACTGGTAATGCTGCAACAAAATTGTTTACTCCAAACAATAAGCCATAATACACCGCCATAAAACCGTTTCGTGTAGTGATGGTCATATTGACATTTTGAGGAGTAATATTTTTGATAGAGTTTACGACTATGACAGTAATCATAACAGGTATGATGACATTTGCCACCATTTTGATCTTACCGATACCACCTATCAACAATACAAATGTCAATATGCTAAGTATGATAGATGGAATCTTGTATCCTACTCCAAAAAACGTATCAAATAGATAGTCAGCGCCAGCCAGCATTCCAGCAGATGTGATAGCAAAGTTTATTAGCATCACTATATTTGAGAGTTTGCATAGTTTACCAAACATGGCGGTATTAAATTCGTTGTAGCTATTTAACTCTAATTTATGACTCACATATTGTATAACAAAAAATAAATAAATATATAAAAGTGCGAAAGATACTAAACCAATAAGTGATGCACCACCAAAATCAAAGAAAAAGACACAAATTTCTTTTCCTGAGGCAAAGCCCACACCGATAATAGCGCCTAAAATTAAAAAATAGTCCACTATAGTGGACCACAATTTATTTCCACCTTTCATATAAAAATATATGAAAGATGAGCTAAAAAGATTACTTCATCATGATAATTCTACCACAATGCTCACATGGCAACATTTTCTTTGTCTTCAATTTCTCTATAAAGTTTAGAGGAAGCTCTACCTTACAGCCACCACAGAATACATCTTCAAGATTTACATACACAGGGAAAATACCTTTTTCTTTCATCTCTTTATATTTTTCGTATTTTTCCTTATCTTCAACCTTTGGCTCTAATTCTTTGATTTTCTTTTCTACATCTGCTATCTTTGGAGCTACTTCATTTCGTTTTTGCTCAATCTTAGCTTTGATATTTGCAGAACGAAGCTTAGCTTCTGTGAGCTTATTTGATAGTTCAGCACTTTTTCTGACTACTTCTTCTGCTTTTCTGACAAGCTCCTCTACTCGTCTATTTTCTTCGCTTAATTCACCCACTAGGCTATTTGAATCACTGATCAAAGAACCGATATTTTCAAGATTAATATTGTCTACATTACGTTTCTTTAAAATCTCGCTATCGCCTCTATATTTTGATAGCTTATTTAATGCTTTATCATAATTTTTTACTATCTCATTGGCTTGAGCCTCGAGCTGCTCAAATCTCGCACGACCTTCTTGCATGATCTTTCTATAATTTTTAAAATCAATGCTTGCAGGACACTTGTCTACTTCTCTATTTAGAGCTAAAATTTGTCTATCCAATTTTTGTATTTCTAGTATTGTCTTCATTTATTTTCTCCCTTTACTGCTATCTTCATCTTCTTCTGACAAATCATCACGAAGTCTCTTGAGCTTTGACGGATGTCTAAGTTTCCTAAGAGCCTTTGCCTCAATCTGACGGATACGCTCACGTGTCACAGAAAACTCTCTACCGACCTCTTCTAGTGTCCTAGGATGAGCATCGTCTAGACCATAACGCAAACGAATAACTTTTTGTTCTCTAGGGGTAAGTGTCTCCAATACGCTCATCAATTGCTCTTTTAGCATATTTTGCATAGCTATATCTTGTGGAGAAAGCGCATTTTCATCTGGAATAAGGTCTCCTATCTTGCTATCTTCTTCGTGTCCCATCTTGCTCTCTAGTGAGATAGGGTCTTGAGATATCCTCTGTACCTCGATGACTTTGTCTACCGTAGTGCCGAGCTTTTCTGCTATCTCCTCTACTGTCGGGTCTCTACCTAGCTCTTGCAAAAGCTCCTTTGCAGCTTTGTTGTGCTTTAGGATAGTCTCTACCATATGCACTGGTACACGCATCAATCTAGCCTGATCTGATATAGCACGTGTGATACTCTGTCTGATCCACCAAGTACCATAAGTAGAAAATTTGAAGCCCTTGGTATAGTCAAATTTTTCTACTGCTTTCATTAGTCCTGTATTACCTTCTTGGATAAGATCCAAGAAAGTCATATTATATTTGTTTTGATAACGTTTTGCTATACTTACTACCAATCTAAGATTTGACTCGATTAGCTTATTTCTAGCATATTCACTCTTTTCCTCTACTAGCATACGACTGAGCTCACGCTCTTCGTCTGGAGACAAAAGCGGGATATTACCTATCTCCTTTAGATACATCTTGACTGGATCATTTACATTGATCTGGCTAATGATATTTTCTAGCTCTTTATCATCTACTGGTATGTCACTCACAGTGTCATTGATAGTGATACCATTTTCTATCAAAAATTTCTTAATTTCTTCGATCTCATTACCATCTATTTCGTCATATTTTTCTACTAGCTTTCTACATAAGTTATCATCGGAAATTGATTTTTGATGATTATCCTTAAATTGTTGTAATAGCTTTTCCTCTATTTCTTGTACATCAACCATTCTTTTTCTCCTCAAATTCTTCCTTTATCTTCACTCTTGTCCAATATATAACATAATCTTTAAAATCTATCTTTTTGGCTTCTTGATACTTATCTATCGCATCGAGTAGCCCAATGTTTGCCACTTGCACCAAGTCTTGAATATCTACATCTTTGTGCAAAGTGTAATAATTTAAACATAGATATAAAATATCCTTTAATTGTGAATTTATAATCAATTCTCGAGTTTTTTCGCTCTTGGTAGCCTTATAATCTAATAAAGCTTGTCTCAAAGCCTTATCATTTAACGTTTTGGCTTTTTTGATGTCTATGTAATAATCCAACACTTTCTCAAGCTCTGTCTCTACCACATCTTCTGTCTTGCTCGGCTCAAACATAGCCCTATAATACTGTCTAATATCAGCTCTCTTGTACCTACCATTTTGCGCTAGCTCGATATACTCACCTTCGATATCTTCTACGCCTAGCGCTTGTAAATACTTGTAGAGCTCATCTGTCTTGTCTACCTGTATCACTTTTTCTCCTTATTTATCTTGTCTGTAATGTCTTTTAGTTTGTTTAGATAAAAATATTTTTCATCATCAGTCTCACTATTTAGCATCTGATTTTTGACCTTGTCTCTCTCACACTCTAGCTCATAAATCTTGACACGCTGGATAGTGTCGTGCAAATAGCTCGAAAAAACCTCATCACCAGGGAAAACATAATTTATCACCCTGTCTATCAACGAATTGGCTTTTATTTCAAAATTATCAAACAATGTAGAGACGTTGTAATCTTTATTATCCTCTATCTTTTGTTTTAAAAACTCATATAACTTACTTAATTCATCATCGGACACAAAAAGTCCTGATATTTCATCGAAATTTTTAATTTTTTTATACAACATAGAAGACAAAAGCATGATTTTACTCTCGCGGATAAAATTATCCCTAATATCATCACTAGCAGGCATCTCTTGGGTAGGTCTCACTACAGAAACCTCTGTAGAATGAAGACTCTTCCTCAATGCATCTATCGGCACACGCACTAGCTTTTGTACTTCGCTAAGATATATCTCTTGCTCTGCTGGGAGAGAAAATTTTGAGATATAATTGAGCGCCTCTTGAATATATTTTGTCCTCTCATTGTTTGATGTCAAATCGTATTTCGTAGCACTATCTTTCAATACAAAATCTACACAATCTTGTCCTGAATAAAGCTCTTCTAAAAACGCTTCCTTGCCGTATTTTTTTATGTATTCGTCTGGATCTTTCGCTCTATTTAGTCGTACAACTTTGATATTTAGTCCGACTTGCTTTAATGTATCTATCGCTTTGTATGTCGCCATAGTACCTGCATTGTCTCCATCAAGGCACAAGATCACATTGTCTACCAGCTGTTTGATTTTCTTCGCATGAAGCGGTGTCAATGCAGTGCCCATACAACCGATAGTATTGGATATACCTATCTGATGACAGGCGATGACATCAATATGCCCTTCTACTATAATGATAGTGTCTAGCATATGCTCTTTTTTTAGATCTCTGACAAAGTTATATGCAAATAGTATTTCACTCTTATTAAATACCACTGTCTGAGGTGTATTTTTATACTTGGCGTGGGTCGGATTGTCGTCTACTGATCTACCAGAATAAGCCACCACATCACCAAAACCATTCATGATAGGGAACAAAAGTCTACCACCATAAAAATCATATGATCCGTGCTCATTTTTGCCGACTACACCTGCCATAACCATCTCATCATATGTAAAACCTAGATGGTGCAAATACTTGACCAAATCATCATAATTTAGTGATGCTCCGATCTGGAATTTATCTATCATCTCATCACTTATCTGCCTAGATCTCAAGTACTTCGCCTGCAGAGAATCAGGATTCTTCAAAAGATTTTGATGATAAAACTCGGTAGTATGTCGTAAAATCTGATACACTCTATCTCGCTCATGCTTTCTCTTCTGCATTTCTTCGCTGTCTGCATGGCTAGGCATCTGCATACCACAGTTTTTACACAAGATCTCAACCGCGGTCATGAAATCCACATTTTCCATTTTCATAATAAAATTGATGACATTACCGCTCTCTCCACAGCCAAAACACTTAAAAAACTGACCATCTTGCTTGATAGAAAAAGATGGTGTCTTTTCATTATGAAATGGACAGCATGCCCAAAAATTGCCACCGCGACGATTTAGAGTAAGATATTTGCTTGCGACATCTACGATATCGTTTTTAGCTCTCAATTCCTCCAAAAAATCCGGTGTCAGACTTACATTTGCCATTTAATCTCCGATGTTTAGCTAAGTACAACAAAAAAATAGGATATCCTTTAAAAAATACTATAATTTAAGTATCTTAAAACCCCTCTTCATAACTTAATACACCAAAATTTGAAATTCTCCTGAAAATTTTTAAAAATTTTACGACGAAAAAACGCTAGACAAATCTAGCGTCTTTTCTATAAACCAAGCTAAGCGACTACTTGTGTGCTTTGTTTATCATTAGTAATTTATTTTCTCTTGTTCTTGATATTTGCCTGAGCTGCAGCGCGTCACAAATCTCATCTCTGCTAGTTTGCTCTTCGCAAACACGCGCTTTTATTCGTTTGTTCCTTTTCCCTACAAAACATCTGTTTTGTGGGAACCCTGTACGTTTATCCTTGCTCTACAAACTATCTTTTATTTTTAATATTAGCTTGAGCTGCGGCTAAACGTGCGATTGGAACACGGAATGGTGAGCAAGACACATAATCAAGGCCGATCTTGTGACAGAACTCGATACTTGAAGGATCTCCGCCGTGCTCACCACAGATACCTGCGTGCAAGCTAGGACGAGCACCCTTACCAAGGCTCACAGCCATCTCCATCAACTTACCTACACCTGTAGTGTCTAGACGAGCGAATGGATCTGACTCATAAATCTTATTTGCATAATATGAAGGCAAGAACTTACCAGCATCATCACGGCTAAAGCCGAATGTCATCTGAGTAAGATCATTTGTACCAAAGCAGAAGAACTCAGCTTCGCTAGCGATAGCGTCAGCAGTAAGCGCTGCTCTAGGTATCTCGATCATAGTACCTACTTCATACTTCAAGCTTGAATTAGCCTCAGCGATAACTGCATCAGCAGTCTCTACGACCAATTTCTTAACGAACTTTAATTCTTTGATTTCACCTACTAGCGGAATCATAATCTCTGGCTTTACATTCCACTCTGGGTGTCTCTTCTGCACATTGATAGCTGCTTTGATGACAGCTTTTGTCTGCATTACAGCAATCTCTGGATATGTCACAGTCAAACGACATCCACGGTGACCCATCATAGGGTTAAACTCATGAAGATCATTGATGATTTGCTTAATCTGAGCTACAGTCTTGTTTTGATTCTTAGCTAGAGTAGCTATATCTTCTTCGTTTGTAGGAACAAACTCATGTAGAGGTGGATCCAAGAAACGAATACATACTGGCTGACCTTTCAAAGCCTCCATCAAACCTTCAAAATCTTTTTGTTGCATTGGCTCAATTTTATTTAGAGCTACTATTCTTTCTTCTTCTGTGTCTGAGCAGATCATCTCGCGGAATGCCCCGATCCTATCAGCATCAAAGAACATATGCTCTGTACGACATAGACCGATACCTTGAGCTCCTAGCTCTACTGCTCTCTCTGCATCTGCTGGAGTGTCAGCATTTGTCCTTACGCCTAAAGCTTTGTATTTATCAGCAAGACGCATGATCCTACCAAAATAACCACTATTTGGATCAGCCGGTACAGTCTTGATCATAGTGTCATAGATATTACCTGTAGAACCATCTAGAGAAATGCCATCTCCCTCACGATAAACTTTACCAGCAAGAGTAAAGCACTTATTCTCTTCGTCCATCTTAATATCGCCACAGCCTGATACACAGCAAGTACCCATACCACGAGCTACTACTGCTGCATGAGATGTCTGACCACCACGTACAGTCAAGATACCTTGAGCATATTTCATACCCTCGATATCCTCTGGGCTAGTCTCTAGACGCACAAGGATAACCTTCTCGCCTTTCTTACCATGCTCTACAGCATCTTCTGCTGTAAATACGATAGTGCCAGCAGCTGCACCTGGAGATGCTGCGATACCTTTACCTACCACATTATTTTTATCTGCGTTTTTCAATGCTTCTGCATCAAATGTAGGGTGCAATAACATATCTAAAGTCTTAGCGTCAATCTGCATCAATGCTTCTTCCTCTGATATCATACCCTCATCAATCAAATCACAAGCGATTCTGATAGCTGCAGCTGCAGTTCTCTTACCATTACGAGTCTGTAGCATATAAAGTTTTTTATCCTCGATAGTAAACTCCATATCCTGCATATCTCTATAATGATTTTCTAGAGTCTTACAAATGTCTTGGAACTGAGCATAACACTCAGGCATTACTTCTGCCATCTTCTCGATAGGCATAGGTGTACGCACACCTGCTACTACGTCTTCGCCCTGAGCGTTCATCAAGAACTCTCCCATCAAGCCCTTTTCACCAGTAGCTGGATTACGAGTAAATGCCACACCTGTACCAGATGTCTCACCCATATTACCGAATGCCATCATCTGCACGTTGACCGCTGTACCCCAAGAATATGGAATATCGTGGTCCATACGATAGATATTTGCTCTAGGATTATCCCAAGAACGGAACACTGCCTTTACAGCTTCGAATAATTGCTCTTTTGGATCACTAGGGAAATCTTTACCTAATTGATTCTTATACTCAGCCTTGAATTGATTTGCCAATTCTTTAAGATCATCAGCAGTCAAATCAACGTCGTATACAATACCTTTTTTCTCTTTCATTTGGTCGATAAGCTTTTCAAAATATTTCTTACCCACTTCCATTACTACATCTGAGAACATCTGGATAAATCTTCTATAACA
Organism: Clostridiales bacterium; assembly: GCA_015055745.1. Classification (GTDB taxonomy): domain Bacteria; phylum Bacillota; class Clostridia; order Christensenellales; family UBA1242; genus Onthoplasma. The sequence goes on from SVHS01000005.1 coordinate 17,783, forward strand.
GTCCCATGCCCAACGTGGATTACCACTCTTGTTTGACAATGTCTCTACTACTTCGTCATTTAGACCAAGGTTTAGGATAGTATCCATCATACCTGGCATACTAGCTCTAGCACCAGAACGAACTGATACCAACAAAGGATTTTCTTTATCACCAAACTTTTTGCCAGTGATATTTTCCATCTTTGTGATGTTTTCCATGATTTCGGCTCTTATGTGCTCATTGATCTGTCTGCCGTCTTCATAGTACTGAGTACATGCCTCAGTAGAAATAGTGAAGCCTTGTGGCACTGGAAGACCTATCTTAGTCATCTCAGCAAGGTTTGCACCCTTACCACCAAGAAGCTCTCTCATGCTAGCATTACCTTCACTAAATAAGTAAACGTACTTCTTCATATTTTCTCCCTTTAATTTTAGACTATTTTAGTCTACATAAATATTAAAAAAAAATCAACTAAATTGCGTTGATTTTTCATTTTTCTAAATCTTTTTCAGATAAACTCAAAAGCTTTGATATCTTCTCCTAAGCGAATATATATGATATTGTGAAGCATACGAAGGATTTGCTTATAAATAGTAGTATTTTCTTCACTTTGTTCGCCTGTGGCTATACTTCTCAATATACGATAGACTTTTTTGTCCAACGGAGTGCTATTTGCGTCTTTTGTGATTTTGATATCTCCGGTAAATGTATCTAGATATACATAATCCGCATCGACCAGCTCGAGCCCCACACCAGAAAAAGACAAAAACTGAAGTATGTAGTCAATGGTAGAGATATATTCATCTGATGTCTCGATATTTTTTAGAGCAGATATCGTGAGTAGAAATAAGTCTTCTTCTCTCTTCTCTGCGGGCAGAATTGACTTTAGCATATCTAGCACGATATATCCACACATTGTCTTGTGGTAGTCAGTGAAAATGCCATAATAATTGTCAATGATATTTGCATTAGCAATCGTTTTATTATTAGATGTTCCTACCATAGTAAAATCCGCAAAAGTAAATGGCTGAGCGATAGCTTTCATTTTAGCACTATCTCTTCTCACACCTCTAAATTTTGCTGTAATAATACCTTGCTCGTATGTAAAAATGGAGGCGAGTTTATCCGCCTCTTTATAATCAATTAATTTAATTACTAATCCTTTTACTTTTGTATCCATTATTCTATAAAGTATATTCGTTAGCGTTCTCTTCTATAAATAAAGGCTCTTTTGACTTTTCCATATTTTTGTACATCATGAAAAACTCTATCCTACCTGTAAGGTTGAATAACTGTCTATAACTTTTGATCAAAACTTGATAATCTTTCATAATGCACCACCTTTTAATTTATTTTATGTCTATGTGTGTAAATTATTCACTCACATTGAGACCAAATTCAGCTATAGCCTTGCTATCATTTCTCCAGTTTGCCTTTACTTTGACATAAATCTCTAGATTTATCTGCTCGCCTACGATTTTTTCTATAGACTTCCTAGCCAGAGTAGAGATTTTTTTGATCATCTCTCCGCCCTTACCTAAAATGATAGCTTTGTGAGAGTCTTTTTCGCAATACATATCTGCACTGATTTGGATAGGAGTAGCGTCTTCTAGATACTGAGTCACTACCACCTGTACTCCGTGAGGAATCTCATCATCAAGGCATAGCAAAGCTTTTTCTCGCACCATCTCCGCCACCATATGTCGTAGATTTTTGTCTGTATACTCCTCTATTGGATAATATCTCATCTCAAAATCATATGTCGGCAAATATTTCTTTATCATATCGAGCAACACATCTGTATTTTTACCCTTCATAGCTGAGATAGGTAATATCTCGTCTACTTTGGCTACAGTATTTAGCTCTGATAGCTGAGGATAAAGCTTTTCGTACTTCGTCTCATCTATTTTATTTATCAAAAGTATCTTTTTTGCATTTTGGTTGACTTTATTTATAAGTTTTTCGTACTGAGGCACTAGTGGCTTATTCGCTACGATCAACATAAGGATAATCTCAGTGTCTTCTTGAGCATTTGCTATATGCTTATCCATCTCATCGTCGATCTTGGTAGCTCGCTTGTGATAGCCCGGAGTGTCTACAAACACTATCTGACAATCGTCATCATTGTATATACCTTGTATATTTTCTCTAGTGGTCTGAGACTTCGGACTGACGATAGCGACATGCTCACCTACTAGCTGATTGATAATCGTACTCTTGCCAGCATTGGTCTCTCCCAAGATAGTGACAAAGCCACTCTTAAACATCTGTCTAGATATGCCGACCTTGCCCATAATCTCTTCTTGCTTTTGTGTCATAAGCTCTTCATCTATCTTTTCCATATGGTCATAGCCCAATATATGCAATAGTCCATGGCAAAGCAAGAAACAAACTTCTCGCCTTAAGCTATGTCCATACTCTTCTGCCTGCTCCCTCGCTCTATCTAAGCAAATGTATATATCTCCGATAGTAAGGGTCTTGTCTACATTATCAATGTATTCTTTATAATCACTGAGTCTTAGCTTTTTCCCTACTCTTAGGTCGATATAAGGATAAGTCAACACATCTGTCACTTTGTCTATATCCCTAGTAGATTTATTGAGAGCACGTATCTCTTCGGAAGATACAAAGCTGAGTAATACTTTGGCTCGCTTTGGCAGCGAAAAAGTCTGCTCGACAGTATCATATACTCTAGTCAAGTCAGCGATGTAATCACACTCTCCAAAAATCTCAATCATTTATCACACCTAGTACTGATATGACGGTCATCGCATACATTGTATCATCTACTATAGTAGTCGTACACTTTTCACTCAAGATCTCACCATTGGGCAGAGCTTCGTGCGCTTGGTCTACGCTCTCTGCGATCAAAGTATCCTTTTCTGTAGCGAAATCATGCTGTATCTCTTGCTTAGCTAGCTCATGATACACCGTGACCGTCCTCATAAGTGGCACCAAGTCACTTATATATTCATTATACACAACCGTCTCAAAAAGAGCAAATGAATTTTTACGTTTGCCAGAAAATAAATTTAACCTCATAAATCTATACTGATACTCTGTCATGGTCTTGCCTGTGCGGACAAGGACTGTCTCTATCCGCTTCATTTCACACTTAGTCACCACATACATCTCTGCGACTATCTCTGCCATAGGCTCGACACTTACTTTATCACCGTTAGTATTTACATTAAACGGAAACACCAAGATATCTCCCGCATTGACATAATCTCCTACTTTGACATTGATAGTACCTGTGATGAGATTGATAGAGCGAATGACACCATTTTGTGAGGCTATTATGGGAGCGTACTCCGTCTCATTATATACTAACTTTTCACTCAGATTGATAATGATAGCTGTACCCTCTCTGATGACTGACACTTGGGCTATCCTATCATAATTGTTCATCAAGATTTCTTCTATCTCTTCGCTAGATTGGAGATTGATCTTGCCTGTTTTGATATTATTGTCAGCCAATACTGTCAAAATATCTTGAGTAGATAGCTCTACAGTGCCATATATCTGTATCTGCCAAGTATACGCAGAAGCAAATATAGAAAAAATCACACCGACAAACACCCCTATCAATACTCCGATATTGGCGAGCAATAGCTTGGGCAATCGCTTTATTTTGGTCGGATACTGCTGTATCTTAAAGTTTGTGATGAGTCTTTTTACTTTTTTTATATCCTTGTCTTGTATCTCAAAGGATACTTTATCATGGCTAGGTCTTACCACATTTTGTAGTGTCACTTTGCGAAGGTAAAGACTCTTTAAGAGATTGTCGATATTGTAGCCTGTAAGATCGTATTTCATCTAGTCATCACCGCCGTAATCTCGCCCTCTAGTACACAGGTCGTCTTGTCTAAATATTTCACTCGGATACTATTACCCTCTACCACCAAAGTCTTCTTCCTAAGCTCAAATATCATCTCACTTTCTCCGAAGCTCACTACCGACTTTATCCCCTCGATATACAGTCCTCTGCCACCGAGATTTATCGTGCGGTAATTGATCGATGTATCCACACTGGACATAAACTTCTCTATCTCATCTATCATACTCATATACAAGTATATGCCTAGCCAAAGAAAAAAAGACTTACCTGTCTTTTGCTTCTTTTAATGCCTCTATCTCCAAATATATCGTACGCGCCATGATGAATATCATCAGCACTATCAGATACAAAAGCGTACCAAAACAAAATGAAAAAATGCTTATCATTTTTTTGCATAAATAAACAATAAAAAATGTCTCATAAAATACAAAGCCTATTAGACCAATAATAATTAGCCATTTGAATACTGATGACATCTTTGTTTTCATGTTTTGATATTAAAACTAAATTTTAAAATTGTCAAGCAATATTCACTGATTGTTGGAATTTTAAAATAAATTCTTCACTAAAACTTAGACTACTAACATGGAAGAATTTGTAATTAGATTTAATGAATTATTAAATGAAAAAGGTAAAATTGAGGATTTGGTTAAATATTTAAATCTAAAATCTGCATCTACTATTTATAATTGGGTAAACGGTGATTTTATGCCAAGTTTACCTAATTTAATTAAGATAGCTAACTACTTTTCATGCAATTTAGATTATTTACTTGGCTTAACGGATAATCACGAGACTGTAAATAATAGCAATTTAGTACCTTTTAATGTTAGATTGAGAGAAATTATCGACAAAAATCGTTCGTCTCAATATAAATTATTGAAAGATGATTTTATTTCTAGAGGTCATTTAAATTCTTGGTTAAATTTAAAAAGATTACCTTCTACAGCTAATGCAATTAAAATTGCCAATTATTTCCATGAATCTGTAGATTTTGTTGTAGGTCGTGTATAGATTCTTCGACGCACTTCGTTTGCTCAGAATGACAGGCAGTGTGGGGAGTGTTTGCCCGAGCGACTTAGCGAAGGCGTTTAGCGAGCGGTGAACACTTACCACAATGACTGTCATAACCTTAACTTTATAAGTGAAAGGCGAATTCCTCGAGTACCCACTATACTTTACGAAAACAAAAAAATAGCCAATGGTGGCTATTTTTTCATCTGAGTATCGCAATAGGTCTCATAATCAGTCTCATGGTCGTACTCAAGAGTGCTATTGATACGAATGATACGATTGGCTACTGTAGAGATAATCTCTTCATCATGAGTCGAGAAGATCATGCAGCCGTCGAATCTCTCCATACCTTTATTTAGCGCCGTGATAGACTCTAGATCTAGATGGTTGGTCGGCTCATCGAGTAGCAAGAAATTACCTGACTGGAGCATCATACGAGCTAACATACAACGTACTTTTTCTCCACCGGATAGTACTTTTGCTTTTTTCTCAGCTTCTTCTCCGCTAAATAGCATACGACCTAGCCAACTACGCAAGAATGTAGCGTCTGTCTCTTTTGTATACTGACCTATCCAGTCTACAAGAGATAAATCTGAGCCCTCGAAGAAGTCATTGTTATTTTGAGGAAGGTACGTCGGAGTGATAGTCTTGCCCCACTTTACTTCGCCCTTGTAGTCAGTATCTTTGCCTGACAAGATATCAAATAGTGCTGTGACGACATTACTATTGTCACTCATGATAGCTATCTTATTGTCTGGGCGTACCGTAAATGACACGTTTTCAAATAGACCTTTTTTCGTCAAATTGTTTACAAACAAGATATCATTGCCGATACGTTGCTCAAACTTGAAATCAATATATGGATATTTTCTACTGCTTGGTTTGATATCCTCTATAGTCAATCTCTCAAGCTCTTTCTTCCTACTAGTAGCTTGCTTTGACTTTGAGGCATTGGCTGAGAATCGTGCGATAAATTCTTGCAATTCTTTTGCTCTCTGCTCTGCTTTTTTGTTTTGGTCTTTTTGCTGTTTTAATGCTAGCTGACTAGACTCGTACCAAAAGTCATAGTTTCCTAGATAGAGATTTATCTTACCATAGTCTATATCACAAATATGAGTACATACTTTATTTAAAAAGTGCCTATTGTGGCTGACGATGAGGATAGTATTTTCAAAATTCATAATGAAATCCTCTAGCCAACGGATAGTCTTCACGTCAAGGTTATTGGTAGGCTCGTCTAGGATAAGGTTGTCAGGATTTGAAAACAAAGCCTGTGCGAGCAATACTTTTACCTTGATCTTACTATCCACATTTGCCATCAATTCATAATGGAGCTCACTCGGGATATCTAGTGAATTTAGCAATGCCTCAGCGTCGCTCTCTGCATTGTAGCCATCTAGCTCCATAAACTCAGTCTCAAGGTCACCTAATCTGATACCGTCTTCTTCTGTAAAGTCAGACTTCTGGAAATATGCCTCTCTCTCGTCCATAATCTCGACCAATCTCTTGTGTCCCATCAATACTGTACGGAGTACTGTAAAATCATTGTACTTTTCTTGATCTTGTTCTAGGACTGAGAGCCTCTCTTTAGACGGAATAGATACATCGCCCTTATTTGGCTCTAGCTCACCAGATAGTACCTTCATAAATGTAGATTTACCTGCACCATTGGCTCCTATGACACCATAACAATTACCTTTAGTAAACTTTAGATTGACCTCTTCAAATAATTTTCTACTACCAAATTGCACTGCAACATTATTTACTGTAATCAAGATATTTCTCCTTTAATCTATATTTCGCCACTAATCTAACACAAAAAAAATTAATTTGCAAGATTATTTACAAAAAAGAATAATATTTTAAAATATTACTCTTTATCCTTGTTTTCTTGTTTTTTACTATTTAATGGAACATACCTATATGCTATGATACAAGCGATGATCACCAATGCACCCAATAGATATCCTGCAATAATGTCTGTAGCAAAATGCACTCCCAAATATACCCTACTGATACCTGAGATGAATATTGCTACACCTAGCAAAATGCTAAGCGTAATCTTGAGTGGCTTATTGGATATATGCTTGATCACCACAAATATCAAAAAGCCATACATAGCCATACTGAGCATTGCGTGCGCTGAAGGGAAACTATAACCCGTCTCTTCAATGAGAGCTATAGCTAATGGTCTATCTCTGTGTACGATAAATTTCACCACAGTGCTCACACCTGCTGCCAACACAATATTTGCCAAGGTCCAGACTTTGACTTTCTTATCCTTAGCAAATACAGCTATCAATACAGCCAACACCACCAACAAATATACTGAACCTAGATGAGTGAATATCTTAAAAAACATAGTAAGTCCGTCATTTCTGACACCCAATATATAATCTATCATCACTCTATCCAGTGAAAAATTTTGCCCTGCCAGCACCATAATCATCAGCACTAAAAAACCTATAGCAAGTACACTAGCTAAGATGATATTTAATATTAAACTCTTGTCTACTCTTTTCTTTTCCATATTTTCTCACCATTATATAAGAAAAAATCTTGTAAAAACAAGACTCTTATCTATTGATAAATCTCCTCACAGCATCAAAACTATCGCAATCAGTGTGCTGAGTATAGTACACCAAGCAAGCCATACTATTTACTTCCATCAATACGTCCAAAGCCACCTTTACGATATCTTTGGTACTGATCTCTTGCTGCTGCATTTTCAAAAGATCACTCTCAATCTTATTTACAATATCATCGATAGATACTGACATATCTACACAGTATGTAGCGTATTGGATACTCTCAGCTAGCTTCTCAGCCTTGAAAGGCTCACGCATATTGTCTACATTGGTGACTACCATAGGATTGGTCTCCACTGTCTCATATGTAGTGAAACGTTTGCCACATACTAGGCACTCTCTACGACGACGAATGCTAGTATCCTTTAAATATCTACTATCTACCACTTTGCTATCTATATTGCCACAAAAAATACATTTCATTCTTTCTTTCTCCTGTGTATATTATGGCATATTTTGTCTAATTTACCAAACGATTTTATCGTATTTTTATTTTTTATTTTCTAATTTTACACTTTACATGAGATGGTATTATCTCTTTTATTACCTTTGTTGTCCCCTTTGCCCTGATGAGAGTGCTCATCTATATATAGCTCCACCAAAATGACATCTACACCAATCTTGCATACACAATCAAATGGAATAAATATATCTTTGCCACCTTTGAATAATCCTAAAAAGCCTTGATTCGGCTGTGGCACGACAAAACCTAGAGCACAGGCAGATACTACATCAAATATAATATCTGTGATATGCCCTAGGCACTTTCCGTCCACCGTATTGATGACTTGCTTAGATTTTAGCTCTAAGAAAGAAGCTTCCATATTTTAAAATATGCCACATTTCGTCAAAAGTTGCCATTAAACAAAAAACCACCATATAAATGGTGAATTTTCTTAATCTTTTTTAAAAGTAATGCTGCCCAAAGTATTATTAATTTCTTTTAAAATTTGCATTTGCTTTAAATCTGGCATACCTATGCTCCATAACATTCCTATTGGACCAAACACATATCCTATCCAATAATACTGAACATATTATCCTCCATATTTTTAGTCTATCATTTACTCTCACACAATGTCTAGCAAATTATAAATATTTATTTTATTCTTACTCTATTTCTACTCTAAATTCATCAGTATTTATATTGCCTTCATAAATGATGTACACACCGCCAAACATCTCATCATAGTCTTCAAATACAGCTTGAAAATCTTCTCCGTCTAATATAAATGATATACTTTGCTCTTCACTCAATTTATCCTTTATATAATCTTTATTTAAGTACTCGTCATCTAATAATGAATCTTTTCTACGCACTAACTTTGATACTGTTTTTTCAAGAATGGTCTTATAATAATAGTCTAAATCTTCTTTTATTTTATCTGCAGTCTCTAGCGACAAATCCGTATTCTCACTATCTTTATAGTAGCTAAAAGATACTTTTATACCGTCCTTAGTAAAGACTGATACAAATTCATCATTTGGATATAAAATAAACTCTGTACCTTCATTAGAAAATTTTGATTTTGGATCTTTCCAATACAAAACATTTTTTGCCACTACATCAATATCTGCTATCTGATGAGCTATATATTTATTGTCTTTTGTCACAATAACAATGTCTCCATAGCCCTCATCAGCATCACTGATAGTATGCTCTACTGACACTATATCCGCACATTTAATCTCAATCAACCTACCTTCGTCGATATAGATAGATTCGTTTTCATAATATATTGCCAGCTCTGAATAAGAATTGTATCTAAAAGCTATCTTTTGCTTTTTTCTCTCCTTGAGATAAAGATAAAAACACACTATAGAAGTCGTAAATAATACGAATTCAATCAATACCACAAGCCATAAATTTTGTGTAGCTATAAACGCCACCATCAAAAACGCAATACCTATACCAAAACACGCAAGTGCAGGTTTCCAGTACTTTGTCTCTATTATTACTTCTTCTCTATGTCCTATTGGCACTTTATAATCCATATTCACCTCACTAATTTAGATACAATCCCACATCTTTTAGTGTTAGCTTAGCCTTTTTGATAAGAGGCTTGCATGCACTCGTCCTAGACTGTATCGGTATCTCATTGACATCTACGGCGTAAATCTCAGATTTGTCTTCTAGTATCACCTCTCCTGTCACTATAGGAGATATGATACTAAATATCGTCTCTTTACCTGTGATAATCTTGAGACCTTTTCTATTTCTTGCTCCGACAGGGATTTCATTTAGACTAAATTTCTTTGCACTACCGTCTGGTGTCACTACCAATACTCTATCCAGAGTGTTTACTTGACTAGCAAACATCGCTTTAGCTTTATCATTTAGACTCATGCCTATCACACCACCACTATTTCTCTTTGTGAGAGGGACGGTCTTGTATTCACAATTTACTGCCATACCGTCGTTGCTCACTATCAAGATAGACGGCATATTGTCATTGATTTGTACAGTGATAAGTCTATCAAAATCTTTCAATTTTAGAGCAATACTATTTGACTTGAGAGTTTCGTATTCTTTCGTCTCCACTCTCTTGATATATCCATCTTGGGTGACCATAATAAGCTCTGGATTCTCTAGCATTTCTTTTTCATCAAATAGCGCAATGATTTTCTCTTTAGTCTCAGCGTTGGTAATCTGGCTAAAAGCTGTACCCTTTTGATTGAATTTTACATTAGGTACATCTCTCACAGCCAATCTAAAGAAATTACCAAAGTTTGTAAATACGCACACATTGCTATTTGTACTAGTCCTAGCGATGACTTTGTGTAAAGCATTAATATTGTCATACTTATAATTTGCACTAGCGTTTTGGATCTGTTTGATATCCAAAGCTTTTACCCTAAGGCCATCGTTTGTCACCGCTACCGCACACTCTGTATCCAAAAGCTTTTCGATAGGTGTAATATCATAATTTTCAAAATTGGCTACTATCTTTGTCTTTCTCTCTGTAGCGTATTTTGCTTTGATCTCTAGCATTTCTTTTTTGATAACCTTAAATTGTTTTGCCTGACTAGCTAGTATAGCATTATATTCTTCTATATCTTTGCGTAGCTGAGCTAGCTCTTCTTGTAGCTTGACAGTCTCGAGATTGGTGAGTCTACTCAATCTCATATCTAGGATAGCCTGAGTCTGTACATCTGTGAGCAAAAATCTCTCCATGAGCTTTGCTTTGGCATCACTAGTAGAGCTAGATGTCTTGATAATTCTAATCACTTCATCGATATTTTGAATAGCGATACACAACCCTTCTACTATATGTGCTCTAGCCTTGGCTCTATCTAGATCAAACTGCGTCCTCCTCACTATGATATCTAACTGGAATCTTGTATAATAAGACAGGTAATCCAATAGTCCTAATTGTTTTGGACTGCCGTCTGCGATAGCTACTACATTGTAATTGAAATTTAACTGCATATCAGTGTGCTTTAATAAAAGTGCTAAGATATTGTCTACATCTGCATCTTTTTTGAGCGTGATGACTGCTCTGATACCTTGCTTGTCCGACTCATCTAAGATATCTATGATATCTGCTAGCTCGTCTTTCATTTTTTCTTTCAACGCACCGACCGATTTTAAAAACTCCGCCTTATTTACCTGATAAGGTAGCTCTGTGATGACGATATTTGTCTTACCATTTTTCTCATCTTCTAGATGGAATACAGCACGCATCGCCACCTTACCTCTACCTGTGGTATAAGCTTCCAACATTTCGTTGCCAGCACATACCATACCACCTGTAGGAAAATCTGGACCTTTGACATACTGCATCATTTCTTCCAACGTAATCTTAGGATTATCAATATAAGCAATACAGCCATCAATCATCTCACCTAGATTGTGAGTGGGTATATTTGTAGCCAAACCAACCGCAATACCTGATGCACCATTTACAAATAAATTTGGGAATCTACCAGTCAAATAATCTGGCTCTTTTAAAGTATCGTCAAAATTGAAACTATAAGTGACTGTATCTTTATCCAAATCCTTCATCAACTCTAAAGCTAACGGAGTAAGCTTTACTTCTGTATAACGCATCGCTGCAGCTCCATCACCATCTATTGAGCCAAAGTTTCCTTGACCTTCGACCAATCTCTCACCCATGACAAAATCTTGTGCCATTCTGACCATAGCACCATATACTGAGCTGTCGCCGTGTGGGTGAAATTTACCCAATGTGTCACCTACTATACGAGCAGACTTTTTAAAAGGCTTGTCTGGAGTGACACCGAGCTCTAACATATCAAATAGTATACGTCTTTGCACGGGTTTTAGTCCGTCTTCCACTCTAGGCAAAGCTCTATCCATAATGACGTATTCACTATAAGGAAGCATTGATGTAGACATCACTTCTTCTACTGTCTTTTCAAAAAGGTGACCAGTAGGTACGATGTCTTTTACGTTATGTTCTTTATCTCTACTCATCTTTGTCCTCCTTATTCTTTTCAAAGCTGTCTACCTTATTGAAATTGGCATAGCGATTGATAAAATCTTTTCTAGGACCTACATCATCGCCCATCCACATACTTATCTCTTTATCTGCCTGTACAGCATCTTCTACACTGACTCTGATCATGCTCCTTCTCGCAGGATCCATAGTGGTGGTCCATAGCTGCTCTGCACTCATTTCTCCTAGTCCTTTGTATCGCTGTAAATTGTAATTTTTTAGATTTTTTGTGATATTTTCTAGCTCTTCATCTGTATAGCAATACCACTCTTTATCTTTGGCTGTCACTTTGTACAATGGTGGCATACCAACATAAATATTACCATTGGTAATCAATGGTCTCATATATCTAAAGAAGAAAGTAAGCAATATGCATCTAATATGCATACCGTCTTGGTCCGCATCACTAAGAATAATGATCTTGTTATACTTTAAATTTTCTAGTTTGAAATCTTCTCCTATGCCAGTACCTATCGCACCGATGATAGTCCTGATTTCCTCATTTGCCAACACTTGATCTATCCTCTTCTTTTCGCTATTTAGAGGCTTACCACGTAGTGGTAGTATAGCCTGATAGTATCTATCTCTACCCTGCTTTGCTGTACCACCCGCAGAGTCTCCCTCTACGATAAATACTTCGTTTATATCTGGATTTCTACTCGTACAGCTAGCGAGCTTACCTATGAGCATAGTAGACTCGATAGAGTTTTTACTCCTAGCCAAATCTTTTGCTCTCTTGGCAGCTTGTCTCACTCTAGCAGCGCCTTTTGCTTTTTCTATGATGATATTTCCGATATTTTCATTCTTTTTGCTAGCAAAAAACTCTGTAAGTCCTTGATTACATACATTTTCTACCCTCGCTCTAGCCTCTACATTGCCTAGCTTAGTCTTGGTCTGTCCTTCAAACTGCACATTTTTCATCTTGATAGACAAAACCGCTACCATACCTTCTCTAAAGTCATCTCCAATAAATGCTGGATCTTTGTCTTTGATAAGACCATGCTTTTTGGCAAAATCATTGAGCACTTTTGTAAGCGCTATCTTAAACCCTACTTCATGAGTACCACCCTCTGGAGTAGGGATATTATTTACAAAGCTGAATATATTGTCAGTATAATTGTCTACATACTGCAATGCTAAAGATACATAAGTGTCTTCTATCTCATTTTCAATATATATAGGTGGTACAAAAAGTGGTTTTTTATCCATAGTAAGGAATGTCACATAATCCCTAATACCACCTTCATAACACAAAGACTCACGAGCATTTGTCCTCTCGTCGATCAGCTCTATATGAATGCCTTTATTTAAAAATGCAGTCTCCTTAAGCCTCTCTAGTACAGTATTGTAGTCAAACTTTGTATCCTTAAATACTCTATCGTCAGGCAAAAATTTTACATACGTTCCTTTTAATGTCGTATTGCCTACTTCTTTAAGTTTTTCTACAGGCACACCGCTGTGAATCTTACCGTTTTTCTCCACAGACTCAAAGCGCGCGAAGTACTTTTTACCGTCTTTGTATATGGTCACCTCTAAAAATCTACTAAGGGCATTGGTCACTGAAGCACCCACACCATGTAGACCTCCTGAGTATTTATAATTGTTGTCACCAAACTTACCGCCAGCATGTAGCTGAGTAAACACCACCTCTACACCGCTAATCTTTAGCTTTGGATGTGGACTGACAGGTATACCTCTACCATTGTCAAATACTGACGCAGTGCCGTCTTTGTGAAGAGTCACCTCGACTTTATTACCAAAGCCGTTCGCCACCTCGTCTACTGCATTGTCTATAATCTCCCACAATAAATGATGAAGACCTTTGACACCTGTAGTACCAATATACATACCCGGACGCATACGTACTGCATCTAGACCTTCTAATACTATTAAATCTTTCGAATCATAACTAGCCACGATAATTCCCCTTTTAACATATTCTATAGGGATATTATAACAAATTTTTTAAATTAAATCAATTTTTTTGCTAGCACACCTGTATTAAAATATGAATATTTTTTTATTTCCTTTGTGTTTGCCACTATTTTTTCCATAAGAGTAATATAATCAATACCGATAGGCTCGTATAGATAAAATGCCATACTACCTGGGATAGTATTTATTTCGTTGAAATACAGCTGATCTGTAGCTTTGTCATAAATATAATCAATCCTCACAACCCCACTCACATTAAGCTTTTTGTATATCTCAGAAGTATAATTTATAATCTTTTCTTCTAGTTCTGGCGAGATCCTTGCAGGGAGAATCCTATCTACACCTTTTACTTTGTCGTGATTGTCATACTTATCTTCAAAGGTCAAAAAGTTTGATTTGGTGATCGGATTCTCTATAGCGCTAAGCATCAAGCCATCTATATCAGCAAAACAGGCTTGATTGTACTCAGCCATATCCACTATCCTTTCTTCCACCAATGCATCATCATACATCTCAAATATCGCTTCTATTTGCTCAAGATAATTTTTCTTATCGCACGCTTTGACACCAATACTAGACCCAAGACTATTTGGCTTGACTATCAGCTGATGAGAAAAAGTATCATTGATAATCTTGATACTAACTTCCAAATTTTCCCTGGTGACTTTTATACCTTTTACAGTAGGTACGACATCTTTTAAAATTTCTTTTGCAAGACTCTTATCCATAGCAATATGTGATGATAGGGAATCTGCACCAGTACATTTGATATCATTCACAGCAAAAAATCCATACAAATCACCATTTTCTCCCACTCCTCCGTGGCAACAATTGATCACTGTATCAATATCACAATATTTTTTAAGCATCAAGCCTTTTAGATATATAGCTCCATGTAAAATGATGATTTCTTTCAATTTTATACTGTTTTTATCATCAAAATAAGCCAAATCATTCACTTTAGTCGCGAGATAAAATCGATTATCCAATCCTAGATAGATCTTCTCGATAGATTGAGGATAATTTTTTGCCAATTGCATTCCTGTGATGATAGAGATATCATGCTCCGGACTAGCTCCGCCAAATATAACACATAACTTTTTCATACTGTTATGTATGTAAAATTTTTTTGTTTTGACAGCATATATGGATAATAGGAGACCCTTCGACTACGCAGAGGGTGACATTTACATGAATTTTATCTTTAAGCAAGAAATCATCGATTATGATTACATCTACTCTCGCAAAGGCTCCACTGTGCTCTTTCTGCACGGTTGGGGAGGTAATAAAAAATCTTTTTTATCGACCATCAATCTGCTAAAACCAAACTACAATATCCTCACCATTACTATACCTACCACAGACAAAACAAATGAAGTCTGGGATATGTATGACTACAGTGAATTGATCATACGCATTTTACAAATACACGGACTAGACAAAATATATGTCGTGTGCCACAGCTTTGGATTTCGAATAGCATGCCTAATAAAAGACAAGATTCATATAGATAAAATCATAGTCACTGGTGGAGCTGGTCCAAAAAAATCTAATGTGTTTAAAAGGATCAGCACACAAAATAATCGCATACTTTTGAGTCAAAAAAGATTTGCTTATCTTTATAAGAACATTTCCAGCAAAGATTATCAGAGTCTCGACCAAATCAACAAACAGACTTTTAAAAACATCGTCAATCTAAACCTACTCCACGCTTTACCCAACAATCATGACATGCTCATCTTTTGGGGAAAGAAAGATAGAGACACAAAACCTTGGATAGCAAAATATTTATCAAAAACGAATACTGCAAAAACAATATACACAAATAGTGATCATTTTGCATATTTAAAAGAGAATGCAAAATTTAATAATGAGGTATTAAAATTTTTGAAATGAGTATTTTTTATACATTAAATGCGGTATTTTTGATATTAAATTTGATATTTTTACAAAAATTTTTACATATTTATCAATTAAAAGATTATAACAATACAAGATATTTTAAATATTTTTTCGATAAAAAAATAATATTTTATTTACTAATTTTTATTGTTTTTATGGTCCAATTATTTGTAAATAATTTAATATTTTACACGGTGACAAATGTAGGCATTTTTATTATCAGCATCATCTTCTACACCCACCTAATCAAAGCAAATAAAACACCTCTTCATTTGACTGGAAAAATCAAAAGACTATTTATCATATCTACTATTATACTAGTATGTACTAGCTTCATAAAAGTCGGCTTTTGCCTTATATCTTTTATGTCTCTTTTGTCTCCGATCCTAGCAAATATTACAAATATTTATGATAAAATAAAAAACCATAGATACATAAAATCCGCTCAAAATAAACTAAAGATTTATGCCCCAAAAATAATAGCCATCACTGGTAGCAATGGAAAAACTAGCGTAAAAAATATACTATTACAAATGCTAAAAACCAAGTACAAAACCATAGCTTCTCCCGCCAGCTACAACACTCCTCTAGGTATCAGCAAATTTCTAAACGAAGAGCTCACCAAAGACCACGAGTATATCATATTGGAATACGGAGCTAGACACAAAAAAGATGTGAAAAAATTGTGTCGAACTTTTGGAGCAGACTACGGCATTTTGACCACCATTGCCCCTCAACATTTGGAATCATTTCACAACATAGAAAATATTTATCTCACAAAAAATGAATTGGTAAAATATTTACAAAATAAATTATGTATTTTCAATATTGACAATATATATTGTAGACGTTCTTATCTAGAAAAAGAAGGTGAAAAGATATCAGTATCAATACATGAAAAAGCGGATATTTTTGCAAAAAATCTAAAAATTTCATCAATAAACATGAAATTTAATATGTTTTTCAATCAGTTTAACAAAAAAATAACCACAAATTTATTGGGAAGGCACAATATCACAAATATCCTTTTAGCATCAGCACTCGCTCTACACTTGAATATTGATATAGAAGAAATAGCAAAAACCATAAGTTCGCTACAACCCACCGAACATAGACTACAGCTCATAAAATCAAGAATAAATATCATTGATGATAGCTACAATTGTTCTCTTGCAAGCGCAGAAGAAGCATTATATACCCTATCACATTTCGAAGGCAAAAAGATGATAGCCACTCCAGGTATAATAGAATGCGGAAACATGAGCTACGAGATAAATTTTCGACTAGGTGTAATGATGAAAAATTTTGATTACATTATTGTCATAGGGAAACAAAATAAAAAAGCGATTTTAGACGGACTAAAAACGCAAAAATTTGATGACAAGAAAATTTTATTGGCAGAAAATCTTGAGTCTAGCAAAAAATATTTTTCACTGCTCGCAGACGGAGACACCTTGCTACTATTAAATGATCTACCTGACGATTATCACTAGACAGACAAAAACATTTCTACAGCATCACTACCGTCAGCATAATATCCTTTCCTTATCCTTCCTTCAGTAAACCCAAGCTTTTTATATAGAAGATATGCTGTAATATTTTTATAACTCACTTCTAGACTAAGTGTCTTTATATCTCTATCATGAGCAAAAGCTTTTGTTTGATTTATCAATCTAGTAGCCAAACCAAGATTTCTAAAATCTTTCTTCACTGCTACACTTATGATATTTATTTCATTAGTGATTTGCAATATAATAAAGCCAACAAATTCACCATTGAATACAGCTTTGAATGTAGCATAATTTTTATTATCCAAAGCAGTGACAATATCACTCTCAGATAAAGTATTGGAAGTAATACTTTCATTTTCTAGCAACAAAATATCTTGCAGATCTGACATTTCTGCTGGCAATATTTCGACTTCGCCTCTTTTTAGCTTTTCATTTTCTGCTTGAGAGAGCTGATAATACACAGGCACTAGAGCGTCATCTATGCTCCTTTCATAACACGCCAACAATATATTAGCATCAGGACTCACTACAAAGCAATCTATCTCATCGTCAGCCTTAAAAACACCTATTGGCTTACTTTCTGCCAAATCAATAAGCTCTTTTTGTGTAAGATTTCTCTCATATTTGCACAATACTTCATGTATCCATTTCGCCACAAAATAGCTATCATTGCTACCTTTTATAGCCACAGTATCTATATTAGGATTTTGACTCTTGGCTAAAGCAAATAGATAATCAAGATTATTTACACCCTTGGCTACTTTATTTACACTATCTCTAAATGCTTTAATAGTAGCGATACCTACTCTGATACCAGTAAAAGAACCAGGACCTATTACCACACCAAATTCATCTATATCATTGACCTTAAGTCCATTTTCGCCCAACAACGTGTCAATCAATGGCAACATAGCTTCATTGTGCTTTACTGGAGTATCATTTGTCTTAAAAAAAACTTTGTCTTGGACCTGCAAGACAATAAAAAGCTCTTCATTAGCTGTATTTATCAACAATCTATTCATCTATCTCAAACTCTCTAGTATTTTCATCTACCACTTTTATATTTATTTTTTTAGTATTCTTGGGAAGGAGCGGTGCAATATTTTCACTCCATTCTATGAAAATTATACTGTCCCTATCTCCCAACACTTCATCAAAACCCGCTTCGATCGCCTCTTCGCTACTGATCCTATACGTGTCAAAATGATGTAAGATACATTTACCCTTATATGTCTTTAATATAGCAAAAGTAGGACTATTCACTACCTCTTTTACACCAAGAAACGCAAAAACAAACTGCGTGAAAGTAGTCTTGCCGGCACCCAAGTCACCATTTAGCAAGACCACATCACCTTTATTTAATGAGTCAGCAAATCTTTTTGCCAACTTTTTCGTTTCTTCTAGTGAATGAACCAATGTACGCATTAACGAATAACCTTTGTAATCACTTTCACTGGCTTGATTTCTGTATTTGTGATCCTCACACAGCCAGCGATAGCCTCCCTATATTTTTCAAAATCTTCTTTATCTTTATAGTAAAATGACACTATAATATCACCTGGACGTACATAGTCGCCAATCTTCACTCTCAATACTGCGCCAATATTGCCATCATGAGAATCTTCACACAATCTCCTAGTAAGCTCGCCAAGCATGAGTGAATTGATATTGCCGACATAACCTTCCCTATCTGCCACAAAGTTTGTAGACTGATATGGCTGAAATAATTTTGCATCAGCCACAAGCTGCTTATCTCCACCCTGAGCCTTGACTATCTCTAAAAATCTGCTATATGCAGTACCATTATCCAAAGCCATAGCCACCATATCAATCACATCTTCTTTCTTTAGCTTTGGCTCAGCTGCCAATATCATTTCTGTAGCATATTGTATAGACACATCTCTTAGTAAACATTTTTTGCCTTGCAATACATTGATAGCATCAGCCACCTCGATAGCATTACCGATCCCCTCACCGATAGTCTGCCATGTGTTTGTGATTACTATTATTGACTTCACACCAGACTTTTTAAACACATATTTTAGTATGTCAGCTAATTTTTCAGCCTTGGCACGAGTCTTGACTATAGATGCATCACCATACTTTACATCTACCAACACAACCTTTGCACCACTAGCCATCTTTTTACTAGCGATAGATGCAGCGAGAAGATTGATATCATTTTCGATACCACATTGCTCACGCAATTCATATAAAAGCTTGTCAGCAGGACACATATCTCCACTGTGTGACAAAATGCAAGCGTTGGTAGTATCTAAGGCCTTCTCTATCTCTTTTTCGGTCAATTGAACTTTAAAACCTGGTATAGCACCAAATCTATCAGCTGTACCATTTGTAAACACAAAAGACTTTGCAGTAGTCTTGATGATCTTGTATCCAAGACTAGCAATCAAAGGAATCAACACCACACTAGTAGCATCTCCGATACCGCCTGTAGAATGCTTTTCGAAAATACAATGATTGTATTTCAACACTCTACCACTATCACGCATAGCTTGTGATAGATACAAAACCTCTCTCTTGGTCATACCAAAAGAATTTAACCCCAAAAACATCTTCATCACAGACTTGTCCAATCCGCGCTTCATTAGCATATCTACAATACTATAATAATCTGCCAAAGTCAACTCGTGTGCTCTAGCTTTCTTTTCTATCAATTCACCCAACATACTTTTCACCCTTAACTATATTTTATAGTTTATCGAACGATTTGTCAAACAATATGTCGATATTTTTAGATTTATTATTCGATTTTGAATAAATCAATTTTTTTTTGAAATAATTGAGATATGTCAAGATTTAAAATAGTCAATTTGATAGATAAAATATTTGTAAGTATAGCAGTTTTTCTCATCATTTATGCATGGATTAATTTTTTTGTTAGAGATCTTATCACAACATTTATCATCAGTTTGGTATTTAGTTTTGCTGTTGTGTTTTTATTGTATTTCTTTATAAATAAAAAACAAACTAAAATATCTACAAACAAAAAAAATTTGGAAGATATAAATGAAAAACATTTAGCATTTAGACTAATGTCAAATGAAGAAAAACTAAGACTAATATACGACATCATTTCAACTCAATATGAAAAAAAATTGGACGGCAAGACCACCGTCATTTTAGCCACCCATATAGAAAAACTTTCTCAAAACGATCTAATCAATATAATATGTGAAGTCGATGAAAAATTTGATACAATAGAAATCATCTGCAATGAATATCAACCAAATATCAGACTAGATATTTTAAGTGGTAAAAAAATCAAACTGGTGGACAAAAACAAACTCTATAAAGATTACTTTGAGAAAGCGAACATTTTCCCAGACTTGAATAAAATAAATACAAAAATAAATAAACCCACTTTTAAAGAAATCTTAAAAAATTTCTTCCTCCCACACAAAGCAAAATCCTACTTTTTCTGCGGACTAATTTTGATTTTTAGCAGTATAATTTTACCTTATCATTATTACTACATTATCTTTGGTACTGTACTTTTGATTTTTGCGATATTGTGTAAAATCTATCCACTCATACATCGCGATTAATATTTTTTAAAGCATAGATGAGATAATCGATTTCTTCTTTTGTATTATTGTAATCCAATGACACACGTACCGCACCTCGCTCTAATGTGCCAAGCTTTTTGTGTATCAAAGGAGCACAATGTAGCCCTGCTCTAACGCATATATTATAATCCTCATTTAGCACATTTGCCACCATGATAGAATCCATATTTTTTATATTAAATGACACCACATTAAGCGAATCTTCTGATGAATAAATTTCTAAAAAATTGAGTTTTTTGAGCATTTTATATAGATATTTGCTTAGATTTTGCTCAATTTTTATGATTTTTTCAAAATTTTTATTCAAAAAGTCCACACCAGCGCTGAGACTCAAAATAGGAATAGTAGCTATTGTCCCACTCTCAAATCCTTCCACTGAATCAATCGGCTGAGACAAATCTTCACTATATGTTCCAGTACCTCCATACATTATTGGATTTAATTTTACACCATCGCGGACTATCAATCCTCCCACTCCTGTAGTAGCGAGCAAACCTTTATGTCCTGCGAATGCAAACATATCTACGCCAAGTTTTTCAAGATTTATACACATATGTCCACTCGCCTGAGCTCCATCGACTAAATACAATAAATTATATTTTTTACAAATCTTTGCCACATTTGATACATCGCAGACATCTCCAGTCACATTTGATACCATTGTAGTGATGACAAGTTTTGTATTTGAACGAATATTTTTTTCTAATTCACTTTTAAAATCTTTCAAGTCACACCATAAAACTGACACTTCCACACCTTCAGATTTTTTATGCTCTAGCGGACGCAAAATAGAATTGTGTTCATAACAGCTCACAATCACATGATCACCATTTTTCAATGTACCTAATATGGCCAGATTTAGTGCCTCTGTACAATTTTTAGTAAATATAAGTGAATGATGCTTTGCACCAAAAAAATCTTTTACTTTTTCTCTGGTATCAAAAATCTTCTCCGCAACTCGCTGAGACAATGTATGACCTGATCTGCCAGGGTTGGCCGTATAAAAATTTATAGCCTCGATAACTGCATTTTTTACTATCTTTGGCTTTATAAAACTCGTAGCCGCGTTATCAAAATATATCATATAACACATTATGAAAATTTTGAATATTTTGTTATAGGAGGTCGTATGAAATATTTAATCGTTGCTTTCACATCTAGAAACAACCTTCTTCAATTTGCAAAAATTTTGCGATACAACGGAATACCAGCGACAGTCATAAATACACCTCGATGTATTTCTATCAGCTGTGGCTTGAGCATAAAGACAGACCTTGGATATTATGAGCATATATCCACCTTGCTACGCAGTACTAATCTAGGTGGATTTTTAGGTGTTTTCTTGATAGAAAGACAAGGCATGAGCGAATCTGCGAAGAGACTTAAATAAATATATTGACTTATTTGCTATTTTTTGCTATAATAAAGTGATGTCAAAGATGGAAAAAATTACTTCATATTTAGACAGATTGTACCCAAGTCCAAAATGTGCATTAGATTTTTCT
Source organism: Clostridiales bacterium (assembly GCA_015055745.1). Taxonomy (GTDB): domain Bacteria; phylum Bacillota; class Clostridia; order Christensenellales; family UBA1242; genus Onthoplasma. The sequence goes on from SVHS01000005.1 coordinate 40,109, forward strand.
ACACCTTACGAGCTACTGGTAGCAGTGATACTATCAGCTCAATGCACCGACAAACGAGTAAATATTGTGACCAAAGAGCTATTTAAGATTGCAAACACGCCTGAAAAAATGATAAACTTAGGTATAGAAAAATTGAAAGAAATCATACACCCATGTGGATTTTTCAACAACAAATCAAAGGCAATCATAGATACTAGCAATGATTTGATAAACAAATTTGACGGACAAGTCCCTAGCACCATGGAAGATCTTACATCTCTAAAAGGTGTGGGTAGAAAAACCGCAAATGTCGTAATAGCAAATGCTTTTGGAGGACAAACTATAGCTGTAGATACCCATGTGCTACGAATATCTAAAAGATTGGGGCTCACAAAAGAAAATGCATCTCCTCTACAGTGTGAAAAAGATTTGATGAGACTTTTACCAAAGGACAGATACACTCTACACCATCATCAGACGATTTGGTTTGGCAGAGAGCATTGCAGAGCTATCAATCCAAAATGCGAAGATTGCGAATTAAAAGATATATGTAAATATAAAAAAGGAAAATAATATGAATTTAGACAAAGTGACTATCTCTATAAAAGCTGGCAATGGCGGAAGCGGTAAAGTAAACTTCCATAGAGAAAAATTTGTAGAAAAAGGCGGACCAGACGGAGGCGACGGAGGTAATGGAGGCTCTATATTTTTTGTAGCCGACAGCTCTAAAAATACACTTATAGATTTCCAATATGTAAAAAAGTTTGAAGCAGAAAATGGAGGCGGTGGTGGCGTAAAGCTACAAAATGGTAAAAATGGAAAAGATATCTATATCAAAGTCCCTCGTGGTACAGTCATAAAAGATAGTGAGACAAATCAAGTCTTAGCAGATATGTATGAAGATGGATATACATACTGCGCACTAAAAGGTGGCAGAGGCGGAAAGGGAAACAATTTCTTCAAATCCCCTACTTGTCAATCACCTAGATTTAGTCAGTTAGGAGAAGTGACTAAGACATATAAAGTGACTCTAGAACTAAAAACTATCGCAGATGTAGCATTGGTCGGCAAACCAAATGTCGGCAAGTCTACTCTCCTTAGCGTCATCTCAAATGCTAAGCCAAAGATTGCTGACTACGAATTTACTACCTTATCTCCAAATCTAGGTGTAGTAAAAATATATGATGATAGCTTTGTGGTGGCTGATATCCCAGGGCTTATCGACGGAGCTAGCGAAGGCGCTGGCCTTGGACATGAGTTTTTAGCCCACATTGAACGCACTCGTCTTGTCGTACATGTAATAGATGCTTCTAGCTATTATGGCAATGATATCGTAGACGACTACAAGACTATCAATAAAGAATTGAAAAAGTACAATGAAAAACTATCAAAACTACCTCAAATAGTCGCTTTTACAAAGCTTGATTTGGTAGACAATGTGGAAGAAAAAATCGCATATTTTAAGTCTAAAATAAAAGACAAAGTAGAAATTGTGCCAATCAGCTCTGTCACTAGAAAAAATGTGGACGACTTGATAAAGAAAGTATACTCAACGCTATCTTCACTACCAAAAAGCGAACCGATCCCTGTGGAGCAAACTGAGCTAGAGAAAAAAGATACTACAAGCGTGAAGATTGACAGATTAGACGGTCATGAGTGGAGACTTTCTGGAGGATATTTAGAAAATTTACAAAGAGGTATTGTATTCAATGATACTCAGTCACTCGCATATTTCCAACTTAGACTCCAAAAAGACGGTATCATGGATATGCTAAAAGAAGCAGGCGTCGAGGACGGGGATACTATCCACTTTGGTAGTCTGCAATATGAAATTTATTTCTAATAGGGAGAAATTATGATAGACAAAAAGACAAGAATAAAGTTAAGAAGTATCGCTTCTACTATAAAGCCAATCGTATGGGTAGGCAAAGACGGATTTAGTGAAAATGTGTTGAAGCAAATAGAAGAAGAGCTATACAATCACGAATTGATAAAAATATCCCTCCAAGAAAACACTCCTATCCCTAATGAATTTGAGATCACAGAAATAGCTGTAAAGTTAGGTGCAGAGGTGGTGACTACTATCGGTAGAAAAATCGTACTATACAAACACAGCGAAAAGAAAAATATTAAGCATATCCTTGCTTAATATTTTTTTATTCCACCTTAGTATATTCTTTGATTTGAAAATCTGTTTGTTTGACAGCAGATTTTTTATTTGCATTGTTTGATTTTTGTCCGCCCTTTAATAATCCACTCAGCAAAGAAGATAATCCATTATTTGATGTCAGCATAGAAAGGATATTACCAAGCCCTCCTCCTTTGCTAACACCACCTAATAATGACGCAATATTCCCTATTCCTTCCCCCTTAAACATTCCCAATAGTGGTGTCAAATTTTTTAAATCAAATGGAAATACTTTTTGCTCTGTGTTTTGTTTGTTTTCTTTCGGCTTTGGAATACAGTCACATTTCCCTTTTTTGAAGTTATTGTTCACATAATGATTTGGCATACATTCATATGGTTCTTGAAAAACTACTTTCCGAGTGCCACCTTTCGGAATATCATATCTTTGAATATAAGCATTTGGTTCTGGGAAAAGAGCAAACCTACTATCTTCATTTTCCATACTTATATCTATGCAAATTTTTAAATTTTGCTCATCATGTGACAGCTAAATTTTTTTTATCATATATACCATTGAGGTAATTATGCCAAGAGATTTTAAGAGTTTTGCAAAAGAAAATGAAAAAGTAATAAACGACAATAAAGATAAAGCAAATGAATATCAAGATATCCTCAATAAATACAAAAACATGGACAACAACGAACTTATGTCAAATCTTTTTAGCGAAGCGACCAAACTCAAAAAAGAAGGAAAACTAGACTCTCAGACTTTGTGTTCTTTGCAGTCTACACTATCACCATTTTTAAACACAGAACAACAAGAAATGTTGAAAAATTTGGTCAATGCTATAAATGAACAAAAATAAAGTAAGTAATCAAATTTTAAATAAAGTTTCTACTTTTTCACTAAAAAATCATGAAAAAGTAATCATTTCCAGTGCAAATTTTAACAAAACAAAAAAATTTTTGGATTTTTATAAATACAAATATATTCCTTATCGATTCGCCAATTGTTTTTACTTGCTCGCAGATATGGACGATATCTCCATACTTTCTGAGCAGGAAAATATAGATTACATACATCAAGTAGCAGATGTACAAACTCAAGATCAAGAAAAAAACTTTATCCATTTAGACAAGATCACAGAGGGAAAATATTTGGGAAAAGGTCAAACGATTTGTTTTATCGATACAGGCATTCACCCACATCTTGATTTTATTCTTCCTCGCAATAGAATCATAAAATTTATCGACTTGATCAATAATAAAAAGTATCCTTACGATGATAACGGACATGGCACTTTTGTGGCAGGCATCGCATGCGGTAATGGGATATATGACAAGCAAAATACTGGATTTGCTCCACTTTCAAATATTATCGCAATCAAGGCTTTAAATAAAAATGGTAATAGCGATAGTAATGTAATATTGGACGCCATGCAATGGGTGTATGAAAATCATAAAGTATACAACATATCCGTGGTGTGTATGAGCTTTGGAGCTGATGCAAATGCCAATCTTGACCCACTCTCTCGTGGCGCAGAAGCTCTGTGGGAAATAGGCATCACTGTGGTCGCCGCTGCAGGCAACAGCGGACCAGAAAAAAATAGTATTAAATCTCCAGGAAATAACCCCAATATTATCACGGTAGGCGCACTGGACATCAAGAACATGCAGACAGCAAATTTTAGTAGCAGAGGTCCCACTATCTATGGACACAAGCCTGATCTGCTCGCGCCTGCAGTAGATATCACTTCTTGTAATAATCTCAATACACCTTACACTATCATGAGTGGCACTAGTGTAGCCACTCCGATCATAGCAGGTATATGCGCAGACATTAAAAGTAGAAATCCAAAACTGACTAATAATGAAATAAAAAACTTCCTACTCTCTCATTGCACGAAGATCACAGGTGACATCGACACAGAGGGAGCTGGTTATTTGAATTTTTGACAAATAAAATATTTACATTTTTGTCTCGCCGTGATATAATATTTACATGATAAAACTACAAAATATTTACATAAAATATCATAGCGATTTTTACTCTCTATACGACTACTCTAGAGATATAAAATCTCACACTTTATTCGTGGGAGATTTTTTTAGTGGCAGTCTCGCTCTTATGCGTATATTGAGCGGAATTGACACAAATTATCAAGGGAATTGTATCATAGATGAAATAGATATAAAAGATATAAAAAATAAAGATTTCACTGTCGCTTATCTACCTCAAGATCCTGTATTGTTTAACTATAAAACTGTAGAAAAAAATCTCATTTATACACTGAAAATACGAAAAATAAATAAAAATATAATAAAAAACACTGTTTTTGAATATAAAAATCATTATAAAATTAATTTTTTTGATAAAAAAATAAAATCTTTAAATATAAGCGAAAGAAAAATAGTAGCACTCTTAAGAGCTATTATTAGAAAGCCAAAGTATATATTATTGGAAAATTTTTATGAAAATTTAGATGAAAAATATTTTCCTATTGTCAATCAGATTTTATCAGATATAAAAAATAATACCACCATAATTGCCTGTGAAAATGAAAGGAAAAACATTGATATATTTGATGACTTTGATATTGTAAAATTGTCAAATTCTAACTAAAGCTTTTCGGATATACTAAGACAAACAAAAAAGGAAGCTCATCTTCCTTTTTTATTTTTATTCACTAGGTTTGGTCAAGAAAATCAATTTATTTTCTTTACAATCCACCAAGACTATATTACCTTTTAAAATCTCTCCACGAAGCATTCTATCAGCCAATTCATCTTCTATTTTGCTAGTGATCAATCTTTTCATTGGCCTTGCTCCAAAGTCATCATTTGTGCCATTTTTTACAAGGTAATTTAAAGTAGATGTAGTGAACTTTAACTCTACTCCACTTTGTTTTAGATTTTTATTCAAGTCAGCTAACATTTTCTTAGCGATATCTTTCAAAACTTGTGGTGAAAGCCTGTTGAAATTTACAATATTGTCGATACGGTTGATGATCTCTGGCTTGAAATATTTTTTGAGCTCACTAAGCATCATCTGAGATTTATCTTCGTCGTCATTTTTCTCATTGAAACCAAGACTAACATTCTTTTTATTCAATTTGTCACTACCGATATTTGATGTCAAAATAATGATAGTATTTTTAAAGCTAACGATTTTACCATGACTGTCTGTAAGTCTGCCATCGTCCAAGATTTGAAGTAGCATATTAAATACTTCTGGGTGAGCTTTTTCTATCTCATCAAATAAGACTACGCTATATGGTTTTCTCCTTACCTGCTCGGTCAATTGACCTCCGTCATCAAAACCCACATATCCCGGAGGACTACCAATGAGCTTTGACACACTGTGAGCTTCCATAAATTCACTCATGTCAAGACGAATGATTTTATTTTCATCATCAAACAACGCTTCTGCCAAAGCTTTGCTCAATTCGGTCTTACCGACACCTGTAGGTCCAAGGAACAAGAAACTACCTATCGGACGCTTTGGATCTCGGATACCGATACGGCTACGTCTGATTGCTTTTGCCACTTTCTCCACTGCCTCATCTTGTCCTTTTACTCTCTCGGTCAGAGTTTTTTCTAGATTGAGGAGTTTTTCCGCTTCACCCTCTGTGAGCTTTGTGAGAGGAATATTCGTCCATTTGCTGATCACTTCTGCCACATCATTTTCTGTGATGACAGCATTGGTCTGATCTGCGCTGACTGGTAGAGATTTTTGTCTATCAATCTCATCTTTTATCTGAGTGATTTTATCTCTTAGTTTACCAGCCTTTTCAAAATCTTCTTGGTTGACAGCGTCTTCTTTCTCAGCCTCAAGCTTTACAAGTTTTGCTTTCAAAGACTTTATCTCAGTGCTATCATAGTTTGTCTTGACTTTTGCTCTACTAGATGCCTCATCGATAAGATCAATTGCTTTGTCTGGCAGACTCCTATCTTGGATATACCTATCTGACAATGTGGCAGCAGCTTTGATAGCCTCATCTGTAATCTTTACTTTGTGGAACGCTTCGTATGAATCTTTAAGCCCTGTCAAGATAGCAATAGTCTGCTCGACTGTAGGCGGATCTACTGTGATAGGCTGGAACCTTCGCTCCAAGGCTTTATCTTTTTCAATATATTTTCTATATTCATCTGTAGTGGTAGCGCCGATAGTCTGCATTTCTCCTCTAGCAAGATACGGCTTGAGCATATCTGCTGGATTGGTCTCACCTTTGTCACTTCCGACTTGAGCTAAAGTGTGTATCTCGTCTATAAATACTATGATATCTCTATTAGAAGTAATCATCTCGATAGCATTTTTTAGCTTTTCTTCCATGCTACCACGATATTTTGTACCAGCCATCAATCCACCAATATCTAGACTATAAATGGTCTTATTTTTTAGCAACGCAGGCACATCACCAGAAACTATTCTTCTAGCTAATCCCTCTACTACAGCGGTCTTACCCACACCTGCTTCACCGATAAGGACTGGATTGTTTTTTGTCTTTCTACATAGTATCTCTATCATGCGCTCTATCTCTGAATCTCTGCCGATAATTGGATCTATTTTTCCATTTTTTGCTCGTAGAGTCAAATCACTACCCATATCAAGCAATTCTTGAGGCAATTCACTCACATATGCGTCTTGTTTGCTTGCCTGAGGATTCTTTTGTTCATGATTTTTCAAATTACCTACCTGTACAAATCCATCAGTGTCAAAGCTTGAGTCATTGGCATTATTTATAATGCTAATAGCTTTGTTTCTCATCTCATATACATTGAGCTTTAATACCCCTGCCAAAATATTGATAGCAAAGCTATCATCTTGGCTAAGCATCGCCACCAACAAATGCTCAGTAGATATATACGCAGAGTGTGTCTTTTTGGCCACACTATTGGCTATCATGAGCATCTCTTTTACACGCGGAGTGAGCTCGACTACACTTGACGGGATACCGCCACTACCGACATTATTTAAAATCTCTTGGATAATATCTGGACTCACACGATACGCTTGGAGCAATTTTTTTGATTTGCTCTCCACTTTGCTAAGTGCATACAAAATATGCTCAGTGCCCACCTCATTTGTCCTATGCGCAGCAAATTGTGATGCCACCTGCAAACATTTGTTTGCTAAATCTGTAAGATTGTACATAATTATTCTCCTTTTAAGATAGATTTCACTTTGCTAGCCAAATCTTTCAGTTCACTTTGTGAGATAAATTCTTGATTTTGATCTTGTGTCAATTTTTGTAGCTTGTTTATAGTCTCTACTTTGATATTTGTAAGCCCTAAATTGATGCCATTTCTAACATGAATGATTAGCTTATTTAATTCATCAAAAGTCAATATATATGCACTACTTAATATCGCGATACTTCTACACATCTTATCCATAAGCTCATCATGTTTGTTTAAATCTAGTATCTTAATACTTTCGACTTCTAAATCTTGCAATTTTTGGATAGTTTTTTCAAAATCTTCACGTATTTGGTTTTCACCCATGCCTAGATTACACATTGTAGAAATCTTGTACACACTTGGAAGCTTTGTTTCTATCAAAACATAACCTAGCTTAGCTAGATTTTGTCTAAGCTGATCCATTTTACCCAAAACTTTGATAGAGTCTAGGCACATCTCACACTCAAGACGCACGCCTGCACCTATTTTTTTGATATCACTCATGAGATAACCATATTCATCACTGTATGCAAAGCTTATCTTGTGAGAAAGATAATCTGCTACTTCTTTTGCTTGCTCAAATGCTGTATTGGAATAGCCATCTACTCTAGACTCGATAGTCAAATGCTCTCCATCAAAGAGTGTAATATGAGTACTCTTTCCGTCCAATAACTTCTCTATTTTTTCTTTGATCTCTTGCTTTTCTTCATCTTTTAGCTTAGGCACAAATTTGTAGTCTTTTAGATTTCTAAAGATACTTACTTTTGTAGATAATACATTATTCATTTGCACTCTCCAATTTTACGATTTGTTTTTTAATCTTTGCCGCGTCTTCATATCTTTCTTCTTGTACTGCAAGCTTCATCTCAGCTCTGAGAGCTTTGATTTTTTCCTCAGGTGTTTGTTTCTTTGCTCTAGCATTAGATTTTGTACCAATCGCATCTTGCTGATGCTTATCAAAAGGGGCTATCCTTTTTACTATTTTGGCTATCTCTTCCCTAAACGCTTCATAACAGTTTGGACAACCAAATCTTCCGCTAGACTTAAACTCTCTAAGACTAGTCTTGCATACAGGACATGATACATTTTCCACTTTTTCGAATGGCAAAAAATCAGCAAAACTCATAAACATATCATCAAAAAGACTAGTAGGAGAAGTATTGAAGACTCCTTCTTTTATAGCACATTCACGACATAAGCTAGTCTTTTGACTCACTCCGTTTACTATCAAAGTAGAACGATACACACTAGGACGACCACATTTATTACAATTTTCCATATTTCCTCCTTATTTTCTATCCTCTAATTTCATCAATTCTATTATAACCTGTCTCAATATATTTGCTCTCAGCTTATTATCCATATTTATAGGATTATTTAGTGCTTTTGCGCTAATTGTACTCTTTATCAACTCACATTCTCTCTCACTGAGAAGCTTCCTCTCGCATAAATGAGACAAAATCTGATTTGCTTGCAGAATACTAATCGGCTCATCACATAATACCAAGGCATTTTTTAAAAAATTGTTGTCACTATCTTGCACTCTCAGCACTTTGATATACCCACTACCACCTCTTTGACTCTCTACTACAAAACCTCGATTGACAGTAAAGCGAGTATTTAAAACATAATTTATCTGACTAGGCACACAAGAAAAGAATTTTGCCAAATCATTTCTACTTAGCTCAATAAACTCATCTTCATCTAAGCTAGACATAATAAATTCTTCTATCAAGTCGCTAATACTCCTACTCATTTTACCCTCCTTTTATGAATTTGACTATCTTTGACCTTTGTAATAATTATATTCATATATTATCCATTTGTCAAGAGAAAAATGCAAAAATTTATTTTTTACAAAAAAAATTTCACAACGGGTGTGAAATTTATATTATGTATGCTTCTCTACTACCTCTTCTTCGTCTGGCTCTATTCTAGTACGGAGAGTGCAAAGCTTGTATACACCTAGCACTACAAAGCCCATAGCCATGTGAGCCACGACTAACAATGTCGTATAAAGAATCTGTGATGCATTATGTATACTTTTTAAGAATGGTAATGGCACTCCTGCTGGGTTTGCCAAAAACATCAAATTACCACCTGACAATATATTGATAAAAATAGCCAAGATCATAAATATGCTACAAAATAGGCAATATTTACCTACCGACTTCATAGTCGGCTGGATAGATTTTGTGACAAATATCATGACACCACAATATACCATGATAGAATGATATACCATGCTATATATACACTGAAAATGCCATATAGGGTAAGTACTAAATGATGTAGATGGTGATATGATAAATATAACACCAGCAATAATACCTGCCATAGCGATATAAGACCTGCCTAAATCATTGATTAATTGTCTTTTTGACCACATACACCATAACGCATATATGAAAAGTGAACAAAAGTACAATGGAACCCAAGAGTTTACTCCAAAGATATTGCATGACCAAGTCCACATTATCTTAAATAATTCTAAACATGTGAGTACTATAGCAAATACTCTACAAAGCTTGGTATATGTACCACTAGTCATATGTCGGGTAAATACCACAGCCACCGCGATCAAAACAAAGCATATCACTATACTAATAATATGCGCTGTACTAAATAATCCAACTGGTGGATATATACCCATTTTGCTAAACATGATTTTATAATATCAAAATATATAAAAAATTACAATTATTTTTCTGAAATTTTACACAAATTTACAAAACTTTTACATTTTATGTGTTATTGCATTTATATGTGTGATCATTTCCTAAAATGATCATAAATAGCCTGTGCAGTAATCTTATTTACCCCTTTTGTATCACACAGCTCATCAAAAGTAGCATTTTTGATATTTTCTATAGTCCTAAATTTACTAAGTAATGCACGTCTGACAGCTGGTCCTACTCCTCGGATAGATTCTAGTCCACCCTTGTACACTCCTTTAGCTCTGAGCTGACGATTAAACGTAATGGCAAACCTATGTGCTTCATCTCGAGCAAGCTGTACAAGTCTCAATGAATAGCTACCTTTACTCAGCATATATGGGATAGATTCATTTGGCTTGAATACTTCTTCTTCACGCTTAGCTAGGCTTATGAGGTCATTTTTGAAATGATATTTTTCCAATACTTCCATTGCTACGCCGAGCTGACCTTTACCTCCGTCTATAATGATAAGGTCTGGCAAAGATGAAAAGCTAATATCATCACTATCTAATTTTTCCATACGACGAGTGAGTACCTCTCTCATGGACGCAAAGTCATCTATAAAATCTACAGTCTCTATCTTAAATTTTCTATACATAGATACTGCTTTTTCACCATTTATGAGTACCACCATACTAGCTACAGTATAAGTACCGTAAGTATGAGATATATCATAGCATTCTATCCTCTTTGGCTCACGCTTTAGCTTTAGATCTTTTTTGAGCTGCCGCATAGCTCCAATACTAGCATTTGTCTGTTTTACATTTTTATCAAGATTTTTCTCTATATGGATACGAGCATTTTTCTCTGCCATCTGCAATAGCTGATATTTCACGCTATCTATTTTTGGCTTTGTGACTGTGATTTTCTTTTTAAATTTGTCAGCCAGATATATCTCTATCTCCCTAGTATCAATATCTGATATAATAATCTCATCTGCTGTCATAGGGTGTGACGCATAATACTGCATGATAAATTGAGTATACGCCTCATCTTCTTCTAGGTAGTTTAGAATATCAAAAGTCTGCACTCCTTGCAATTTACCACCACGTATCACTAGCATACACATAGCAGAAAACTCTCCACTGGTGATTAATTTAAACACATCATAGTCTACTAAACTGCCAAGACTAGTAATGACCTTGGATTGGAGTTTTTCTAACATTTTGAGTCTGTCTCTAAGCTGTAATGCCGTCTCATAGTTTTGATTTTTGGACGCTATATCCATCTTTTCTCGTAATATTTGCTCTACTTTATTAGTGTCACCTTTTAAAAACTTTATAGCTTCATTTACAATAGCTAGATAATCTTGTCTACTGATTTGCTTATTGCACGGCGCGGTACAAAGATGCATCTCTCTAAATAAGCATGGCTTTTGAGATTTTTTATTTTCGCTCATAGGCTGTCTGCATTTTCTCAATGGAAAAGCATAATCCATGATAGCCAATATATCCTTTGCAGATACTCCAGCCATATAAGGACCGAAATATTTGTCATTTTTATTTACTTTCCTACTGATCTCAAAGTGTGGAAAATCTTCTTTCATATTCACTTTGATATAAGCATAAGTCTTGCTATCTTTTAGGAGAATATTATAGTAAGGCTTATATTTTTTGATGAGATTATTTTCAAGAGCCAAAGCCTCAATTTCATTATTCACTACAAAAAAGTCAAAGTCAGCTACATTTTTGACCATGTTTTGTACTTTCACATGGTCTTGTTTACGTAAAAAATACTGACTCACCCTTTTCTTTAGATTTTTTGCCTTGCCGACATATATAACGTTTTCATCTTTATCTTTCATGATATAGACTCCTGCGTCATTTGGCAACCTTTTGACCTTATCTAAAATAATATCCATATAGATAGTATAGCACAAAATTTTGGTTTATTAAAATAATTTAATTTATATTTTCATACAATTATCTATGAAATGGATAAAAAAATATTGGTATAAAATCTTAAATATCGCTCTTATCGTCTTCGTCTTGATATATTCTATCACTGTGGCTTTTAAAAAAGTGCATGAGTACAAAATGTACGAAGAGCAAGAAATAGAGATCGAAATGTATACTATCTGGCACATAGAGACATTTGAAGGTGGAGGCAAAGCTAGAATAAACTATCTAAAATCAATCGCTCGCTCTATCGAAAAGTCTAATGCTGGAGTATTGTTTGTCATTCGAGCTATAGATGCGGATAAATTAGCTAGTGAATTGACCTTCGACACTCCAGATATCATATCGTTTGGCTACGGTGTCGGAAAAACTATCTTACCGATACTAAAATCTCAAGACACCGCTTATGATATCCGTGATGAGCTGATAGAAAGTGGTAGCTTCAATAGAAATCTCTACGCCTTACCTTATATAATGAGCGGATATGCTATGTTTACTCACTCAGCAGAGAGTACAGAATTTCACTGCGGACAGACAAATTTTACCAAGCCTGAAATTATATATAATACTCTCAATTTAAGTCCTATAGAGACAGAGGCTCAGTATGATGCATATAAAGATTTTGTATACAACAAAAATGTAAAACTTTTAGGCACTGGAAGAGATCTATATAGAGTAAATAATCTAAATAATATCGGACGAGCAAACGCTCAGATCACCCCTATCGATACTTACACCGATCTTATACAATATATAGGTACTACAAAGAATGATTCCATCACAAAAAAATATCTAAATGCTATATTTAGTATGGAAAATCAGCAAGCTCTAGTAGACTACTCTCTCTTCTCCAGTCTTTATATCAAAATCTATCAAAATGGAATATATAGTGATATGGAAGATGCTATCATGAGTGCATCTATCCCTAGAGTATTTGAATGAAAAATATAAAAGAAATAGAAATCATAGACGATGCTGACTTGAAAGACTTTTGCACACTAAAAGTAGGTGGCAAAGCAAAAAAGCTATATATAGTTTACACTATTGGTCAGCTATTAGAAGTGTATTATTATATTGTATCACACAATATAAGGTGCAAAACAATAGGATTGGGATCAAATCTACTATTTAGTAGTGAAGGTTATGATGGTGCTATAATAGTCAATAAAAGTAATAATATATTATATAAAAAAAATACCATCTACGCAGACAGCGGAGTCACTCTCGCTACCCTAATACACGAATGTCAAAGTCGCGGTTTGACTGGTCTAGAAAATCTGGCAGGTATTCCTTCTACTGTAGGAGGTGCTGTAGTAAATAATACTGGCGCTTTTGGTGTAGAGTTTGGCGACTGTGTAGAATATGTAGAGGCAATATACAGAAACAAAACATTACGTCTGACTAAAGAACAGTGTAAATTTAGCTATAGAACTAGTATATTTAAGTCTGGTGATTATATCATCACGAGAGTGAAATTAAAGCTTACACTAGATAGCAAAGAAAATATAACAGATAGAATGATATCAGTCTTACGGCAAAAATCAATCTCTCAGCCACTAGACTATCCTAGCGCCGGGAGTGTATTTAAGCGTGGAGAGTTTATTCCAGCAAAAGTCATCGACACCTTAGGACTAAAAGGTGTCAGAGTCGGTGATGCTCAGATATCCTCTAAGCACGCAGGCTTTATCATAAATACTGGCGATGCCTCTAGTGATGATATCTTATCCCTTATACATCTCATCAATGAAAAAGTAAAGTCTGTATACGACAAAACATTTGACTTAGAGATAGAAATAGTCAAATAAATTTTAATAAAATTAGCAAACGAAAATCTTAAATGTTTGCTTTATTTTTTTACTCATGATATAATGTCATTAGGAGAAAAATATGGCACTATTAGGAGATTACCATACACATACTAAATATTCTAGAGGAAATCATGCAAAAGGCACTATAGAAGATAATGTGCGAGCAGCATATGACAAAGGACTAAGACAAATAGCTATCTCTGACCATGGATTCAATCAAAAGCTCTATGGCGTAAGACGAAACGACATACCAAAAGTAAAAGAAGAGATCAATGATGCTATGGAGCGCTACCCTATCGAAGTACTCCTCGGCGTGGAGGCTAATCTAATCTCTAGTCAAGGCGATATAGACATTATCCCAGAAGATTATGACAATCTGGATATAGTTTTGTGTGGATTCCATAGATTTGTCCGCTCTACTAGTAAACGTGAGCAATTTAGCTTTATCTTGAAAAATATAATGTGTGAGATCTTCCACCATACTAGTAAAAAACAACGTGAAAAAAATACAAATGCGTATATAAATGCTATGAGGAAATATGATATCGACATCATCACTCACCTAAATCATGCTTGTAAAGTCGATGTGGAAAAAGTGGCACGTGTAGCAAAAGAAACTGATACCCTAATAGAGCTAAATGGAAAAAGACTAGGCATGAGTGATGCTGAGATCATGAAATGCTATGAATTGGGCTGCAAATTCGTAATAGACAGTGACGCCCACAGTCCACAGCGCGTGGGAGAATGCCATCTTGGTCTAGAGGCTGCATTGAGACTCAGGATCCCCGATAGTGCTATAGTAAACTACAATAGTTTACCTACATTTAAAAAAGAAAAACGTAAGAAAAGGAGCTAAAGATGATCGACTGCAAATCACAAATACTTTCTACTATACCTGATAGCAACTGTTGCAGTCTATCATTTTTAAATGTACTAATTTTTTCTAGTGCAAAGATTAGCGTGGACTACTCTTACCTAATCATCAATTCTTACAATGTGGTGCTAGAAAAAGCTGAGAAAATCATAAAAAACTTTTATCCTAATGTAGATATATACAGTTGGGATAATTTTTTGATGTTAAAAGGCAAGTTATATGATTTGCTAAATGATATCGGCTATAACGACAGCCTTGATTTGACTCATTTTGCCAATGATTGTGACAAAATGACCTTACTTAAATCATTATTTGTGGCATGCGGAGGCTTTTATTACAATCAAGACAATAACAAAAACTCTAAAGGCTACAATCTCGAATTTGTACTACGAGATGAAGACACAGCAGAGATACTACTCTCATTGCTAAAAGAGCATGATTTCTCATTGAAAAAAATCAAAAGACAAAATAGCCACGTAGTATATACCAAAAATAGCAACATCATATGTGATTTGTTTGTATTTTTGGGAGCTGGCTACACTGCCCTAGAGATACAAAATAGTCTTGCCATGAGAGAAATGCGAAATAATGTAAACAGGCAGAATAATTGCTTTGAATTTAATCTCGAAAAAACTATCAGTGCAAGCAACGAGCAAATAGATGCCATAAACTTTATCATCGAGCATTATTCTATCGAATATCTAGATGAAAATCTAAGAGAAGTAGCTCTTGCTAGACTAGTCAATCCTGATGCGACTTTGAGTGAGCTAAAGACAATAATGAATAGCAACATCAGTCGTGCTGGTATCAAATATAGATTGGACAAAATCATAGACATATATCACAAGCTAAAAGGAGACAAATAATGAAGCCATTTGTACATCTACACGTACATACTGAATATTCCCTACTGGACGGTGCTGCTCGTATCAAAAAAATGGTAAAATTGGCCAAAGAATACAATATGCCGGCAGTAGCCATCACTGATCATGGCAATATGTATGGCGCAGTGACATTCTTTGACGCATGCCATGACGCAGGTATAAAGGCTATATTTGGTACAGAATTTTATGTAGCAGACGACCTTACCAATAAAAATGGCAAACAAAAGCTTGCTCACCTCGTATTACTTGCAAAAAATGAGATTGGATACAAAAATATTAGTATGCTAAATACAATCGCCTTTAGAGATGGATTTTATTACAAGCCACGCATTGACTACAAGACTCTAGCACAGTATCATGAAGGCTTGGTATGTCTATCTGCTTGTCTAGCTGGTGATGTGCCAAGATTGATACTAGATGAGCAGTATCAAAAAGCAGAAGAATTGATATTATGGTTCAAGTCAATTTTCGGTGAAGACTATTATCTTGAAATACAGCACAACGGCATCGCAGAGCAAGAAATAGTCAACGAAAAGCTCCGCGAATATTCAAAAAAATTTGGTATCAAGCTAGTCGCCACAAATGATGTACATTACTTAAATCAAGACGATGCTGAGATGCAAGACGTATTGATGTGTGTATCTATGCAAAAATTTGTCGACGACCCAGATAGGTTAAAATTCCCTACTGATGAGCTATATTTCAAGACATATGACCAAATGTTAGCTGGATTACCAAATGACGAAGAAGCTCTAGCCACTACTCTAGAGATAGCTGAGAAATGTAATTATCAGTTTGAATACGGTAAATACCTCTTCCCTCACTATGAGCCAGAAGGTGGCTATCGACCAGAGATAGGTAATACACCAAAAGAATACTTACTCCATATCGTAGACCAAGGTGTAAAGAAAAAAATGGGCGGTTATACTGACGAGATCAGAGCTAGGATAGATAGTGAATTGGCAGTCATAGAAAAGCAAGGTTTTATCGAATATTTCCTTATAGTGTGGGATTATATCAACGCCGCTAGAAATATGGGAATCTCCGTAGGTCCAGGACGTGGCTCTGGCGCGGGCTCCCTCATCGCCTACACCATGGGTATCACAAATATTGACCCTCTTAAATTTGAGCTATTCTTTGAGCGTTTCCTAAATAGCGAAAGAGTCTCTGCGCCCGACTTTGATATTGACTTTCAAGATACTAGACGAGATGAAGTCATAGCTTATGTCAGGAAAAAATATGGAGATGACAGGATCGCTCGTATCATCACTTTTGGTACTATGAAAGCAAAAAATGCTATCAAAGACGTAGGTCGTGTGCTACGAGTGCCTTACTCTGTATGCGATAAAATCACCAAAAATATCCCAATGTACAAGAGTCCTATCTTACCTAAAGCATTCGGTTTTAGCGAGCCAAAAGAAGGAGACAAAGATTTCGGTACTGTATACGCTGTGCCTGAGCTTATCGAAATGTATAATTCTGATCCTCAAGTAAAGAAAATGGTAGATATCGCCATGAAAGTCGAAGACTTCCCTAGACAGAGTAGTACTCACGCTTGTGGTGTCATCATCGGTGCAGATATCTTGGACAAGCACGTCCCTCTAGCTAGAAATGGAGACGATATCACTACTCAATATCAAGGTGTGGAAATGGAGCACCTTGGACATCTTAAGATGGACTTTTTGGGCTTAAGAAACTTGACAGATATTATGGAGACTACAAAGTTAGTCAAAAAAATACATGATGTGGAGATTGATTTTGAAAAATGTACTTATGATGACCCAAATGTCTACAAGCTAATCTCTACAGGAAATACAGAAGGTATATTCCAAATAGAGTCGGCAGGGTTCCAAAAGTTTATGAAAGAGCTACAGCCTACATGTATAGAAGATATCGTCGCTGCGGTGTCACTATATCGACCTGGCCCTATGGACAGTATCCCAAAATATGTACACAACAAGCATCATCCAGAAGATACCACATATGACCACCCTATCCTAGAGCCAATACTAAAAGTCACCTACGGCTGTATGGTATATCAAGAGCAAGTAATGAAGGTATGTCAAGAGCTAGCAGGCTTTTCTCTAGGTCAAGCTGATAATATACGTCGTGCCATGGGTAAAAAGAAACTACAAGAAATGCTCAAATGGAAAGAAGCGTTCCTTCACGGCAAAGAAGCATTTACTGACGAACATGGAAAGTACAACCCTGCTATCGACGGAGCTATCAATCGTGGTGTCAGCGAAGAGGTCGCAAACAAGATTTGGAACGACATGGAGGCATTTGCTTCATATGCGTTTAACAAATCTCACGCAGCGGCTTACTCTCTCATCACTTATCAGACAGCATATCTTAAAACTTATTATTTACCTGAATTTATCACCGCTACTCTAAATAACCGTATCACTAATATAGATAAACTAAAACATTATATTGCATATGCAAAGCAAGAAAAAATCGAAGTTTTACCTCCTGACATCAATCTAAGCGATGTATATTTCAATACTGATGGAAAAAAGATTCGTTTTGGTCTCTCTGCCCTAAAGAATGTAGGCATCGGTGTGATGGAGGAAATCATAAAAGACCGTGAAGAAAATGGACCATATAAAGACTTTAACGACTTTATATGGAGAGCTAATCCTCAGGCTTTAAATAAGCGATGTATCGAGTCTCTCATCAAATCTGGAGCATTTGACTGCTTTGGAAAGACGAGGAGTCAGCTAATGGCAGTATTCTCTATCATGGTAGATAGATGTCTTGATAGAAAGAAAAAAGCCATGGACGGTCAAATGAACCTATTTGGTGATATTATAGAAGATACAAAACTGATAGAAGAAAACGAATACCCTAATCTCAATGAATTTGTAAACACTGTAAAGCTTCAATACGAAAAAGAAATCGCGGGTACATATCTGTCAGGTCATCCATTGGATACTTATATGGATATAATCAAAAACTTTACATTTGACTCTAGCTTTATCCCTAGCGACTCTGGTGAAGAAGATGATGAAATGGGCACCTTTGATGATCTGGCATCTGACGAGACTGAGCTATATAAAGGTCTAAAAAATGGAGATATTGTGACTTGTGGAGGTGTGATCACATCACTCAGAGTGATGCAGACCAAATCAGGTGGAAGAATGGCATTTGCTGAGATAGAAGATTTGACTGGTGTATTTGATGTAGTATTCTTCCCTAAGCAGTATGACAAATTTAAAGACATATTGGCTGCAGACGTATTGGTAGCCATGAAAGGAAAATTTACTATTCGTGACGGACATAAGCCTAGTATCACAGTAGATAATGTCGAGCTAATGGAAAAACATTCTGATGAAGAAAGTGACAGCCCTGCAGAGATAGAAGAGATCGAAGTCATAAAGCCTAAAAAATTGTGGCTAAAGTACAATCTCAATGATGGCATCATACATGATGCAGTAAAGAAAATCTTATCCAGCTATAATGGTATAGACGAAGTCTATGTAAAGGATACCGCTACAAACAAAGCCTATAAAATGAACTCCATGGTGACTATCCGTGAAAGCCTAATCTATGAGCTAGAGACAATATTGGATAAAGCTGATATATTTATCCAAAATTAATTTATTAAATAAATAAAAAATATAAAATTTAATTATTTATTAATTAAAATAATAAATTAAAAAAATCCACGAATTTTGTGGATTTTTTAATATTCTTCTTCCTGAGTTTTTACTGGCTTTTTCTTTTTATAACCAAATAATTTTAATCTACCCTTAGAAAATACCGTCACTATCAAAATATATAGACTAAATACTCCTATCACTACATAAATTAGACGACTAAAAATATTGGCTTGTGTACCAAAAATACCTGCAATGAAATCATACTGCAAAGCACCTATCATGAGCCAATTTAGCCCACCTAGACAAGTAAAAATAAAAGCAAATAATCTAAACATAAAATACTCCTATTTATAGTTTTAATTATTTGCCCTTTTTTATTCTTTATTATTAGGATTTTCTTCTGATTCGTTATATCTAGTCACATTTTTTATTAGTGATTTGTATCCGATAGGTGTAATCTTCTCGACAACACTATAAGGACAAGCTGTATGACATTTGTCGCAGAAGATACATTTTTTGTAGTCTACCTCGGCATACAATTCACCCTCTTTATCATACTTCATCATGATAGCACCGCTAGGGCAGATCTTACTGCACACTCCGCAGCCTTTGCATTTCTTTTTATCAATCTTCACTCTGTCTTGGTGAGACCTAAAATACTGCTTTGATTGTTTTTTATTATCAGACAGTCTTGTATCTTGATCAAACTCTACTAACGCAAAGTCTTTGATGACAAAGTCTTCTATCTTTTTATCTACTAACTTATAAGGCTTTTCACTATCAAAATATCCTCTATCTTCTGCTTGTTTTAATATGGTGTCTTTGTATTTGATACCTAAGATATCCATAATGCTAGCGTCTAGACTAAAAGCGTCCTCTGATATAGCCAAGCATGACAGCATTCTCTGAGTATTGTTTGCCTCCAATGCGACGATACCATCTAAGACATTTAGTACAAGCTTATCTCCTATTGTCTCTAGCATATCGATTATGTAATGGTGGTATTCACCTAATGTCGACATACGATTTTTGACCAAAGTTTTCAATTCTGCAGGTATCAAACCAAAGATATTTGCACAAGCTCCTACATATCCTTTATCTATCTTTATCTTGCCGACATTCACTATAGCATCTACCTGAGTAGCGATATCAAGCAATGTCAATTTTTTAGTCATCACACCATTTGGGACTTCTACATCACATACTGATAAGTCATGATTTAGCTCACAAGTAGTAAGATTCGCCACTTCTAACATGCCTGTATTTAGATATGCCTGATCCAAATTGATAAGGCTCGCCTTGCCATACGGGCTATCCGCCACCACGCAAGCCACACCTCTCTTTGTGAGCACATTGACAAGTCCTCGAATGATAGATGGATGAGTACATTGTGCCTTATCTGGCACTTCACTATTTGGCATACAGGTCTTCAATAGCACTTTCATCTTTGGCTTAAAAAGTCGATTTAGATTGAGACTAGTAAAAGCTTTTTCTACAGTCTCGTCTACTAAATCTTGACTATAATCATCTAAATAATTTAATGAAACAGCATTATTCATACTATTATGCTACTAAAATTTATAGAAAATGTCAAATAAATTCTTTTTTGTTTGATTTTTTTGTGAGTTTTTAATAAAATAATACTATGATTAAAATATGGGGTAAATTATTAAGTCATGACAAAATCATAAAAAGTAATACTATAGAGGTAGACGAGAAAAATACTTCTTTTTTTGACATGCTAAAAGATCTATGCGCAAGCCTTAATATCCCTACTCCAGTGCTACTCGACAAACACGTATATGACTTTAACCTTTTCAATATCTGCATTTTTAGACCAGATGATTTTATAGATAGCGTCGTATTTGATAGATTTGTATTAGAGCACTTGAAAAATGATAAATAAAAGGATTGATTATGATAAAAAAAATTGCAATTCTTACTAGTGGTGGTGATGCTCCAGGCATGAATTCTGCCATATTTGGCGTATACACTGCCTGTGTACAACATAAAATTAAATTGTATGGTGTGATAGGTGGATATGATGGATTGATAGACAACAAGTTCACTGAAATCACATTTGACACACTAAATGGCAGGATAAATAGCGGTGGAAGCATCATCAAAAGCAGTAGAAGTCCTAGATTTTTGAAAGATACTTATATAAAAAAGGCTATCAAAAATATAAAGGACAATAAGATAGATGCACTTGTCGTTATCGGCGGTGATGGTAGTATAAGGGGTGCCATGGAGCTAAGAGACGCAGGTATCAGTGTGATTACTTTACCTGGCACGATTGATAATGATTTACATTTTTCGCACACTATCGGATATGATACTGCCACGAATAATATCGTAAAAGCTGTAGATAATATATGCGATTCACTCTCTTCTTTTGATTATGGCTGTGTGGTAAAGATAATGGGTAGGAGCTGTCCAGATCTACTACTTAGTAGCGCTCAAGCATTACACACCGACTTACTGGTGACATCTAAAGATTTTGATCTAAACAGTCTAGTGAAAAAAATTAAAGCTACTCATGACAAAAATCATTTGCCTACTGTAGTACTGGTACTAGAAGATGTAGTAGATTGTACTGAGCTGGCAAATATTTTACAAGAAAAATGCAAATTTCAATTTAGACCGCATATACTAGGTTATATCCAGCGTGGAGGCTCTCCTACTGCCTTTGATAGAAAGTATGGATACTCTGCTGGTATCATGGCTGTAGACTGCATTTTGACTAAAGAGACAGGCTTCGCCATAGGTATGCAAGGAGAATGTTTGGTAAAAAAACCTTTTGCTGAGACTGTAAAATAATTTGCACAAAAACCCTTGACATTGCATAAAAATAAATGATATAATCACAGCATTGTGAAAATAAATCTCACAATCATTATAAAAGAAAACAATTTTCTTATGAAAATATGTTTTATTGTTAGAAACAATAACAAAGTGACGCGCGAAAACGCTCACTTTATTTATTGTATTTAGGAGGCACATATGGATGAAAAAACTTTTATGACACCGGAAGGTTATCAAAGGACTAAAGAAAGATTGGATTATTTAAAGACAGAAAAAAGACAAGAGGTCGCAAATAAAATAGCAGAAGCTAGAAGCTATGGAGACCTTAGTGAAAATAGTGAATATGAAGTAGCTCGTGATGAACAAGCTAGCGTAGAGGCAGAGATTTTTGAGCTAGAAAACAAGCTCAAGTCAGCAGAGATCATTGATCCTAAGAAAGTGAATACAAATAAGGTGGGCATAGGCTGTAATGTCACTATCACAAATATGAAGACCAACGCTACCGTAGAATATAAAATCGTAGGTGACACTGACTCTGACCCACTAAACGGTCTTATCAGTAATGCTTCACCTATCGGAGCTGGTCTAATGGGTAAAAAAGTCGGCGACATCACTACTATCAAGACTCCTGCTGGTATGGTCCAATTCAAAATCACTAAAATTAAATAACAATTTTGACCGCTATTTAGCGGTTTTTCTTTGTGTAAAATACACTTTTGTGCTATAATAATCCCATGATAGAAACTATAAAAGATACTAGTGTATATGCTGCTCTTAATTTGTCACATCACCTATATCACGCATATCTACTCTACTCTGCAGATAAAGAGCTTAACAACAATATCGCTCTAGCATTTGCAAAACAAATAGTCTGCGAAAAAGGTACAATATGTGGCAAATGTTTTGGCTGTAAACAATTTGTATCACACTCTCATCCTGACGTTATCATTGTAAATCAAGACTCTATCAAAGTAGAAGATGCTAGCAAGATTATAAATCAGCTCAGCACAAAGCCTATCTCTAGTCAGTATAAAGTATTCGTAATTCTTAATGCTGAAAACATCAATGAAATAGCGCAAAATAAACTATTAAAATCACTCGAAGAGCCAAATTCTTCTACGATATTTATCTTGACCAGCAGTAAGACAGATAAGCTACTCCCTACTATCATGAGTAGATTACACAAAGTGTATGTACCGAAGTTAGATAAGGCAGATATCATAGAGATATCTCAAGAGCTAAAAGGACAAAATATAAATATCTCAAAATATTTCAATACAGACATGACTCTTAGCGATATGATCAATTTTGAGACTAATAAAAATTATATCCAGACTCTAAATACTATCCACAAGATATTTATTGACCTAAAATCATCTCAAGACATACCTAGAGTATCATCTAGCGTCCGAGATATAGACAAAGCTCTTTTCTTCCCGTTGATGCAAAGCTTGTTTATCTCTTGTATCAACACAGATGGAAAATTTAGCGACGAGCAAACGGCGATTATAAAACAAATATTTTCAAAAAAGGCTCTCATTAAATGCCTGCCACATATCGAAGATGCTTATAAAAAACAAATGTCAAATGTAAACTTTACTTACATTTTGGACAACTTATTATTTAATATTTTAAAGGAGAAATTCTTATGCAAGCAGTAGAAATATTACTCGCAAACTTACCTATCACTATTTACGCTACACCAAATGAAAACGTCAATACAGGTGAGCGCGTGATAGTCTCTACTACAAACGGTCTTGAGCTAGGTATAGTAAAAAATAAAGTGGACACCAACGAAGATTTAGCTACCATCGTGCGCAAAGCCACACAGGAAGACATCACTACAAACTGTGAAAACTGCAAACTCTCTCGCTCTTTATTGTCAGAGATAAAAAAAGAAGCTCAAAGACTCGGTCTAGATATGAAGATCGGCTTTGTCTGCTACAATCTAGATAAGACAAAATTATCTATCAATTACACTGCTGATGATAGAGTCGACTTTCGTGAGCTAATCAAGCTACTCGGTAGCAAATACAAGACTCGTATCGAAATGCGTCAAATCGGTAATCGAGACGAGACAAAAATGATAGGTGCCATGGGTATCTGCGGTAGAGAGACTTGCTGTAAGTCATTCTTGTCCGATTTTGATAAAGTGAGTATCAAAATGGCAAAAAATCAAAATATTTCACTTAATCCGACCCGTATAAATGGTATGTGTGGTAGATTATTATGCTGCCTAAAATACGAAGATGAATTTTACGATGAAATGCAGAAGAAAATGCCAAAAGTAGGCTTTTCAGTCACTACTCCTGACGGCAAGGGTACAGTCACTGCGACTGATTTCTTACGCGAGACTGTGACAGTATCCTTCACAAAAGATGATACTACTGAGATAAAAACTTACGAACTCAAAGATATACAAAAAGATAAAAAATAGTGAAAAAAATAGATAATTTTAAGCTGGAACATTTTGATAACGGTATCGCTGTTTACCAAAGTGACAATTATTACAAATTTACGCAAGATGCTATCATGCTTGCGAAGTTTTGCAATATAAAGCGCAGTGATGATGTTTTGGAGCTTTGTGCTGGCAGTGGTGTGATTAGTTTTTACGCTTATTCGCTCTCTCCTTTCAGTCACTTGTATTTCAATGAAATTCAAAAAGAAATGTGCGAAATCATAGAAGAAAACATCGCTTTTAATGGATTTAAGAGACGTAGTAAGGTATACAATTGCAATCTAAAAGACCTGCATCTCACAGACTTTAAAAAGCATCTAGATGTGATAGTGTGCAATCCCCCTTACTTTAAAGTGGATAGCACAGGAAAAACAAATGAAAAATACGAGATTGCTATAGCTCGTCACGAGATAGAAGCGACTCTAGAAGACATTATTTCCAAGTCTAGCGAGCTACTAAAAGACAAGGGACGTCTGTACATGGTGCATTTGGCGTCTCGTTCTATGGAGCTAGCTATACTATGCCACAAATATAAAATGGAAATCAAACGAATGAAATTCATATTTAATGGTGACAAAGAGGCATATCTAGTGCTCATTGAAGCAATAAAAAACGCCAAATCAGGTGTCCGTATAACAAAAAATAAAGAGAATTAATGATTTATTTTGTATCCACACCTATAGGAAATCTGGAAGACATCTCATATAGAGCTGTCAATGTTTTGCGCGAGGTGGATATCATAGCGTGCGAAGACACTAGACATAGTAAAATTCTACTCGACCACTATGAAATAAAAGCCAAAACCATAGCTTATCACAAATTTAACGAGCAAAATAGCGCCGACGGTATCATCGAGCTACACCGACAAGGAAAAGACATCGCTATCATCAGTGATGCTGGCATGCCTGTCATCTCAGATCCCGGTAATATATTAGCCAAGAAACTAATCGAAAATGATATCAAATTTACTATCATACCAGGAGCGAATGCTGGTCTTTCTGCCCTTATATTGAGTGGATTTGATGCGGATAAATTTGCTTTCTTTGGCTTTTTGAGTGAGAAAAATAAAGAGCTAAAAAGACAGCTCGAAGCTATCACAAATTTTCATGGCACCCGCATATTATACTCATCAAAATATAATGTAAATAAAGACTTGTCTTCGCTATACTCCGCTCTAGGCAATGTAAGAGTGGCAATTGTAAGCGAAATCACCAAAATGCACGAGAAAACTGAGTTTGTAACGCTACCTTACTCTTTAGCTGAACCAAAGGGAGAGTTTGTATTGGTGGTAGAATATATGGCGCAGGATCAAGAAGAAATAACTGATGAATTATTGTTAAATGAATTGAAAAATATATTGAAAATAGAAGATAAAAACACTGCTTTTAAAATACTACAAAAAAAATACAATCTCACCAAATCTTATATCTATAATCTATATGAAAAAAATAAATAATCAAAAAAAAGACCTATTTTATAGGTCTTTTTACATTGTAGAGTCCCAATCTGACATAAAAATATTTTTCTTTTTATAAAAACGAATATTAGAATAAATCTTTGTATTTACTAAATCCAAATCTTTTCTATATCGTATCACTTTTGCATACAATATTTTACGTTCAATCTCATTTTTACTCTTATTTAGCTCATGTTCTGCACTTCTCTTTGCTCGTATTATCTTCCCTCTTTTTAGATTTAACAATCCTATCTTACATTCATTCATATCACACCTATATGCTTAAATCTTGCGTAGACATATAACCGTCTTCGGTACTAATAAATTTTCGTTTCATTAATTTTAAATTTTTTATAATCGTTATGATGCCTTCAAGCTCTTGTTTTTTCTTATTTTGCTCTTGTCTTTGATTTTGATAATGAACAATCATTTCTTTATTAAAATCATCATTCTCCTTATCTATATTTAAAGTAATCTTATCATTAGTTATTGAAATATTTTTATCTATTTCTTTTAATCTTTGTTTACAAATTTTTAAAGGCTCTTCATATTTACTCACTGGTTCTATATCTATAGATTTAAATCTTTTAAGAGCTCCAAAGTCTTTTAACTGACAATGTTTTGTCCATATTTCTTCGACCTCTTCAAGCTCTCCTAAAGATTCTAGTATAGAATAATCAAGGCTTAAAACACCGTGTATTTTGTTTAATTTACCTAAATCAATAATTTTTGTATGATTTAAAAACAATCCTGAATATAATTCTTTCATATTTCCTAATGACGTAATATCGCTATGAGAAAAATTAATAGTACCATAAACTTTCTCAAGATTTTTAGTAGATTTAATTTTAGAATAAGCAAAATTTACACCTCTATAAATAGGCATATTTTTCATATCGGTATAATCCCTTTTCTCTCCAAAAACTACTCTCAGTTTACCTAAATCTTGTATTCGAGACCCCTCAAAATCTGCACACCCCAAAATTACGACATAAGGACACACTGTATCAATCGTATCTTTTGCAATATAATCACCCATACATACTTCATTTTCTTTGCATTTATATTTTTTAGCAATCTCAGAAGCTGTCATTTTTTTTATTTTATCTATATCTTTTGATATTACAAAATTCATATCAACTCTCCGCAAAAATTATAACACACTATTGTCACCTTTTCAATACATAAATGGAAATTTGATAAAAAAAAGACCTGATTTCTCAGGTCTCATCAGGTTGATGGCAACGATCTATTTTCTCGGGCCGTCTCCAGCCAAATATCTTCGACGTGTGAGAGCTTAACTTTTGTGTTCGGAATGGGAACAAGTGGATCCTCTCAGCTATAATCACCATCATGGTACATTGAACATCAGCTTTTGCTGATTTAGAACAATGACAACTGCACATTTAGTGAAATACTATTGTAATTCTGCATTAGAATCATTTCTCAAAAGGAAGGTGATCAAGCCCTCGACCTATTAGTATCAGTCCGCTGAATGAATTACTTCACTTACACTCCTGACCTATCTACCTCTTAGTCTTAAAGGGGTCTTACTAACTTGTGTTATGGGATATCTTATCTTGTGGCATGTTTCACGCTTATATGCTTTCAGCGTTTATCACTCCCGCACTTCGCTACCCAGCTATGCCGTTGGCACGACAACTGGTGCACAATAGGTGCGTCCACTCCGGTCCTCTCGTACTAGGAGCAGCCCCACTCAAATATCCTACGCCTGCGATG
>SVHS01000003.1 GCA_015055745.1 Clostridiales bacterium
CTCCTTATAAAATAAAAAGCGACTTTTAGCAATAAAGGTCGCTTTTTTTATTTCTAGTCATAAATAGAAAATCTATCACATAATAAATGGGTAAGACAGGTACAGCACAAAAGTATGGTGAAAATGGTCAAATCGCGACTGGTAAATATATCTCAAGTTTTATAGGTACATATCCTGCAAGCAATCCTCAATATGTGATGATAGTGTGTGTCAACGAACCGTCTACTGGGGCGTATTATGGTGGTGTGGTAGCGAAACCTATAGGAGAGAGAGTATTTAGCGCAATATTTGATATCAAAGCGATCTCACCTACAGACGAGACCCAGCTAGACAATCAACCAAATATTTTGATGCCATATATCGTGGGTATGTCTATATCAGATGCTTGTGTAGAGCTAAAAAAACTAGGTCTTGATGTCATTTTTGATGGTGATGGTGAATATGTAATAATGCAATTGCCACCAGAGAATACATTATTGTATCTCGGTGAAATAGTATATTTGATCGTTAATTAAGATATTTTGTCTAATTTTGGTGCGGGGTAAAAAACTTGTATTGCTGTGCTAAAGTGAAAAAAAGGAGAGATGTATGAAACTCTATGATATCATTGCAAATCTAAAATTTATAGGTATAAAAAATTATCACGAGCTAGATATAGACGCGCTTACTTGCGACAGCAATGAAAAGATAAATAATGGTATATATTTTTGCATAAAAGGGCTCAGTCATGACGGACATGATTTTGCCAAGGATAGTATCAAAAATGGTGCAGTGTGCTTGGTGGTGGAAAAATATATGGATATCCCCATTACACAGATTTTGGTAGAAAATGTGCGTAGTGCTATGTCGTATGTTAGCTCAGTGTTTTACGAGACGTATAAGGCTAATATGAAATTTGTAGGTATCACTGGCACAAATGGCAAGACCACCACTACATTTTTGATACGTGAAATCCTCACTAAAATGGGCAAAAAAGTAGGCCTTATAGGAACAGAAGGTATATATATCGGTAGTCTAATGCTACCAGCGATGTTGACTACACCAGACCCTATCCATCTACACAAAGTTATCGATGATATGAAAAATAATGGCTGTGAGTATTGCATCATGGAGGTCAGTGCCCACTCTATAGCGTTAAATAAGATAGATAACATATACTATGATGTGGTAGGGCTTAGCAATATCACAAAAGATCATCTAGACTTTTTCTTAAATATGGAAAATTATGTCAAGTGCAAAGCAAGCTTATTTGATTATCGTCATGCAAAGCAAGGTGTCATCAATATTGATGCAAAATACTCAAAAGAAATAGTAAAAAAATCAAATATAGACGTCATGACTATAGGTAAGAATGCAGATCTAGAGCTTATTAGTCAAAATCTTACTATGAAGGGCAGTAGTTTCAAGCTAGGCTACAATGGTAAAACATATACTGCAAATACCAATCTAATGGGAGATTACAATATCTCAAATATTTTGATGGCTATTTCATGTCTTGTAAGGCTTGGCTTTGATATAAAAGAAGTGTTATCTGTCATCAAGTCTACAGAGTTTACCGTACCGGGAAGATTCAATGTCTTGAACATCGACGCTGACTACAATGTGGTCATAGATTACGCTCATACTCCAGACGGTATCAAAAATATACTCACAACACTCAATAAACTACCAAAAGCAAAGCTTATCACAGTGTTTGGCTGTGGAGGTAATAGAGACAAGACTAAGCGTAGTGAAATGGGAGAGATGGCGGTGAGTCTTAGTGATTATGTCATCGTCACTAGTGATAACCCACGTGATGAAAATCCTGATATGATCATTGATGATATAGTAAAAGGTATAGATAATAAAAATCTAGTGCGCATCACAGATAGAAAATCGGCTATTGAGTATGCATTGTCTATCGCAAAGACAAATGATATCGTGGCTATACTCGGAAAAGGTGCAGAGAGATATCAAGAAATCAAGGGCATAAAGATATCCTATAGTGATTACGAAGTAGTGGACAGCTATTTTAAATATTCACACAAAAGTGAGTTGAAAGCATGATAAAGATATTGTTGGCATTTTTATCGAGCTTTACTTTGTCTCTTTTATTAATGCCTTTTATTATCAAATTTTTTAAGGCAAAGCAAGCTTCACAGACTATCTTAAATTATGTAGAAAATCATAAAGATAAAAATGGTACTCTTACTATGGGTGGTGTGGTTTTTATCATTACTACACTATTATTGGCGTTTGTCTTTTTGAAGTATGACAATACTTGGTTTGTGTGTCTGTTGGTGAGTGTGTTTTATGGAGTGCTAGGACTCATGGACGATCACCTCAAGATAAAGTATAAGCAAAATTTAGGACTTAGAGCGTATCAAAAGGTCATTGGACAAGTAGGTATTGCTATCATTTTTGCTATATATATTTTTTTATCTATAGGTGGAGAGATATTTGTTCCTTTTTTGGACAAGACTGTAAATATTGGCTGGGGCATTATTCCTCTTGTAGTTATAGTCATGGTCGCAACTACAAATAGTGTAAATCTTACAGATGGTCTAGATGGACTAGCTGGTAGTGTGAGCTTGGTGTATCTTGTCTTTTTTACGGCTATATCAGTTATTCTTCGTGATACTTTATATGCGTCAGGTGAGACTGGTATAATCATACAAAATTTTGACAATATCAATATCCTATCCATATTATTTGTCGGTGCCATTCTCGGTTTTTTGATGTTCAATACTTCCAAAGCCTGTATTTTTATGGGAGATGCAGGCTCTCTTTGTCTAGGCGGATATATTGGTGCTAGTGCATGTGTGTTAGGCTTGGAGATGATATTGCCTATATTGGGCTTTTGTTTTGTATTTAGTGCGATATCTGTGATTTTGCAGGTAATGGTATTTAAGCTGAAGCGAAAACGAGTATTTAAGATGGCGCCTTTTCACCATCATCTGCAGATGTCTGGACTGAGCGAACCAAAGGTGGTAGCTATATATTCTGCCGTGACACTTAGTATAGGTGTGATTTGCATTATTTTTTATCTTTTGTAATTATTTTAATTTTCAGATAATAAAATTAGATAGGTGAAATATGAAATTTAAGCATAAAAATGTATTGGTTTATGGCATGAGTGTGTCAGGCGAGAGTGTGAGCAAGCTATTAAAAAAATTGAGAGCAAATGTCTATCTCTATGATGATGACCAAGAGAGGCTAAGGGCTAAAAATATAAAAGGTTGTTATTTTGTCAATGGGCTAAATGAAAATCTGATTTCACAGTTTGATTTTATCGTAGTGTCTCCGTCTATTGAATTGGACAATCCTTTTATCAAAATGGCCATAGAAAAAAATATAAAGATCTATAGTGAGCTAGAGTTTTCGAGTCTCTTTTGCAAAAAACTCGTGGCTGTCACAGGCACCAATGGTAAAACTACTACGGTACAGCTTATCAACGCTATTTTATCCAAGAAGTATCACTCAATAGCTTGTGGGAATATTGGATATCCATTATCCAAGGCGGTGTTGGAGCATAAAAAAGCTATCAAAGTGGCGGAGGTGAGTAGTTTTATGTTAGAGCACGCGGAGACTTTCTCTCCGCATGTGGCTACTATATTAAATATAGAGCCTGATCATCTTATTCGTCATAAGTCTATGAGTGAGTATACTAGGCTAAAATTTAATATCTTTAAAAATCTTACAAAAAAAGACTTCGCAGTAGTCAATCTAGACAATGATATACATACCACACTTGATGCGTTGATTATTACATATTCTTACTCCCATATTGCAGATGTGTATGTAAAAAATGGTTGTATTTACTTACATAATGATAAAGTAATAGCTATAAACGAGCTAAAAATCAAAGGTAAACACAATGTCTATAATGTCATGTGTGCGATTTGCTTTGCTTACATATATAAAGTACCTGTGAGGGCTATAAAAGAAGCTCTTATCAATTTCCAATCTGAAAAATATAGGATAGATTTTGTGGCTAGTGTGAATGAAATAAACTTTTACAACGATAGTAAGTCGACAAATATCTCATCAACGATTGCGTGTGTAGATAGTATCAAAGGTGCAATCATATTATTATTGGGTGGCTCTGACAAAGGGCTTGATTATTGTAAATTATTTTCAAGATTGTCAAAGCGGGTGGTGCAGATAGTAGCTTTTGGTGAGATAGCTGATAGATTGGTAGAGGACAATGCCTCAAAATTTGCTATCAAAAAATGCACTGATATGAAAGAGGCGTTTAGCTACGCGACAGCTAATGCGAAAAAGAATGACAATATAGTCTTGTCGCCAGCCAGTGCTAGCTATGACCAATACACAAGTTATATCGAGCGTGGTAAGGCTTTTGATGAAATGGTGAGAGAATATGAAAATTCATGCAAAAAAAAATAGCCTAATCATTTTATTTTGTACACTTGCACTTGCTATTTTTGGCTGTGTCATGGTATACAGTGCTAGTAAATACTCTGCTACTGTAAATTATGGAGATGAGTTTTTCTATCTTAAAAAGCAGATTTTAGGTGTGGTGATAGGGCTTGTCGGTCTTATCATATGTAGCTTTGTCAATCACAAAGTCTATCGTAAGTTTTACTGGATATTTTATTTTGTAGGTCTAGTATTTTTGATACTCGTATTTATCCCTGGGCTTAGTAGGACTAGTTATGGAGCGACACGCTGGATAGGGATAGGTAGCTTTACTATCCAACCTAGTGAGATAGCGAAATTTTGTCTAGTATTTTTCCTTGCTGGTTATTTAGCTGACGGAGACAAGCTAAGCAAGGTCAAGCATATCCTTATCACGCTATCGCTCGGTGGAGCGTACTGTATACTTATCATGCTAGAGCCCAATATGTCTATCACGATGTGTGTGGCTTTTACACTTATCTTTATGTTATTTATTGGAGGTATGAGGTTAAAAGTCTTTGGTATGATGATAGTACCAGCTATAGCGTTAGTAGTGGTATTGATTTTAATGGAGCCATATAGACTCAGTAGGTTAGTAGCGTTTATCAATCCATGGGAAAATCCACTTGATGAAGGCTATCAGCTCATTCAGTCTCTATATGCCATAGGTAGCGGTGGAGTATGGGGAGTAGGATTGTTTAATAGCAGACAGGCAGAGCTTTTTCTCCCATTTAGTGAGTCTGACTTTATCTTTTCTATCACAGCTGAAGAGCTGGGCTTTATAGGGTGTATAGTGCTCTGTATGATATTTTTGACACTTATTATTACTATTTTCAAGGTGGGCATGCGTGCTGCCAACAAATTCTCCGCATTTCTATGCTTTGGCATCGCTGCTATCATCAGTATCCAAGTGGTATTAAATATTGCCGTCGTGACAGGTTCAATCCCACCAACGGGACTTCCACTTCCGTTCATAAGTGCCGGTTCGACGAGTTTGCTAGTTTTTATGTCTGCTATTGGCGTTGTGCTGAATGTGGATAGGCAGAGTAGGAAAGGTAGAATATAATTTTTTATTTAAGTGTATACGAAGTGTAAACATTTTGTATACATTTTTTTGTTTGTGTGTTATAATTAACATTATGAAAAAAGATTTAGAATATACAAAAATGGCATGTTTTTATGATGAGCTTTATAAAAATAAAAACTATAAAAGAGAAGTTTGTTTTATAGAGAAGTTTCTTAATTCAAAGGAAGATAAAATTTTAGATGCTGGTTGCGGAACTGGTAATCATGCTAAAATTTTACAAGACAAAGGATATAATATTTACGGATTTGATTTAAGCCCTCAAATGGTTGAAATCGCAAATAAAAAAGTTAATAATAATTTTGAAGTTGGAAATTTATTGTCTTATTCAACAGATAAAAGTTATGATGTAATTGTTTCATTTTATGCAGTCTTTAATCATTTAAAATCGTATCAAGAGTTTTCTTTTGCATTGCAAAATCTATTAAAAGCATTAAATAATAAAGGAACCTTAATCATAGATTTACATAACCCACAAAAAAATGGTGTAAAGGTAGATAAATTTGATTCTGTAAAAAGAATAATGCAATGGAAGATTAATAAATTATTAAAAAAAGAAACTTCTAAAATAACTTATTTTGTAGGTAATAATAAATATGTAACTAAACATAAGTTTAAAATATTTGAAATAGAAAAAATAAAAATGATTTGCGATAACTTGAATTTAAGTTGTGAATTTTATGAAAATTATGAAATAAATTCAGTCGCAACTCAAAGTAGCAAAAATATACAGGTGGTTATTAAAAAAAGTTTATAATATAATAACTGATGTTAAGGGGTTCAATCCCACCAACTGGCTTACCGCTTCCATTTATCTCTGCCGGTTCAACAAGTTTGCTAGTTTTTATGTCTGCGATAGGGGTTGTTTTGAATGTTGATAGGCAATCTAGAAAAAGTAAAATTTAAAGTGTATACATTTTAATGCAATTTGTATACACTTTTTTAATTTGTATGTTATAATAAAAATAACAAAGAGGTGTTGATATGAAATCAAAGAATGAAATTGACCAAACAATTGAAAAGTATATGAGAATTGCAATTGAGGAAGCAGAGATTGCCAAAGCAAATGGTGAAAATCCTTTTGGTGCTGTTCTATTAGATCCTGAATATAATTTTTGTCATAAAAATCATTCAAGAAGTGTTGAATTATCTGATCCGACTGCTCATGCTGAAACCTTGGTTATTAGAGAGTATTGTCAACAACACAACAAACAAAATTTAAAAGATTATATTTTAATATCTTCTGGGGAACCTTGTATAATGTGTTCAGGTGCAATTAAGTGGGCAGAAATTCAACAAATTTATTTTTCTGCTCCACAAAAAATAATAAATAAACTTAGTGGAGGTAAAAGGAAACCTTCATGTAAAGGCTTGATAAATTCAGGATTTAGCAAAAAGCATATTGTTGGCAAAGTGTTATTAAATGAAGGGATTGCGGCTTTAAAAAGCCATAAATTTAATTCAAAGGAGAAAAACAATGGATAAGAAGTTTTTAGAACAACAATTTAAGTTTTTTATTAAAAAAATGGAAATGACTCAATGGAATTTGAAACTTGAATTTGTTGAGCATGATTGGAAAAATACGGGAAATGTTAAAGTTGATATGGACAATAAAACAGCAATAGTATATTTAAATATTTTTAATCCTAAATGTGAAAATCTTGAAGAGGTAATAATTCACGAACTTTGCCATATAAAACTTTGGAAGCTGGATTTATATTGCGAAAGTTTGCTTGATTCAACTTTTGATAATAAGGATTCAAAGGAATATAAATTTGGCTATAATCAATTTATGAGTGCATTAGAACAAACCACTCAAGAAATTGCAAAGACATATACAAAACTTTTGGCAAAGAACAAAAACTTATCATATAATCGTTGTGCGGAAAGAATGGCTTTTAGAGAAGAATAATTTATAACACAATAACTGATGTTAAGAGATTCAATCCCACCACAGGACTTCCACTTCCGTTCATAAGTGCCGGTTCGACGAGTTTGCTAGTTTTTATGAGTGCGATAGGAGTGGTGCTGAATGTGGATAGACAATCAAGAAAGAATAAAATTTAGAGTATTGCAATTTGTTTTAGTTTATGTTAATATAATTACAGTTTTAGGAGAAGATATGAAAAAATATTTATTTGATAAAATTGTAATTGATTGTTCAACCATAAGATTTTATCCATATAGAAGCACAACTTTTTTGGAATTTTTTACTACTAATTTTTGTGGAAAATTGGAAAATGATACAATAGGTAAAAATACATTGTGTCCAAAAAACTTTTTCGAATTTATTGAGTGCTTAAAAAGAACAAAGGTGATAGGTAAAGATTATCAAATCTTACAATACGATACATTTAGTGGTGAAAATATTGAAAGTTCATTTGATAATTTATTAAAAACTTTTATTAAAAAAATTTATAAAGATAAACCTGCGAACAAAAATATAATAGAGAAATTTTGTAAAGGAGCTTATGGCATTAGAAGCGAAGCACAAAAGAGTGCGGAAGTTTTGAATAGTAGTCCAGAAAATTTTTTAGATATTTAATTTGTAAATTGTAAGATTAAGAGAGCAATAAATTTGCTCTTTTTTATTAAATTATTGCATAAAAGCATTTTTATTTGAAATTTCTTGCGTTTTTAAATTTGTTTTGCTAAAATTTTATAAGGGTGTTTATGGAAAGATATCAAATTTTGACTGGAAAAAATTTATCAATTGATAAATATTTAGAAACATGGAAATTGGATAACAAAATATTTAAAGATAAGGATAAACTTACAAAACAAACTGCTTTAGATTGGTTTGAATATAGTGATAGAAGCACAATTGTTTTATGGGATAATGAAGAGAACAAGTTAGTGGGATATATCACACCTTTTTTAATGAAACATACGTTTGCATCAGAATATATACTGTCTGATAAAACATATAAAGAAGCAATTAAAAAATCTTCGTTTGCAAGGCCTATGGCTAATATTTCTGCCGATATATATATTTTTAGTACGGCAATTGTTAAAGAATATAGAGACTGTAATTTATTTATAAATAGCAAGTCTAAATTTTATAAAAAATCGGCTTTTAAAGTATTAAATGAAGCATTGGTGGATTGGATATGCGATATAAAACAAAAAGGTGTCTCTATAAACTATGTATTTAGTGAAAAAGTTTCTGATGACGGAGAAAAATATTTAAAATCTTTAGATATGAAACCTTGTCATTTATTGAGTGATGATTGCAAATATACAAAATTATTCACGCCATCAATGTTTTCAAAGTGTAGCAACGTTGAAAAATTATATAATTTGTATTTAAATGAAAATGCAAGAGCTCCTTTTGATTATTCAATATTAGAAAATCACGAATATTTGTCAGTTAAAGATGGCAATTTGTATTATAAGGATATAAATTTATATCAATTAGTAGAAAAATATGGTGCGCCGTTAGAAGTCGCTTATACGCCAATGATAACAGAGAAGATTCAATATTTAAAAAATCTATTTGCTAAAAAGATCAAAAAGTATAAATACCCTAAAAAATATAATTATGCATATGCAACAAAGGCAAACTATTATAGTGAAGTCGTGCTGACAGCTTTGAATGATGTAGACATGCTCGAAACTTCGTCAGCTTATGACATTGACATCATATATTCGTTAGCAACACAAGGATTTATTAAAAAAGGTTTTACTGTTTTATGTAACGGCTTTAAAAATGAAAAATATGTCAATACTTTAAAGATATTGTTAGGCAAAGGTATTAATGTTATTCCTATTATTGAAAATGAAAGGGAATTTGATTTGATATCAAAGTTAGAAGGATTTCAAATTAATGTTGGACTAAGGTATAATAGCGATTTTGAAAGTCGTATGATTAAAAATAATTTTTCAGCAGAAGAAGAACTAAGTAATAGGTTTGGATTTGAAAAAGAAAAGCTTTTTAAAATGGCAGAAAGAATTAGTCATTGTCCGAACTTGAATTTAAAAGTATTTCATTTTCATTTTGGTGGAACGATTACAAATATTGACAATTATATTAAAGGATATTCAAACATTTTACAAAATTATTGCGAATTGAAAAAATTACACTCTTCTCTTGAATATTTTGATTTTGGTGGCGGTTTCCCTATTAAATATTCGTTGACGTATTCATTCGATTATGACTATTTGGTAGATGAAATGATAAAAGCAACAAAATCAATGTGTGCTAAAAACAATATTGAATGTCCACAATTGATAGGTGAGCATGGACGATTTACGGCAGCGGATCATAGTTTTTACATCTATAAAATAGACTTTACAAAGGAAGAAAATTATAAGAATTGGTATATAATTAATGGTAGTTTGATGAATATGGCACCTGATATTTGGGGTATACAACAAGACTTTACCATATTGCCAGTAAATTTATTATCTAATTTGCATATCCCAGTATGTTTGGGAGGTGAAACTTGTGATCCCGACGATAGATATTTCTTGAATAATGTGAATGTTAAGCTGTTTATGCCTGTGATAAATGAAAATGAGACGTTATATGTTGCTATTTTTTCCGTAGGAGCGTATCAAGAAATCATTTCGGGCATAGGAGGGCTTCACCATTGTCTAATACCAGAAGGTAATGAATTAATTATATTATCACGTGGAGGAAAATATAAGTATATAACTCCTTCAGGTGTTGATAATGTAAAAAGAGTGCTAAATATTCTTGATTATAATAAGATGTTTATTAAGAATTTTAATAAAAAAAAGTAGAATATATTAAAAAGAGCTAATTTGCTCTTTTTTATTGCAATAATTAAAAATCTTACATACATATAATTATGAAAAAGAAAGAAAAGTTTGTCATCAAGTCAGGTCATAAATTGTACGGTGAGATAAGAAATCAAACGTCCAAAAATGCCACACTGCCTATCATGTCAGCTTGTGTGCTGGCAGAGGGAGTGTGTAGGATAAATGAAATCCCTCGTATCACTGATGTAGACAATATGATCAAGATACTAAAGCATATGGGTGCCAAAGTAGATAGAATAGATAATGATTGCACCATAGACACTAGCAAAATAAAAAAATACGATATTGATTGTCGGCTCAGTAAGACTATGCGCTCGTCTATATTTCTATTGGGTTCGGTATTAGCGAGATTTAAGAGTGCTTTGATTTCCATGCCTGGAGGCTGTGATATCGGCAAGAGACCTATAGATATCCATATTGATGCAATGAAAAGACTGGGAGTCAAGGTAGAAAGCATGGGGGACAATCTGTTTTTTGATGCAAGTAAAGCTAGACCAAATAAGATTAAGCTAAAGATCCCTAGTGTTGGTGCCACGGAAAATATTGTCCTATTTGCTAGTAAACTCAAAGGAAAGACTACGATTATCAATCCCGCTAGAGAGCCTGAGGTGGTAGATCTATGCAATTTCTTAAATCAAATGGGTGCTACTATATTAGGCGCAGGCACAAAGAAAATCACTATCTTTGGGTGTGATAAATTAAATGGAGTAGAGTATAGACCTATTGGAGACAGGATAGTAGCAGGCACACTGATGACAGCAGTGGCAATATGTGGTGGAGCGGTCAAGATAACTAATGCTCAGCCGTATCAAAATCTAAAATTAATCGAAATATTGTCCAGAATGGGTTGTCAAATCGATATCAAAAATGATATAATAAACATATCTAGGGAGACTCTGCTTGAAAACATACACTCCATTTCTACAGGATATTATCCTGATTTTCCTACCGATATGCAGTCTATGCTACTCACATTATCTTGTGTAGCTCGGGGGCAAACTACCATATATGAGAACGTTTTTGAAAATAGATTCTTGACTGTGCCAGAGTTATATAAGCTAGGTGCAAGGATAAAAATCATAGATTCTCATACAGTAAAAGTTCGTGGTGCAGATAGGCTGGTAGGCAATACTCTGGTCTCTAAAGATCTCAGAGGGGGAGCGTCACTGGTGCTAGCAGGATTAGTAGCAGAGGGTGAGACTGTGGTCGAAGATATCCACTTTATCGATAGAGGATATGATCACTTGGAAGATATGCTTTCTAGATTGGGGGCAGATATCAAAAGAATATGAGCAAAGGTAAAATCATCACATTGTCTATTATGTCATTTTTGTTGGTACTAATCATTGTTTTATTTAGTGCGGTATTTTGCCTGCGTAGTCAAAATGTGGTGATAGTAGAAGGTAGTGAGTTAAATGTGAGTCACACAGATATAATTTCAGCGTCTGGACTAAAAAATGGTCAGTCTATCTTTATGTTAGATAAAGAAAAGGCGATCAGCAATATAGAGTCTGCTTACCCTTATATAAAAGTAGTGCAGATAAAGACTACTAGTGTAGTATCTGTAGATATAGTGGTGCGCGCTAGGGAAGAGCTGTATTATATGGCATATAACCAAAATTATTATATCCTAGATGAAGATCTAAAGGTTTTAAATATTGTACACACAGAGCCTAGCCTTATTAGATTAAAGGATGGAGCCATTAGTCTTAATGATGACACAAAAGTATCAGACTTTATGGGCAATGATTATCAAAAGGCTTGTCTTTATCAGCTTTATACAGCTATGTATACCACTCAGTACATAGATAGATCAGGTATGTGTGATATGCTGGAAGATGTTGAGTTTTTGTACTTTGATACATTTTCCAAGATGGTCATCTCTACAGATAGTGGAGTAAAAGTGGAGATAGAAGATCCCAATGAAAACCTTCAATACAAAGTAAACAATTGTTTTTCATTATACCAAACGCTCACTATTGAGCAAAAATCTACTGGCACTATCCGATTTTATTATGACAGGTTGGGCTCTGAGGTTTGCACATATATCTAAAGGTTCTTATGAGCCTTTTTTCTTTGTCTTTTTAGACTTTATGGCGTATTTATCAAAATTTCTACACAATATCTTGTAGTATTGTGTCGATAATTGTAAAAATTTTATTAATTTTAATTATTTATTAATTAAATTATTTGACTAGTGTTTCTATATTTAGTATAATATAGGCAAACATGGGGGTTGAGTTTGTGCTAAACAAATTGCAGTACATCTTGGATATAGGGTCGTCTAGTCTTCGATTGTTGGCAGTGGCAAAGTTTGCTGGTAGAGCTAGGATTGTTGCCGAAGAGAGTATCTTGTATGACGGATACTTAGATGGTGAGTTTTTATCTAGTGATGATCTAGATGAGAATCTATCTATGCTTATCTCAAAGATGACGGACAAGATGAGGAAACCTATACGTCACGTCATCGTAGGTGTGCCTAGCGAATTTTGTATATGTGTATGCAAGAGGATATCTAGGAAATATGTTGGTTTACATAAAGTGACAGAAGCTGACCTAAAGGCTTTGTATGAAAACAATATCGATGGAGATAGCACCGAATATACTACTATAAATTACAGCCCTATGCAGTTTGTGCTTGATGATGATTTCAAGACATTGACTCCGGTGGGTAAAAAGACTTCATCTTTGATTTTAGATGCGAGCTTTATCTTGGCTAAAAAATCATTTATTGGTCTATTGACTGAGAAGTTCCATTCTCTCGGTGTATCAGATTTAGATTTTGTATCTTCAGCATTAGGACAAGCTATGCAGTGTGAAAGAGTAAGAGATGACATTAGGCCTATAGCCATAGTAGATGTAGGACATATCTCTACTAGTGTATGTGTATACAAAGGTGAAGGATTGGCGCTACTTAGCTCATTTTCTATGGGTGGAGGACATATATCATCGGATATTATGCAGGTGTTGGGCTTAAGTTTTAAAGAAGCTGAGCTCATTAAGAGGAAAGCTATCCTCACTGTCGAAAGTAGTAAAAATGAATATTATGAGATATGCACCCGAGGTAGCCTCATCAAAGCTCCTATCAATATCACCAATCAAGTGGTCAAAAGCAGGATAGAGATGATAGCCAAGGTGATATCGGACATTTTGTCGATAGATGATGTATTTAGTGGTATAGATATCTATCTCACGGGCGATGGTATAGCTAATTTTAAGGGAGTGAAAAATATTCTAAAAGATAT
Source organism: Clostridiales bacterium (assembly GCA_015055745.1). GTDB lineage: Bacteria > Bacillota > Clostridia > Christensenellales > UBA1242 > Onthoplasma. Next base: position 13,513 of record SVHS01000003.1, read on the forward strand.
CACAGGACTAAATGTCTATGAATATAAAAATCCATTTGACAATTCAAAAGACAAATTTCAGACGTCCAAGACAGGCTTGGTATCACTCTGTGAAATAATGATTTAAGGAGAAAGATTTATGGATATGACAAATATTTGCAATATAAAAGTAGTCGGAGTAGGTGGTGGCGGTAATAAAGCTGTCAACCGTATGATTTCTGCTGGAGTCGGCGGAGTATACTTTGTGGCAGTCAATACCGATAAGCAAGACCTCATGATGTCAAATGCAGATGAGATCATTCAGATAGGTAAGCAGATCACCAAGGGGCTAGGTGCTGGGTCAAATTCTGATGTAGGTAAAGCTGCAGCAGAAGAAAGTGAGCAAGAGATCAAAAAGATGTTAGAAGGTACAGACTTGGTGTTTATCACAGCGGGTCTTGGTGGCGGTACTGGTAATGGTGCAGCTCCAGTCATAGCAAAATATGCACACGAGATGGGTATCCTTACTGTCGGCGTAGTGACCAAGCCATTTAGATTTGAAGGTGCAAAGCGTGCCTCAAATGCTGAGAGCGGTATGGCAGAGCTAGAAAAATACGTAGACTCTCTAGTCATCATTCCAAATGATAAACTTTATACCATATTCAAAAAAGATGTATCTTTCGTAGATGCATTTAGATATGCAGATGATGTGCTTCGTCAGGCTATCCAAGGCGTCAGTGATGTAATATCAAAGCCAGGCTCTATCAATCTAGACTTTGCCGATGTGGCTACTATTATGAGAAATAAAGGTTTAGCTCATATGGGTATAGGTAAAGGACGTGGAGCAAACAAGACCATCGAGGCAGTTCGTCAGGCTGTCACTAGTCAATTATTAGAGACTAGCATAGAAGGTGCTACAGGTATCTTGATCAATATAGCTGGTGGAGATGATTTGACTGTATCAGAAGTGTACGAAGCTGCAGATTTAGTGCGAGATGTTGCAGATCCTAAGTGTAATGTAATCTTCGGTGCGAATTTTAACAACAATACTCCAGGTGAAGCTACTGTCACTATTATTGCTACAGGTTTTGACAAAAAGGATAATGTAGAAGAGACAGTCCCTGAGTTTAAAGATCACAGTGCTGATTTTAGAGCTTTTACAGAGCCTCAGCCAGTCGCAGAGGAGACTATAGATCCGGAGCCAGCAGCGGATACTGAAGATAAGGTGGAAGATATCTCTATAGCTAGCAAAAAGCCTATCGTAGATGATGAAGATATCCCTCCGTTCTTGAGAAAATTGAGAAAGTAAAAAGAGAGCATTATGCTCTCTTTTTTTGGTAAACTATTTGTATAATTTACTTATATAATTTACTCATCATTTACTGCCATTTTGTGAAAATGTCAGGAAAGTTTATTCGTAAACTACTTATATAGTTTACTCATCAGCTTTTCAAACAAAGCGACAGCAAAGTACATCATTGATGCTAGTATGCAAAGTACGACCGTAGCAGTCATGACTAAGTTTAGATTAAATACCTGACCACCATATATTAGGAGATAGCCTAGACCTGCTCGACTCACCAAATATTCTCCCATGATAGCTCCTATCCAGCTCAAGCCTACATTGATCTTCAATGTGGCCACTATATCTCGAAGTGAATTAGGTAATATCAGCTTGAAGAATATTTGAAATTTATTTGCACCCATTGATTTAGCTAGAGCGATGAGCTGAGGGTCGCAGCTAGTAAAAGAGTTTAGTATATTCATTATAGTCACTATGATGACTATCAAGATACACATAAATATGATGGCTTTTTCTCCGGCTCCGAACCATATGATAATGATAGGACCGAGAGCGATTTTCGGTAGGGAATTTAGTACCACCAAATATGGCTCGGTCACTCGCCTTAGGAAATCACTATACCACAAGACAAATGCTATTACGAAGCCTATACCTGTGGCTATAGCAAATCCTAATAGAGTCTCATTGAGCGTGATTTTTGCGTGATACATTAGCTCTCCGTTGTGAAGCATTTCTACTAATGTATTCACGATCTTTGATGGGCTAGAAAAGAAGAAAGAACTGATTATTTCATACTTTGAGAGTAGCTCCCATGCTAGCAATAGTAATACAAGTATAGAGATTTGTGAGATTAGTATCAAAATTTTCTTTGTACGATATTTATTTAAATAATCTTTGTGTGCTTTACTAAATATTTTTTTGTTTTTCATTTTGTATTTCCTGCCAAATGATATCAAATAACCCTTTGGCTTTATCTGTTTGTCTGCGTTCAAATGGTGATAGATCGCTATCAAAGTCTGTCTTGTGTATTGCTTTGATAGTACCAGGTCTAGCTGTCAACACTATTATCCTATCAGACATGCTGATAGCTTCTTGTATATCATGGGTCACCAATATTGCAGTCTTATTTTCACTCTTGATGATATCATACACATCATCACAAAGCTGTAGCCTAGTCTGATAGTCCAATGCGCTAAATGGCTCATCTAGTAGTAGCAATTCTGGCTTCAATGCAAGGGTTCGTATAAGAGACACACGCTGTCTCATGCCACCGCTTAGCTCGCTAGGGTGTTTTTTCAAGAAATCACTGATCCCATATTTTTTAGCTAGGTCTAATGCATATTCTTTCCTATCAGTAGAGCATTGCTTTTTGATTTCAAGACCGAAATAAATATTTTTTTCTATGCTTCGCCATGGAAGTAAGTTATCTCTTTGAAACATGTATCCACACAAATCATTTTTTGTATTTGGTGTTTTGTCTAGTATTGTTATTTCTCCGCTAGTAGGCTTGATGAGACCAGATATCAAGGATAATATAGTAGTCTTACCACAGCCAGAAGGGCCTACTATAGATATAAATTCATTTTTGTCTATAGTAAGATTTAGGTTTTCTAGTGCAGTAGTCTCAGAATCAATGCTTTGATAGATTAGATTTAAATCTTTGATTTTTACCAATTCATTCATTATGCGACTTTTGTAGCAAAGCTCGTATTTACAGCATCATTCCAATCTACCACAGCTTTCAATTCACCAGCATTGTCTATGATGTCTAGCATATTGTTCCAAGAAGACTCCTTCAATACAAAGGAAGAAGCATATGCACCAATACGGATATAGTTTTTTACAGATGCGAGTATCAAGGCGTCGCTAGTAGTCTCAAAAGATGGCTTCAATGCAGAGATTATCTCAGTATCATTGGCAGTCATGAGATAATCATAGCCTTTCTTTAATGCACGCATAAATTTATCCAATTTGTCACCATTATTGTTGAGATAACTATTTGTCGCTACAAAGCAAGTATATGGCACATCACTCACTTCATCGCCTAGAGCTGCTACGATATATCCTGTGCCATCTAGCTCGCATTGGCTAGCTGCTGGATCAAACATAGTACAATAATCTCCTGTATTAGCTACAAAAGATGATGTGGTGAGGTTAAAAGCGATGGTTGTATCCATGATAGTATCTACAGTATCGCTTAGTTCTGCGCCAGGATTTAGTCCTTTTTGCTCGAGTATATATTGTAGAGTCATAGCAGGCATTCCACCTTTTCGACCAGCAATGATATGTTTGCCTCGTAGATTTTCCCAGTTAAATGTATCTGCTTCATCAGTTCTTCCGACCAAGAATGAACCATCACAAGCAGTGAGCTGAGCAAATATTACAGGCGCGTTTTCCATACCATTGTTTCTCACATATACGCATGATTCAGGTCCCATTAGTCCTACATCAGCACTATTTGATATTAGTGACGACATGACAGTGTCACTACCGCCAGCATTGCTCAATTCTATCTCTAGTCCTTCGTCTTCAAAGTAGCCGTTATTCATAGCTACGTACAGTGGAGCATAAAATAGAGAGTGAGTCACTTCGCTGATACGGATTTTATTGTCATCTTTTTTGCCACAGCCTGTCATCATGATAGAAAAGACGCTGACAAATATGACAAGTAAAATAGAAATTTTCTTCATTCGTTCTCCTTTTTAGTATTTTTTCGACTTGATTAGTCTTGGAAGGTTTATAGTGGTTTAATTCTTCCATAATTTATTGTATGAAATAGACATTTTTTTGTGAAAAAAGCAAAACAAGTACTATTTTACTTGGCAAAATTATAATTTCTTGTTATAATGAAGATGAGGTTGAATATGACTAGAAATGATTACTTTTTCAAAATTTTGTTTGCTATTGAGATAGCATTATTACCTATGGTGATATTTTCTTATATACTGTTGCCATCATGGACAGTGGGTCTATTTATAGCAGGAGTATTGGTGGCGAAGATATGGCTAGAGTTATTTAAGGAGAAGGAGAGATTTTCTCATGCGGTGATTATGGCTATAGGCAATATATTGACTATCTCTACATTGACTATTTTATTTACAGTGTATCAATATATCAATATTGTATTGTGTGTATTTGTAATGATATTTGTAGTGTTGATGAATTTATTAAAGATAGCTATGTTCCATATACATCTTGTAGATACTATCTATGCGGTAGACTATTGTTATATGTTATTTGAGTGCTTGGCATTGGTGGCTATGATATTTATAGTAGTAAATACATTGGCTACAAATATTGCCTTGATTGCTATACTTATGACAGCAGTAGTGTCTGTAGTCTATAAAGTTTACTATGCTATTAGATATATGGGCGTATTGAGTGGTATCAAGGAATTGTTTAGAAAAAGAAAATAATTCACTATTGACAAATGGCAATTTTAGTGTTAAAATTGCATCATAGGAGAAGATTATGACTATTTTAGAATTTCTACTTAGATATACAGTTATCACAGGTATCATACTTTGTATTATAGGTGCATCTATTTGTATGTTGGCTAAGCGTATCACTATGGCGAAGAGGAGACAGGACGTGATAAACAAGCGTGATAGGCTATATTCTACATTATTATTGGTAGGATTAGGATTGATTTTGGTCGGTATGATTATTATCGCTCTTCCTATCGAGTCTACATTTTATAGGGGGTAATCTTGCAGCATTATTTCATAGATAAAGAGCACTCTGATAGTGATTTCTTTGATTTTAATGATAGTGTGTTGGGATATGATTTATGCTTTCGCAGTTGCGATAGCATTTTTTCTAAAAACAAGATAGACGACGGTACTAGAGCTTTGCTAGAAGCTATCAGTAAAAAATGCGACCTAAGCGGACATGGCCTTGATTTAGGCTGTGGACTAGGGGTGATAGCGATAGCATTGATCAAAAAGTATGGAGTGACTTTTGATATGGTGGATATCAATGATACTGCCGTAAAGCTCAGTAAGACCAACCTTATCAAAAATAATGTCCAGCACAATGCTATAGTTTATAAAAGTGACGGCTTTAGTGAGATAGAGGAGGAGTTTGATTTCATCGTCACCAATCCTCCTATCAAGACAGGTAAACAATTATTATTCCAAATGATGATAGACTCATATGCTCATCTAAAAGAAAACGGAATAATGATATTAGTGATCAGAAAAGACCACGGTATGGAGAGCTTGAAAAAACATTTATTTTCTATTTATAATAATTGCGAAATAATAGATAGGAATAAAGGTTATTACATCTTAAAATGCATCAAAAATAAAAAAGATTAATTATTTTATAATTAATTTTTTTGTTGATTTATTTAATTTGTGAATTTTATTTAAATATTTTATTTTTTTAATTTATTTAAAATTTCACAAAAATTATTTAAATCACATATATAAATTTGTTGACAAATTATTATATTTTTCGCTATAATAAATTTAAGAATTAAGGAGGGTATATGAAAAAATTCTTAAAGAAAAAGCCAGTTATGATTACTTTCATCGTGCTAGCAGTATTGATGTTGGTATTCTACATTGGTATGATGGTTCGTCCAGTGGCTTGGTGGATGGATTATTCTTACAAGGGTGAAAAGGTGACTCAAACTATTACATTCAATAATGACAAGTCTTTGAAGACAAAGATGAAGTCAGAAAACTCTACTTATGAGAATGCTTATAGCGTGTATGTAAAAGAAGGCTATCTATTTCTTGTAGGCGATAAGGATATGTCTAAAGATGACTACAATGAAGCTACAAAGGCTATCGACGATACATTTGCAGTATCTAAATCAAGTGCAGTCGCTACTGAAGTAAATGCTTTTAGCATGAAAGTCGGTGATCAAAAATACGTTTGCGTAGGTCAGTATGTATTCGCAGTAGTGGGAGCTATCGTAGAGGTAGCATTATTAGGTTTTGCTGTGACATCTGTGATCCTTAGCGTAAAAAAGAAATAATCTAATTAAAAAGACATCATCAGATGTCTTTTTTCTTGCGTTAAAAGAATAGAAAGTCATTGATACAATAATTTCTATTATTGGTACAAAAAGTGCGAGCAAAGAATGGACAGCTAAGATTGGAAACTCTCACACAGTCACAACAACCTACTCTAAAAAAGAATTGAAACATAATTTTATCCTCTCTTTTGTACATACTATGAGACTGATTTGGATTAGGTGATAGCGTATACCAAAATATGCTAATTTTTTTAAGAGTAAAATGTGATTTAGTGCATATTATACTATAGAGGTATATATGAGAGAGATTGCCCTAGCTACAAGGGTGAAAAATAAAGATATCATAGAGTTTTTGCATGCCAATATCAGAGCGAAGCTGGATTTTTGCAAGACTATAGTGACCAATTATAGTGACAACAATTTTTCTTACTTACTGTTTGCTTGTGAAGATAATTATATAGAGCCATGCGAGACTATACTTAAAGAAATCATTATTGATTACATAGAGGGCATATACAAGGTAAATTTTATCAAAAAGCTCATCAAAAATCCTCTATGTGACACACTTGCATTCAATGCGTATGTAAAAGTATTGTCTCTGTTTGATAAAGGTACAGATGAGAGCGCATTAAATAAAATCATTTTGTTTAATCAGACCTTTTTTATAGATAGTTTTTTAGAGTTTCGCTTATTGCCACTCAAAAACCACTGGAAGAATTTAGCTAATCTCAGCAGTGACAATCTGACTCTTTTCAATTCTTCTACCTTTGTAGATATTATTCGTTTTTTGATCAATACCATGGATAATGAAGTGTATAAGGTAAAAGTCATCTGCGATGAAAATGAAAATTTTAGTATATACAATATGAAGAGTAAAAATGATAAAATCAAGAAAATAGCCGAGTGCCACTCTGCATTGGAGCTTATTACTAATGTGTTAAATTCTTGTCCAAACTATGTTGATGTGTATCTCACACAAGATATAGATAGTGAGGCAGTGAGCTTTCTGAGCAATGTTTTTTCATCTAGACTCAAAATTTTTACCAAAAGAGTTGACTTTTGTGATAAATCTTGATAATATATAAGCATCTAAATAGATTATTGATTGGACAAGTAGGTTATGAGTCCCTGTTATGAGAGAGTGCATGCTGGCTGGAATTTGCACATCATACCCATAAGTGAAACCACCAATTAGGTCGACGCAAGTGATATTCTTGCTAATCAAGTGGGTGCTGTACGCATCAATTTGGGTGGAACCGCGGTATATATTATCGTCCCTTAGTTTTGCTAAGGGATTTTTTTATGCAAAGGAGGGTGTATGCAATATGTATATAACACAAAGGGCACGTGTAGTAGCCAGATCATCATCGATATAGATGAGCATAGTAAGATAGAAAATGTCACTTTCATAGGTGGTTGCAATGGCAATACCAAGGGCATCAGTCAGCTAGTCAAAGGTATGAATATAGATGATGTAATAGCTAGATTGGAGGGCACAACTTGTGGGTTTAGGTCGACCAGCTGTCCAGACCAGTTAGCCACGGCATTGAAACAAATAAAAGAAAAACAAAATTAAGGAGAAAATTATATCTCGAAAGAGATATAGAATAATCCTAAAATTCGCTTGCTTATATGCAAGCATAACACAATCAAATTTAAGGAGAAAATTATGGAAAAAGAAGAATTAGAATTATTTAATCAAAAACAAGAAATGTATCGTCACAGCATGAGTCATATTTTAGCTAAGGCGATAAAAGAGATGTACCCAGGGGTCAAGCTAGCTATCGGGCCAGCTGTAGACAATGGGTTTTATTATGATTTTGACAATTTGACTCTCAATCAAGATGATTTTGGCAAAATAGAAGACAAAATGCGAGAGATTATCAATAAAAACGAAGATTTTGTACGCACTGAAGTATCTCGAGATAAGGCTTTGGAAATGTTTAAGGACGAGCCTTACAAGACTGAGCTTATCTCAGAGCTATCAGCTGACGCTACTATCACTGTGTACCACACTGGTGAAGATTTTTATGACTTGTGTCGCGGACCTCATGTCGAGAATACTAAATACCTCAGAGGCTTTAGCTTCAAGATCAATCGTGTGAGTGGTGCCTATTGGAAAGGAAGTGAGAAGAATAAAATGCTCACTCGTGTGTATGTATATGGCTTTTTAAATAAAGATGACTTAAAAAATTATATTCACCAGATGGAAGAGGCACTCAAGCGTGACCATAATAAACTCGGTAGAGAATTAGGTATCTTTACTACAGCAGATGTCATCGGTCAAGGTTTGCCTATCCTTTTACCAAAAGGTGCTAGGATTATCCAATTATTACAACGTTTTGTAGAAGATGAGGAACAACGTCGTGGTTGGTTGCTCACTAAGACTCCATTTATGGCGAAGAGTGATCTATACAAGATCTCTGGTCACTGGGATCATTATAAAGATGGAATGTTTGTCTTGGGTGATGAAAATAAAGATAAAGAAGTATTTGCTTTGCGTCCTATGACTTGTCCATTCCAATATCAAGCTTATCTAAATGAGCCAAGATCATACAAAGATTTGCCACTCAGATACAATGAGACTTCTACTTTGTTTAGAAATGAAGAGAGTGGTGAGATGCATGGACTTATCCGTGTGCGTCAATTCACTATTTCAGAAGGTCATTTGATGTGTACTCCAGATCAGCTTGAGCAAGAGTTTAAGGGCTGTTTAGAGCTAGCTATCTATATGTTGAAGACATTGGGATTATATGAAGATGCATCTTACAGATTTTCTCAGTGGGATCCTAATAATCGCGAAAAATATATCGGTACAAATGAGCAGTGGGAAGAAGCTCAATCTACAATGAAGAAAATCTTAGACCATTTAGAGATTCCTTACAAGATAGGTATAGGCGAAGCTGCTTTCTATGGACCAAAATTGGATATTCAAATCAAAAATGTATGGGGCAAAGAAGATACATTGATCACTATTCAAATAGATCAGCTACTAGCAGAGCAATTTGATATGGAATATACAGATAAAGATGGTACTAAAAAGCGTCCATATATTATCCATAGGACAAGTATAGGTTGCTATGAAAGGACGTTGGCTTACTTGATAGAAAAATTTGCAGGTGCATTCCCAGTATGGCTCAGTCCAAATCAGGTTAAGATTATCACTGTCAGTGAAAATAATAATGATTATGCTACAGAGGTGGCAAATAGGTTGAAGCTCAAGGGTGTGCGAGTAGAGACAGACCTTGACAATGAAAGCGTGGGTAAAAAGATTCGCTCTGCTGTACTTGAGAAAAATCCTTATATTTTAGTGTTGGGAGATAAAGAAATGGCTGAAGGCACAGTAGCTGTGCGTAAGCGTGGTAGCAAAGATACAGAGACTATGAGCTATGCTGATTTTGAAAAAGAATTGATGGAAAAAATCACCACAAAATCACTAGACTAAATAAAAGAAATAAAATTTATAAAAACTGTTGACAAATAGAAAAATATTTGATAGAATGTAGGCGTAAAAGTAGGAGTACCACTTCTCACCTTGTAGCAAATGAGCGACAATGGTTATAAAATTACGCATACATTTTCATGTAATTTTTTGATAAGTGGGTTCTTTTACGATAAAGATACCCATTTTTTGTGGGCAGGAGGAGATTTGAAAGAAACACTTAAAAACGAGCAAATTGTTTTACCTGAGGTGAGACTTATCGGTCCTGACTCTGAGCAGTTGGGCTTGATGAGCAGTGCCAAGGCACTAGAGGTAGCATCTAGTTACGATTTGGATTTGGTGCTTATCGCACCAGATGCCAAGCCACCAGTCTGTAAAGTCATGGACTATGGCAAATACCGTTTTGATGAGCTTAAGAAGCTAAAAGATCAGAAGAAGAGTCAGAAAGTAGCTAAGCTAAAGGAGATGCCTCTCAGCATGACTATCGATGATCATGACCTTGAGATCAAGGCAAAGCAAGTATGTAAGTTTTTAGCAGATGGTAGCAAAGTGAAAGTCAATATCCGCATGAAGGGTAGAATGCAAGGTCGCCCTCAAGTAGGTGTAGATATTATGACTAGGTTTGCTGAGATGTGCGCTAGTGTGGGTCAGGTCGACAAAAAGCCTGAGATCAATGGAAGAAATATCTTTATGTTTTTAGCGCCTATTTCTAAGAAGTAAAAGGACCTATATTTTTACAAATCATATTTTAAAGGAGAAAACTATTATGCCAAAAATGAAGACAAGAAGAGCTGTCGCTAAGCGTTTTAGTGAGACAGGTACAGGCAAGATTAAACGCACACATGATGGTAAGGGTCACATTTTGACCAAGAAGTCAAGAAAAAGAAAGAGAAATTTGAGAAAGATCGGTTATGTTTCTAAACAGTATGAGAAGAACATAAAGGAAATGATTTAGGAGGCACAAGATGAGAATTAAACGTGGTGTAAACGCTGTAAAGAAGCGTCGTGCGATTTTAAAGCAAGCTAAAGGCTATCGTGGTGCTAAGTCAAAGCTATATAGAGTAGCTCGTGAAGCAGTGATGAAGTCAGGTCAATATGCATACGTTGGACGTAAGCTAAAGAAGAGAGATATGCGTTCTCTATGGATCACTCGTATCAATGCTGCTTGTAGAGAAAACGGTATCAGCTATAGCCTATTTATCAACGGACTAAAGAAAGCTAAGATTGAATTGAATAGAAAAGTTTTAGCTGACTTGGCTGTGACAGATAAGACTGCTTTCACAAAGCTTGTTGATTCTGCAAAGAAAGCTCTAGCAAAATAGTAAAAGACTCATAATGAGTCTTTTTTTATCAAAAACTTGACAAATAATGAATATATGATATAATGCGAGCAAGAGAGGTTTATATGAAAAAGGCAGATTATTCAAAATATAGTACTGAAGAGCTAAAGAAGGAGCTTTATAATGCATCTAGTAAAGAAGCTTTAGGTGCAAATATTATAAAATCTAGCATACCTATTACATTGTTATCTGCAGCAGTGATGCTGACAGGATTTGCTACTTCTGCCATGACTTTAGCATTTATTGCTATTGGTATTACTATGATAGGCTTTATTGGTTCGGTATTTGGATTTATGACTATGACTAAGAATGCTGATAAAGTTTGTAATATCCAAGCCGAGCAAGCAAATAGAGCTATAGAGGCATTAAAATCTCAAGAGAATGTATCATCAAAATCTTATGAGACTGAGACTTCATCAAAGGTAGAAAATACTACAAATACAGAGTCTACATTTGTTGATGATAAACAAGACGATTATACTCTATAATATACATAGGAGAAAGTATGGAAAAGAACGCAAGATATTATTATGATTTAGCCAAATCTGATAATAGCAAACTAGACTATTGCTTACAAGAAATTATTAATATAGGTGATCCAGCATATCTAGTGATAATGGCTAGAGAGTTTGAGTCATTATCAAAAGAATTAATATTCAACGAAGTAATCAAAGCTAACAATCCTATTTATATTATTGAATGGGCTCTTAAGTATCGTGATGCTGATAGAAATATGCTAGTAGATGCTATATGTAAATGTACTCCTAAACAAAATATTTGGTTGGTAAAATTTGCTGGTGTGGTAGAAGGGTTAGATGATTCTCATGTAGAAAAAATTACTAAAGAATTAATATCTAGAAAAGATGTTGAGTGTTTAAAGAAATTATCGAAAGTAAAATTTGCTCCCATTGATGATATTTATATAGCTATAGATAAGATTTTGCAAGATAATATAACAGCTTTTGATGATGTGGCAGAAATTTATCCATATGACCCTACCGAAAACCTTGATAGTTTTGATTAAAAGATAGTATCGTACTATCTTTTTTATTTGTTTTATAGGTAATAAATTGACTTATTTTAGCACTTTTGATATAATGTGATCATGAATATAACTAATACAGATATCAAGAATTTGAAAGATAAAAAATACAGACGAGACAATGGCTTATTTTTAGTAGAAGGAGATAAGTTTTGTAGGGATTTGTTAATTACTGATGTAGAGATAATCTATACGATTACCAATGATCACGCTTTGACTGGATTTCCGAATACTTGTGTCGTGAGTGACAAGATGTTAGCTAGTCTTGCTACTACCAAGACCAATCAAAGTATTATATGTGTTTGTCGTACCAGAGTGTTTCCTATACACTCGATAGGTAATGCTTTGATATTAGACAATCTCCAAGACCCAGGCAATGTAGGCACGCTCATCAGATCAGCTAGAGCTTTTGGATTTAGTGATATCTATCTAGTCGACTGTGCCGATGTATATAGTGAGAAGGTGATTCGTAGCTCGGCGGGTCTAGTGATGAGTAGTCGAGTCCATATTTGTGATTATGGGACCATACACAAAAATAAAGAAAAAATAGCTGAGAATTTCATAGTAGCAGATATGTTTGGTACTAGATTAGACAAAATTCATTTGCCAAAAAGTCGTTTGGCTGTTATAATAGGTAATGAAGGTAATGGTGTTGGTGAGGAGATGAGATCTATAGCTAATATCACGATATCTATCCCTATGGCGTCAGGTGTAGAGAGTCTCAATGCTGGCGTGGCGGGAAGTATTATTATGCAAAGATTAGGAGAGGTGTAAAATGTCAGGACATAGTAAATGGAATAATATAAAAGCAAGAAAGGGTAAGTCAGATGCTGAGAGGAGTAAGATCTTTACTAAGATAGGTAGAGAAATTATGGTAGCGGTCAAAGAAGGCGGAGTAAATATTGACTCTAATAGTAAGTTAAAGATGGCTATCGCTAAAGCACGTCAATTTAATATGCCAAACGATAGGATCAATGGCATCATCAAGAAAAATAGCGAAGTAGACAATTCAAACTTTATCGAGCAGACATACGAAGGCTATGGCGTAGGCGGAGTGGCTGTGGTGGTAAAGTGCTTTACAGACAATAAGAATCGTACTAGTAGTGATATAAGATATGCGTTTGATAAGTACGGTGGCAGTTTGGGGGCTACAGGCTGTGTGTCATATATGTTTGACAATAAAGGCGTAGTGGTAGTAGAGAAAAATGAAAAGTTTGATTCAGATAGTGCTATGGAGCTGGCTATCAATATGAATGCTATTGATTGTGAAGACGAAGATGTGTTTACAGTCTACACAGAGGCTAATGCTGGTAGTGTGAATGAATTGGTGACAGCTTTTGAAGAGGCTGGATATACTATCCTTTCATCAGGAGTAGAGATGATACCACAAAATTATATCAAGCTAGAAGGTCATCAGTTAGAGTCATTCAACAAGATGCTTGACAAGCTAAATGAAAGCGATGATGTCATAGATGTGATTCACAATTTAGAGGAAGAAGATGGAGAATAGATTACAAGAGATTTTAAAGGATCTAAACGATAATAGGAGTAAATTATCTGCTTTGTTTTCGTTGTACAATTCATCTTTACTCTTAGCAGAAGAGAGCAGAGCAGAGCTTAGTGCATACTATGAGCAGATGATAGATTTTAAAAATGAAGTCAGTGCTATATCTAATCAAATCGCTACTATCAAGAAAAAGAGCGACAAGGTGAGTACATACAATCAGCACAAGTCCAAAATCACTCGACTTAATAATGATGCTGCAGCTGTGCATGATAGCTTTAAAGATAATTGTACCAAATATAGGATAGCTCTCAAAGAATGTGGCACACTCAAGTCTGAGTACAAGCAGACAGTGAGTAATCTTTGCAAAGAGTTTAAGGCATCAATAAATGAAGAGACTGATAGCATGATTATCAAAGGATATAAGCAACAAGTCAAAGTTATAAAGGCAATCTTAGAGAAAATAGAAATGCTTATTTCTGACTACAATGTCAAGAAAAACAAAGTAGAAGAAGATCATGACAAGTTTACTGTGCTTTATGAGAGTGTGAGTTCTTTGATTAAAGAGCTTAAAGGTATAGCATAATGAAGATTTTAGGTATAGACCCAGGATACAATATCATAGGTTATGGCGTGATAGAGACAGATGGATGCAAAGTAGTGGACTATGGTGTCATCACTACTCCTAAAAATATGCCTATTAGCAAGAGATTACATACTATTTATCAGGCTGCGTGTGAGCTAATGGAGTCTTTTTGTCCTGATGAAGTGGCATTTGAAGAATTGTTTTTCAATACAAATAATACCACGGCTATACCTGTGGCTGAGGCAAGAGGTGTGCTCATAGTGGCGTGTAAAAATTATGTAGATAGATTGTACGAATACACTCCGCTACAGATTAAGCAAGCTCTCACAGGCAATGGTAGAGCTGAGAAAAAGCAAGTACAATTTATGGTAAAGAATATCTTAGGACTATCAGCTACTCCAAAGCCAGATGACGCAGCAGACGCACTTGCTGTGGCTCTTTGCCATATGCAGACAAACTCAGTCATGAGTGACAATTCAATGTAAAGGAGCGACTATGTTAGGCTTTATAAAAGGTATTTTAAGAGATAAAGATTATGACAACATCACTGTGGAATGCGGTGGTGTTGGTTTTAATATAATGGTGACTAATAGTTGCATGGCTAATCTTCCTTCTATTGATGAAGAAGTGAAGATTTACACTTATTTACACGTGAGAGAAGATGAGATGAGCTTGTATGGCTTTGAGAGTCCAGAAGAAAAGCGCCTTTTCTTACAGCTTATTACAGTTAGCGGTGTGGGTAGTAAGACAGCTATAGGTATTTTATCTGCAGAGCGCATGAGTGCTATTATCAATAGTATTATCAATGAAGATACTTCAGTTATTGCTAACTGTAAAGGCATAGGTAAAAAGACAGCTGAGCGTATCATTTTGGAGCTCAAAGATAAAATCAAGCCATTTGATTATATTATCCCTAATGACAATCTTATGGACGCGATGCTTGAAAATAATAAGGCACTTGAAGATGCACTTGTCGTTTTGACGAGTCTAGGGCTAAGCAAAAATGACGCCACCAAGAAAGCTAAAGAAGTGATGGATAAGCATGATACTGCAGAGCAAATCGTGGCAAAAGTCCTTCATGATATGGGAAATTAGATAAAGGAAAGAATATGGAAGAGAGAGATAGATTTATATCCAGTACTAAAAATATGAGTGATGTAGAGGTCGAAAATAAGCTTCGACCTATGTCTTTTGATGAATATGTAGGACAAGAAAAGATAAAATCTAATCTAAAAGTTTTCATATCGGCTGCCAAGAAGAGAAAAGAAGCATTAGATCATGTACTTTTGTATGGACCTCCTGGCTTAGGTAAGACTACTCTTAGTCATATCATTGCGAATGAGATAGGTAGTCAGATCAAGATTACCAGTGGGCCTAGTATAGAAAATGCAGCAGATCTAGCTGCTATACTTACCAATCTAAATACAAATGATGTCTTGTTTATCGACGAGATACATAGAATGTCAAAGTCAGTGGAAGAGATATTATACCCAGCCATGGAAGACTATGCGCTTGATTTTATAGTCGGTAAGGGGCCTAGTGCTAGGAGTATGAGACTAAAGATACAGCCATTCACTCTTATAGGTGCTACTACCAAAGCTGGTAATCTATCTAGCCCATTAAGAGATAGATTTGGTATATCTTGTAGGTTAGAGCTTTATACAGTAGACGAGATATCCAAGATATTAAAGCGTTCTGCAGGTATTCTTGGAGTAGAGATAGATGATGAAGCTACTCTAGAGATGGCGCGACGTAGTAGAGGTACTCCACGTATCGCCAATAGATTACTCAGACGTGTCAGAGACTTTGTACAGGTAGAGGATAAAAATCATATTGATGTAGATGATGCCAAGAAAGCATTAGCTCTCATGGATATAGATGAAAAAGGTCTTGATTTTGTAGACAAACGTGTTTTACTCGCTATGATAGAGAAATTTGGTGGCGGTCCAGTCGGTTTGGATACTCTTTCTGCTACTACCAATGAAGAAGTGTCTACAATTGAAGATATAGTAGAGCCATATCTTTTGCAGTTGGGGTTCGTCGTGCGTACCAATCGTGGACGTATGGTGACAAGGCTTGCTTATGAGCATTTTGGTCTGCCAGTGCCAAAGAGTATCAAGATCGATGTAGATGACGAGGCAGACGATGATTAATTATAAATTATTATCCACTTATGACTATCATTTGCCAGAAAATCTTATAGCACAGACTCCTCTAGAGAAGAGGGACGAAAGTAAGCTATTGGTGTTTGATAGGAAGACAAAGGATACTTATCATAGACATTTTAAGGATATCAAGAGTTTTTTGAGGAAAGGTGATGTGTTGGTTGTCAACAATACTCGAGTCATGCCTGCTAGACTAATAGCGAAAAAAGATAGTGGTGCAAATATAGAAATTTTACTTCTAAAGAGGAAGAATCTCACCGACTTTGAAGTGTTGATGAAACCTGCCAAAAGAGTAAAAGTAGGTATGATACTCTCCATTAGCGATGAGCTCAAGTGTGAATTAGTAGACATATTACCTGATGGCAATAGAATAGTCAGATTTATATATGATGGTGTATTTGAGGAAATTATAGATAGAGTGGGTAGCATGCCGTTGCCTCATTATATCCATGAGAAGCTCAAAGACAAAGAGCGATATCAGACTGTTTACAATAAGATAGATGGTAGCTCAGCAGCTCCTACTGCTGGTTTGCATTTTACTAAAGAGCTCTTGAAAGAAATACAAGATATGGGAGTAGAGATACTAGAAGTCACACTTGATGTTGGGCTTGGCACTTTCCGTCCTTGCAAAGAGGAAGATATCACAAAACACGATATGCATACCGAACATTATCGTCTATCTCAAGAGGTGGCCGATAAGATTAATAAAGCCAAAATAGAGAATAGGCGCGTTATAGCAGTAGGCACTACTAGTGTGAGGACGTTGGAGAGTGTGGCACAAAAAGGTGTGCCTCTTACTGCAGATGAGGGAGATACCAGTATATTCATTTATCCACCATATAAATTTAAGGTGGTAGATGCATTGATTACTAATTTTCACTTGCCAAAGAGTACTCTCATTATGTTAGTCAGTGCTTTTGCCGGATATGAAAATACTATGGATCTTTACGAGACTGCTGTAGAAAATCAATATCGATTTTTCTCATTCGGCGACAGTATGTTTATTCAATAAAGGAAAACAATGAACGAAAAATTTAGTTATGAAGTATTACATATAGACAAGCATAGTGGTGCGAGGACAGGCGTTTTGCATACTCCGCACGGTGATATTTACACGCCTATTTTTATGCCTGTAGGCACACTTGCTACGGTAAAGTCACTTACTAGTGATGACCTTTATGATGTGGGTGCGCAGATTATATTGGCCAATACTTATCATCTACACATTAGACCAGGTGATGAATTGATAAAAAGATCTGGTGGCTTGCACAAATTTATGAATTTTGACCGTCCGATGCTCACAGACTCTGGTGGTTTCCAGGTATTTTCTTTAGCAGATATGAGGAAAGTGACAGATGAGGGCGTGGAGTTTAAGAATCATTTGAGTGGTGCCAAGATGTTCTTTAGTCCTGAGAAAGCCATAGAGATAGAGAATAATCTTGGTGCTGACATTATCATGGCGTTCGATGTATGTAGCGAATATGGAGTATCACACGCAGAGGCAGAAAAAGCTATGAATAGGACACTTGATTGGCTAGCTAGGTGTGTCAAGGCACATAAAAATCCTGACCAAATGCTTTTCCCTATAGTGCAAGGAAATTTTTATGCAGATTTGAGACTCAAGAGTCTAGAAGAGACTAAAAAATACTGCAAATGTGGCATAGCAATAGGCGGATTATCTGTAGGAGAGCCAAAAGAAAAGATGATAGAAATGTTAGATGTATTGCGTGGAAAGTATCCAGAAAATATGCCTAGATACTTGATGGGTGTAGGTAGCCCGGATTACATCTTCGAGAGTGTGGAGCGTGGGATAGATATGTTTGACTGCGTATTGCAGACTAGAGTCGCTCGTAATGGTCTCGGTATGACTAGCAAAGGTAAAGTAATATTAAAAAATGCTAAGTACAAAGAAGATTATTCACCACTAGACGATGAGTGTGACTGCTACTGTTGTACTCATCATACCAAGGCATATCTTCATCATTTAGTAATGTGTAATGAAATTTTGGGTGCGAGACTTTTGAGTCTTCATAATATTAGATTCACACTTAATATGATGGAAAAAATGCGAGACGCCATCAACAACGATAGGTTTTTAGAATTTAAGAAAGAATTTTACGAAAAATACGGTTTGACATAAAAATACAATATTCGTAGAAAATAAATAATATTTTATTTAAAATATCGTGTAAAATAAATTGACTTGAGATTTTTACTTTGATATAATGATAAAAGTTAAATAGGGGAGAAATATGACATTAGAGATTATTTTAGTAGTTATTTTATTGGTTTTATTGGTTGCATTATTTGTGATCAGTACATTAAAGAAAAAGAAGTTCAATCAAGATCTCACTCAGATGCGTCAAGAATTGAAAATAGGTGACAAAGTGATGACTGATTCTGGTGTGGTGGGTGAAGTAGTAGACTCTTACGAAGAAGAAGGATACAAATATTTTGTATTGAAGTCTGGTAGAGGAGAAAATGCTGGTTATTTCACTGTGCATGGCAACGCTATCTATTACGTTTTCGGTAAAGAAGCTAAGACAAACGAAAAAGTAGTAGTAAAGGTCACTCCAAAGTCAGAAGACAATCAATAATTAGACAGTTAAATACCAAAAAATACAACAAAAATATCGCAAATCAGCGATATTTTTTTGTTATGGGTAGAGAAAATGAAAATAGATTATAGTAGGAGGCGTTATGCAAAAATTAAAATCTTTCAAATTTTCTTCTATATTATCTATCATCAAGTGCTGTCTATTGGGCATAGTGGTGACATTGCTGGGCGTGGTAATATTTGCAGTGGTGCTAAAATTTACAGACCTAAACACCACAGTCATCAGCTACATCAACGATGTCATCAAGGCTATCTCTATATTTGTCATGGTACTTTGTATCAAAAAGGCTAATGATGACAAGCTTTTGCTCAGGTCTATCGTAGGTGGAGTGTTGTATGCAGTGTTGAGCTTTGTTGTGTTTTCTATCCTAAATGGAGGCTTTGCATTTAATCTCTCGCTTTTGTACGATTTATTGTTTTCTGTGATAGTATCTGCTATCGCTAGTGTAATAATCAATATAGTAAAAAGAAAAAATGCTTAAATCTCGTATTTTGGTCAATAATTTCAGGGTGTAGTATCTACTTTTGATTGACAATTTATTAAAGTTTAGATATAATATGTCTTGAATTAGGAGAAATTATGACTAAAAAACGATCTAAATGCTTGTTTGTAGTTTTCGCTATTCTGTTAGTCGTGTGTTTAATTGCGTGTTTTGTAAATTTCACATATCCACTTGCTGTAGGCGGTAATTATTATTCATATTCCAATTTTGTAGAGAATCTTCGTCTTGGTGAAGATGTGAGCAATGGTCTTAGGATAGTATACAATGCTGAGATGATAGATGAAGATGACTCTACTGCAAATTATGATGCATTGCGTCAGTCTACTATGCGTGACTTGGCTGATATCATGCACAAAGAAGGGTACAAAGATGTTTCAGTATCTGAGTATGGTGCAGATGGTATCGTATTGCAGGTAGGTAATATTCTTACTCGTGAAGACCAAGATACTATATTAGGCCTTATCGGTAGCCCAGCTGCTATTAGTTTTTCTATAGACGGCGGAGACCAGTTTGCTACAGGAAAGCACGTTAAGAGTGTTGTAGCACAGCAAGGTAGTGATGCCAATGGTAATATGATATATGGTGTGGTATTAGAGTTCTTGGACGAATACAAGGCAGAAATCAATGCCAAAGTAGCCAATAAGACTATCGACATCTATCTAGGCTCATCACTATTTGCTGACAATATCAGTTTAGATGAAAACGGCTTCATTGATGGTATGATTCAATTACAAAGTGACTCTTTCAAGAGTATGCTAGACGCTACTACTTGTGCCAATCAGATAAAAGCTGGTATGCTAGACCTTACACTCACTGCTATAGACAGTGGAGAAGTGACTCCTAGCTATGGTCAAGGCGCAGATATTTTGATTAGTATCGCAATATTAGTGTTGGTACTAGCTGGCTTCGTATTCTTGATAGTAAAATATAAGCATATGGGTTGGCTCGCTTGCTTCAATCTATTATTCTTCATCGTATTGGGATTGTTTTTCTTACAGTCTATTCCTCTTGTGCATATCAATTTTGGTGGTATTGTAGCGATGTTGATTTGCTTGATAGTAGCTATAGATAGCTTGATGTCTGTATTTGAAAATGCAAAAAGACATTATCAGGAAGAGACTAAGCTATATATTGCATTTAAAGTAGCGCAAAAAGAGACATTATTCAAGACCTTGATATCCAATCTCATGATCACAGTAGTAGGCTTTATCTGTCTATTTATGCCTACTATGGCAGTGCAATCATTTGGCTGGGTAGCATTAGTGTTGTCTATCGTAAATTTATTTACAAATCTTGTGTTGATGAGATTGTTTACCAAGATGTACCTTGCGCTAAACAATAGCGATGGTAAGAAATGTAACTTCCATAAAGGAGGTAAAAATGCTTAGAAGAGATTTTACTAAAACAAATAAAGATTATTTCAATAAAAACAAAGTAGTCTTAATGGCTGTGGCTATGTTTTTATTGTTGGGTGTATTGATAGCTTCTATTTTCGGATTTAATGGTAACTTTGAGATGAAAGGTTGTTATCAGTTTACAGTGACTGTCGAGGCGAATAAATCTGATAAATACTCAGATTATGCTGACGAGATTTCCAAGATCGTAAATTCATATGGTGGAGACTACGATACTACATCTATAGCAGGAGAGGGAGATAGTACACAGCTCGTAGTCAGATATATGGTAGATCTATCTGGTGAAAATGAAGTTAAGATCAATCTTGCTGTAGCAGAAAAGCTTGATGTAGCATCAGACAAAATATCTAGTCACTCATATGTCAGCCCAGTAGTCAAAGGCACTGATTATGTATATACTGCTGCTGCGATTTTATTGATAGTGCTTATAGCTAGTATATTTGCATTTGTTAGATACAATGGTGCCAGTGCTATGGCTATCATATTAGGCTGTACACTAGGTAGTCTTGGCTTTATGGCGATCACTGCTATATTGCGTTTGTCAGTAGGTCTTAGCTATTTTGCTATTCTTACTATCCTAAATATGTTGATTATTTACTTTGCTATTGAGCTATTTGAGAGTATGCATAAGTCAAGTTGGTTAGCTAATGAAGATTATGCGCAAGCTATGGATACAGCTATCAAAGCATCAAAGTTTAGAATGCTCGTAATGAGTGTAGCGATTATGCTTGTAGGAGTATTGTTTATCATACTTGCACCTGCTACATTAAAATATGTATCTTTAAGTATCATGTTTATGGCAGTGGTGGTGCTAGCAGTGGGTTGGTATGTAATGCCTTTCGTTTGGAACGTGTTTATCACGCGTTGCAAAAAGAGAGAATACAAAGTAAAGGCTTCTAATATTGAAGATAAAGAGGAAAAAGAGTAAAACTTATAGGCCTTTCGTTTGAAAGGCTTTTTAGTTTAAAACAAGAGAAAAATATGAAATACATTTGCACATTAGATGATAAGATTAATAATGAATTTGTCATAGAGATGTCCAAGATTTTCAATCTTGATAGTCATCTCGTTCATCTTTTGTATTCTCGAGGTATAGACACTCAAGACAAGCTCAAAAATTTTCTCAATCCAAGTCTTACAGATTTAAATGATCCATTTTTATTTGAGAATATGAAGGAAGCTGTAGAGCTTATAGAAAGGCATATAGCGAATAATAGTAGCATTCTAGTATTTGGGGATTATGATGTCGATGGTATTAGTGCTAGTGCGATATTGATAAAATATTTTACTTCTATCGGTGTCAAGGTGTCCAATTTTATGCCAAATAGATATGAAGACGGATATGGTCTTACTATTGATAGTATTAATAAGATATGTGAGAAGGAAA
Source organism: Clostridiales bacterium (assembly GCA_015055745.1). Taxonomy (GTDB): domain Bacteria; phylum Bacillota; class Clostridia; order Christensenellales; family UBA1242; genus Onthoplasma. The sequence continues at coordinate 35,762 of SVHS01000003.1, forward strand.
AGCCAGATTTGATAGTCACTGTTGACTGCGGTATCACAGCTGTAGAAGAAGTTAGATATATACAGTCGCTTGGTATAGATGTACTTGTCACAGACCACCATGAGAGAGCAGAGACTTTGCCTGACTGCTTGATCATCAATCCAAAGGTGAGTGAAACTTATCCGTTTAAATCTCTATGTGGAGCAGGGGTGGCACTCAAATTGGTACAAGCATTGGCTGGGCTAAATACTGCTAGTCAGTATTTGCCTATATGTGCGATAGCGACCATTGCAGATATAGTAGAGCTGTTTGAAGAAAATAGGTCTATCGTAGCATTGGGTATCAAAAATATTTCTAAATTACCACAAGGTGTATTAAAATTGATGCATGAATGTGGCTTAAATGAAAACTGCAAAGCTAGTGACATTGCATTTAAGCTTGCGCCTAAGATAAATGCCAGCGGACGTATGGGTAGCGCAGAGACTAGCCTTCAATTGTATTTGGAAGAAAATCCATCTGTGATAAAAAAACTTTGTACTCAGATTTTATCATACAACAATCAAAGACAACAGCTTTGTGATAAAGTGTATAACGATGTCACTAGTGAATTAAAGCGTATGGACATCTTTAGAGTAAGTGCTATAGTGATGTCTAGTGCAGAGTGGGATAGTGGGATATTGGGTATCGTGTCAGCGCGTATCGCAGAAGAATATCATAGACCTACATTCTTATTTAGTCAGGTAGGAGATGAGCTGGTAGGCTCATGTAGAAGTGTCAATGGCGTAAATGTGCATACTCTACTTAGCAGTATGTCACACTTGCTTACTAAATTTGGAGGCCATCCTATGGCAGCAGGCTTGACTCTAAAGGTAGATAAATATGATGAGTTTGTCCGACTTACAAATGCCTATGTAGATGAAAATCTAAATAAATCAGACTTTTTACCTACAAAATCCTTTGATTTCATGCTTGATGAGAGCGAGATTACGCTAAAGTTTGTCGAAGATATAGATAGATTGGAGCCTTGTGGACACAAGAATCCTAGACCAATCTTCAATTTCAAATTGAAAAATGCTATAATCAGCTCATTACCAAAACACCCTCAGCATTTAGTGTTATCATATCCGAATTTTAGTCTTTTATCATTCAATTCTAGTGATATGTACTTCATATTGTCAGGGAATACATCTTGTAATGTATTGGCAGACTTAAATGTCGATACGTTTAGAAACTCCAAAAAAATATCAGGTATAGTAAAGTCTATAGATTATGAAGATATATATAGACCGCAAGATAGCGAAATCATCGAGGCCGAGTATATCAGACAGATCGCGTATCCGATGGACGGTACTTATACTTTCAACAATTACAATCGTGATCAGCTCATTAGATTGCTAGTCGATATGGAAAAAAATGTCTATGGTACTCTGATAGTGGCAAACGACTACAATACTTATATCAATTTCAAAGCTATCTATGATAGCAACAATATCTTCACCAATAGAGTGATGACTATCAATGATGCTACGGGATTGAATACTATACTATTGGCTCCTTCAAATTTTGAATCATTCAATACATTTAGTAGGATTATTTTCTTGGATCCAGTGCTAAATATGGGATATCTGTCTGCACTTCAAAAGGTGACAAAATCTACAGTGTATTTACCTCATATTATGGATTATAATTGCTCAATCTTAAAGAAAATCAACCTCAGCAGGAATGAATTTGGCAGATACTTTAGATTGATACAGTTTGCGCTTGAAAATAAGATTACAGGTTATTATACTTATCACTTGTTTAAAAATATTTTATTTAAGCTAAAGGAAAAAGTAAATTATTCATATTTGCAATTCTTCGTTTGCCTACAAGTATTTAAAGAATTGGGTATAGTTATCACCAATCCAGAAGATACAGAGATAGAGAAGATTACGGGAGTAAAGAGTCCACTCAATGCTAGTGCCTTTTACAATCGTCTTAATACTATGAAACAAAATAAAGAATAGCTACGAAAGATACATACGAAATATAGTGTATGTATTTTTCTTTTCATCAAATATATAGTGTATCAAATAAAATAACAAAAATGAAAATATTTATCAAATTGTTTGCTAATAGGCGCATAATTTGATATAATCATTAAAGGAGAGGAGTTTGCTTTATTCTATTATATTAGGTACAGAGATGACAGCGCAAGAGGCAGTGATATATTTTCTTATCACTATTTTTGTATTTATGATTTCTTTGACCATACACGAGTTTGCTCATGCATTTACAGCTGTCAAGATGGGAGATGATACTCCAAAGCTTTCAGGAAGATTGACATTAAATCCATTTAAGCACATAGATATGTCAGGATTTTTATGTTTTATATTTTTGGGTGTAGGTTGGGCAAAGCCTGTGCCTGTCAACCCTCTCAATTTTAAAAAGTATAGGACAGGTTCTCGTTTGGTGTCTATTGCGGGTATTTTAGCCAATTTTTTACTAGGACTACTTGCTGCTATCATATATGCTATACTTCTCGCTACAGTCACAGTGGAGAGTGTGGCTATGACATATGTGTACATTATATTGGAGTACACTATGATCATCAATAGTATGCTAGCTTTGTTCAATTTATTGCCTATTTATCCATTGGACGGATTTATGTTTATCACTTCTTTTATGAAGACAGAAAACAAATTTATAAAATACAATTTACGCCATGGATACAGTATTTTATTTGGTGTTTTGATAGTCAATATGTTGATTGAAATTATGTTTGGCATAGGTATCATTGATATTTATCTAAATTTATTGTATTATTTTGTGTATCTACCGATATGTGCGATAGGGGTATTGTGATGGAAGATATAGAGTTAAATGAAGAATCGTCATCTAAATTGTCGTTCAAACTAGAGGGATTTGAAGGTCCTCTAGATCTTTTGTTACATTTGATAAAAGAAAGCAATATGTCTATCATGGAGGTCAAGATATCAGAGATCACTGACCAATACATGAAATATATGGAAAATATCAGTGAATTGGATATGGACGAAGCTACTGCATTTTTGGATATGACTAGTAGATTGCTTGAGATCAAGTCTAGGAGTTTATTACCAGTAGAGCAGACAGATGAAGAGGAAGAAGAGCTTGATCCTGAGACTCAGCTAAAAATTCAATTGCAAGAATATCAGCTATTTAAGGAAGCTGGAGGTACGCTACAAAAGCAAGAAAATGTAGATAGACTGTACAAGCAACCAGACAAAAATGTCGGTGATGCGAGGATTGTCTTTAATCAATTTAATTTAGACAAGCTTTTAGATGCTTTTGCATTCATTTTGATGCGTACTAAGGATAAAGAAAATCCTCAAGAAAAGAAAATCAATCGTGACCGATGGACAGTAGCAGACAAGATTCAATTTTTGACCAATGTATTAAAAGAGCATGACCAAATAAATTTCTTTAGTCTATTTGATGATACTTATTCAAAGCTTGAGGTTATCACGGTATTTATGGCTATTTTAGAGCTATTAAAATTTCAAAAGATTGAAGTAGTGCAGAGCGAAAGGTATGCAGATATTACTATAAAGAGAAAGGAGATTACAAATGAGTCTTAAAGAGATAGCAAAGATCATCGAAGGTGTCTTATTTGTCGCTGGTGAAGGTGTAGACATAGATGAATTTAAGACACGCTTTGAGATGAATGATAGAGAGTTTAATAAATGTTTGGACATTTTGAAAGAGAAGTACAATGAAGATAGTGGAGTCAATGTCATTAGATATAAAAATAAGGTCCAGCTGTGCTCCAATCCTCAAATAGTGGAGAATATCTCAGAAATACTCAATCCTATACGTGAAAGAAGTCTTACCAAGGCAGCTCTCGAGACTGTGGCGATCGTGGCATACAAACAACCTATTACAAGGTTAGAGATAGAAAATATCCGAGGTGCCAATAGTGACTATGCAATCCAATTGCTTCAGTCAAATAATCTAATCGAAGTAGTGGGTAGAAAAGACACCGTAGGTAAGCCTTTACTATTTGGTACTACTGAGAATTTTTTAAAGAGATTTGAGCTAGAGTCTATAGAGGCGTTGCCAAATTATAATGAGCTTTTAGATAGGATTAGAGTGATACATAGTGAGGGTGAATCTTTATATAGAGAATTTTCTATCCCAGAAGAAGAACCCAAGTCAGAGGCACCTAAAGCAGAAGAATCTGGTGAATAAATATTTATAAATTTAAGATACTACAGATATGTGGCATCTTATTTTTTTATTTATGACCTTTTTAAATATAATGCAGTTTATATATCCTTTTTTGATTAGTATCGAAGTAAAGTGTAATATTTTAAGATTGAAAGGCAGTTTTTATATCAAATTTTTCAATAAAATAAAAATAGCATTCAAATTTAGGATAAAAAATGGCTACGTTTATATTTATCATAAAAATAAAGAACGAAAAGAAAAACTTACCAATCAAAACGTTAATATTATGTTTTTTTTGACACTTATAGGTCAGTTTTATTTTAGACAACAATTATTGAATCTTCAATTCAATTCAAACTTTGGTTATGCGCTAGACTCGAGCGCTACAGCTACGATGTCTGGATATCTGATAGTATTGTCAAAAAGTGTTTTGTCTAAAATAAAAAACAATAAAAAATCAGCACATATTTTTGTACAAGTTGATCCAAAATATAATCAAGATATATTTAATGTCAAAGTAAAGACGACTATGAGAATGTCAGTCGTAGACATTATCTATGCATTGATTTATACACAAATAAGTATGTGGAATAGAAAACTAAAAGGAGCAAAATCATGAAAGAAGTAGATAGAGTAGGATTAAATAAAAATAGGAAGATTGAGTCCCTTATAGATGTGTCGCTAGATAAAATTCGCTCACTCATTGATGTAAATTGCGTCATAGGAAATGCTATCAGTATGCCAGACGGTAGTAGTATTATACCGATCTCAAAGGTGAGTGTAGGCTTTGTGTCAGGTGGTGGCGAATACAATGATCTAAACGCAAAAAGAAACTCAGCAGATTTTCCTATGGCAGGAGGCACAGGTGGTGGCTTCACAGTGTCTCCTATAGGATTTTTTGTAGTAGACAAAGATAAATTTAAGCTTATTAGAGCGGATAAGTCTACAGCATATTTAGGCCTTATAAAAAATGCTACCGATGTGCTAAAAAAATTCGTGGAGAAATTGAAATGAAAAAACTAACTATCTTCACATTAACTATTGCCATTACATTTATGGCAGTATTTTCTTTATTTTTAATCCCAAATGAGAGAGCTTATGCATATAGTGGAGATTTTTCTACTAGTGCCAAGAGTATGTGTGTATTAGAAAAGGATAACAAGCGTATCATCGCTTCTCACAATGAAAATCGAATGCTTCCTATGGCTTCTACTACCAAGATTATGACAGCTATCACCACTATACAGCATTGCAAAAATTTAGATGAATATGTAGAGGTTGACGATAGTGCTGTGGGTGTAGAAGGCTCATCAATATATCTTAGACATGGTGAATTGATGTCAGTGAGAGACCTTTTGTATGGATTGATGCTCAGGAGTGGAAATGATTCTGCTGTAGCGCTAGCAGTACATATAGGTGGTAGCGTAGAGGGCTTTGCGAAATTGATGAACGATTTGGCTAAGGATATTGGTGCAGAAAATACTCACTTCGTTACTCCTCACGGATTAGATGCAAAAGACCATTACACCACAGCATATGATTTGGCACTTATCACGGCATATTCATTAAATAATCCTATATTTAAAGAAATAGTATCTACCCAAATGCATACAGTAGAAGCGACAAATAAATCTGAAAAACGTTATTTTTCAAACAAAAACAAACTTTTATCTAGCCTAGAAGGTTGTTGTGGTGTCAAGACTGGCTTTACTACCAAGGCGGGAAGATGTCTTGTCAGCGCTACTGAGCGCGACGGCATGACATTAGTATGCGTGGTGTTAAATTGTGGCCCAATGTTTGAAGAAAGTGCAAGATTATTAAATAGCGGTCATGCTGAGTATAAAAATAAAAAAATCATAGATAAAGATAGAGAAATTTATAATGAATATATTATAGATAAAAATGCAGGAAAGCTATATCTATATACAGAAGAAGATTTTTATTATCCTTTAAGAAATGACGAAGAAGAAAATCTTAGACTAGAGTACAACGTAAAGCTAGATGATGCCAAAGAAGGAGATTGTGTAGGAGAAATCAAAGTTTTCTTTGATAATCACTTGCTAAAATCTTTAAAATTATATACAATGAATAAAATCGATAAATTGATAGATAGTGACACGCTAGATATCAATAATGTACTATGGGAAGAAAGGATAAATGAGAATCAATAAATTTTTAGCCCTAGCAGGCTTAGGTAGTAGAAGAAAAGTAGAAGAATTGATCACTAGTGGTCAGATTAAGGTAAATGGTAAGGTGGCGACCAATCTCGCTACAGACATCAAAGATACTGATATCGTACAATACATGGGTAGACCGGTCAAGACTAGTACTAATTTTGTATACTACAAGCTACACAAGCCAAAAGGCTATGTCACCACTGTCACAGATGATAAGGATAGGAAGACTGTCATGGATCTTATGCGCGGAGTACACGCTAGAGTGTATCCTGTAGGTAGGTTGGATTATGATACTGAGGGATTGTTGCTATTTACAAACGATGGAGATATTACCAATATCCTTACCAAGCCTAATAGCGAAGTAGAAAAGACTTATACCGTGCACATAGAAGGGACTATAGACACCCAAGAGATAAAAAAGCTTACTAGTGGTATAGATATCGGTGGTTATGTGACCAAGCCTTGCCGTGTTCAGGTATTGGAGATAGGCGAGAAATTATCTAAGCTAAAGATTACTATTCATGAGGGTAAAAATCGTCAGATTAGGAAGATGTTTGAAGCTATTGATAAGAATATTGTTCTACTACGCCGTGTGCAGATAGGTCAAATAGTATTAGGAGGTCTATCTCGTGGAGAATACGTGGAGCTAAATAAAAAAGAAATAAATTATCTTAAATCTTTAAAGAAATAAGGCAGCATTTATTTGCTGTTTTTTCATATTTTATTGCCAAATATTTCTATTTGTGTTAAAATAAACTTATGCAGACTAATTATGATGTAATCGTGATAGGTGGCGGAGCCAGTGGTATGATGGCTTCTATTTATGCCAATAGAAATGGCTATACTACACTAGTCATTGACCACAATGAAAAGCTAGGTAAGAAATTGTATATCACAGGTAAAGGCAAATGCAATCTTACTAACAATAGTAGTATAGAAAATCATCTATTAAATACTGTCACAAATAGTAAGTTTATGTACTCAGCGCTCAATGCATTTAGTCCACAGGATACCATGGAGTTTTTTGAAGAAAATGGTCTAAAGCTAAGGACAGAGAGGGGTAATCGTGTATTCCCAAATAGTGATAAATCTAGCGATGTCATCAAGACTTTAGAACGTGCTATGCAAAGACATGGTGTGACAGTGTCACTCAATAATGAAATATTAGATGTAGATAAGAAGAATGATATTTTCTATATTAAGTGTGATACTGGTATCACCTACACAGCCAATAGCTTAATCATTGCGACAGGAGGGGTCTCTTACGCTGGTACTGGTGCTACTGATTTTGGCTACAAATTAGCTAAAAAATTTGGTCATAAAGTAATAGTTCCAAAGAGTGCTTTGTGTCCGATAGTGGTGAAAGAAGATGTGAGTGAATTAAACGGCTTAGCTTTAAGGAATATATCTCTTGCTTTTATAGATGACAAAAAGACATTTTCAGAGCAGGGAGATATGCTGTTTACTTTCAATTCACTTACCGGACCTATAGCATTGACACTTTCCAGCAAAATCAATAAATTAAATTTGCAAAACAAAAAGCTTTATCTTGATCTAAAACCTGCCTTGACTGAAGAAAAGCTAGATAATAAATTACAGCGTGAATTTGTAGAATATGCCAAAAAAGATTATAAAAATTATCTTTCTACTTTGCTACCTGCTAGTTTTATAGATTTTTTCATGGATAAAACTAAGATAAAAAATAAAAAAATATCAGAAATGACAAAGAATGATAGGCAGATCATCATAAATACTCTTAAAAAATTTGACTTTTCTATAAAATCATTAGATAATATCAATGTTAGTATTGTGACTTCTGGTGGTGTAGATGTCAAGGAGATAAATGCCAAGACTTGTGAGAGTAAATTGGTGCCAAATCTATACTTTGTAGGTGAGGTATTAGACGTAGATGCTCTGACAGGAGGGTACAATCTCCAGATAGCATGGTCTACAGGATATCTCGCTGGTAATAGCTTAAAAGGATAAATATGTTGTTTTATATCGCATTTGCAATTATCTTTATTCCGCTTTTGATTACATTCCCTATCAAAAAGGTGGGTAAGAAAAATCTAAAAGAATTGAAAGGTAAAAATTTTATTTTGGCGTGTAATCATATGTCAAATCTTGACCCAGTGATGCTAGACATTACTTTTAAGAAAAAATTTAGATATTTAGCGAAAAAGGAGCTATTTCAGAAGAAATTTGCAAGTTTTTGTTTGCGCCAGTTTGGTGCAGTGCCAGTAGATAGGGCTAATCCAGAGCCAAAAAGTATCAAGGAGATATTTAAGCTATTAAATGATGGCAAAAAAGTGGCTATTTTTCCGCAGGGTACTAGGGCAAAGACTGTACATATCGAAGAAGGTAGTGCCAAGGAAGGAGTGGCTATGTTTTCTGTGAGGACAAATACTCCTGTAGTGCCAATGATGTTTACTAGCAAAATCAGAGCATTCAGACGCACAAAGCTTATTATAGGTAAGCCTATCTACCCAGATGAAAATAGGAAAAAAGACAAAGAATATATCACAGAATACTCAAATATTATCGTAGAAAAAATGAATCATTTACTAGAAGGAGATAAAAAATAAATGAAAATGAAAGATTTTGACATTAGCATGACTCAGTACAATCGCGGAGATATTATCACAGGTACTATAGTGATGATAGGGGCTAATGAGGTAGTCGTAGCTATAGGTGGACTAAAAGAAGGTGTTTTTCCAAAAGATGAGCTAGACTCAGCATTTAAGATAGGCGACGCAATATTGGTCATGGTGACAGGAGAGATAGATGACAAAGGGTGCTTAGTACTTACTCATGCTGGAGTAAATAAAGCCATAGAAGATAAGGAAAAATTGAAAAATTTAAAAGTAGGCAGTGAGCTATGCTTTAAAGTGAAGGATATAAATAATTATGGCTTGCTAGGTGAAGAGATGGGATATAGGGTATTTTTACCTTATGCTCAGTGCACATCTACAGACTATATGGAGCGTGAAAACTTGAAAAATCGAGAGATCAACGCTATAGTGATAGAGCTAGACAATATCAAAAAATCTATCGTTTGTAGTACAAAACTGCTAGCTCAGCACGATATAGAGCCAGTAGAGATTGGAGATATTGTAGCAGGTACTATCATCAAAATCGAAGACAAATATGCTATTGCATTGCTTAAAAATGGAGCCAAAGCTAAGCTTTCCATTATGGATGCGTCTTATGAAAAAATTAATACTCTAAATGATATATTGGAGCTAAATAAAGAATATGAATTTAAGATTTTAGATACAAATACCGACTTTTCTAGGATCAGCATTGGGCTAAAGCAGACAAAAGAAAATCCTATGGATAAAGTGTTTAGTGAAATCAATCTCGGAGATGAGGTAGAAGGTACGGTAGTCAAGATTTTGCCAGTAGGTGCTGTGATAAAGCTGGATAATGGCTTGACAGCGCTAGCTATCACTAGAGAAAATAGCGATAGGGCAAATGTAGCTACTCACCATATTTACAAGCTAAACAATCGTGTAAAGGGTTATGTTTCATATAAAAATGACGAAAAGCACAAATTAAATATTATTACAAACGTGAAAAAGGACAATAATTAGACAAATTTCGACAATTTTTTTGATTTTGGTCTTGAAAAATCAGATTTTGTGTATTATGATAAGGGCAATGAAGAAATCACTGCTCTTTTTTATTTATGGTGCCGTAGTCGTAATCGTTTTAGCATTATGTCTTGTTTTGCAACCTCATGACAAGCTTGTATCTGATAGTCCTAGCACAGATATGGAAGTATCCAGCACCACCAATAAATCAGATGATGATATAGAGACTCCATCAAATCCTACCGAACCTACTATTACTTCACCAAACACTAGTATTCCCAAGACTTATGCAGATAGTTTGACATTAAATTGTGCCAAAGAAATAAATATTCTAAAAAATACCAGTGTAAAATTACTTTCAGGATTTATATCAGTGACTCCCGATACTATGGCGAGTGAACTTACTTATTCGTTAGTTCCATTAGGTAGTAGTGTTTTAGAAGGTATAAAATTTGAAGGTAATATCATCTCAGCTATTTTGGAAGGCTCATATGCTATTACATTTTCAGTACCTAAAAGTGATACTGAGTCATTCACTAAGACTATCACTATATACATACATTCGGATATTGATAAGGCTGATATAGTACAAGATACAAACACGATCGTATTAGGCGAAACCAAAGCTCTAGCAGATATTTTTACTATACATAATGCAGAAATGACAGTAAGTATAGACACTGACGATAGTATTGTGTATGCTGATGGTAAGTTTACAGCAATTACTATCGGTAATAACCTTGTAAATGTCTCTCTAGAGGGTGGATATCTAAGATGTTGTTATCAATTTACTATTAGGACAAAAGATTTGCCAAGATACGATATCATAGCAGATGATATTATAGAAGTAAACTTAGCAAAAAAGACAAAATTAATTTATTTTGAGGTTCGTGATAGGCTAGAGAGTGGTGTACTACAAAAGGTAGAAACTATGATTAGTAATGAAAATGTGGCGACCGTTGTAAAAGTAGACGAGATGACTATAAAGATAAAATTATTGTCACAAGGCACTACCACACTTACATTGATTTGTGCAGAGGATCCATCAGTCATCAAATATATCACAATTATTGTGAAATAAAAAAAGAGGCAAAGACCTCTTTTTTGGAGCTCCTAGGCGGATTCGAACCGCCGACCCACGCATTACGAATGCGTTGCTCTACCAGCTGAGCCATAGAAGCACAACCATCGCAATTATTTTATCACAGTATTGATATTTTTTCAATCTTTTTTATTTGTTTTATATTTTTTTAACTTGATTTATGTCTCATTATTTGTTAAAATAATCTAGATGTTAGCAGTTAAAATAATTTTTGGTATAATTTTATTGATTTTATATGTATTGATGATGACCACTATGATTATCTTTGAGCGAGACAAGCCCAAGAATATGATCATCTGGTCTATCATCTTTTTGCTATCACAGGTCATAGGATATGCGATATATTTAGTACTTAGACATATTTATTACAAGAAAAAGAATTCATTAGTGACAAAACAGAGAGAAGACGATATTTATCGTGGTTTAATTTCAAGTAAGCTCAATGACAATAAGGTAGAGACAGATGATGAATTGTTTGCATTTAATAATCTAGCATTTGACTCTAGCGCTACAGCTAATAATAATTATGAATTGATTCACAGCAAGGAAGAGGTAAAAGCTAGCCTTATCCAAGATATACGCAATGCCAGCTCATATATTATGCTTGAATTTACTAGAGTAGAAGCCGATGACTTTGAGGATATCAAGTCTGCTTTGATAGAAAAAGCCAAAAGTGATGTAGTGATTAGATTGGTACACAATTATCACATCAGTCACAAGCTAATAAAAGAATTGAAATCAGCAGGTATCAGAGTCTATAGATTTAGCAAGTATAATACTGATGGTAGGATATATGCCAACCTTAGAAACATTATATCAATCGATGGCAAGATAGCTTATCTTGGCAATTTTGATACGTCAGCGAAACAAAATAAAAATACTGTAGAGATTACGGATATGTTTTTGCGTATCAAAGGTGATGTAGTACAAGATATCAATCTCTCAGTACATCAAGATGCTATATTCGCTAGCGGAAAATATATTGAATGGAAAGAGCAAAGAAGAGACAATATAAATAATAAAAATTATGTCCAATTTGTATCAAATCATGTAGAGAATGATATGGAGCTATTGATTATCAAGGCTATATGTATGGCAAAAAAATCTATCCAGCTTCAGCTCCAGCAATTTATTCCTACAGAGAGTATCATGTCTCTATTGCGCTTTGCGATCAATTCAAATATCGATGTTCGTCTTATGGTACCATTCAAAAACAATCGTCACGTAAAATACTTTGCTACACGAGCTTATGCAAAAGAGTTAGCTTTATTTGGTGCGAATGTGTACTTATATGACGGTTATTTGAGATTCAATGCTATTGTAATAGATTCTAGCTATGTGATATATGGCTCATACATATTAGATAGAGAGCATTTAAACACTAGTCTTCAAAATATAGCCCTTATAAAAGATATAAAGACAGCAGAAAAATTTAATAAAGTATTTGATACCTGTATAGATAATAGTTATCGTATAAATAATGCAAAATATATGTTGCTAAGAGAAAAGTTTTTCAAAAACTTTGTATAAGAGGAGAATAGATGATATTTGGGGTAGCAGGAGTACCGACTAATTATAATGGTAAGTTTAAAGATTTATTCGATTGGCTCAGGAATCTTGGACTAAATGCTTACGAGATCCAATGCGTATATGGATTTAAGATTTCTGATGCAAATAAAGCAGTCATCTTAAAAGAGCAAGCAAATGATATGCATTTTTCTATCCATGCTCCATATTATATCAATCTAGGCAGTCAAAATGCTCCTGTAGTAGCTAGAAGTAAGGAAAATATGAAGCAAGGTATAGAATTGGCAAAATCTATAGGAGTCAATCGTATCGTTTTTCATCCAGGTGGCGGGCATAATAATACTATAGAAGGTAGAAAATTCGCTATTAGACAATTAATAGATGCAGTCAATGAGTTTACTAGCGAAATAGATATGGGAGAAGTAAGACTTTATCCAGAGATCGGTGGTAAGACTGCCAATCTAGGTTCTTTAGATGAAATAATAGAAATATGCAAGGAATGTAAATATTGTTATCCATGTATAGATATTGCGCATTTGCATGCACGTGAATTTGGCTCTATCACGAGTAAGGAAATATTGAAAGAAAAGCTAGAGAGGATCAAATCAGCATTACCTGAGAAATTTAAATATATTCATTTCCACGCATATACTATCAATTACGGTGATAAAGGAGAGGTAAAGCATCTCATGCACGGTGAAAATATGCCAGATGGTAGTGAGGGACGACCAAATCTAGATGAATTTGTAGAGCTTTTACATGAAATGAATATCAATCCTTGGGTGATTAGTGAAGCTAGCGACACTCAAGAAATAGGTGCCAAATATATGCGAGATTTGTATATTAAATAACGATGCAAAAAATAGAATTTGAAGTAAAGGAAAATATAGAGCTTACTAAGGCAATAATTAATGAATTGCCTTTTCTTTCTCGTTTTGATGTCAAGAAGATGTTGGAAAATAAAGATATCAAAATAAATGGAGCGAGAGTAAAAGAAAATATTGACTTAAAAAAAGATGACAAAGTTGTAGTATTCTATGTAGAAAAAGAGAGTAAAGAATGGTATACATTAGTATATGAAGATGAAAATGTCTTGATAGTAAATAAGCGTGCTGGTATAGAAATAGTGAGCGAAAAAGAGCGAGATTTATTGTCAATTTTATCGAAAGAAAATGATACAGTACTTCCAGTACATAGATTGGATAGAAATACAGAAGGTCTAGTTGTTTTTGCTAAAAATAAGATGTCAGAAAAAGAGCTGTTGACTGCATTCAAGACAAGGCAAGGCATCGTCAAGAAATACGCACTTTTGGTGCATGGCAGAGTAGATATCACAAAGATAAAAAGAACTGTGTATCTAAAAAAAGTAGATGCATTGTCAAAAGTATGGATTAGCGAAATAAAAACTACAGGATACGAACCAGCAGTCACAGAATTTGATATAATAGAGTATAGGGGAGATAATACATTACTCGAGGCAAATCTTCTCACAGGCAAGACGCACCAGATAAGAGCGCATATATCATATTATGGTCATTCTATATTGGGCGATCAAAAATATGGAAAAGATGACTACGATAAACTGCACTTGACAGCGAATTATCTAGCGTTCAATTTCAAAAAAGATAGTAAATTATATTATTTAAAAGGAAAAAACTTCGAGATAATTCCTACATGGATATAAAAAATCTATGAAATTAAAATTTTTTAGAAAAATTTATAAAAATTCATTGACATTTGTCTCTGGATATAGTAGAATTGACTCGTAGCGTCGGGGTGTAGCGCAGTTGGTAGCGCACGTGATTTGGGATCATGGGGCCGGGGGTTCGAGTCCCTTCACTCCGACCACATAGGGGCCTTTAGCTCAGTTGGTTAGAGCAACCGGCTCATAACCGGTCGGTCCGCGGTTCAAGTCCGTGAAGGCCCACCAGCCGAAAGGCTAACCTATTTTATTTAATATTTTGGCCCGGTAGCTCAGTTGGTTAGAGCGCCAGCCTGTCACGCTGGAGGTCGAGGGTTCGAGCCCCTTCCGGGTCGCCAAAATTATTATGCCTCGATAGCTCAGTCGGTAGAGCAAAGGACTGAAAATCCTTGTGTCACTGGTTCGATTCCGGTTCGAGGCACCACATTTTTTATTAGATGTGTGTTTTCTTGCTAGTGTGGCTCAACGGTAGAGCAGCTGACTTGTAATCAGCAGGTTGGGGGTTCGATTCCCTTCACTAGCTCCATATGGAAGGGTTGCAGAGCGGCCAAATGCAACGGACTGTAAATCCGTCGACTTCGTCTTCGATGGTTCGAATCCATCCCCTTCCACCAAAGAGTCTCGGTTAATCCGAGATTTTTTGTTTAAAAATTTTAAATTATATTAAAATTAATTTGTTTTTTGAAAAGAATATGATATAATGACTATATTACAATAAGTATGCTAGTGTGGCTCAACGGTAGAGCAGCTGACTTGTAATCAGCAGGTTGGGGGTTCGATTCCCTTCACTAGCTCCACGAGCTCGCAATAAGCGAGTTTTTTTGTTTCTTAATAGGGAATTGAACGAGAGCATAAAAAAACAGCATTGGTTGATGTTGTTTTGACATAGTAGGTGATTGTCCTTATCAATAAGTTTGTGTGGGGCTAGATGTCAAAAAGGAAATAGAACTCTACAACCTTCTACAAAATATATAACAATTTCAACAATTGTTATTATTTTTTTTATTTTATTATCTGATACAATGTCTGTAGCGAGGTGAAAAATGCAAATCAAATCACGTGTCGTCAATAGAACATTATATATATTACTCAGTGGAGAATTGGACGAATATACGGCACCTACAGTGCGAAAAAATCTAGACACACTTATGCAGACACAAAAAGGCTTTATCCAAATAGTTATGGATTTATCCGAATTGACATTTATGGATAGTACAGGAGTAGGAGTCTTGATAGGTAGATACAAAAAAATGAGAGAAAGCAATAAACCTATCTTTATCACCAATCCTAGTAGAAATGCAGAGCGTATATTCAAGATGTCAGGTCTGTATGAGATTATGCCAAAGATAGTATAGAGTAGGAGGAAATGTATGAAAAATGTAATGGAAATTAAATTTAAAGCTATAGCAGAAAATGAGCCATTTGCACGCAATGTAGTGGCTAGTTTTATCTTGCCTCTAAATCCTAGCATAAACGAGCTAGAAGATATTAAAACAGCTGTAAATGAAGCTGTGACAAATGTGATAGTGCATGCTTATCCTGACAAATCTGGATATATCAATATGAAAATCACTACTATAGACAACAAAGTAGAAATAAATATCAGCGACAATGGTGTAGGTATACAAGATATCGAGCGCGCTTTGACACCTTTTTACACCAGCAAACCAGACGAAGAGCGTAGTGGTATGGGATTTACAGTGATGGAGAGTTTTATGGATAGGCTAGAGGTCAAAAACAATAAAGACGGTGTGTCTGTGATTATGTTTAAAGAATTAGAACAAGTAGCGGAGATGTAGCCATGCTAACCAATGAGGAGACTTTTGCGCTATTGGAATGTGCAAAAAAAGGAGACGATTTTGCCAAAGAAAAACTAATTAGCTTCAATTCTCCACTCATCAAAAGTGTAGTCAAACGATATCTAAATAAAGGTATAGAATACGATGATTTGTATCAGTTGGGTGCTTTAGGTTTTGTAAAGGCTATAAATAATTATGACGCTAGCTACAATGTAAAATTTACGACTTATGCTGTACCAATGATAGCTGGCGAGATAAAGAGATTTTTGCGAGATGATGGTAGTATCAAAGTATCTAGGAGCATAAAGCATCTAGCTATTCAAGTAAAAAATTTCATCACAGAATACACTAAAATACATCAACAAAATCCTACTTTGGACACAATATCGAAAGAATTGTCCATAGAGGTCAACGATATAGTATTAGCTCTAGAGGCTAATGCTTCGCCATTGTCTTTAAATGAAAAATTTAACGATGATGCTGATTCTAATACTATCATGGATAAATTGTCTGATAACTTTTCTGTAGATAATTTCATGAACAAATTAGCATTAAAAGATATGATAAACTCACTCACTGCTAGGGAAAAGCAGGTTATTATCATGCGATATTATCTAGACAAGACACAGAGTGAGATAGCAAAAGAACTTGGCGTAAGCCAAGTCCAAGTGAGTAGGATAGAAAATAAAGTACTATGCGAGATGAAAGATAAATTATCCTTGTGATTTTTCTTCATCATATTTGTATACAGGTCTTTGAATTTTGTCTTCTATACCACCTTTTTTAAATTTATTGAAAAACCCAGTGATATTATTTTTGATATTTTGAAATCTTACCTTTAGGTCAGGAGTGTTTTCATCTCTGTATGTGTCTATATTTTTTGTGAGCTTAAATCTTTTTTCTTGTTTTTGTTCGTCATGTGTTTTATTCTCAGCTTGTTGATTATCTTGTGTGTTTTGATTTATCTCTACACTATTTGTAGCGTTTTGTTCATTATTTTGTTCGTAATTACTATATTGAGACATATATGGATTTGCGCCGTATCCTAGTCCATATCCGTAGCCACCATTTCCGTACATGAATTCATTATCCAATAGTGCCGTATTAAAAAAACTATCAATATTTCTAGGTAAATTGTTGTTTCTGTAGGTGTCTAGATTTGTGTTTAGATTGGTATTACTGTAAGTATCAATATTATTTTTGTTTTCGTTTATGACCTCTAGCTCGGGATTTTGCTCTGATTCTTGAGGTTGATTTTCTATTATTTCGCCATTTTCATCTATGATATAGTCTTTGATGATAGGAGGCTCGTCATTTTGTCTAAATCCATACAATATTCTGCCTCTATTGTTAGGGGCAATTCTTTCATTCATTCCAAATGTCTGATTCATTAGGTTAAGATTATTTAGCCCATTTTGTAGCATTTCATTGCCATTCATAAGATTATCTAAAATAATGAGATATTTGAGAGAAATGCTGTCTATATCTTGATTGTTTGCTTTCATGATTTGGTTTAGATCACTGAGTTGGATAGACAATTCCGTAGTAGCATTAGCCAATTCTTTTGCCAAATATTTTAGTTGCATTGATTGCTCAGTGATAAACATTCTTTGCTCACCTGTGAGCTCGATTTCATTTGATTGTATTTTATTGATTAAATTTTGTGTCTCTAAGATAGCGTCTGTCACTTCTTCTTTTAGTTCGCAAAATTCATCACAAGAGTCCTCTATATCTGCTGATAGAGCATAAAGGGTAGAAATATTTTCATTTTTAGTAGTGGCAGTGTCTTCAGTCGACTTTATTTCAGTGTATTCATCATTGACCGTATCATCGTTTTCTATTGAACTTTCTTCTGTGATAATATCATTACTGTCATCTGCGTGTATTTCTTCTAAAGTAGTGATCTGAGACTCTATATCTTGAGTTAAATCTTCGTCTAGACTTGTAGCTAGAGATATATTGTATTTATTCATGGTAGTAGTGTTTATTTTTTTTGTGTTTACCTCAGCATAGTTTTGTACTTCAGTATTAAATAAGTCTACATTTTCTTTGATGTTTGGATTTGATACTTCCATTGTGTTGCTACAACCTACTAATGCACCACTTATGCCTAAAATAGAGATAATCGGTAAAATCTTTTTCATACTTGCTCCTTGTTTATCTTAGTATGGATAGATTTTACTTTTTTATTGATGTTTTCAAAATTTCATTATATTTTTATTTTATTTGGTAAATATCTCATTGAGGTGAGTATGGAGAAAGAAAAGAGAAATGCCAATTATAATTTGTATGTGGAGTCAAAAATGCCTAAGACTAAGGCTTGGCCATCATTATTCAAGGCTTTTTTACTAGGAGGACTAATTTGCGCTATAGGGCAAGGATTATTTGATTTGTATAGTTATTTATTTCCAAATTTAGCAGAAAGTGAAGTCACAACATGTATGCTCATGACGATCATATTTATCACTTGTTTTTTGACAGGATTGGGAATATATGATGTCGTAGGTGCATGGGGAGGAGCAGGCTCAGTGATACCTATTACTGGTTTTTCAAACTCAATATCTAGTCCCGCTATAGAATTTAAAAAGGAAGGCATCATATATGGTATTTGTGTAAAAATGTTTACTATAGCAGGTCCAGTAATAGTTTGCGGAGTAGTAGGTTCCATTATTTGTGGCATAGCAGGATTTTTTATTTAGGGAGTGATTATGCAGACTATAAAAATGAAAAATAATGTGTATTTATTGAATGGATACAGTATGGTAGGTCCATTGGAAGGAAGAGGTCCATTAAGAGAGTATTTTGATTATATTTTAAAAGATGATACCCTAAAAGAAAAGACATTTGAAAAAGCTGAAAGAAAACTATTGCAATCCATCATCACGGGAGCAATAGATAAGGCTAATCTAAAGATTGGAGATATAGACTTTTTCTTTGGTGGTGATTTGTTAAATCAGATAGTTAGCTCTTCTTACACAGCTAGAGAGTTGGAGATACCATTTGTTGGATTATATTCTGCCTGTGCTACTATGGCAGAGTCTTTAGCGTTGTCTGCTATATTTGTAGACAATGGGTTGGCAAATAATATTGTGGCAGGCACTTGTACCCACTTTAGTAGTGCAGAGAGACAATATCGTTTTCCATTGGAACTAGGTAATCAAAGACCTCCTACAGCACAATGGACTATCACTGGTGGCGGAGCATCAATAGTATCGAATATCAAAAGTAAGGTAAGGATAAATGCTGTGACATTTGGTAAGGTAATCGATTTTGGTATAGCAGATGTAAACAATATGGGTGCGGCTATGGCACCCTCTGCATCAGACACTATAAAAGCCCATATCTCAAATATGGGTAAGAAAATAAAAGATTATGATTTTATAGCTACAGGGGATTTGGGTAAACTTGGTAGTGAGATTTTGATAGACCTGATGGAGCATGATGGTGTAAAATTAGGTAAAAACTACGCAGATTGTGGCTGTATGATGTATGATAAGACTGAGCGAGTATTTATGGGTGGTAGCGGTGCAGGTTGTAGCGCAAGCGTATTAAATTCGTATATACTAAAAAAACTCTTGAAAGGTGAGTTTAAAAGAGTATTATTAGTATCTACTGGAGCATTGATGAGTACCACTACATCACAGCAAGGCGAAACTATACCAGGCATTGCTCATGCAGTAGAATTAGAATATGTCACCCCTATTAAGCCTGTGAAAAAAGCTATAAAATCAAAGGAGAAGAAAAATGATTAATATTTGGGATTATGTGATATCTTTTCTAGTGGGAGGATTTATCTGTTTTTTAGCACAAATACTGGTAATTCGTACCAAAATCACCACTGCTAGGATATTGGTACTATTTTTGATTATAGGTATGGTATTAGAGGTATTTAATGTATATGCACCGTTTAAGGAGTTTGCAAAGGCAGGAGCTAGTGTGCCTATCATAGGATTTGGAGCGAGCCTTGCTAGAGGGGCAATAATGGCGACCAAAGAGTATGGTATCATAGGCATATTTACAGGAGGTCTCACAGCAGCCTCGGGAGGCATATCCATGGCTATATTTGCATCTTTTATATTTGCTCTTATATTTAGTAGTAAGACCAAGCGTGGAGGACATTAATTGTCAGATTTCATCGAATTTAGATAATCTAAAATAAATATAATAAATATATTTTATGAAGAAGATAAAGAAACGAAAAAATGCGACCAAAATTACCTTTGTTTTTTTCATAATATTTTTATTAATTATATATTATTTTTGCGTCATGAGCCCTATCATCAAGACATATTCATCTCAAGAGACAAAATCAATCACAGAAAAAGCTATCAATCTCGCTGTCAGTAATGTAATCAATCGTACACTTAGCTATGATTCGCTCATCGACATTCATTACGCTCCTAGTGGTGAGATTGTGTCATTTTCTGCCAATCAATATGAAATAAATAGCATTACACGAGAGATAGTGAAAGAGACTCAGTATCAGATGGGCAACCTAGGACAAAATAGTCTCAGTTTAAATCTTGGGACTTTTTCTGGCATACCGTTTTTGATAGGTAGAGGACCTAAGATTGATCTGAAGCTGGTGCCTATAGGAGTAGTGAGTAGCAATTTTGAGAGTGAATTTGAGTCAGTGGGTATCAATATGACCAAACATACCTTATTTTTGTATATAGATGTTCATGTCAGTATAGTGATGCCTATTAAATCTTATGATGTATACACCACAAACCAAGTCTTATTAGCAGAAAGCATTATAATGGGTAAAGTGCCAGAAGTATATTTAAATGGCGGAAGTTTGGGTAAATCTTTAAATCTTGTTCCGTAAAATATTGTCAAAATCTAAACAGTATGATATAATAAAATTATGTTATATTTTGACAATGCATCTACCACCAAGATAAGTAAAGTCTCACTAGACGCTTATATTAGCGAGAGTGAGTCTTTTTACAACCCTAGCTCATTGTATGCTCCTAGTAGTGAGATAAAGAAAGAGATAGAAAATACTAGAGCATATATTCTAAAGAGATTCAAGGCAAAGGCTGGTTCTACATTTATATTTACAGGTTCAGCTACAGAGAGCAACAATGCAGTATTACACTCATGTATCACTAGGAAGGACAAAAAATATATATTTAGTGCAGGTGAGCATAGCTCTATATATGAGACAGCTAAATATTATAAAGAGCAGGGATACAATATAGTGTTTGTACCGCTAAATGCCAATGGTAGCGTAGATAGTGAAGCGCTTCTCAATGCATTAGATGATAATGTGGCGTTTGTATCTATTATCCATGTAAGTAATGAGACTGGTGCTATCAACGATATCAAATCTATAGTAAAGGATATCAAAACATATAATAAAAACATACTAGTGCATAGTGACGGAGTACAAGCAGTGGGCAAACTTGATATCAATCTAAATGACCTAGGAGTAGATTATTATACTATATCTGCACATAAGATAAATGGACCTAAAGGTATAGGAGGACTATTTATAACCAACCCTAATAAATATAAGCCATTGCTACATGGTGGCGGACAAGAGATGAGCCTTCGCTCCAGTACTGAAAATACTCCAGCTATCAAAGCTTTTAAGATAGCTATAGAAAACATAAAGATAAAAGATTATACCGAGCATAAAAAAGCAATCATAGATAATCTATCAGGAGATTATATATTAGTATCTGACGATCACTGCGTAGATAATATTATTTCTATTTGCTTTAAGGACGTCAGGGGTGAGACTATAGCGCATATGCTAGAGATACAAGGTTATCTAGTAGGCACAGGTTCTGCATGCAATAGTAAGGCAGGATACAATAGAGTCTTAGAGACGATAGTCCCTAAAGGTTATGTGGGTGGAGCTATACGACTAAGCTACGGAGAAGATATAGGTATAAAAGACTGTATAGATGTAGCAAAAGCGCTAAGCACAGCTGTAAAAGAATACACAGAGAGGATAAAGAGATGAAGAATGTAATATTGATAAGATTCAATGAGATACACCTAAAAGGTGGCAACAAAAAGTATTTCACAAAATTATTATACAACAATATAAAATATGCTTTAAAAGACATAGAGTGCAAGATAGAAAATATACAAAATAGACTATTGGTAAGAGATTATGCAGATGAAGATGAGATTATAGATAATTTGCGACCAGTATTTGGCGTACATTCTATATCAAAAGCTATAGAGATGGACAATGATATACAAGGCATCAAGGATTATGTAAAGGATATAAAGATAGATAAGACATTCAAATGCGAGGTCAATCGTGCAGATAAGTCATTTCCTATCAAGTCAAATGATTTTGCTGCAGACTTAGGAGAGATTATCTTATCTCATAATCCAAATGCGAAAGTAGATATACATTCACCAGAAAAGATTGTTCATATAGATATAAGAGAAAATGGAAAGACATTTGTGTTTTATGATATTATATATACATACTCAGGATTACCATTGGGAGAGAATAGAGATGGCTTGTTGCTACTTAGTGGAGGTATAGATAGTCCGGTGGCGGGATTCTGTATGGCAAAGCGAGGATTGAGACAAGATTTGCTTCATTTTGATAGTTTCCCTTACACTAGTCCTCAAGCAAAAGAAAAAGTCATTACTTTAGCTAAGACTATCCAAAAGTATATCGGTGCTAAATATATGTATGTATGCTCTATGACCAAACTTCAAGAAGAATTTCATATTCATTGCAGTACAGAGTATGCTATCAATTTACTCCGTAGATCTATGATTAGGGTGGCGAATATCATATGTGAAAAATATAAGTATAAGACTATTATCACAGGAGAAAGTCTCGGACAAGTGGCTAGCCAGACGATTGAGAGTCTTACTACTACAAACTCTGTAGCCAAATATCCAGTCTTGCGTCCTTTGATTAGCTTCAATAAAGATGAAATTATCGATATTGCCAAAGAAATCGGTACTTTTGATATTAGTGTATTGCCTTATGAAGATTGCTGTACTGTTTTCTTACCTAAAAATCCTGTAATTAAGCCAAAAATATCAGAGGCAGAGAGGGAAGAAGGTAAAATAGATCTAGAGCATTTGCTAAATTTTGTAGTAGAAAATATAGAAGTAATAAAATTAGATGACTAACTTGTTTACAAATAAACTATATATAGTGTGTATTGAATACAATATACACTATTTTTCTATACGTCAGCTAAAATTACGGTTATAATTTATCTATCTTTCTTGACTTTTTTATATTTTATGGTGTATAATCATTGTGTCGTCATATTTGGCGATAAAGGTAGGTAAAAGGACATGAACATAGTAAATATGAGTTTGCTATGCGCAGTGAGTGTACCTGTGACGATTATTTTATCTATTATAATGTTGGCAGTAGGCGGTGGTGCTGGATACGGTATCTACGCTATTGTTATGAATAAAAAATCTAAATCAGCAAAGCAAAACGCAGATAAAATACTAGCAGAGGCTCAGGCGCAGGCAGAAAAAATTAAAAAAGAACAAGTCGAACAGACTAATAAAGAAATCAATCTTTTAAAATCTACTTTCGAGCAAGAAAATAAAGAACGAAGAGAAGAGTCTAAGAGAAACGAAGAGAGATTGTATGCTAGAGAAGAGCTCCTTACAAAACGTGAGACAGTGCTAGACAAGAAGATGGAGGAGCTAGAGCAAGCAAAAGAGCGTGTACACAATCAAATCGAGGCACTCAATAGCAAAGAGGTAGCTTTAGATGAATTGCAAGAAAGTATAGTAAAAGAGCTAGAAAAAGTTAGCCAAATGACAAAAGATGAGGCTAAGCAAGTCATTATAGACCGTTATACAGAAGAGGCTAAAGTCGACGCTGTAAAGATAGCAAAAGATATCGAAGATAGAGCAAAAGAAGATGCAGATAAAAAAGCTAGAAATATCATTACCCTTGCTATCCAAAAATGTGCAGCAGACCATACTAGCGAAGTGACTACTAGTGTAGTGACTCTTCCTAGTGAAGAGATGAAAGGTAGGATCATCGGTCGTGAAGGTCGAAATATTAGAGCATTAGAGGCCGCTACAGGTATTGACTTTATCGTTGATGACACTCCAGAGGCCATTACATTGTCAGGATTTGATCCAGTACGTAGAGAAGTGGCTCGTATTGCTCTAGAAAAATTGATTTTAGATGGTAGGATTCATCCTGCACGTATCGAAGAATTGGTACAAAAAGTACAAAAAGATGTAGAAGAGACTATCAAAGAGGCTGGTGAAAATGCTTGCTTTGATGCAGATATTCATAATATTCACCCAGAGATAGTAAAAGTATTAGGTAGATTAAAGTATAGGACAAGCTATGGTCAGAATGTATTAAATCATTCTTTAGAAGTGTCATATATAGCTGGTATGTTGGCAGCTGAGATTGGAGCCAATGAAAAAGTAGCTAGACGTGCTGGATTATTGCACGACCTTGGTAAGGCTGTAGACCACGAGGTAGAAGGTACACACGTATCTATTGGTGTAGAGCTTGCTCGTAAGTACAAAGAGAGCGAAGCTGTGATCCATTGTATAGAGGCGCACCACAATGATATAGAGCCAAAGACATTGGAAGCAGTGATTGTCCAAGCAGCTGACGCAATATCTAGCGCTAGACCAGGTGCAAGACGTGAGTCTATCGAAAATTATATCAAGAGACTACAAGAGTTAGAAGGTATAGCAAATGCTCACAGCGGTGTAGACAAGACATACGCTATACAGGCTGGTCGTGAGATCAGGGTAATGGTGAAACCAGAACAAATCACTGATGAAGAGGCTCAGGTGCTAGCTCATGATATAGCAAAAGAAATTGAAGCGAAACTTGAATATCCTGGACATATTAAAGTTAATGTTATTCGTGAAAGTAGATTTAGCGATACTGCAAAGTAGAGCTAAACTGCTGAAACGAACAAGAATAACGTGCTTGTCACGTTCTTATTATGAAAGTAGATTTAGCGATACTGCAAAGTAAAAAAGTAGGAAATATCCTACTTTTTTTGTTTTATATAAAAAAATTTATTACATTCCTTGACTTTAAAATTAAATTAGGCTATACTAATAAAGCATAGGGGAGTGGCTCAACGGTAGAGTAGTGGTCTCCAAAACCATTGGTTGCGTGTTCGAATCGCGTCTCCCCTGCCATATAAACTGGGTATTACCTAGTTTTTTTAAATTAATCACTTGGAGAAAAAAATGAATAAAAAAGTGACGATTTATACAGATGGAGCGTGTAGTGGCAATCCTGGTGCTGGAGGCTGGGGTGCTGTATTGTTTTATAAAGATACAATGAAAGAAATCAGCGGATTTCAAGACAATACTACAAATAATCAAATGGAGCTCACAGCAGCGATCATGGCATTGGAAAAGCTAAAGGTAGCGTGCGATGTAGACCTATATAGTGATAGTGCATATTTGGTGAATGCTTTTAATGAAGATTGGATTACCAAGTGGCAAATGAATGGTTTTAGAAATGCTAATAAAAAACCAGTACAAAATGCTGATCTCTGGCAGAGATTAATAGAGTATAACAATTTTCATAATATCACTTGGATAAAGGTTAAAGGACACGCAGACAATAAATACAACAACCGCTGTGACGAATTGGCTACAGGAGAGATAGCAAAGCATCAAAAATAGTAGAAAAATCTATATATTAAAAATAGAGGTCAATCCTCTATTTTTTAATATTATAATTCTTTATTTTTAAATACTGTGACAGCTACTATATTTGTCACGACAGTGATAACTAATATCACACATAGGGTAAGGATTATGTTTGTACCTGCGAATACTTTTGCACCAAGTAGTAGATTGTAGAAATTGTTTGATATAGCATATATTGAGCTACCAAATAGTGCATATAGTGAGATATGTGAGAATGGATAAAATGCTAGCCAAGTATTTGCACCTTGTACAAATATAGGGAGTAGAGTATTTATCAAATACAATACCAATGCTATAGTGACAGCAAACAAATCTGATTTTAATATAGATGAGAATAGCATTGCTATAGATGTATATACTATCAGCTCTAGTAATAAGCTCACTAGATATATAGCAATCATAGCGATAGGGTGCATAGTGATAGCTGTAGAGCCATTGAATATCGTCAAAATCAAGCCACTATCAAGTCCATATACTGCGCCACCCACACAAAGTGAAATTACACCGCTAAATATAATCAATATTAGAGATAATATAGTGATCGCGAATAACTTACCAAAATATATGTTTCCTCTAGACACAGGGCGAATAGCGAAGTATCTCATAGAGCCTTCTTTTATTTCTCCAGCTATAGAGTGGCAAGCTGTCATCACAGCATACACTATTATTACAAAAGAGAATAACCTCAATACAAAATACGCATAGTCATAAGCGTTAGTGTCAGTGTTTGAAGATAATCCGATAGTGAGAGGTCTAGCATAATCATTGACAGTAGAGTCATGGTCAAAGATATAGCTATATCTCATTAGTAGAGAGTTTGAGTCATAATCAGAATACGCAGATAAATATTTTACATCTAACTGTTTACCAGTCTTTACGTAATCAAAAGCATGACAAATTAGTTCGTTTTTGACCAAATTGACATATGTATCGACAGTGTCTGTATATAAGTTTGCTAACCTGTCCATTTCGTCAGCTTCAACATTATTTTGAGTACCTTCTAGCATGTCAGCCAAAATATTGTTTAGACGAGTATGCATAGTATTCAATTTTGTATTTTCAGCTACAGTAGCATAATTTGAGATAAACTCTTTGGACAATGTAGGGTAGATAAAAGCGTTTATTATATTTTCTAATTGTTGTTTATAATTAGCTTCGTACAATGCAAAATGGTCTGCTAGAGTATATTGTTCTTCACCTGTAGCTGATTTGTTGACCGTCATGTTTGCCCATATGAGAGCATCTTTGATTATCGCTTTATAAGTATCATAGTTTGATGAGCTTGTAAGTAGAGTAAAAGAGCCTTTTGCAGACTTTAAGAAAGCTTCATCTATCGCGTCGCTAAGCGCCAACAAGCTATCTTCAGTAGCTTTTTTTGCATTCTTCAATTCTTCATCAGGATAAGGATCGGTATAGAAAGCGTAATTGTAGTAAATATCATATTTCTCTTCATAGATATCTACCAATTTTTCAATATATTCTTTTTGAGTGTAAGAGCCTTTGCTGTCAGTGATAGTATAGGCTGAGACAAGGGATACTGCATCTGACAAATTTTTATCAGCTTCAGCTTTTTTGCCATAATTTTGACCACCGATAAAATCAGTATATTTTTCTAAATATGTATTTCCGTTCAATACATATGCAGTAGACTCATAGACTGTAGGTTTATAAACAAATACGCCTAGTACCAATATTACAGCAAGTAAAATAGAGAGGATATAAATCCCCGGTTTTGATAAAATCTTTTTAAATTCTGCAAAAGCAACTTTAAACATCAATACTCCTATATTATACTAGTAGAAGGTCTGTCACTATTTAATAATTCGAAATACAATTCTTCTAGTGTCTTTTGTATCTTTTTTATACTATAAACTTTGATTTTTTTATGGATAAGGTAGGAGACTACAGGTGCGACATTGTTTTCTTTTAGAGGCAATATCACAGAGTTTCCGACTATTTTACATCTTATATTATATTTTTCTTTTATGGCTTGAGCTGCATAATTTGGATAGTCACACATTAGCTGTACTCGTTGTTTTGACTCTATCATTGCTTCGATCTCTTTCATCGTCTTATATTCGATTATTCTACCATTATTGATGAGTCCTATCACATCACAAGTCTGCTCTAGTTCGGCTAGATTGTGACTAGAGATAATGATGGCCATCTCTTCCTTTTCAGCTAATACTTTTAATATATTTCTCATCTCTACTATACCATTGGGATCCAATCCATTAGTAGGTTCGTCCAATATCAAAAGCTTTGGCTTGCAGAGTAAAGCCTGCGCTATACCCAAGCGTTGTTTCATACCGAGAGAGTAGGTAGATACTTTGTCTTTAATACGATTTTCCATGCCAACAAGCTTTACTATTTTATCGATACGATTGTACGCTTCTTTACCATAAAAGCTAGCAAAAAGTTTTAGATTTTTTAGTCCACTTAGATAAGGGTAGAGCTGAGGCATTTCTACCATGGCACCTACATTTGAAATAGCTTTTTTAAATGAATGCATTACGCTATAGCCACAAATATTGATTTCTCCACTAGTGATAGGTGTTAGGCCTGTGATCATTCTAATAGTAGTAGATTTACCTGCACCATTTGGACCTACAAATCCGAAGATTTGACCTGCAAAAATAGAGAAGGTGACATTGTTTACCACCTTTTTATTTCCATACATTTTTGTTAAGTTTTTGACACTCAATATTGGAATCATAACACTCCTATTTTTTCTTTGAGAATAAATAACTAAATAAGATATCTATAAAAATAATACTTGTAAATAACATTGGAGCATACATATTTGCAAAATTTTGGATAGAGAATATTGCATTAATATTATTTTTACCTATTGTCACATTTGTCACGATGCAGATAGAAAATACAAGCAACATTATAGCTATGGCTATAAATAGTGATTTTTTAATATTAAAATGAAATTCTTTATCTTGACACTTCAATTTAAATTTATCCATATTGACAGCTGTCACTACAGGGTAAAACACTGCAATAGTAATAGATATGATAAGAGATGCATAATAGAGAGCGCTAGTGCCAGTAGCATTGGTGATTAGGCTGGCGATTATTAATGCGATTACTATAGCACTGCTAGTAATTAATGCTCTATATAGAGTGCCCTTTGCCAGTTTTTTGGCTGATATGTACTGAGGATCCGTCTTTATATTGCGATAGTCTACAAATTTTACACTGTTTTCATTGGTATTTATAGGTTTATAATTATTTAAGATATCATCAGATGTCTTATTTGTGTCTAGTTTATTGTTGTAATCTATCGCCTCTGTAGGTGTAGAGATCTTTTCAGTAAATTTCATCACTTCTTTATTGGTAGCAAATTGTTCTTCTTTAGATTCGTCAGATTCTTTCAAAATTTCACTATTTGCTAGGTTGATATCCATTTCGGTAGAGTTATCTATATGGTTATCAGCGAATACCTCAGCAGTAGGGAGGATAGTTTCCTCTGGTTCATTGTCAGGTAGTAGAGCGTCCATGATAGAAAAATTTTTCTCAGTCTCTATGTCTTTTGTGCTTACTGTGTCGGTGACCAACATTTCCGCGTCTTCATCTGCAGTATCATTCAATGCATTTTTCAATAAAAAATCATAAGAAGGTAGAGTAGTGATCTGCATTTTGCCATTTTCGGTAATCTTGTAATAATGTCTCTTGCCACCTATCTCACTATCTTCCCAATATGAAGATATAAATTTAGATTTTTCTAATTTTTTTAGTAAAGTGTATAGAGTAGGTTGTTTTATGATAATTTTTCCATTTGATTTTGTCTCGATAGCTTTTGTCAATTCAAAGCCGTATTTGTCACATTCGTTGAGCTCTAGTAGTATAAATGGTATTAAATCTGCAGTTTTCATAACACCCCTTTATATATAATTATAAATAATTATACATAAAAAAGTAGTGTGAGTCAATAAAAAAGGACTCTAAAAGTCCTTAAATTCTATTTCTGATAAGACCTACGACTTTACCTAATATTTCTACATGGTCTGTGTAGATTGGCTCCATAGTAGTATTTTCTGGCTGTAGACGGAAATAGCCATTTTCTTTATAAAATTTCTTTACAGTAGCTTCATTGTCGATTAGACAAGCTACTATCTCACCATTATTAGCCACAGATTGCTTTGATATCACGACAAAATCACCATCAAATATACCCACATCTATCATGCTTTCACCTTTCACTTTCAAAACAAATAAGTTTAATCCAGAAAAGAAATTTTCAGAAATGACGATTTTATCCATAATAGATTCCTCGGCAAGTATTGGCTGACCAGCAGCGATAGTACCTACTACAGGCAGAGTCACACTGCTTTGGATAGGGGGCTTATTTACTAGCTCAATGGCACGATTTTTATTGCCATCTCTAGTGATTTTACCCATCTTTTCTAGTTTCTTTAGGTGGTAAACTACACTAGATGTAGAGTCTAGACCCAAAAATTCTCCGATTTCTCTCACACTTGGTGAATAATTATTTTCTATGATATATGATTCTATAAATTCATATGCTTGTAGAGTCTTATCCATATTTTCTCCTAGAGTAAAGATAGCATATTAATTTATAATTGTCAAACATTTGTTCGAATATTTTTAGATTTTTATAATTTTATTTCAATTTTACTTTTCCTGCTACAGACCTACGAATATCATCACTAATGGCGGCATAGTGTTTCTTTGTTGTATTTACATCTTTGTGTCCCAATACTTCCGCTACGATATAGATATCTTTTGTCTCATTGTATAGGTTTGTACCATATGTAGAGCGGAGTTTGTGTGGAGTGATATTTTTTAGCGGAGTAGCGAGCTTTGCATATTTTTTCACCAAATATTCCATAGATCTTACAGCCATACGTTTACCTTGGCTAGAAATAAATAAAGCACGTTCTTCTTTAGGTATTTGAAGTGTATCTCGATAATAAATATATTGCTTTAATATTTCAGCAGTCTCTTCGCCAAAGTAGAGAATGACTTGATTACCACCTTTCCTAGTTACACGGAAAGAATTTAAGTTAAAGTTTATATCATCTACATTTAGTCCTACACATTCACTTACACGTATGCCAGTAGTGAGGAAGAGAGAGATGATAGCAGTATCTCGAGTCTTAAATTTTTGATTGTATTTTTGTTGATGTTCGCTAAATCCAGATAATGTATCGCACGAATACATCAATTCTGCAGTCTCAGAAGGCTCTAGTCGCACGATAGGCTTTTCATGTATCTTTGGGTTCCTGACTTTGCTCGCTACGTTTGATTTTATCATATCTTTAAAGAAAAAGTATTTGAAAAACGCTCTGATACTTGATAATTTCCTTAATTTTCCTCTTTCTCCATTTGTAAGGACTGTACCATCTTCTTTATCATAATATGATATGTACGCCATAAAACGCTCTATAGTCTGAGCATCGATTTCATCAATGTCTCCTATAGAGATCGACTGGATAGATCGATTGTAAAATTTCGTCTCATATGTCACTAGATAATTGAAAAATGTCTTGAGATCTACTGCATAATTTAATCTAGTAAGTGGAGTGGTGGTGTCTTGTATTCCAATGAAAAACACACTGCAAAATGCTGGTAAATCTGCCAACATTTCGTTTAATTTTCTCATATTATTTCTATTCCTATCTAAATAATAATTGTTTGACATATTTTCCTCTATAATTAAATTATAGCAAATGATTGCGCAAAAAACAAAATAAATAAGAAAATTATTTAAATTTTTTCATTTATTTTTATTAAAAATAGTTTTTTACGCAAAGATGATTTTTGCGCAAATATTAATATGCATTATTACGTACCTTGTATAATTTACACAAATAACAAATAAATTTATTGATAACTTGGCAGTAGGATAGAGCAATATAAAAAAATGCAACAAAATAGAAAAATCGGTTGACATTCAAATATTTATGTTATAAAATTAAAATATCTTAATATGTCGATGATAGAGACTAGCATATAGAGGAAGTATAAGAGAGTTTGCGGTGGGTGAGAGCAAATTATGAAATCTTTATGCGTCTACCTCTTAGATATCTGGTAATGCGGAGCTGGTTGCATAGCACAATTTGCAACATAATGAGTGGGGTATACTTAATATACACTATATATAGTATACTCAAATAGAGTGGCACAGTGGTAAAAATCACCTCTAATACAGGGGTGATTTTTTGTTATCCCTAATATAAATAAAGGAGAAAATATGTTAGATATCAATTTGATAAGGACAAATCCAGAAAAGGTAAAAGAAAATATCAAAAAGAAATTTCAAGATCAAAAATTACCTTTGGTAGATGAAGTATTAGAATTGGACAAAAAAGTCCGCATTTTAAAGCAAGAAGGAGATGATTTGCGTGCCAAGAGGAATACTTTGTCAGCAGAAATCGGTGCTTTGATGCGTGAGAAAAGGGTAGAAGAAGCAAATGCCATCAAAGCTCAAGTAGTAGCTAATAAAGTGCGAATAGATGAGCTAGAGACTATAGTGGCAGATATTGAGCAAGATATTAAGCAAAAGATGATGACCATACCTAATATCGTAGCTGATGATGTGCCGATCGGTAAAGATGATAGCGAAAATGTAGAATTACAGCGATTTGGCGAGACAAAAGTGCCATCTTATGAGATACCATACAATGCAGATATTTTGCAGTCAATCAATGGTTTGGACAAAGAAAGTGCTGGTAGGACTAGTGGTAATGGTTTTTATTATCTAATGGGTGATGCAGCGCGTCTAGTGACTGCGATGATTTCTTATGCTAGAGATTTTATGATAGATAAGGACTTTATCTATGCGATACCACCTTTTATGATTAGGAGCGATGTGGTGACAGGTGTCATGAGCTTCGCTGAGATGGACGCTATGATGTATAAGATAGAGGGTGAAGACTTGTATCTTATCGGCACTAGTGAGCACTCAATGATAGGTAAATTTAAAGACCAAATCATGAAAGAGACAGAGCTACCTGTAACAATGACTTCATATTCACCATGCTTTAGAAAAGAAGTAGGTGCTCATGGTATAGAAGAGCGTGGTATATATCGCGTACATCAATTTGAGAAGCAAGAAATGATAGTCATTTGTAAACCAGAAGACAGTATGGATTGGTACAATAAGATGTGGTCTTATACTGTAGAGATTTTTAGGAATTTAAATATTCCAGTAAGACAATTGGAGTGTTGCAGTGGTGATTTAGCCGACCTAAAGGTGAAATCTTGTGATATTGAAGCTTGGAGCCCAAGACAGCAAAAATTCTTTGAGGTAGGATCATGTTCTACATTAGGCGACGCGCAGTCTCGTAGATTGGGCATTAGGGTAAAAGGGGAGAATGGTACTTACTATCCTCATACATTAAACAACACAGTATTGGCATCTACTAGAGCTTTAATTGCTTTATTAGAAAATAATTACAATGAAGATGGTTCTATCACAGTGCCAGAAGTTTTACGTCCATATATGGGTGGTAAATCAATCATTATACCTAAAAAGTAAACCATAAAATATCGGCTATTATTAGCTGGTATTTTTTTACGCAAAGATAATTTTTACAAAATTTTACTATATACCGACAAAATATGAATAAACTGACTATAATGATAACTAAGAAGAATTAATAAGATACATTATACAAATTAAAGATAAATCAATGTAAATCCGCGCTGAGACGCATTGAAGATAATTTAGATGAATAAATGCTCATTTGAAATCTGCTCTCAGACGAATTCTAAATCAAAAAGATGAGGAATAGGTCATCTAATAAAATTTTCAAGATATCTTATTTTATATATAATGATATAATGATAAGTAATCAATATCAAATTTTATAAATGTGGACAAATCTAGACTTAGCTTGTCGAATAAAATCGAATATAAGATTATCAAAATGAATCGGTGGATAAATTTAGTGATATCCACACGATTTTTTATCAAAATTGCTATTACTTTGCGCAAAAGAAGAGTTTTGCGCAAAGATATCGATATAAACTTCCACACCACTCTATTATCATCCACATATATTACAAACCACAAATCGTATTGTTTTTTCATCTTTTCAGATGGATAAACACCTACCCTAGCATAAAAAAACATATCAGAAGATATGCTTTTATATTTATTTAGATAATGTTTGTATAGCATTCATGAGACCAATCTTACCATGCTGATAGCTTAGACACCCCTGTAAAAATCCAGCAAATGGTTCTCTCATAGGCCCGTCACAGCTAAGCTCTATACTACTGCCTTGATTGAAACTACCACTTGCCATGATAATCAAGTCTTCATATCCGTCCATCTCCCCTGCCTCGAGCGTAGTATTGCTGTCTATGGCGCTAGCGTGCTGTATAGCTCTAGTGAATTTTATCAAAGTATTTTTATCATTAAATTCTATACAAGATACTATATCTGATAATGTGTCATTGATAGTCGGTATAGTCTTGTAACCTAACCTACTCATCACTACACTAGTCAATATGACTAATTTCTTAGCCTGAGCGACGACATGAGGTGATACAAATAATCCCTCAAAAAATGCCTTGTATCCAAGCTCATAAGAACCAATATCCGTACCCAATGCTGGGCTGGTCATTTTGTAAGATATGAGCTCTATTAGCTCTTCTTTACCAGCGATATAACCGCCTGTAGGAGCTATACCACCTCCCATGTTTTTAAGAAGTGAACCTATCACTAAGTCTGCTCCCACGTCTGTAGGCTCTAATGTCTCTGTAAATTCACCATAGCAATTATCTACTACGATATATGCATTTGTCACTGATTTCACGGCCTCTACTGCCCTTTTGATTTGAGCGATATTGAGCGCATTTCTTAGAGTATATCCTCTAGAACGTTGGATATATACAATCTTAGGATTTAATTTGATGATAGCTTCCTTGATCGCAGGTATATCAAAATCTCCGTCTTTAAGGTCTACTTCATGATAATGGATATTGTAATCTTTGAGTGAACCTACATTCTTCCCCTCTACTCCAAAAAGGATATTTTTCAATGTATCATATGGCCTACCAGATATACTTAGTATAATATCATATGGTCGTAAGATGCCAAAAAGAGATTGACTAATGGCCTCAGTACCACAGCTAATGAGAGGACTGACAAAAGCGGATTCTGTATGAAAAATGCTAGCAAACACATCAGAAATCTTAGTCTTGCCTATATCGTTGTGACCATAGCCACTGCTACCTATAAAATGATATGACTGTATCTCATGCTCATTAAAAGCATTGAGCACTTTCAATTGATTTTGAAATTCGATATCTTCTATTTCTTTAAATTTTTCTATACAATCTTTCTCGCAATCATTGACCAAATCTAGTATTTCTTTTTCTATTTTAATCATTTAAAAATCTCCTTATCTCTACCCTAGCCTCTTCTATTGATAAAAGAGGAAGGTCTTGTATAGTCTTCAAAAATGTCATTTGACGTTTGCAATAATTTCTAGTATGTTGTTTTATGAGATTTATCATGTCTTTCCTACTTATATTACCCTCGATGTAATCAAACCACTCTTTATATCCAATGGAAGTCATGGATTGCATTTCTCTTGTCGCACCATGAGATATCAAGGTCTTTATCTCATCTTCTAAACCAGCTCCTATCATCTTGTCTACTCTATGATTGATGCGCTGATATATCTTTTCTCTATCATCTATGATACCTACTGCGTAATATTTGTAATCTTTCAAAATACTCTCAGTCCTTTGTATATCTTCATGATTGCACTCTATCTCTAGATATCGGATTACTCTTTTTAAATTATTGAAATGCACACTTTCTGCTCTGGAAGGGTTTAGTCTATATAGTTCATCCCACACAGCTTTATTGCCATGCTTTTGTGCTAGCTTTTGATATTTTTCTCTAAACTCTTGATTGGCACTAGTACCTCCCAAAGAATATCCTTCTATGAGAGCTTTGACATACATTCCTGTACCACCTACGATGATAGGAACCTTACCTCTACTGGTAATATCTTTTAGTGCTTTTTGCACATCGGATAAAAATTGCCCTACATTGTATGATTCATCAAAAGCTTTGATATCTATCAGATGATGTGAAATAGCTGACATAGTATATTTATCTACCTTAGCAGAGCCTATGTCTAAACCTCTATATATTTGGACACTGTCTGCAGAGACGATTTCTCCATCGTATTCTCTCGCGATATCGATAGCCAAATCACTCTTACCACTGCAGGTGAGTCCTGTGATAATGATCACTTTATTCATTAAATTATTCTTTTAAACCACTTTTCTATCTGAGATTTTGCTACTACCGTAAGTATTGGTCTACCATGTGGACACAATAATACCGGATGCTTCATATCCAAATCTTTCAATAACTCTTGTATCTCTACTTCGCTCAAAGTCATACCTGACTTTACACTGCTTTTACAAGCTTTTTGCATAAGGTAGTGCTTGATTTCATTATTGACACTTGGCTTTAGATTTTTCATATCGTGCAACAAATCATCTACAAATCCCTTGAGATTGATGTCTTTTAATTGCATTGGGACAGCATTGATCATGATTTGCCTGTCACTAGATTTGACTATATCAAAGCCCAAATCTGATAATACTGTCTTTAGCTCCAATATATAGTTTACTTCATTTTCCGTGAGATCTTGTGTGTAAGGCAAGAGTAAATCTTGTATTACGACCGATCTATTCTCTACCATCTTGGTAAATCTATCATAATTTAATCTCTCATGTCCTGCATGGAAATCTAGTAAAATCATATCTTCACCCTTTTCTAGTACGATAAACTCGTTGAAAATTTCGCCCACGATCTTAAAATCTGATAGCTTGACTATGTCTACATAAGAAGAATCTGTAGTATTTACCTTTGTATCAGTCTCTTCTTGACATTTTGATTCAATAGGCAAATCGAATATCGTCATAGGTGAATATTTTGATTGCTTCAAAGTAAATATTGGATTTGTAGGAGCTTGTGTAAGATTTGGCTCAATATTAATCTCTTGTAGGCTAGATAAATCTGTGGTGATCAAACTTTCCTCGATAGTATCATTTTCTCCTACAGATGCGTCGGTATTAGGATTCAACTGTCTATAAATACAAGCACTAGTGGCAGAATAAACCAAATCATACATCTTGCTAGGATTGGAAAATTTTACATTCATCTTACTTGGATGTACATTGACATCGACATCTACATTTGGCATAGAGATATTAAATATATACATAGGAAATTGTCTTGGCATAAGATAATCTTCAAAAGCCATGTACACCGCCTTGGACACAATCTCATCTATTACATATCTGCCATTCAATATCAATGTCTGATAAGTAGTGTTTGGCTTGCTAAAACCTAATCTTGATACATAGCCTGAAAGTTTAATATTACCATCTGTCTTCTCAATATATATTAGATTTTGAGTAGCTTCTACTCCATACACACAAGATATAGCATCTAAAAGTGATGTGCCTTTTGTATAATAAATGGTCTTGCCATCTACTATGTATTTAAATGACAGATTTGGATTCGCCAAAATATAACGAGATATGATATTGGTGATCTGAGATTCTTCTAGCTTTGGTTTTCTTAAAAATTTTCTTCTCGCAGGAGTATTGAAAAAGAGATTATTTACTTCTATCTTTGTACCCTGCTCACTGATAGACGGCTGTATTTCACCAAATTTGCCACCAAAGACGTCCAAAGAATATGCACACTCTGAGTCGACAGTCTTGGTGAGCATACTAGTCTGACTGACATTTGATATACTAGCCAACGCCTCTCCTCTAAAGCCTAATGTGGAGATATTATCAAGGTCTTGTATATCTTTTATCTTGCTAGTAGCATGAGGAAGAAAAGCTTTGACGATATCATCGTGCTCTATACCTTTTCCATTGTCCTTCACTATGATTTGGTCTATACCACCATTTTTGACCTCAACGGTGATCTTATTTGCTCCTGCATCAATAGCATTGTCCACTAGCTCTTTTACTATGGAAAAAGGACTCTCTACTACTTCTCCTGCAGAGATGCGATTGATTATCATACTATCCAATACATTGATTGCCATATTTTACCTATTATCTTATCTTTTCTGTCTCAAGCTCACTAAGCAACTCTTTTGCTCTATCTATCACAACATTTGGTAATCCTGCTAGGCTAGCCACTTCTATACCATAGCTTTTTGTAGCACTACCACGCATGATTTTACGTAAAAATACTAGCTTACCACCTATATCTTTGATAGATATGCAATAATTTTTCACTCCCTCATATTTGCCTTCCAATTGCATCAATTCATGATAATGAGTAGCAAATAAAGTCTTAGCATTTCTATTTTTTGATAAATACTCTACTACAGACCAAGCGATAGAGAGTCCATCGAATGTAGATGTACCTCTGCCCACCTCATCTAAAATGATAAGGCTACTATCAGTACAGAAATTTAATATATTGGCCACTTCTATCATCTCTACCATAAATGTAGACTGACCTACAGCCAAATCATCACTAGCACCTATACGAGTAAATATCCTATCCACTATACATATATCTGCTGACTCTGCTGGGACAAAACTACCAATATGTGCCATATATGTGATGAGCGCAACCTGACGCATATATGTAGACTTACCTGCCATATTTGGACCAGTAAGTATGATAGTCTTTTGCTCTTTATCGTCAAGATAACAGTCATTTGATATAAAGTCTGCCTTATTAATCTTCTCTATCACAGGATGACGACCTGCTACGATATTTATCTTTTTATCATTGCTG
This sequence comes from Clostridiales bacterium, assembly GCA_015055745.1. GTDB lineage: Bacteria > Bacillota > Clostridia > Christensenellales > UBA1242 > Onthoplasma. The sequence goes on from SVHS01000003.1 coordinate 74,270, forward strand.
ATATTTGGCCTTACATAATCATTTGCTACAGCCACAGAGCTTAATGAATATAGACAGTCCACTGTAGATATCACTGTCGCTAATTGTTGCATTAGAGACGCATTTTTTAATAATTGAGCCTTAAATTCTGTATAGATTTTTTCTTCCAGCTGTAGTGCATTTTCTTGGCTAGACAACACTTGCTCTTCAAATGCTTTCAAATCTTCCGTGATATAACGCTCATTGTTTGAAATAGTCTGCTTTCTGACATAATGATAAGGTACTTGCTCGCTATATTGTCTATTTACCTCTATATAATAACCAAAGACTCTATTGTAACCTATCTTTAGATTTTTGATGCCTGTAGCTTCTCTTTCGATATTTTGCATACTCTCTATAGTATCTTCGGCATTCTTCTTCATATCACGCAATTCATCTAGACTAGCATTGAAGCCTCTCTTTATGTATCCACCGTCTTTTAATAGCGCTGGTGCATCTTCAGATATGACACTGCGTATAAAATTTACTATAGATGTAGCATCTACTAGCTCTTTTGCTAAAGCAAGCAAATTTTTATCATCAGTGCAAGCCAACGCTTGCTTGATATAAGGTATTTCATCTAATGAATTTGCTAGTGCGATACAGTCTTTTGGAGTGATATGTCCATAAGCTATCTTTCCCACCAATCTCTCTATATCTTGAATGTGAGACAAATGATCTTTTAGCTCAGCTCTGACGATAGTGTTTTGTACCAATGTATTTACCATATCTAAGCGCTTATTGATAACTTCTACACTCTGTAGTGGCTGTCTTATCCATGACCTCAATAGTCTAGAGCCACCACTTGTATTGGTCTGATCTAGTACCCAGAGCAAACTACCTTGCTTTGTATTGTTGTGCATTGAGAGCTCTATCTCTAGATTTCGTCTAGTGTTTGTATCGATATACATATACTGCTCATCACGTATGAGTTTTGGCATCTTGAGATGCTTTAGCTCTCGTTTTTGCGTCTCACTAAAGTATGCTAACAAAGCGCCTACAGAGATGATACAATTTTCATTGGCAAAATCAAAGCCTTTGAGACTAGATAGATTATATTGATTTGTGATTACCTTTTCTGCATTGTCTTTTAAAAATGCCCAATCATAATAAGTATTTAACCTATATTTTGTGATACCTTGCATGCAAGGAAGACTAGCTTCCAGAGCTTTCGCTTCAGCATTACATATAATCTCTGATGGAGTGATCTTCACTATTTGATCATTGATATAGCCCTCAATATTATTACCTGTATACTCTGCCACACATAGCTCTCCAGTAGATAAATCACCATAAGCATATGATACAGAGCCTTTTTTTACATAAAGGCACATCATATAAGTATTGCTTGATTCGCTAAGCATAGCAGTGTCTACCACAGTACCGGGTGTGATAATACGTACTACATCGCGTGCGACCAATTTATTTTTATCTATAGGTCCAGTCTGCTCACAAATAGCTACCTTGTAGCCCTTTTCTATCAATCTCTGAGCGTATGACTCATATGCATGGTAAGGGACACCACACATAGGTGCTCTATTCTCTTCAGAGCAACTCTTGCCTGTCAATGTCAAATCTAGCTCTTTGCTACCCACGATGGCATCATCTTCAAACATCTCATAAAAGTCACCCAAACGGAAAAACAAGATACAATCTGGATAATTTTTCTTTATTTCTCGAAATTGCCTTATCATTGGAGATGGGCCTTTTTCTTTTGCATTACTCATCTATTACTCCTGATAATTTATGATTTCTAATATCTTCTACCTTTACATTGGCAAAATAATTTTGATTTGCAAATTGATAATTTGGTATATATATTTCCTTGCCACCGTCTGTGATACCCACTGCCACACCATTAATGTGCTTGATGAGACAATTGTATGTCTTTTTAAAACATTTCTTGAGCTGATCTTTTTGTATAATCTTTTGCAGACGAAGAAGATTATTCACTCTCTTGGTCTTGATATAATCTTCTACTTGATTATCAAAAGTAGCAGCAGGAGTGCCTTTTCTCTTTGAGTACATAAAAGCAAATAGCTGGTCATATTTAACCTTTTTCATTAGCTTTAATGTCTTGAGATAATCCGCATCTGTCTCTCCTGGGAAACCTACTATAATGTCAGTAGACAAAGAAATATTTGGTATAGCTCTCTTCACTTTCTTTATGATAGACATATATTGCTTGATATCATAATGTCTATTCATTTTCTTGAGTATAGCTGTACTGCCTGACTGTACTGGTAGATGAAGAGTCTTGGCTACCTTAGGCTCATTTTTCATCACTTTGATCAAATCATCGCTAAAGTCCATAGGATGCGAGGTCATAAACTTAATCTTAAAATCACCCTCTATCCTACACAAATGAGTGAGTAGCTCACTAAATGTAGTCTTGTCTGTGAGATCTTTACCATAAGAATTGACATTTTGACCTAGCAAAGTGATATATTTGTAGCCTTGATTTTGTACCAAGTCTTTTACTTCTTTATATATCTCATCTATTGGTCTACTCTTTTCTCTCCCTCTCACGTATGGCACTATACAATAAGTGCAAAATTTGTTGCAACCGTATATGATATTTACATAAGCATTAATCTTATCATCTCGTATACAGTTTCCTATATCCATACTCTCTGTAGGAGATTCTAGTATCTCGTATATCTTTTCTTTTTTCTCTGCTAGTCGAGTGAGATATTGACCCAAGAGATTGATATTGTGCGTACCTATAATGATATCCACTATAGGGAGCTTTTTCTTAAGGTCATACTTACCTTCCTTTTGCTGAGGCATACAGCCACACATTACTATTACTCTAGAGTCATCTTCTGCTTTCCATTTCTTAAGAGCAGCTATATTGCTATAAGCCTTGTCCTCAGCACCTTCTCTGATACAGCAAGTATTGAATACCACGACAGTAGCATCATTAATCTCATCTGTCTCCAACATACCAAGGGACGCTAAAATACCACGAATCTTCTCTGACTCGTGTACATTCATCTGACAACCATATGTCACTACGTGAAAAAATTTACCTGTATATTTATTCATGCGATTATTATAATATAAAGTCCAACATTTTTCAACCTTTTTCGATAGATTACTAATTAAAATTAGTAGATTGCAAATAATACAATGATGATCAAAAAGAAAAAAGGGTTCAAAAAAGTATTACTAATCTTATGCATTATCATTAGCATTATATTTTTTAGTATCCTTATCACTATTACTATACTTTACCATAAATACGACCTAGATATAGACAAACTCACTAGTCAAAACAATGGTATACGAGTATACTCTTCTACTGGCATAGACAATACCTTATACAATACAGATAGATCAATAGTAGAGATAGAAACATTGCCTGATTATGTGCCTCAAGCATTTATAGATATAGAAGACAAACGCTTTTATGAGCACAATGGTTTTGATATCAAGCGAATAGTAAAAGCTAGCATGGTAAATCTAGCTAGCCAATCAAAATCACAAGGAGCCTCTACTATCAGTCAGCAGCTGATCAAAAATGCATTATTGGACAATAAAAAGACATATGCTAGAAAAATCAAAGAAATCATCTTGTCCATCAAACTAGAAAAAGAATTTACAAAGGACGAAATATTAGAGATGTACCTTAATACTATTTACTTTGGATCAAATGCTTATGGTATAGAAAATGCTAGTATGACTTACTTTAATAAATCTGCAAAAGACTTGAGTATAAATGAAGTTTGTTGTCTAGCAGGACTAATCAAGTCCCCAAACTACTACTCTCCTAAAAATAATTATAACAATGCCATAAAAAGACGCAATTTGGTGGCGGAAAAGATGCTCTCTGCTGGAAATATATCCAACGAACAATATGATGAAGTCTTATCTTCAGATTTGGTTATTGCGGCACAAAAACAAGTAGATCATAGCTATGAAGAAGAAGCTATCATTGAAGCTTGTAGATTATTAAATATCAGCGAACGTGAGCTTATCAATAATAAATATCAAATCATTACTTTTAAAAATGATGATTTACAGCAAGCAGTAGTAGAGATAAATAATAAGATAATCACGTCAGCTGAAGACAATACGGCGAGTAATTTAGATAGCCTTTCTGTAGTGGCAGACAATGATGGCAAAATCTTGGCATATTATGCAAACAGTCATTATGATCTGCACGGTCTAAAACGTCAGCCAGCATCTACATTAAAACCACTAGCTGTGTATCTGCCATGTATCTCACACAATATATTGTCTTCAGCAACTGAGATACTAGACGAAGAGATAGATTTCAATGGTTTTAGTCCACAAAATGCAGACATGAAATATCATGGATATGTCACCACACGAGAGGCTTTAGCTCATTCACTAAATGTCCCAGCTGTCAAGGCTCTAGACTATGTAGGACTCAAAAAATCTAGAGAAATGCTCACAAACTTAGGTATAAACATATCAAATAGCGATATGAATCTTAGCCTTGCCTTAGGTGCTGTAAAAAATGGCGTAAATATACTAGAGCTAATGAATGCCTACTCTACCATAGCAAATATGGGTGAATATCATAGTCTTTCTTTTGTCGATAAAATATTGGACAGTCAAGGTAATACAATCTACTCTCATGATGATTTCAATCAAAAAGTGGTAGATGCTGACAGCTGTTTTATACTTACAGATATGTTAAAAGACTCCACAAAATATGGTACAGCCAAGCGTATGGCATCTCTAAATATTCCTATAGCAAGTAAGACCGGTACAGCTAGTGTAGATGCTGGTAATACTGATCTATACAATGTCGCCTACACTACTGAGCACACAATACTAACATGGATAGCGAATATAGGAGACGGATTATTACCATCTAATCTCCTCAGTTCTTCTCAACCTACTGACATAAATAAAGATATATGTCAGCACTTATATAAAGATAAGGCACCTAAAGACTTTGATATTCCTGCTGGTGTAAGCAAATACCCTTTTGATCTAATAGAAAAGGAAGAAAATCACACTTTGATAGCTCCTCTGCAAAACAAAGAACGATATATAGGTTATGATTATTTCAAGCATAATAATGCTCCAATAGTATTGGATATAAAAGATGATGTGTATCTCAAGATAGATATAGATAAAGCGGGTGCGAATATTACTTTTGATGCCAAAAAAAATCGTATATATCTAGTACATAAGCGAATAAATGGTGTCGATAGTATACTGCAAGAAATAAGTGACACAAATAACGCGTCACTCATTGATTATGAGATATTTAGTAGCGAAGAAATAGAATATTATATCACTGATGAAAATGGTGAAGTCATCAGTAATAGCGTCACCATTAGACCAAAAGATTTCATTATAAATCGACTAAATATAGAAATATTGTCAAATAAGAAAAAGTGGTATGTATGATCACTCTACTGTGACACTTTTAGCTAGATTTCTCGGCATATCTGGATTTCTACCATTCAATACTGCTATCTGATAGCTAATCAATTGAAATGGTATGACTGCATATATTGGTCTAAAACTTTCGCTTACATCTTTATCTAAAGTAAAATTGATTACTTTGCCCTCTCTAGCCTGTATTTCGTTGATAGCAGTGGATAATTTTGTTTTGTCACGACTCGTATTGAGTGTCAAGACAAAAGCGTCTTTATCTATCAAGGACAATGTACCGTGCTTTAATTCTCCAGAATACATCGGTAATGTATAGATATAGTCTATCTCACGTATTTTCAGACTAGCCTCCAATAAGGTGATATAATCTATATCCTTTCCTATCAATATCATTTTATCTATATTTTGGAGTCTTTGACTGATGTCTGAGACATCTATAGAATTGATATATCTTATGAGATCGTTAACAAAATCATCTATCTCCAGCTGATAGTCAGGATTTTTTGCTAACTCACACATATATGCAAATACAAATACTTGACAACAATATGTCTTGGTACTTGCGACAGCGATTTCTTTTTTTGCTTGTGTAAATATGTGAAAATCAGTAATTTTTGCAATGGTACTCTTTGGTTCATTTGAGATGAGCAATATTTTACCACCCAATTTTTTTACCTTTTCTGCCACTTTGATGCAATCAGCTGTCTCTCCACTCTGGCTTACTATGATGTGTAAGTGATTCTTGTCGATCTCTTGCTTCACATCATAATTTGACGCCAAAATGGTCTCTGTATCTAGATTCAATTCATTTTTCAAAAAATATTCACCTACAAGGCAAGAATGATACGCTGTGCCACAACCTATAAAGGTAAATTTGGAAAACTGACTAATAATATGTAAATTTTCATTATCTTTGATATGATAATAGGTATTTTTGATAGCCTCTGGAGTCTCTTTTATCTCTTTTATCATATAATGTTGATATGTGCCTAGACTTAGCTTTTTTACATTGTTTATGTGGCTCACATATTCTATCTTATTGTCAGTAAGACTAGATATTTTGTCTCCATGTATCTTGATGATATCGTTATCTTTTAAGGAATATAATTCTCCATCTGATAAGCTACTAATATCACTAGATATATATATTCCATCTTTTCCTACTAGTAGATTAAGTGGGCTAAATTTCCTTACTAGATATAAGTCTCCCTCTTCATTGGCTATGATCAATGAATATGTACCCTCTAACTGATGAAACAAATCTTTTATTCCATCTTCAAGATTGGGATAAGTCGTGAGTAGATTGACTATCACCTCTGTATCTGTATTGGAATAAAATGATATGCCTTTATCTAAGAGGTTGTTTTTGATTATGTCAGCATTGTTTATAATACCATTATGCACTATGATATAGCGATCGTCGTGTGATATATGAGGGTGTGTATTTTCTATATTTACTACTCCATTAGTAGCCCATCTAGTGTGGCCAAATGCTATATTTGTTTTATCACCACATTCTGCTAGATTATCCAATGTACCTACTGTCTTATTTATATTAAATTTGTCCGTCTTATACGCTATGCCACACGAATCATAGCCTCGATATTGTAGCAATGACAATCCGTCCATTACTTTTTTGTAGGCATTTCCTTTACCTATGTATCCAAATATTCCGCACATATATCCCTCCTAATCAATTTGTTTATTTTATCATGGTATGATTTGCTATATTTCGATAGCAGTATTTTAATATTCAAGTCAGCACTAGGCTGATAATTTATCTTTTCTATAACAAAGCTACTATTTGAGACAAACTCTACATCTGGGCACAGTGATTTAAATGTATCCGATATCAGCTCATAATGAGTACAACCTAGCACTATCTTTCGATATTTGCGTAGTCCATGAGAGTCAATATGTCTAGCTACTATTGTTTTCAATTTTTTTTCATCAAAAATATTGCTTTCTATCATCTTCGCAAGGCTTCTATCTGCGATAACTTGATAGTCCTTCAAATTGTTTTTCGTAAGCCCTGTAGCGTAATAAATATACTTTTTATCAAAGGACATGATATATATTTTTTTATATTTTTTATCATCTATACAGGTAGATGCTGTATTACACGCTATGATTACGATATCAGCTTTATATTTTTTTATCAGCAGATCGATCAATAGCTCTACCCTTTTTTTGATAGAGTGATGATTTTTATTCCCATATGGCATATATAGATTGTCAGCAAAATAAATATAATTTCCAGTGTGGAATCTAGATAATAGCTGACGTAAAATACTGACTCCACCTATACCACTATCAAGTATAGCTATAGTAGGATTTTGAATATTTGACATATAATAATGTATGAAATTAAAAAAATATTGTTAAAAGCACTTGATTTTTGTCACAATCTTTGCTATACTGATAAGCATATTGGAGGTTTGTATGGCTAATATTAAGTCAGCTAAAAAACGCATTAAGGTTATCGATAGACAATCTTTAGAAAACAAATCATGCAAGACTAGGATTGCTACTTATGTGAAGAAATATAAAGTAGCAGTAGACAATGGTGAGAAAGAAGTAGCAGCTAATCTTTTGAGCGAGACTTTCTCTATGATTGATTCTGCTGTGTCTAAGGGCGTTTTACAAAAAGCTACAGCTAATAGAAAGAAAGCTAGATTAAGCGTTTACGGTAATAAGTAATAAATAGACTCTCCTATCGGAGAGTTTTTTCATGCTTATATAAGGTCTATGATATTTCTATTGGCCTTTAGCCATTTTTCACACTGTTTATATTCTGGATATATTTTTGCTACTATATCCCAAAATGCCTTACTATGATTTTTGACCCTAGTGTGACTTAGCTCGTGTACTATGATATAATCCACTATTTCTTTTGGACAAAGCATCAGCTTGTATGTAAAATGTAGCTTATTTTTAAAGCTACAAGAGCCCCAGCACGTCCTCGCTGAACTGATACCTATAGTATCGTATGTGAAATGTAAACTCTCAGCGATATGAGATACTCTCATTGTCAGATATTTTTTAGCAAAAGACTTTAAATATCTGATAAAACGATTTTTTGTGTCCTCTTTAGGTAAGAAAATTTTATCATTTATTAGCTTTACTCTACTAGAATCATGATAATCAAAAGTGTATTCTACTCCCAACAAGTGAATAGTATTTCCTTTATCAAAAGTAATTTCACTTATTTTATTTGCTAAAGACAGCCGACGTTTCTCTATGATCCAGTCAGCTATTTTTATGATAAAATCATATATATCCTTGTCAGAGCATCTGATAGGCGCCCGTACAAAAAACTCACCACTATTTGATATAATTAGTGATATAGATCTTCGCTTTGTGCGAACGATTTTATTTGGTGTGAGCAATTTTATTTGAGTCATATTAAAATATTAATTCGTATAAAGCATTTTGAGCTGTGATTTTGCCTGATTTGATCTGATAATCAAGATTGGTATACAATTCATATAGATTGATATAAAACTTGACACCATTGGTTTGTATATGTTGTCTAGACTTTTTTATAGCATAAGGTTTGATATTTAGTATCTTGGCAAGCTCATTGTCATCTTTATTTAGCGCGATATATTGCATACGTCTAAAATGTTTACCAAGATAAGAAAATATCTCTCCCACAGTCTGTGATTTTGACATTTCATTCAAGATTTTTTGATAACTAGTATAGTCCTTGTTGTCTATAGCATTTGTAAGTGTATAAATAGCATATTCATTTGTATTGGACAATAAATTTGTGACTATATCTATGGTAATAATGTCTTCATCGATACAATATGCTGTCAATTTACTCAATTCATTTACTATTTTTGTCATATTAGCATTGGTGGCATCTATGAGATAATCCAAAGCCTGCTCTTGTATAGATAAGTCATATTTTTTGAGATGATTGAGCACGTACTTTGATATATCTAATTTATCAAGCTTTGTGCAATCAATAATCTCACCTACTGTAATGTTTTCGGCATTGATACATACTAATACCGTAGTAGAATCTGTAAAGTCGTACTGATTGATAAATTCCACTACCTCACTACTCGGATTTTCTAATACTATCAATCTGTAATCATTACCAAACGGTAGAGTCGAAATTAGTTCATTAGCCTCTGCAGATTTCATTTTATCTGCATCAAGCTTTACAAAGTTTAATTCTTCAAATTCTTTTATCAAAAAAGTTTTGAGATTTGTGATCGCCTGCTTTACGAGAAAAAAATCATCGCCTGTGATGTTGTATACCTTTTCAATATTTGTTTTTAAATTTTTATTCAAGTCTATAAATCTCATATTCCCTCCTATTATATCAAACAAATGATCAATAATGCAAATATTGGAAGCGTAGTAAAAATCCTGTACTGATATTTGGCAGTACACATTCGGCTCACAAAAAGCAACAAAATAAAATACAATACTATCGCGATAAAGTTAAATGACAAAGTATTAAAATTGGATATCGCTAGATTACCTAGTATATTGGCGACTAGATTGATAAAATCTAATACAAAGTTTACAGGATACAGTAGATATGTGATATATGGTATCATCAAAGATAATATCGAGCCAATAAATATAGCTACAAATCCTACAGTAAATATAGGTATCAAGATGACGTTGGCTATAATGGATATAATATTTAGCGTCTGGAAATAGTATGCCATGATAAATACTGTAGAAATGGTAGTAGCCAAGCTAATAGCCATGCTGTCTACTATGGCTTTAGGAGCTTTTGTATAAGTTAATGCTTTCTTTATAGGTCTATATAGCATAGTGATACCTATAGAGCAAGAAAAGCTAAGCAAAAAGCCGACATCAAAGATACACAATGGGTTGATACAAAATATCACAATACCAGCTATAGATATAGCATTAAATGAGTCATATTCTTCATGGACAAGCTTGGCTAATATGTATAATAATGACATTATGCTAGCTCGTATGACCGATATAGAAAAATTGCATATATACATATACCCTAGCAAAAATGTACCTACTATACCCAATCTACCCCAACGTTTTATATGTAATCTATCTAAAAAGAAATACAAGATACCGACTATGATATTTACGTGCAAACCTGATACTGCCAATAAATGTGCAATACCAGATAGCTTGTATGCGCTATATTGCCGGTCAGACAATAAATCTTTTTCACCAAAAAGTGACGAATATGCTATCTCTAGATTTTCATTCGTGAGTCCATACTCTAGATTGTCTTTTATCTTGAGCTTTATCATCTCAGCGAAAGTTTTATCATCATAATGATAAGTTATATTCTCCATCAAAACGCTTACGGTATATTTATTTCTTTCAGCATAAGCACTTGAATCTGGTATACCTCTATAGAACAAATCCGAATGGTAAAATTTATACGGAGTAAAACTAATCACACTGCCTATCTCTAGATTTTCAAAAAGGCTATCATTGTCGTACACTAAGATAGTGATTTTGTCATCTATCTCTTTATCGTCAAATTTACAGCTATCTCCTTCTAGCCTAAGATATCCATCATCTGGTTTGCTCACATTTGATATCCTGACTTCGATATCTTGTGGTATATAATCAATTTGTTGATTGAAGCTAAATACAGCAAGGTAATATGCACCGATACCTATACTAAATGCTATAATAGGTATCAGTATATAATACAATTTTTTCTTCCAAATGGCTAAAAATAATAAGAATGCCACTATTATAAACGCACTTATGAGACAAAGAACTAGCTGACTAGTCACATAAAATGCAAAAACTACGCCTATCAATAAAAAGGCAAAAATTAGACATAATGGACGAAAATTGAACCATCTTTCTTTCATTTTCCTTAATTATATCACAAATTTTTAAAGAAATTAAGCAAATGTACTTGTATTTTACAAAAATATATGATATAATTTATTTATCTTCATATGATATGGCCTTATAGTCTAGAGGTTAGGACGCGACCCTCTCACGGTTGAGACCGGGGTTCGATTCCCCGTAGGGCTACCAAAAAAATTCGAACTTATTGGTTCGAATTTTTATTATCCTTATGATAAAAATATCCACTCTAGTCAACCTAGTCGTCTCTGACTTTCTTTTTATGCCAACAACACTTCTTACACTCAGGACATCTCATCTTCCTTGTCCTACCAAAATGTGTAGACCAAAGTACTTGTTTGTATGCAGGTATATACTTATGATGGCAATTTTGACATTCGTAGTAGCCTGCTTTTGTCTCGATTAACAAAGCAAAATGTATCGCCACAAGCATATTAATAAAGCCAAATACAATGAGTATCACACGCCAGTGAACAGCCATATCAACATAACTAGAAATCATTACACAGCCTAAAAGTACGACCATTGATAACCAAACTAAAATCCACTCCAAATTTAACAATAATTTTGAGTAATATTCTTGCTGTGTTTTAAGTGTAATTAGATTTTCTTCTGCACAGCTTTTATAATCTTCATTGGTTAAAAGCTTGCCAGACAACAATTCATTAGCTGTGATGTCCAAAACTTTACATAAAGGCAACATCAAAGATGTATCGGGAAAACCATTGCCACACTCCCACTTTGATATAGTTTTTTCACTGACACTGATTTTTTGAGCCAACTGTACCTGTGTCAGTTTTTTTGCTTTCCTTCTCTCTTGGATAAATTTACCTATCTTTATTAAATCCATGATCTCTCCCCCTCCTTTTAACATTAAAATTATATCATTATTTTAAAGAAAAAACTCCTACTTATCGTAGACTTTTCTTTAATTTTTCATTTTATTCATAAATTTGGGAGCGGTAGCGACCAAGATATATAATCACACCTAATATCTTTGCGTAAAAAACTAATTAATAATTGAAATTGAAAAACAAGGCTTTTAACCCTGTCTTTATATTATTTTGCGTTTGTTATGCCTGTGGTATAGACACGTTTCATTAATATACCGTGTACAATCAAATATATACCTATAGCAAAGATAAACACACCTACTATACCACTCACAAGTGCATTGTACGATGCCATATTCGCTTCTGTAGTGAATGAAAGTATCGCAATCTGAGCCAATACAATATTTGTGAATGCTCCAGCAAAATTGGCCAATCTATACTCTTTTATAAGCATTGTCTTACCTCTAGTCTTGACCACACCTATAATAGACATTACAATACTATATGTGGCGAATAATGCGATTATAATACCCACTATCATGTGATATTTAGTATTTGAAGGATTAAATAACTGAATCACAGCATAGGAAGCATAACATATACTTGACACAGCTATCACTATACCACCGGTAATATAAGAATTGCAATCCTTTAAATCGTCAGTGTTTTTCTTTAGTCCTCTAGAGCAATTTACTTTTACTAGATCTATACAAAGATTGTACAATGCCATAGCTATAAGTAGACTAGAATTAAATACAATGCCTACGACGATTTTAAATATGAAATAAAACAGGCCTTTGATCATATTTAGCCTGCCATACACTATTATCTTATTTCTCTCAGGAATGGACCTAAAAGCGTGTATTAATCTCATCATATGCTTGAGAATTATATCATAATATATGTAAATTTCAAGATGTTTTTGAAAATTGATATAAAAAAAGACCTAAAAGGTCTTAATTTTTATTTAGTGAACAAACATATGATACGAATTCATCTAAAGATACTTCTTGTTTTTCTCCTGTCTTGTTGTTTTCTATCTCTAAGACGTTATTATCAAGGCTTTTTCCAAATACTACGGTATATGGTGCTCCGACTACACGAGAATCTTTTATTTTGGCACCTATAGACATCTCTGCTCTATCGTCGTACAAACACTCTACACCTTTTTCTTGCAATTCTTGATACATCTTTTGAGCTATCAGCATTTTTGCTTCGTCGTCTGTCTTAGGTATGATATATAGCTTGTAAGGAGCTAAATTTACTGGTAATGCAATACCATCAAATTTTCCATTGTTCATAATAATGCTATTTTCATACACCATAGCCAGCGTCCTGCTCACTCCGATACCATAGCAACCCATCACATAATTGTACAATTTACCATCGGCATTGCTATAAGTCGCATTCATAGCCTTTGAATACTTGTCTCCGAGCTGGAATATGTGACCTAGCTCTACTGCTCTTCTCTGCTGTAGAGAGTCGGTATTTTTGATACCATAGTTCTCCAACAGATACTCTTTATAATCTTCTCTTTCTAACAATTCTGAATTGAACGCTCTACCACTCTCTTCATCGAATAAAATAGTATCTTCACCTATCTCTGACAAGCACATGAATTCCTCAGATTTGCTACCTCCTATAGCACCACTATCTGCACCTACAGGCTGTACTTTTAGCCCAAGCTCCTCAAATATCTCAATATAAGCATTTTTCATCCTATCATACTCAATATCTAGATCTGCTTTGTCTTTACCAAAACTATAAGCGTCCATCATATCAAACGCCTTTCCTCTTAAAAGGAAGCCTCTAGTCCTGATCTCATTTCTAAACTTTTGCCCTATTTGAAAATAAGTCACAGGTAGCTGCTTATAGGTCGTCAAACGTGATTTTGCATATGTCACTATAGCTTCTTCTGCTGTAGGAGCTAAACAATAATTACCATTTTTGGTCAAAGATTGAAACATGACACCATCAGACACATATTTATCCAATCTACCAGACTCTATCCATATTTTCTCTGGCTGTAATATAGGCAAAGAAAGCTCAGAACAGCCATATTTTGTCAATGTCTTTGATATTATCTCATTTATCTTCTTTTCTACCAAAAAAGGTATATGACCATATGCATATACTCCGCTGGTAAACTGCTCTAACTGACCTGTCTGCAATAGCATATCTTGTACAGGAAATTGCTCGTCCAATTTTGCGAGTTTTCGTGATATTAATCCTATCTGTGAAACTTTCATATTAATCCTCTGTATCCTTTTTATCAAATTCTTTCTTTACCATTATAATCTTTCCTTTAGCTTTTTCCAAATCTTTTAAGCAATTTTTTGCCAATTTACAGCCTTCTTCGTATAATTTTAGGCTTTCATCAAGATTGGTACCATCTTCCAAAATTTTAGCTATCTCTTCCAATCTTTTTATATCTTGCTCTAACATCTCTCCTCCTTATCGGTAATTTTTGCCTTATATTTCGTATCAAACGTAGTGATAGATATCTCATCTCCGATATTTGTATTGTCCTTTGTAATCAAATCATTGCCTTTAGTAATATAAGAGTATCCTTTCATCATCAATCGACTCGGATTTAGCTTGTCTAAACTATTTAAGGCCAAATTTACTCTAAAAGACGAACTGTCTATCTTATCAGTAAGCTTTTTGTCCAAAGATTGAAGATAATCATTGATAGATAATATCTGATCATTGATCATCGAATTGATATTTCTCTCTATATCAGATATCAAGACTTTTATATTCATATCTGTGTCTGAGTATTTTACGTTTACATTTGATTGTATAGTAGCAAAGATGTCTTTTATATACCTTTTTACTTCGACATTGTCAAAAGCTACTAGCTCTGCAGCCGCACTTGGCGTAGGGGCTCTAAGGTCTGCTACAAAATCTAATATACTAAAATCTGTCTCGTGACCTACCGCACTGATAAGAGGCTTATTGCAAATATGAGCTATGCGAGCTAACTCTTCATCATTGAACGGCATCAAGTCTTCTATACTACCGCCACCACGAGCGACAATAATAACGTCGACATCTGTCATATTGTCAAAATAAGTAATACCTTCTATCACATCTCTGACAGCGTATTTACCCTGAACCTGTGCATCATATACCAATATATCTAGATTAGGATTTCTTCTACTAGTCACATTCTTTATATCTTGTAGTACTGCTCCTGTCTTACTAGTCACCACACCTATAGATTTGATAAACTTTGGTATAGGTTTTTTATATATTTCATCAAATAGTCCTTCTTTCTCAAGTCTTTCTTTAAGCTTTAGAAACTGTTGATACAATTCTCCCTGACCACATAGCTCTATCTTCAAAGCATTAAATGTCAGCTTTCCCCCTTTAGGATAATACTTTATATTTCCCCTTACGCTGACCATATCACCAACATTGAACTCTTGATGACAATTAAACTGCACACAAGACAATAGATTGTCATTATCTTTGAGAGTAAAATATGCTATATTCCTAGTAATAGAAAAACTAGACAATTCACCAGTGACTAGAATATCCTCTAATACCAATTCATTGTCTATCAAGTCTTTTAATATTCTATTTATTTGCGTGACTGTATAGGTAATCATTACTTTAATATATCTGCTAATACTCCATGTATAAATCTAGGGCTTTTTTCTGTAGAATATTTCTTAGCTAGCTCCACAGCCTCATTGATGACTACTTCTGTAGGGTTTTCCTTTATATAATGTAGCTCAATAATAGCTAATACTAAGATGGCTAAATCTATCTTGTATAGCCTATCTATGGTATATCCCTTGAGGTGAGTAGCTATAATATCGTTTATATTATGTTTATATTCCGTATAGTGAGTGAGTATATTATTGACAAACTCTAATCCCTCTTTATCTATATCCTTTATCTCTTCTTCTACTTCAGCATTGAAAAAACGTGAATATATCGCCTTGAAAGCAAGCTCTCTTGCTGTACTTCTTTTCATAATAATCTCCTTTGATGACAAAAACTCTCTCTAGTCTTAGAGAGAATCTTTTTCTGCATCCATGATATGGACATTGATGGCCTTTATCTTGATAGGTAATAAAGATGTAATGCTATTCTTTACATTTTGCTGTATACGATATACTACATCGTTTACTTCACTATCTACTGATACTACCACATATATATCTATAAGAATACCATTCTGAGTGTATTTGATCTTTACACCATTTCCGATATTTTTATTGAACAATCTTTTGAGAGTCAATCTAGTAGACTTGTACATATCTACTACACCCTTTATCTCCTTGGTAGCCAGTGTCACTATAGACACCACCATGTTCTTATTTACATATGTGTTGCTTTCGCCATTTATATTTCTTATTTGTGCCATAGAACCTATTCCTCTGTCGTTATTATAACACAAACGAAATTATTTAGCAATTATTCTGACGGAATTATAACAATTTTATCAATTTCAATTCCTAACTGCTCAGTGACTACGCTTGTAATCTGAGCCACTTCTGTACCAGTAAGCTCTGCGCTCTTTACAAAAACATTTACATTGCTACTAGATGATGTCACAATAGCATCATCAAAGCCTTTTCCTCTAATAATACCCTCTGTCACCAATTCTTTTTCCATTTGAGCGATGAGAGCCATCTTATTGTCTTCTGCTTCTTGTTTCGCTTCTTCACTAGATGTAGCACTAGCTATGATAGAGTCATAAAACTGGATTTCTTGAGTCCTAGTAGCCTCACGCTCTGTCCTGTAGTTTGTATAAAAATTGGCATTTACTGCTGTAGCATTAGTCTGAGTAGCTGAGCTAGACAATGAGCTATTTAGAGCTACATTGACATAACCTGTCACCAATAATAGTGCAATCATAACTGATAAGATAATAATTTTTTTCTTTTTTGATAATGTTTTCATAAATCCTCCTATTCACTTGATAAAATTTCTATATTTCCATTAGTAATGTCTAATACAGCCTCTACAGCGTGCAAGACCTTGAGTTTCGTTGAAGCTATCTCGACTCCTTTTGCTGTCACTAGCACTCCTTTCACTGACGGGAAAGTACTCAACGTAATCCTCGAATCCAAGACTTCTGCTTGATCCATATCTAGAGTAATCATCACTTTCACATTTGTCACCCCTCCAATATTTGATAGTATGTCTTCTAGATTTTGCTCCAAGTCGTCTACATATTGTAAGACTGTCAATTCATTAGTGGTCGTTTTACTGGTGTCTGACTTGTCAGAATGGAAATTTGATAGATAGATAAGTAATAAAATGACTATAAATATCACTGCGACGTAGATTTCTATGTGTTTTACATTTTTTAGCTTTTCTAACCACTTGATACCTGACTTTTTTCCTTTTTCATTCATTTATTATTATCTCCTCATCAGCCAAGTCTAAATTTTCCCCGACAACCTTTTTAATGAATTCATATTTATTTATATGCTGCTTGTCCGATGCGATGAACAAATTTTCCAAATTTACTGTACAGGAATTATAATGCAATTCGTTGTTTTCTATCGAATAATTTATAATAATGTCGATATTACTAAATCCTTCATCAGAAAGCTCCGTCTCTATGTATCGCTCTTGACTTTGTACTCGATTTGTAAAAATGTAAGTCATAAGATTCTCATTTACTTTATATTCGTCAAAAGTTAAATTAAAATCATGATGCTTGTTTAAAAACTGTATCAATGGACTAAGCAATACCGCCACCACAAAGATAGAATATATGCTCTTTACATATTTATTGATTTCACCCGTAGGAATGACAATATCTATAAAGATACCCGCCATCACTATACCTAATATACCTAAAATATAACTTGTCATCACATCACCACATTTGAGGTCGTCATGACTAGACCTACTGATATCAGATACATAAATCCTATAGCGATTATCGCGCTAGATAGCATAGTAATCGACTTTGAAGTATCACTAAGGAAATTTGATGTCTTACTATTACCCATAGGCTGAAGCACTGCTGATACAAGCTTTAAAAGTAAGCTAAACACCACTATCTCTAATAATGGTGAAAGTATAGTGCTGATAATCATAAGTATGCCCACTAGACCTACTGAATTTTTGATTAAAATGCTACTAGAAAGGATCAAATCCATACCATCTGATAAATATCCACCCATGATAGGAATATAACTCTTTATGGTGTATTTTGTAGTCCTAATACTTACACTATCAAAACTGCCCGCAGATATCCCCTGTATAGAAAATATAGCAAAGAACAAAGTGAATACCAATCCTACGCTCCACTTAAATAAGCTGGATACAAATGAATTGAATTTATCGAGCTTTATATTATCTGATAGATTTGATATAATACTAAACACAAAACTTACCATAAACAATGGCACTATAAAATAATGAAAGAAATCTGCTACATATGTAGATATGATAGCTACTATAGGTTGAAATACTCCAGCTGATGCATTAGCACCTATTCCTATCATGAGAGTCAGTAGTATTGGAAATACTATATTCATCTGATCTACCATGCTTTGCACTGATTTCCCTGTATTAGTAGCAAGTGATGAGATAATACCTATCACAAGGATCACTACAGATAAAAAACATACTAGATTTATTAGATTGCTAGTCGACTTTTCACTAAACTTACTCTTTATACCATTTAGTAAATTGCTGATGACACCTATCGCTATGATAAGTGATAACATAGGGAGATATTTGAGTACCAGCTCTATAAGATTAGAAAATATACTGGCAAAAAAATTTGAATACGATACTGCGTTTTCACCTGAGATGATAGAATATACTTTATTTTTGATATTGTCTATGGAGAAAACATTTGTTCTTTTAGCATTAAAATCCTCTATTATTACTTGAAATCCACTAAAATCAATCTCATCTAGTTCTTCTATGACTGTGTTATTTAATTCTTCACTCAGTGCATATAATGTCTCATTGGCACAAAATGTCTGCATCGGCGATATGATAGAAAAAAGTATGATAACAATGACTAGCAGTATCACCAATCTTTTGTTTTGTAAATTTTGTACCTTTATCATAGTAATGCCACCACCATATCTATCACTGTAGTGACTATAGGCAATGCTACGACTAGTATTATAAGTTTAGCTGAAAATAGTATCTTATCTGCCACGCTGCTAGCTCCTGCATCAAGACATATATTAGCACCAAACTCCGCGATATAGCCTATGGCTACTATTTTAAGCAATGGCTTCAACAAGGTAGCATCTACCCCTGTGGTGTCGAAAATTTTATAAAAAGATGATATGACAGTATCAAGAATATCTACTGCCATGATAATGATAATCACACTACCTACTATTGAAATCAAAATAGCTATCTCTGGCTTAGTCTGCTTTACAAACATATGAGCAAATACCGTAACCAAAGCGACAGCTAATATTTTTACCAACTCTGTCATATCACCTAAAATACAAATAGATTTTTTACAGTATCAAACAAATCTTGGACAAGACCTATCACCATCAACAAGCTAATGACCAAGCCTGCCAATGTCGTAATAGATGCGATTTCTTCTTTACCACAGTACTTTAATATCTGGTTTACTATCGAAGTAATCAAACCTATGCCTGCCAATTTGAAAATAATCTCCATATCTCCTCCTAAATCAACAATATCGCTAGTCCGATCGCAAATAACAAGGATAATTTTAAAATCATCGGACATAGCTTGTTTTTATCTTGCATAGCACTATCAAGTTTCATATCGACTGTCAATAAAAAATTGTCTAACTGTTTTATCTCATTTTCTGTGTCGTATTTTCCAATATTTTTGATAATATTTTCTAAATCATTTTTTTCTTCATCATTTAATATTTTTATCTGTGAAAGATCCAATTCATTTGTTTTTAAATAATTTTTATAAGAATTTATAAATAAATTAAATTGTTTTTTTGCTTTAGTTTTATTTAAAAAATCATTGATTTTTTCTTGTCTAAAAGAAATATTGATTTTAAATTGATTTAAAAATAGTTTTAAATTATTGTAAAAATCATATTTATCCTTGTATTGCTCACTGATAGAATGCGCTATCAACATTATGACAAATATTAGGACAATGATAAGTATCCACTTCATAAATCACCTAGTCTTATAATAAATACAATTTAACTTTTCGTCGTAAATGTTAGCTAAAGTACCAGGTCCTTCATCACTGGTCAATACGATATATCGTTGAAAATATTTTTCATCTATCACTCTAGCAAAGCTTGGCTTTTTCTTGAGCTGGTGTATATCTTGTGCGTGTATCGTGGCGATAATATTTACTCCACTATTTATAGCCTCCATTACCGAGTCCAAATCGTTTTCCAGATCAAGTTCGTCAGTAATAATCAAATCAGGACGCATACTTCTGATACCATTTTTAAAAGCAAACTTTTTACTACAATTAGTATATATATCACAAAAATCACCTAAATCTAGTGATGTTTCGCCATTTACAGTAGTACAAATTTCGTTTCGCTCATCAGCTACTAAAATATTTTTAGGGATATTGTGCTGATGAAATTGATATATAATATCACGTATAAAAGTAGTCTTACCACTACCTGGTGATGAGATAATGAGAGTGTTTTTTATATCACCATCAAAAATATAATCAAATGCCATTAGACTACAATTTTTCACAAAATGTGGTATACGAATATTCACTGATTGAAAGTCTTTGATGGTCACTATTTTTTCACCATCTGTGACTACTGTGCCAGATAGACCTACTCTAATACCTTTAGGTAAAGTAATAAATCCATTTTTGATATTTTCATTGAAAGCATAGATAGAGTTTTCACTAGCTCGTTTGATAAAATTATCTAGCATTAACCTATCTACTTTTACATTATTTTGATCGTTGTCTTTCAGGTAATATTTTTTATTTTTAATTACAATAATTAAATTAGAATTAATACGCATTCTAATCTCTGTAATGTCAGAAAAATTGAAATTTTTTATAATTAAATTGTAAATATCCCTATCTAAATATTCCTTTAACATACATCAAAATATTATTTAGAAAAAATTTTCATGCACAAAAAAAATCGATACCACAAGAGTACCGATTTTTCGTGTTTTTTATTGAATTTAATTAATATTTTGCAAAATGATTTTTTACAAAATATTACACTCTTTCCATATATTCGCCAGTACGAGTGTCGATACGAATCCTATCGCCTTCATTGACAAATAGTGGAACCTGCAATGTATAACCTGTCTCTACAGTAGCTGGCTTGCCACCAGTCTTTACTGTATCGCCCCTCACACCTGGCTCAGCCTTTGTGATAGTCAACTCTACAAACATAGGTGGCTCTACATTGATAGGCTGATTGTTGTAAAATTGAACTTGGCAATTTACATTCTCTACTACAAACTGCAAAGCCTCTTTCACTGTGTCATAGTTAAATGGAATCTGATCATAAGTCTCATTATCCATAAAGTAGTACAAATCACCTTCATTGTATAGATACATCATCTCTTTTCTCTCGATAGATATATCGTTGATCTTTTCTGATGGGTTGTATGTCCTCTCGATAACTTTACCTGTAAGGACGTGCTTTAGAGTAGTACGAACGAAAGCTGCACCCTTACCTGGCTTTACGTGCTGGAAATCTACTACTAGATATAAACTTGGTTTTTTAGGGTCTGTAGATGTACCATCATCGAATATAACGCCCTTTCTAATATCTCCTGCTGTAATCATAAAATAATTTCTCCTTTTTATCTCGTTAGTTATTATAACATAATTTTATAATATTTTCAATCAATCAGCCTAAGAAAACTGACATTTTTGCTTGATTTTCGTGTATTTCTACCAATGCGAGCGTATCCGCATCATCTTTTAGCTGATAAACACCATCATTTTTATTAATCTGCAATTTTTGTCCATTCAATAATTTATTGTGCGTCTCCGCATCTACTTTCAGCGTCGGATAATCAATAAATTCTTGAATAGGCAAAATCCTATCAAACACATTATCTCGATTGATCTCGTGTATATCTTGACAATTTTCAATCGAAAATTTGTCAACTTTAGTCCTCACGAGAGAAGTCATGGTAACTTTTGAATTTAATTTTTCAGCTAAATCCCTGCCTATAGCTCTAATATATGTGCCACTACCACACTCTATAGATAATGTCAATATTTTGTTGATATATGAGACAAATCGTATATCATATATATCTACTACCTTTGGCTTGAGCTCAAAGTCTATGTTTTGTCTAGCCAAGGAGTATGCACGAGCTCCATTGATAGATTTGGCGCTGTATTTAGGTGGGATTTGACTAATCTTACCGATGAACATAGGTAAAACTTGCTTTATTTGCTTTTCTGTCGGAATAATATCCGTAGTGGACATTACCACTCCAGTACTATCTAAAGTATCTGTCTCATATCCAAAAGTAAATTGGGCTAGATATGTCTTTTTCTTCTTTTGCATAAGATCAAATAATTTAGTAGCTTTGCCAACCGTCACCAATAATACTCCAGTAGCCATAGGATCTAGAGTGCCTAGATGGCCAGTCTTGAGTGGTTTTAGCATATATTTTAATTTGTTTACCACGTCAAAGCTAGTCCAACCGCTAGGTTTATTGATGGCAATAATGCCTTTATTCTTCATCATCAGAGTCCGCCTCTGTAGAATAAGTGATATTTTTTAAGATATTTTCTATCTTGCTAGAATACTCTACTGACTCATCTTTTAAAAACTCCAATCTAGGAGTAATCCTAAGGCGAATCATCTTTGACAATCTGCCTCGTATGAAGCCTGCAGCACCCTTGATACGCGCTAAAACTTCATCGCTGGGTGTATTTCCTATAGAAGTGATATACACCCTGCAATATGATAAATCTGGTGTAGTCTCCACGCTACTGACACTAATTATAGCATCTATCTGAGGGTCACGGATATCATTATCAATGATATGAGAGATAGCTTTTTGGATTTCACTATTGATTCTTTCGATCCTTACACTTTTCATTAATCTATCCTTTTAAGAGTGAAGCACTCGATGATATCGCCTTCGTTTACTTCGTCAAAGTTTGTCTTGATACCACATTCTCTATCTTTGCCTGCTTCTTTTACATCGTCTTTTACTATCTTTAGAGAACGAATCTCTGTAGTAGATAATAACTCTCCATTTCTATATATCTTTGCATGCTCACCACGTACGATTTTACCGTCTCGCACAATAGAACCTGCGACGATACCAGCATTTGATAGCTTAAATACAGCGATAACTTCGGCTTTGCCAAGATATACTTCCTCATATTTTGGCTCTTTCATACCTTTGACCACTCTTTCTAACTCATCAAGCAATTCATAGATAATCTTGTATGAATATATCTTAATCTTCATTCTCTCAGCCAAGGTCTTCACTTTACTATCTTGACCGATATTGAATGCTACGACCATAGCATTAGAAGCATTAGCAAGTATCAAATCACTCTCGCTAACAGCACCCACACCACTATGAAGGATATTTATTTTGACTTCATCATTTACTAGCTTCATTATAGATGATTTAATAGCCTCTAGTGAACCATGAACATCTGTCTTCAATACGACATTTAATATCTTCATATCTTTTTCACTAGTCTTTTGTAATAAGTCTTCCAACGTATTACCGCCGCTACCTTTGATCAACTCTTCTTTCTGCTTTGCCTTTCTTTCTTCTACGATTTGCTTTGATAGTTTCTCATCTACAGCTGTAAATGTCTGACCTGCCTGAGGGACTTCGTTGAAGCCTAATACAGTGACAGGCATAGAAGGTGTAGCGATTTTTACTTGCTTGTTGTATTCATCAACCATAGCTTTTACTTTACAGATAGCTGTACCTGATACAATAGTATCTCCGACGTGCAATGAACCATCTCTTACTATCAATGATGCTATAGCACCTCGACCTTTATCAAGTCTTGACTCAATAATAGTACCAATAGCTGACACATCAGGATTTGCTTTAAGGCCCTGCATATCCGCTACCAAAAGTATGGTCTCCAAAAGCTTATCTATACCCTCACCAGTACGAGCAGAAATCTTACAAATGATAGCGTCTCCGCCCCATGCTTCTGGCAAAACATTATGCTCAGCTAATTGTTGCATAATCCTATCTGGATCTGCCTGAGGCTTATCCATCTTGTTGATAGCTACTATCATAGGGATATTTGCTGACTTGATATGATTGATAGCTTCTACAGTCTGAGGCATGATACCATCATCAGCTGCTACTATCAATATAGCGATATCTGTGACTGAAGCACCTCTAGCACGCATAGCTGTAAATGCTTCGTGTCCTGGAGTGTCGATAAATGTAATAAACTTATCATCTACCTTGACTCTATAAGCACCGATAGCTTGAGTGATACCACCTGCTTCGCCTTCTGTCACCTTCTCTTTCCTAATATAGTCAAGCAAGCTAGTCTTACCATGATCCACGTGACCCATTACTGTCACGATAGGTGGACGGACTACTGCATCTGCCTCATCGTATGAGCGAATATCTTCTTGAAGGTCTTTTAGCTTTTCTTCGCTTGTCTTGTCTAGCTTCTGATGTAGCTCTATACCCATATCTGACATCACTAGCTCTGCTGTAGCGAAGTCAATAGTAGAATTTATAGTCACCATCATACCGAGTATCATAAACTTCTTGATGATTTCACTGACTGGCTTACCACTCATCTCAGACAATAGCTTGATAGTGATATTGTCAGTAGTAAGTGTGACTGGACCTTGTGGTCTATCTACCACCTGAGTAGTGGTATCTTTCTTTTTAGTCCTTAATTTTCTATTTAATACTCTATCTTCGTCACCTGTCTCGAGCATACCTCTCTTCATCAAGTCACGCTTTGAATACTGTCTCTTTTCCTCAAATCTCTCGCCATCTTTCTTTTTGTTTACAAATGATCTAGCAGGACTAGCTGTGATGATAGGCTGAGAATAGTTTATACTTGGTCTAGTAGCAGGCTTTTGTCCTGGCTTGAAGTTTGGATTGCTTGGTCTATTTTGATTGAACGGTCTACCCTGATTTTGTCCTTGACCTTGTCTAAAGTTATTATTATATGGTCTATTTTGAGAATTGAAGTTTCTATTTTGATTATTGTTAGAATAACGATTGTTTTGATCTCTATTGTATCCTTGACGATTGTCAAAGCGATTGTTTTGATTGTTGTATCTAGGATTCCTATCAGCATTATTGCGATTTGGTCTATCATGATTTTGAGTAAAAGTAGGTGCTGGCTTTACTGGCTCAGGCTTTGATACAGGCTGTGAAACAACAGGAGTAGGCTCTACTACTTCTTTATTCTCCTCTACTTTAGCCTTAGCCGACATAGCCTTTGACTCTTCTAGTATCAAAGAGTTTTCTTTATCCTTGACTGAACGAGTGAGGCTACTCATCTCCATTTTTAGATTGTAAAACTTCTCGGCAAGGCTAATTAATTCCTTGTCTTTTACCATAGATTGCAACTGCTTGATTGCTCTATTAAATTCTTGATTTTTAGTTACGTTAGCCAATACTGATTTTCTCCTTATTATTTAATATCGCTT
This sequence comes from Clostridiales bacterium, assembly GCA_015055745.1. Taxonomy (GTDB): domain Bacteria; phylum Bacillota; class Clostridia; order Christensenellales; family UBA1242; genus Onthoplasma. The sequence goes on from SVHS01000003.1 coordinate 99,920, forward strand.
TACTTAAATTTTCATCTGTCAGACCTATAATTTTAATATCTGCTATATGAGTGAGCTCGCTAAGCTCGACATTACTCACGATATATTCGCAAGAGTGTCGCAAAGATAGATTTTTAGCCAAATTTTTAAGATTATCACTAGCAGTATGACTCACCATGATGAGATATAGTGATTTGTCATATCGCTTTAGTGGTGTCTGACCTGTGATGATATTTTTTGACTTTATAGCGAACCCTAAATAACTAATTATTTTGTTCATACGCTCCCAATTTTTCATAAATGGAATGCTCTAGATTTGACTTGAATGCTCTATTGAGCAAATGCTTTTTGATAGTCAACTCTATACATTTGCGATCCTTACATATATATGCTCCGCGACCGCCTAATTTCTGCTCTGAGTCTATAGTGATCATACCATCGATACGAGTGACTCTTAGCAAATCTTTTTGTTGTTTTGTCTCATGACATGCCACACATCTTCTATCTTGTTTGATATGCATGATACTCCTTACTCATCGATATCACTAAAGAAATCGTCATCTAAAATGATATTTGCATTGTTTGTACTCAAGACATCATTTGTCTTGCTAGGAGCTACTGTCTGGGCTGTAGCAGGCTTTACATCTATCTTATAGCCAGTAAGCTTAGCTGCAAGGCGTACATTATGACCACCTTTACCGATAGCTAGAGAAAGCTTGCTCTCTGGTACCAATACATTTGCCACACCAGCTGCTGTATCGACAGTGATCTCACTCACCTCAGCTGGGCTTAAAGCTGATACGATATAGTCAGCTGGGTTTTCGCTATAATTGATAATATCAATCTTCTCACCATTTAATTCGTTGATGACAGAATTGATCCTAGCACCTTTATTACCGATACAAGCACCTACTGCGTCAAGGTTAGCTACACTAGTAGATACAGCTATCTTGGTACGAAGACCAGCTTCTCTTACCAAGCCGACGATAGTCACTTCACCATTGTTTAACTCTGGGACTTCCATCTCTAGTAGCATCTTCACAAAGTTTGGATGAGTACGAGTCACTTGCACTACTGTACCTCTAAAGTCATCTTTGATGTGACGGACATATACCTTGACTCTGTCACCTGGCTTTAGATTGTCACTAGGCAGCATATCACGCTTTGTGAGCAATCCCTCAAGAGTAGTACCACCAATCTCAAGATAGACGTTATCTACATCTAAACGTTTCACATTAGCTACTATAATCTTGCCTTCTTTCTCAGCTATGTCTTTGTATATAGACTGCTTCTCTATCTCTTTGATCTTTTGAGTGATGACTTGCTTCGCTGTCTGGACTGCGATACGGTTGAAATCCTTGGTGCTCTCTTCTTGCATCACCATATCACCTAGCTTGTATGCGTGCTTTATCTGTCTAGCGTCTTCTAGGCTGATCTCTTTTTCTTCGTCCTCGACATTCTCCACTACTGTCCTATAAGAATAAATCTTGATAGTATGTTTCTCTGGATTCAATTTTACTTGGGCATTGCGAGCCATACCGCTATTTTTCTTATAAGCTGCTGTCAATGCTTGCTCGAGGGCTTGGATAAATACTTCCTCGTTGATACCTCTCTCTGTCTCTAAATCTTTCAATGCTTCAAAAAAGTCTTTGTTTATCATAATCTCTCCTTATCTTGCTTAAAATTCTATATATGGTATAATGTATGCCACATCTTTTAAATTAATAGAAATGTTTTCATCATCTACTGCTAGAGTGACAGTCTCTTCATCCTTAGCTTTCAATACAGCCACAAACTCTTTCCTATCATCTATCTTCCTATAAAGCTTCACTGTCACTTTCTTGTCATAGTATTTTTTGTACTGCCAGTCATACTTCAATGGCTTGTCTAAACCGTAAGATGATATATCTAGAAAATATGGCTCATCATTGGTAGGATTGAGCTCCTCCAATGGCTCATCTATCAGCCTAGACACCTCGACACAGTCATCTACAGTCACACCACTCTCTTTTTCGATATATATGGTGAGGTGCATACCGTCATTTTTCTTGGCATACTCGACATCTACGAGTGTAATATCTCTTGTAAACAATGGCTGAATCTTCTCATATACTAAATCTGAAACCTTCATTTATCACATTTCTCCCTTAAAAATCAAGCAGGAGTGGCACTGGCCACTCCTAGTAATCATCAGTATTATAGCATATTATTTTTAAATAATCAATACTTTTTACATTAATTTTATAAAAACTTTTGCGGTGGCGGTAGCATCGTTTATAGCTCTATGAGCATTATCCAACACTACATTTAGCCTCTCTACTATTGTGCCAAGTTTGTAATTTTTTAATCCTGGTAATTTTTCTTTTGCCATAGCCATAGTATCTTTAGTCTGATGATCAAAAGAATATGACAATTTCTTAGAAATATTATGCACAAAAGATATATCAAAAGCTATATTGTGAGCGACCAATGTACTGCCATAACAAAACTTATAAAAATCAGGCATGACATAATTGATCGTCGGCGCGTTCTCCACCATACTGTCATCAATACCAGTGAGCTCAGTGATCTCCTTAGGGATATGACGACTCGGCTTTACGAATGTGGAGAAAGTCTCTGAAATCCTACCGTTTTCTATCTTGCAAGCACCGATCTCTATGATCTCATCTTTGTTTGCCTCTAGACCTGTGGTCTCTAGGTCAAATACTACATATGTACCTTCAAAAGTCTTTTCTTCTTCATCAAACAATCCGCTCTGCTCATAATCGATATATTCTTGAGGGAAAACTGTGTGATAATCCTCGTTTACTTGCTTTAATCCTGAGCGTATTTCTTCTCTTTTGTATTCGCATCTAGCAATAGAATTGGCTGTAAAATTCAGTTTGCCATTAAACTCTCTAAATGAGCCAAAACAACAAACGCGCATACCTACTTCTATCAAGTCACCTTTTATCTCGTCATGTTGCTTCGGAAATATGGAGCAATATAAGACTTTGCCCTCGTTTTTGATAGAGAAACTATAGTACACTCTCTCTATCTCTTTGTTGTCGCCATTACGATTTAATTTCCTGACATAAGCACGCTTTTGGACCGTGGTGACTTCGCCGCAAATCACTACATTCTCTACCATATTTTTTACTTTGGTAAAATCTATAGCTAAAGTATATTCATTTTTACCTATAATATCAGCTATATTTGATATCTCATAGACAGTCTTTTCCTCTGCCTCTTTGATGCTAGCCATGAGCTCCATATTCTTGGCAATCTGATTGGAGCAATCTATATCATCATCTTTTTTGTCAAACTCTATAGTAAAATCAGCAAAAAAGCTATCTCTTAATTGATCCGCTATGAACGTCTCTCTATTTAGGCTAGTGGCATGCTCATAGCTAGAAGGGATTAGCCTAAGTGTCACTTTTACTTTCATATCCGTGATATCTACTGTCACATCGTCATAGGTGAAATTTTTGGACAAAGCTGGGAAATTATTTACTATAGTGGTATATGTATGATTGGCAATCGCCCTTTTGTCTAACGGACAGCTGGTAAATATCAAGCGATAAGTGACGAATGCGCCTATGATATCCTTCAATTTCTCCACAATAGCCAATTTAATCTCGTCTGTAGGCATAAAAGACTCTGGATTGAATAAAAAATTGACTGTACAGGTATTGTCTTTCTCTGTATAAACTGCATCTTTTAGCTTCAATCCTCTATATAAATTATCAAAAATGTCTATCGTATCTTTCACGATCATATTATATCAAAAAAAATTGAGAGTGTCAACCACTCTCAATCATAGTACAAACTGTAAAATATCGACTACTATCACAAAGCCCAATAAGACGAATAAACCGATATTATTTATCATGTTTACCAATTCTCTCTTTATCGGCTTTTTCCTAATCCACTCTATGGTCACAAATATCATTTGGAAACCATCTAGAGCAGGTATTGGCAATAGATTGAATACTGCTAAGTTTACCGCTATCAAGGGAAGCAACAACACCAATAGATTTTGCTGAGTAAAATTAGCTATCATATTGATGGTAGTGACAGGTCCTCCAAGAGAAGTGATGGCTAGCTGACCTGTAATCAATTGTCCAAATATTACCAAAACTTTCCAAGCCCATTTGCAAGTAAATGGTACGGCCTCTCTCACACTCTCCCAAAAGCTGTATTTATAATTACCAATATTGAATTCTGCAATATCTTCTTCATGCGTAGACATGAGCGACCAGCCTGCATACTCACCCTTATCATTGTAGATAGTATTGATATATCCTTCTACAGAAGTATACTCACCATCGCGCCTTACATTGAAAGTCATAGGGGTCTTTACCATATAAAAAGTCTTATTGTCTTTGGAGAAAGAATATTCTGTAGATATGTCTCCCTCATATGCTGAATACTCATCATTAAGGTAATCGCTGATAAGATTGCTGATATAATCATCGTTTACAAAGTCGATCTGATTGTGCTCAATACCATAGATCATATCACCAGACTGTAATATACCTGCATTGATAGAAGTATCTCCGACATTTTTGACTTCTACCAAATCATATCCACTAGAAAGTAGTAAAATAAATGAAAATATGATTGCACTGAGAAAATTGAAGAATGCTCCACTAAATAATACTATGAGACGCTTCCAAGGCTTTTGATTATTAAAAGCATCTGGGCTTTCTTTACCATCTTCATTCTCTCCTTCAAATGCACAATATCCACCCAACGGAAAAGCTCTAAGACTAATCAATTCGCCATTTTTTCGCTTTTTTTGTAATAACTTTGGACCAAAACCTACGCTAAATTCATTGATTTTAAATTTTAGTGCTTTACCTGCGATATAGTGACCAAGCTCATGAATCAGTACCATAAATAATAAAACAAGAATGGCTATAAAAATATAGCCAATATACGTAAATACAGATGATACACTCAATAAATTAGTCATATAACCTTCTAGTAAAATGTATTACAACAAAATCAAAGATATAACAATATATACAAAAGTCGCCACAAAAATCATAGCATCATATCTATCCAACATACCGCCATGACCTGGGAATAGATTCCCTGTGTCTTTTATATTTGCATTTCTTTTTATCTTACTCTCAAACAGATCTCCAATCTGACCAAAAATAGATCCAAATAGACCAATAAGCAAGAAATGCCACCATGTAAGTGAATGCAAATCTAAAATACCTGCAAAAGCTGGTGCTTTTAATACCAACAAATACACCAACATACTGCCTGCCACACCACCTATGAGCCCTCCTATAGCACCACTTATAGTCTTGTTTGGGCTGATTTTAGGAGCTAGCTTTGGACCTCGCAATGTAGAACCTACGAGATATGCAAATGTATCTGTGAGCATAGTGATAGCAAATATCATAATGAGGAATGCCATGGAGAAATTGTCTACTCCTGCATAATAGTCGATATGATTGATGTTTAGCATCAAGCACAACAAGAAACTAGGATACATACATGCCAAAATAGTATTGGCCGCAGTGGTAAAGTGTTGCTTAAATGGAGCCTTGCTATCCTTGATATACTCTACGAGTAAAACTATCACAAAATACGCCAATAATCCAGCAAACTCTATACATAAAATAACTGGGAAATCAAATTTATTTAGGCACAATATCAAGACAAGATAATTGAATACACCATACATGGTGCCTAAAAATTTGTTTATCCTCCTATTCATTTTCTCTAAGACATTACAAATCTCAAACCCAGAGACTATCACTATAAATAACACAAATATATCAAAAATATATTCGCCTATCGAATACGGCAAAAACTTACTAATCACAACTAATAGTGTAATCAGTACTATAAATACGCTAGTAATAGTTCTTTGTTTCATACTATCCTTTTATTGCTCCAAATCTACGATTTCTACTCATAAAGACCTTTAAAGCCTTTATTATATCTTTTTTTGTAAATGCTGGCCAATGCTTTTTAGGGAAATAAAATTCACTGTAAGTAGATTGCCAAGGCAAGAAATTACTTAGTCTACATTCACCACTCGTCCTAATAATAAAATCCAAAGGCAACATATCTGCTGTATATAAATGCCTTTCAAACTTTGTAATGCCAATATCCTTCTCTCCGCTCTCCAATATCTCATTGACAGCACGTAAGATTTCTTGACGTCCACCATAATTGATACAAGGATTTAGGATAAAGCCTGTCTTATGCTTGGTAAGCTCCATAATTTCTTTCGCCTTTTTCCTCACATTCTCAGGTATCCTCTTATCATCCATATTGCCTGAGATATTGATACGTATATCTCTGTCCATATATTCTTTTTTATATTTGTCTAGCATCTCATCAAATAATTGCATAAGATAATCGACTTCATCTTTTGGTCTATTCCAATTTTCATTGGAAAAACAATAAATAGACAGATTTTTAATACCTAAATCTTGTATAAATTCGATCTGATCTTGTAGATTATCAAATCCATATCTATGCCCAATACTGCGTATCAAACCTCTTTTCTTCGCCCATCTACCATTGCCATCTATAATGAGACCAATATGCTTTGGCATACGAGGGTCATTTTTTATCTTTTCGATATCCAATGTTAAACCTCCATAATCTCAGCTATCTTTTTCTCACAGCTTGCATCTGCTTTGTCAGTAAAAGTATCCAATTTTTTCTGTACTTCTTTGTCTAAAGTCGCATAATCGTCTTCGCTGATTTCACTATTTTTCTTCATGTCTTTAAATACATCTAGACAATCACGACGAGCATTTCTCATGGCAATCTTCGCTTCTTCCAAAAGCTTCTTGGCGTCTTTTGTGTATTCTCTTCTCCTCTCTTCTGTAAGCATAGGGAATCCCACACGGATAATCTTACCATCATCACTGACAGACACGCCTAGATTGGCTGACTCGATACCTATCTTGATATCTCTTAGAGTGCTCACATCATACGGTGTCACGACCAACATTCTAGCGTCTTGTACTGTGATATTGCTAGTCTGCATAAGTGGTGCTCTAGTGCCATAATAGTCTACCTTGATGTTTTCGATAAGTCTAGGATTGGCTCTACCTACCCTAATAGTCAAAAACTCATCTAATAATCTATCGTATTGTTTATTTAAATTGTCCTCAAACTCCATAAGAGTCATCTCTACCATTTCGTTCATTAAAATCTCCTTATTTCTTAATATATTCCATATTCTAAATATATTAAAATACTCCTAAATGTATAATAGCGAATTTTTTAAAAAATAGCAAGTAAAATCACTTGCTATTTCCTTTTAGACCTTATATTTCTTGCCTCAGCGCATCTTCTCAAAATCAACCTATACTAGTTTGCTTTTGATTGAGCTGCTACTTCGGCTGCGAAATCATCATTTCTCTTTTCAAGACCTTCACCCATAACCATAAGTGTAAATCTTCTGATAGTCAATTTCTCACCGATCTTAGCAGTAAGCTCTGCCAATACGTCTTTTACTTTCTTTTTGCCATCTGGATCTTTGATGTATACTTGCTCCATCAATACCACTTCTTCATAGTACTTGTTGATCTTGCCTTCTACAATCCTGTCTACCATAGCCTCTGGCTTGCCTTCATTTAGTAGCTGAGCACGATAGATAGCCTTTTCTGCCTCTAACTTATCAGCTGGGACTTCATTGACATTGACACAAATAGGACGATTAGCCACGATCTGCATACAAATGTTGTGAGCGAATTCTTTAAATTCTGGATTTTTAGCTACAAAGTCTGTCTCGCAATTGAACTCTGCCATAGCAGCAAACTTACCAGCACCGTGGATATAACACTCGATCAATCCCTCTGCTGCGATCCTACCCTGTTTGTTTGCAGCTTTGGCGATACCTTTTTCACGAAGTACATCTACCGCCTTGTCCATATTACCTTGAGTCTCTACTAGAGCCTTTTTGCAGTCCATCATGCCTGCACCTGTCATTTCTCTTAATTCAGCCACCATTTTTGCTGTAATTTCCATAATTTTCTCCCTTTAATTATTTATTTAAATTATTCAGCCTTGTCTTCAGCTTCTGTCTTTTCTGCTTTCTCTTTCTTTGCTGGACGTTTCTTTTTCTCTACTGGCTTCTCTTCATCTTTTACGATATCTCCAGTCACCATAGACTCCATAGACACATCTTCATCATCAGCTGTAAGGTCATGCAATACTACACCACCCTTAGCCTCCAAGATAGCGTCTGTCAATGCACTAAGGATAAGCTTTACACTACCGATAGCGTCATCATTTGCTGGGATACATACATCTACATCATCTGGATCGCTATTTGTATCTACGATACCTACTGTAGGGATACCCAATCTCTTAGCTTCTTTTACAGCGATGTGCTCAGTGTGTGGGTCTACCATGATGATAAGACCTGGGATAGATGTCATATCTTTGATACCCAAAAGGTTAGCAGCTAGCTTGTCTCTCTCGGCCTTTAGCTTGATCACTTCTTTTTTAGGTAGAAGATCGAAATCTCCCAAAGCTTCCATATTGTTTAGCTTATTCATTCTATCTACTCTCTTTCTGATAGTAGTGAAGTTTGTAAGAGTACCACCCAACCAACGAGAATTTACGTAAAACATATTTGATCTCTCAGCTTCTTGCTTTACTGTCTCGCTAGCTTGCTTTTTAGTACCGATAAACAATACATTAGCTCCTGCTAGTACTTTCTCTTTGACGAATACATAAGCTTCGTCTACTTTCTTTGAAGTGTCTTCAAGATTGATGATGTGGATATCATTTCTATCTGTGAAGATATACTTCTTCATCTTAGGATTCCATTTCCTAGTCTGGTGACCGAAATGACAACCGGCCTCCAATAATTGTTTCATTGAAATAACTGACATATATTTTTCCTCCTGTTTGTCTACTTCCCTATTAATCTTTTTGCCTTAAACCGATACTCGGCAACAGATAGGCAATCATAATAGGTGCTTATTCATTGAACGTATGTATATTAACAAATTTAATGTTGTTTGTCAACTAGTTTTGTCAAGTTTTATAGCAAACGACTTGACAAGCTAACACATTCGTGGTATTATCTAGATAATGGAGGGTTAAAATGAAAGTTAAAAATAAAAAATATGATGAATTAGGTTATGCGTTATCAGAGTACAAATGTGAAAAACACGATATAGTCGACACAGTGGAAATAAACGGTTATTATCACATTTTCAAAATTCGTTATGAAAACAAAGACGGTGAAAAAAAGATAGCATTTGATTTAAGTTATCTTAGATCTCTTAGCCCAAGATTCTTTTTTACAATAGATTTGTTCTCTAAATTAAAAAAGTCAAAAAATGTAAAAGATGGCATAATATTCTTGTTAAAGAAATTCCCACACGAATCAGAAAACATTATCAAGGCAATACCTTCAGATATACTTAATGATACACAATTTGCTGAAGACATATCTAAACTTGTGCCAAAAGATGAAAACACTCATGAATGTTAGTAATAAACAAAGAATATCAAATCCGATATTCTTTGTTTGTTTGCTTTATTTACATTACATCTCGCTCACCTCTTTTTTTGATTTTCCAGAAGATTTGCGAGCGATGAATATTTTCTCAAATAATATCTTTGCGTAAAAAAACCAATAAGAACACGATGAGTATTATCTTGAATTAAAAAGAATGTCAAGTTTGACATTCTTTTTGTTTCAATTATCTGAGAAATTGAAATTATTTGTTTTCTCCGTCGCCCTCTTCGATAAGCTTTTGATAAATGGTGAGTACTTCGTCGATAGTAGCATCATCTCTCTCGATATCCATATCGTGAGCTTCTTCATCTATCACAAACAACACACCTTCTCCTTCCTCTACGCCCTGCATAGGAGTGACTGGGATAAGGATAGCATATAGCTTGCCAGTCCTCTCCAACGGAATCACAGCCACCTGCTCAAACTCGATAGGCTTGTTTTCCGCATCGTAAAGTACGATATTGTCCATATTTTCTTCATTTAAGATTTGCTCAATAGGGTCTTTTGCTTTCATGATATATTTTCTCCTTTATCTTTTATCTAAATAATCCTGCAATATAATTGATGCCGCTACCATGTCTAGCTTTTCTTTCCTCTTCTTCCAGTCACGCTCTGTCTCGCGGAGCATCTCCTCCGCCATAACAGAAGACAATCTCTCGTCTACAAACTCTACATGAATATCAATGCCTTGGGTCAAATCGGATACAAACTCTCTAGTCTTACCAGCGATCTCCTGCTCCTCACCTTGCATATTCATCGGAAGCCCGCATATTATCTCATCTACACCTTTTGACCTGATGATATCTATAAGATGAGTGATGTCCTCTTGATAATTTTTACGCTTATAATTTTCAAATGGAGAAGCCAAAAACTTGGTATCATCGCTAAGAGCAATACCGATACGAGCCATGCCAAAATCAATTCCCATTGCTTTCATGATTTTATTATAACAAATACAACAAAAAAAGTAAAGAAAAATCTCTAGGGTACTAGAGATCTTTTATTTATTCTTCGTTTTCTTGTTTTTTTGCTTTGTTAGCTTGAGATTTTACCTCGTCTTTGATATCGTCTGCGATTTCCCTACCTTTCTCGACACACTTTTCTACCTTATCGGCAAAAGGCTTGTTTGTCTTGACCATAATAGCTCCTACTACGAAACCGATACCCATACCAATCAATAACTCTTTCATCTAAATAATTTCCTCCTTTACTTACATGTATTATTTGTAGAAAAGGTAAAATTATGTAGAATAAAGTCATAGGCTATTTGCTAGATTTTTCCAATTTTTCTTTGTAATCATTGATTGCTAGCTTGATACAATCAATACAAAAGCTGATATCTATAGGCATTTCATCACCTAGCTCAGACTTGATACTATATGGATCTAAAAAGACCATAGCAGCCATCTTGCCTCTCATCATGCTAGTAATAGTAGAGCATACTGCCACTATGTAAGGATTGGCTTGCGCTCTAAACTTGCAGTCAGTGATAATACCGCTCTCTATCCTCAAAGAAAACTCTACGTGAGCAGTGTTATCTTCATTGTAGCAGTCAGCTATACCGTCAGGTTTTGATATCCTACCTGTATTTTTAGGATTATTGAATATATTTAAAACTACGTTGCTATACATTATTTACTATCCCCCTTTCTCTTACGAGTCTTCATGCCATAAGTAGAAGAATATGCCCTTAGCTCCTCTACAGAACGAGCGATAATATTGATAGCCTTATCTAACTCTTCGTATGAATTGTTTTTACCCAAGCTAAAGCGAATAGTACCTCTAGCATCTTCATTATTTAGACCGATAGCAGTCATCACATGGGAAACTGTGAGACTATTTGTAGAGCAAGCGCTACCTGTAGATACAGCTAAGCCATTGATATCCAACTTGGTAAGTAAACTCTCACCATCTACACCTACAAATGACACTGAAATGATGTGAGGAAGCTTTTGTCTCGTATTGGCGTTGAAATTGGCATTCTCTACCCTTTCAGCTAGCTTGGTCACAAAATATTCACTCAAAGCACGCACTTTATGATTGTTTGTCTTCATATCTCTATGTGCTATCTCACTAGCTTTAGCAAAGCCTACTATACCAGCTGTATTGCTAGTGCCGCCACGCTTGCCTCGCTCTTGATTGCCTCCAAAGATGATAGGGTCAATCTTGACTTTGTTTGATAAATACAAAGCACCTACACCTTTTGGTCCATAAATCTTATGAGCTGACATAGTCATAGCATCAATACCTAACTCATTGACATCGATAGCCATATTACCATATAGCTGGACAGCGTCTGTATGGAAAATAATACCTTTTTCATGAGCTGTCTGAGATATTGCTTTGATATTTTGGATAGTACCTAGCTCATTGTTGGCTGCCATGATAGAAATCAAAATGGTATTTGACTTGATAGTACGCAAAAGCTCGGCAAAATTGATAAAGCCATGGCTATCTACGTCCAAATAACTCACTTCGTAGCCATTATTTTGCAAATATTTGCAAGCTTCCATAATAGATGGGTGCTCTATCTTGCTGACTATGATATGATTGCCTCTATTGCGATTAGCATCGGCAATACCTATCAGAGCCCAAGTATTGGCCTCACTACCGCTAGATGTAAAATAAATCTCGCTGGATTTTGCACCGATAGAGTCAGCTATCGTATCTCTACTCTCATCGATAAGTCTACTAGCCTCTCTACCAAATGAATGAAGTGATGAAGCATTACCAAATGTATTGGTCATCACTGGAAGCATGGCATTCAATACTTCTGCACTGAGATTGGTAGTAGCAGCATTGTCTAAATAAATCTTCTCTATATCCATATTTTTCTCCGCATAAAGTCTATCACACATTAAATATTTTGTCAATAATATAATACAAAGAAAAAAAGAGCAAAATGCTCTCTCATTAGTCTTCTATCTCAGTAGCTTCACAACGCCTTACAAATGCTAATACATCTTCATAAGAATTTAGTCCTACAAGGCTGTCTATCATCTTACCTTTCCTAAACGCCATAAGTGTAGGCACACTAAATATCCTATAACGCTTGGCAATATCTTCATTTTCATCAATGTCTAGATTGAAGAAATTGACATCAGACATCTTCTCCGCCACCCTCTCAAGTATAGGCTTGAGCATTCTGCAAGGCATACACCAAGTAGCAGAAAAGTCTATCACAGTGAGCTCATCATCGTTGATGATGTCGTCAAAATCTAATTCATTTACAGAATCCATAATTTACCCCTTATCAGGCCTTAATGATGTCGTTTATCACTTTTGCACACATCACACTTGCCATATTTACTACGTAGTATACCATACTTCCAATAATTTTGCAATCAAATTTCATTGGCTTTTGCTTAGTATAACAAACTTGTAACTTTTTTATGTGCTCTTGTGCGCAAAATTTCCTCAACAACTTGGCTATCTTGTCATAAGATGTATCTTCTATCTTCGCTATCTCAAAAGAGGGGATACCCTGATATCTATTACCTGCTCCCATAGCGCAAAGTATAGGAATCTTATGCTCATAAGCGTATTTGATAAGTAATTTTTTGGCATTTATATCATCAATACAATCTACAATATAATCAAATGATGAAAAATCAATCGAATTTATAGTATCTTCATCTAGTTTAAATGGATATTTTTGGATATGGATATCAGGATTGATAGACTTTAATTGAAACTCTATCTCATCAACCTTCAATTTGCCTATGTTTTTATAATTAGCGACAAACTGCCTGTTGATATTAGAAATGTCTATAGTATCAAAGTCTACCACTCCGACATTTTGCACTCCAGCTCTAGCTAACATATGCACGACAGCTCCACCTACGCCACCCACGCCAAAAACTAAGACACGAGCTGAAAACAATCGCTCTGTCTCGCTAGCGCTAAGCATCATAGTCGTCTTAGTGAATATATCTTTACAATACATATTTCTTAAAGTCGTGTGTGTGTATTATTTCTTTCATCGCATTCAATACAAAAGGCTTGTCGATGACTACTTTTACCATGGGGTTGTCATCACTAGCATTGAATGAAATATCCTCGAGCAATAGCTCCATGATAGTCTGCAATCTTCTAGCACCTATGTTTTCACTATTTTCATTTTCGTCTTCTGCTATCTCTGCTATAGTGTCTATCGCTTCGTCAGTAAACTCAAGCTCTACATTATCTACTCTCAATAATTCTTGATACTGAGTAGTAATAGCATTTTGAGGGATAGTGAGTATCTGCTTGAAATCATCTTTGTTTAGACTATTCAATTCTACTCTAATAGGGAATCTACCTTGTAGCTCGGGTATCAAATCATTTACACTCGCGATATGGAATGCTCCTGCTGCTATAAATAGAATATAATCAGTATGAATCACACCATATTTAGTATTTACCACGCTACCCTCTACTATAGGTAAGATGTCTCTCTGCACACCTTCTCTAGACACGTCTTGACCGTGATTTTTCTTGGCAGCAATCTTATCTATCTCATCGATAAATATGATACCTTCTTGCTCTGCTCTGTAGATAGCCTCTTTGTTTAGACTGTCTGGGTCTATCATCTTGTCACATTCTTCTTCGAGTAAGATTTCCCTTGCACGAGCGACTGTCATCTTCTTTATTTTTCTAGGTGCTTTTATCATACCACCCATAATTTGACCAATATTTATCTCTGCACCCACTCCGTCCATAAGATTGAGAGCTTTTGGTTGCTCTTTTACATCAATATCTATAGTATCATTGTCATACAAACCTTTCTTATAATCTTCGTAAAACTGCGCTCTAAACTGCTCAGTGTCTGTATCCTCAGGCTTACCTGCTTTCTTCAATGGATACAAGATATCAGTAATCTTTTTGTCTACCATAGTGATAGCTTTGTCTTTTATCTTTTCGGCATGCTCAGCTCTCACAATACGCACACTAGCCTCTACCAAATCTCTGATCATGCTCTCCACATCTCGACCCACATAGCCTACCTCAGTGTATTTGGTAGCTTCGACCTTTACAAATGGAGCGTTTACCAATTTTGCTAGACGACGAGCGATCTCAGTCTTACCGACACCAGTAGGACCTTTTAGGATAATGTTTTTAGGAGTGATCTCATCACTCAATGCTTTTGGCAATCTGCTCCTTCTATATCTATTTCTAAGAGCTATAGCGACAGCTCTCTTTGCCTTGGCTTGTCCTATGATATAAGAATCAAGAGATCTTACTATTTCTTTACAAGTCATCATACTACACCTCCTCGACCACAAAATTGCTGTTTGTAAACACACATATTTCAGACGCTATTTCCATAGCCTTGACAGCTATCTCTTTAGCGCTCAAATCTGTATTTTTGATCAATGCTTTGGCTGCCGACAAGGCATAATTGCCACCACTACCGATAGCGCAAATACCATCATCAGGCTCTACTACATCACCTACGCTAGTGAGTATAAGCAAAGTCTCTTTGTCTGCTACTATCATCATAGCCTCAGCGTTTGATCTCTGACCACTACGGATATTTTTAGCGTACTCTACTGCGCTACGCATCAAACTACCACTGTATTTATTTAATAGCTTTTCAAACTCTTCACACATAGCAAAGGCATCTGCTGTACCTCCTGCAAAACCTACCACGACTTTACCTTCATATAGCCGTCTTACTTTATGAGCTGTGCCTTTTAGGACTACTTGCTGTCCCATAGTGACTTGACCATCACCTGCCACTACTGTCTTGCCGTCCTTTTTGACTGCTACGATTGTCGTTCCTCTAAATTGTTCCATTTTTACTCCTTTTGTCTAAATTCATTTATCTCTGCTAATGCTCGCAATCTATATTTGATATATCTTTGCTGTTTGTCTCTCTCATCTATCGGATTAAGTATACCGAAATTTGCATTTATAGGCTGAAAATTTACTGGGCTGGCATTGATGAGATAATTATACAAGCCTCCTAAGATAGTGTCCGCTGAAAAACAAATTAATTCTTTATTTTCTAGCATTCTTACAATATTGATAGCACAATACAATCCACTACCTATGCTCTCCACATATCCCTCTACACCGCTAAGCTGTCCTGCGATAAATACTTTCTCATTATTTTTCAACCTAGAATATTTATCTAGGCACTTTGGAAAATTGATATAATTATTAGTATGCATGACGCCATAGCGTAAAAACTCTGCATTTTCGAGACCTGGTATCAGCCTAAATACTCGCCTCTGCTCTGGGAATGTGAGGTTGGTCTGAAAACCTACAAGATTGTACATGGTAGCAAAGTTATTTTCTTTCCTAAGCTGTACTACCGCGTAAGGACGGTCATCTTTATGCGGATTTTTGATACCTACTGGCTTTAGTGGTCCAAAGCGGATAGCATCTGTGCCACGCTTAGCCATAATCTCTATAGGCATACAGCTCTCGAAAATATTGTTTTTCTCAAACTCATGAAGCTCTACAGTCTCGGCATTGATAAGCTCTTGATAAAAACGAAGGTATTCTTCTTTATCCATGGCACAATTTAGATAATCTGCATCACCTTTGTCATATCTAGAGCAAAAGAATGCCTTGTCCATATCTATACTCTCAGCTGACACTATAGGTGCTGCCGCGTCATAGAAATACAAAAAATCTTCTCCTAACACATTCTTCAATGCGTCACACATCTTAGGTGTAGTGAGTGGACCAGTAGCTATCACTGTGACCGCGTCCATGTCTATCTCACCCACATCTTCACAGTGGATAGTGATATTTTCATGATTTTTTAGCTTGTCTGTGATGATACGAGAAAACTCATCTCTATCTACTGCCAAAGCTTGTCCCGCAGGCACACTGACTGTATATGCTGTCTTTAATAGCTCACTACCTAATAGTGTAAGCTCACGCTTGAATACACCAGATGCAGTGTTTTCATCATCGCTTTTGAAGGAATTGCTACATACTATTTCTGCGAAATCTGTGCTATGATGAGCGGGAGTCATCTTCTCTTTTTTGATATCAAAAAGATCTACTTTATATCCATGATTGGCAAGATATAAAGCACACTCACTACCAGCCAGTCCGCCACCTATCACATTAATCTTTGACATAAGTACAACCTTTGTTGTTGCAAATGATAGTTTGCTTACCTTTTGCTGAATATTTTTTAAATAGATTTGCTTGACACATTGGACATTTATCCTCCAGTGGCAAATCCCATGAAATATAATCACATTTTGGATAATTGTCACAGCCGAAGAATAATTTGCCTCGTTTGCTATACTTTGCAGATACTACTCCTCCGCATTTTGGACACTTACCTGTATCTTGTACTTGATTGGTAGGCTGATTGATATTCTTAGTATTTTTACATTGAGGGAAATTTGAACAAGCCAAAAACTTGCCAAACTTACCATCTCTATACACCATCATAGAGCCACATTTATCACACTTGACATCGCTCGGCTCAGGAGGTGCTGACTTTGGCACTGCGACACCCATTTGGTGACTAGCATACTCCATCTGCTGGCTAAAATCTTTGTAAAATACATCTACGATATCTTGCCACTTTACTTTGCCTAGCTCGACATTGTCTAGCTGCTCTTCCATCTCTGCGGTAAACTTGATATCCATGATATTTTTAAAGTATTCTTCTAGATACTTGGTCACCTGCACACCTAACTCCGTAGGGACAAGTGCTTTTTTATCTGTCTTGATATAGTCACGATTGAACAACGTCATCACGGTAGCAGCATAAGTCGCTGGTCTACCGATGCCTTGTACTTCCATCTCTTTGATAAGGCTAGCCTCAGTAAATCTGACTGGTGGCTTGGTAAATTTTTGCTCTGTGGTGATCTTCTCTTTCTTTACTACTTCACCCTCCACCAAATCTGGAATATTGATGCCATTTTTATCGTCTTCTTGCACTTTATATACTCTAGTGTATCCGTCGAATATAAGTGCCTTACCACTAGACCTAAACTTATACCCATCTGCTAATATATCTACAGTCAAGCTATCATACTGAGCAAAGCTCATCTGACTAGCTATAAATCGCTTGTATATCAAAGTATAAAGCTTCAAATACTGCTCATCAATCTTACCTTTTAAATACTCTGGAGAGTATTTTAGATTGATCGGACGAATAGCTTCGTGCGCATCTTGAGCACTCTCTTTTGATGCAAATTCATTAAATTTCTTTGGAGCATAAGCCTCTCCGAAATTATTTAAAATATATTCTTTCGCCATAAACTGAGCATCTAAGCTCACACGCGTAGAGTCAGTACGGATATATGTTACTAGCGCTGTCTTGCCTTCTCCTGCTATCATGACACCTTCGTATAATGATTGAGCACATTTGGTATAAGAACTTAGAGTCATCTTGAGCTTGCTAACTGCGTCTTGCTGTAAGCTACTAGTGATATATGGTGCTGGTGGCTTTGAATAAGTCACTTGTCTCTTGACTGAATGCACCTTGTACTCTGCATTTTCTACTACAGATAAAATCTTATCTACTGCTTCTTTATTTGGAATCTCTAACTTTTTGTCTTGATACTGGATAAGGTCTGATTTAAACTTATTATCTCCTTTACTTAGCTCTGCAGTCACATTCCAATACTCTACTGGCACGAAGCTATTGATAGCGTCTTCTCTATCTACTATAAGCTTCAATGTGACAGACTGCACGCGTCCTGCGCTGAGCTTGCCATGTATCTTCTTGCTAAGTAATGGACTGAGCTGATAACCAACTATCCTATCCAAAGCTCGTCTACCTTGCTGAGCATTGATAAGATCATAGTTTAGTGGCTTTGGATTGGCGATACTCTCTTGGACAGCTTTTTTACTAATCTCATTGAATGCAGTACGCACAAGTGCATCTTTGTCCAAATCTAATATGGTCGCCAAATGCCAAGCTATAGCTTCTCCCTCTCTATCCGGGTCGGTAGCGAGATATATAGCTTCAGCATTTGCTGCTCGTTTCTTTAGATCAGCCACCAAAGCTTTTTTCTCTGGGATAATCTCATAAGTCGGCTCATAATTGTTTTTTAAATCTATCGCAAAGCTTTTTGCTGGCAGGTCTCTCACGTGACCTTTGGTCGGAAAAACAACATAATCACTACCTAGATATTTTGATATCGTATCTCGTTTACCTGGACCTTCTATAAATACTAATTTCATCATTTCTCCTTAACACTCAATTTTCATTATATTAAATTTTTAAAAAAGTTTCAACTTATTTTCGGCATTAATATCCAAAAACGACAAGATTGTCTTGAGAGAATCTGACTCTATCACATTTTGCCACTTGTTTTGATCTTGGATATCAGCATCATCTGGATTGAGACAAAGGGTCCTCACTCCTGACAAATATACTGTATCATCACTCTTACCATTGCCGACAAAAAGTATCTCCTCTGGGGAAACATTTTCTTTCTCCATGATCTCCATCAAAGTCTCATGCTTATTATCCATTAGACGAGGAAATTTACAATCATTTACTATACCATCATCGTCAAACAATAACTCATAACCTTGTATCTCAGTGATATAAGGCATCAAATGTGCTAGATTTTCATCAATGATATTTTTTATACCAGCAGACAATACATAAATTTTTATACCATTGTCGTGAATGTACTTGAAGACATATGAAATATCTTTTATTAATTTTGATTGCTTCGCCAAAGATGAAAATAATCGCCTATCTGCACCCAAATCTCTCCAAGCCTGTACTATCAAACTCAGCCACTCATGCTCATTTATCTCACCGCTATAAAACATATTGAACAACTTTTCATCTGTATCTAAAGCTCCCAATTTTTCCCATGCGCGCACCCATGAGCTAGTACCTTTAGCTGTCACTGTGAGTGTACCGTCATAATCAAAACATACTATCTTCGTCATATCTCCTCCTATGCTCTAATGTAACTATTGTTTGCTAGCTTGATAACCAAGCCGTCCATTTCAAGAGAGATGAGTATCCCGTTTAGCTCTCTAGCAGATAGCCCACTATAGTCTATGATCTCTTGGAATGTCTTTTTTTCGTTGCTGATATAATCTAATACAATCTGTGAATTCATGTCAAGCTGTATCATAGGTTTTTCTTCTACTTTTGTACCTAAGCGATTGTAAAGGTCTAGGATATCATCAGGAGAAGTGGTGATACAGCCCTGCAAAGATTTGATGAGCGCATTTGAACCCTTGCTCATCTCAGAATTGATCCTACCTGGTACTACAAAAACATCGCGATTGAACTCAATCGCATAATTTACAGTATATAATGAGCCACTCTTCTCACCCATCTCTGTGGTGAGTACTCCGCGAGACAATCCTGCGATGATCCTATTCCTCACAGGGAACAAATACGCCTGAGGCTTGGTATCTGGATTCTGCTCAGTGATGAGCAGATTATTTTCTGCTAGAGTCTTGGCTAAATGATAATTTGATGCCGGATAGATATGATTGAATCCTCCAGCGAGTACTGCTATGGTCTTACCGTTATTGTCTATAGCTGTCTTATGCGCCAAAGTATCCACTCCGACTGCCATACCAGACACTACTGTAATATCTGCATCTACGAGAGCTTTGACATACTGCTTGGTGACTTGTATGCCATAATCCGTAGGTTTCCTAGTGCCTACCACCCCTACGCACAATGTCTTCAAGAGCTGAATATTTCCTTTGCAATAAAGACACAGTGGCGGAGATGAGATTTCTTTGAGTGGATAAGGATATCTGATATCATTAATAGTGATGGGTATGATGCTGTCTTGAGTATACTTTTCCAATCTAAGGCTCAAAAACATATCATCTAAGCAAAGAGCCATTTTATTAAACTCTTGGTCAGACAGCTCTTGTCTAATCTCTAATTTTGTCAAAAAAACTTTTCGTATATCTTCATCTTTTAATAGTAGAGATAAAAGCTTTACCTTTTTGCTATATGTCAAAAAATCAAACAAATCTAACCACAATATATTTTTATCTTCTATCGTCATAATCACACCGTATATTTTTTATCAAGAGACCTATACTGTATAGCCTCCAAGATATGAGGTCGCTCTATCTTCTCAGAGCCGTCTAGATCAGCTATGGTCCTAGCGACTTTTAGTATCCTATTGTACGCACGCGCAGATAAATTTAACTTTTTAAAAGCTGTCTCCAATAAATCTGCACAGGTCTTGTCCAATACACAATACTTTTGAAATTCTCTATCACTCATTTTAGCATTTGTATATATGCCACTATCTTTAAATCTCTTTAGCTGGATACTTTTGGCTTTGTCTACCCGCTTTTTTATCTCACTACTAGGCTCTTCTAGCTTGTATTGGGTCAATTCTTCATAATTTACAGCATCAACCTCTATGTGCAAGTCTATCCTATCCATCAATGGACCACTGATTTTGGATAAATATTTATGTATAGCGGCAGGGGTACATTTACATACATTTGTACTACTACCATAATATCCGCATGGACATGGATTCATGCTCGCTACCATGATAAAATTGGCTGGATACTGGACTGTGAGAGCATTCCTAGCGACAGTGATATATCCGTCCTCCATAGGCTGACGAAGTGTCTCTATGGTGTCTCGCTTGTACTCCGGCATCTCATCTAAAAACAATACACCATTGTGTGCTAAGCTAATCTCACCTGGCTTAGCCTTTTGACCGCCACCAGTAAGAGCTATCAGCGTAGATGTGTGGTGCGGACTCCTAAATGGTCGCTCTATCACTATACCCTTTTTGGCATCAAGTACTCCCGCCACACTATGTATCTTGGTGACCTCAAGACTCTCCTCAAATGACAAATCTGGGAGAATGGACGGAAAACATTTAGCTAGCATAGTCTTACCTGCTCCTGGAGGACCTATGAGTAAGATATTGTGCCCGCCAGCTGCTGCTATCTCCATAGCTCTCTTTGCACTGACTTGACCTCTGACATAAGCAAAGTCATGCTTGAAGTCGTGATTTTTTAGAGCGGACTCAAATGTTTTGTTATTATTTTTCTCTATCGTCTTTTGACCATTTAAAAACGCTACCACGTCGGACAAAGTCTTGACAGGATATACGTCTATCTGGTCTATAAAAGAAGCCTCCATGGCATTGTCATACGGAATGATAAACTTGGTATAACCCATTTGTTTGGCTGAAATAAGCATGGGTAATATACCATTTAATTTCCTTATCTCACCGTCTAGACTCAACTCTCCAAGTACTATAAATCCTTCCAATGATTTATTTTGAACAATCTCTTGTGAAACCAATATACCTAAAGCTATAGGTAAATCGTATAGACTGCCTTCTTTCTTAGTATCAGCGGGTGCCAGATTGATGATGACCTTATTGATAGGATAATTGAACGCACTATTTTTGATAGCAGCTTTTACCCTCGCCTTGCTCTCTTTTATAGCCACGTCCGCCAATCCTACCACATCGTATCCAGGCAATCCTGCATTTATATCTAACTCTATCTCGACAGGATATCCTGTGATACCTGTGAGTCCAAATGATAAAATCTTTGCTAACATATTATTTTCCTTTGGGGTCATAGTATCACCTTTTCCAAAATTTGTCAACAGTTTATCAAACATTTGTTCGACATAATAAAAATACAAAAAGAGGGCTCATCACCCTCTTTGTACTCAAATACAAGTCAAAAGCCGTGAGAAGATTATTTCTCTTCTTTAACTTTAGCGGCTTTACCTGAAAGATTACGAATGTAGTAGATCTTAGCGCGTCTTACTTTACCCTTTCTTACTACGTCTACTCGGTCGATACGAGGACTATGTAGTGGGAATGTCCTTTCTACGCCAATGCCGAAAGACACACGTCTAACTGTGAAAGTCTCTCTTACACTAGTACCTTTCTTTGCAATCACAACGCCTTCATAAGCCTGGATACGCTCTTTGTCGCCTTCTTTGACTTTAACCATAACACGTACGGTGTCTCCAATATTAAAAGAAGTAATATCGTTGCGTAATTGCTCTTTCTCGATTTGGTCGATAATAGTCATATTTACCTCCTAAATTTGACGTTCTTGTAATTGGAATACAGCGGACCGTCAACAAACTATGTAATTATATCACAAGTAAAACTTATTTGCAAGTGTTTTTGTAAAATTAATTTAATTCTTGTGACTTTTCTTTTAGAGAATCTATTTTTTCTCTTACTTTATCTTTATTTATACCTTTGACCTTTAACAACTTGGTCAATAATTCTACATTCTTTGATTTTATAGCAAATTTGCTAAGAGAATCTACATTAGTACCATTCACTAAACACAATCTAGCACAAAGGTCTGCTTTCCTTGA
The DNA here is from genome assembly GCA_015055745.1 of Clostridiales bacterium. Taxonomy (GTDB): domain Bacteria; phylum Bacillota; class Clostridia; order Christensenellales; family UBA1242; genus Onthoplasma. The sequence continues at coordinate 122,680 of SVHS01000003.1, forward strand.
CTGAAGAATAAGAGCTTGGATAGCTTCTTTGTCTGCTTTCGTAGGATACTCTTCTGCCAATCTGCAAGCATATTCATATTTATCATTATTAGCTGATTGTAAGATAGCTGTCTGATGTGACTTGAATTGGTCTTTGGTAAATGAATGTATAGCTATAAACAAATAGTTTTGCTTTGCATTCTTGGAGTCGATGACTACTTGCCTATGGACATCTACATCAGCACCAGGTATCTCACTAAACTGAGTGCTAGCCTCTGCTGAATTTAATGCCAAGACTCTTGCTTCTGCTGCTTTGATATCCTTTGGAGACATATTTCCTCTCTGAGTCATGGTAGCAATACTTTTTGCATTTTGACTCTTACTTATCTTGGTCTTGGTCTTACTAGCGTACTCTGGATAAAGCTCTACAAAGCCCAATTTTTCTGACTGAGTGCCTGATTTTGCTATTTCTGTATCAAACTGCCACATTCTAGCAATGTTTGATTCTGAATACTCTTGATACTCTTGGATAAATCTATAATTTTCTTCTGCTGTACCATTATCTGCAATCACTTTTGCGAACTGCATCATTTTTTCTGGAGCTAACAATTTGTAATCATCAAAATATGAATTATCATTTAAATCCTTCAAAATATCTATATAGTCAAATACAAGAGATGCATTATTTGCTTCCAAGATCATCTTTTGACCTGAAACTATCCTTTGTCTAGAAAGTATATCCAATCTCTTACCATTGAAATATCCCTTGGCATCAATACCATATCGTCTAAGCAAAGTCAAATAATATTCGATCTTGGTATCCATATTGCTACGTTTCAATTTATTTAACGAAATCTGTGCTTTCTCTACCTTACCCTCGTCAAGCGCGTCTACAATCTCGCTAATCAAATCTCTATCAATTATATCATTTTCTTTTATTTTATCTGAAATTAGGCTCATACACCCCTCCGTTATCCATATATTACCACTAAAAATCTATTTTGTCAATATGTAAATTAAAAAGCGTCTTTTATATGCGTAATATGGTAGTCTGCAAGACCTATGATAGCTATAGCGTCAAAGCGTACTGGAGTATTGTATTTTTTGTTTTCTATGAGATACATGCTAGCCACATTACGTATCTTATATTGCTTTCGCTCATCTATAGCTTCAAACGGATGCCCAAACTCTTCTGACATCCTAGCCTTTACCTCTACAAATACGGTAAACTCTCCGTCTTTGGCAATAATATCAATCTCACCTATTTTATTTTTGTAATTTGTAGCGAGAATCGTATAACCCAATTTTTGCAAATATTCACTAGCTATTATTTCGCTTCTCTTTCCATAAATATTCTTTTGCATTCACTTTCTCCTATGATTTTACCGAGGAAACTAAGCCTATGTATAGGTGTGATACCATGATTTTTGATACCTTCTAGATGTCTCTTGGTACCATAACCGACATTGTTTTCAAAATCATAATAAGGATATTTTTTGGCATAGTCTACCATCAATCTATCTCTATATACTTTAGCCACAATAGATGCACACGCTATGGCATAGCTAGTCTCATCACCCTTAATAATAGGCATCTCTTTATCACATATATTTAGCTTCACAGCATCAATGAGCAACAAATCTGGCTTTATAGTAGACTTTGTATAACATTCATTCATAGATTCTTTGGTCGCATTGAGAATATTTATCCTATCTATGACATCTTGATGTCTATACGAAATAGATACAGATAGAGCGGTCTTCATTATCTCATCATACAGTCGCTCTCTATTCTTTTTGGTCACCTTTTTACTATCAAAGACACCATCTATCATCTTGTCATAAGGCATGATGACACAAGCCGTCACTACAGGTCCTGCGAGTGGTCCACGACCTACCTCGTCTATACCTGCGATGAATTTTACTTCGTCAGACAAAAGAGCTATGTCATGATCAAAAATCTTTTGTGTATTTATCATAATTTCTCCAAGCAAATCTTACCGAGCTTGCCTGCTCTAAAGTCTGTAAGTAATATCTTGCTCGCACGATCTAAGTCGACCTTACCACCTTTGATGAGACAGCCACGCTTTTTACCTATAGATGATAAAATCTCATTATCTAGTGTTGTATTGTCGTATATTACGCTATATTTTGACTTAAGAATATCTGTAGAGCGAAGTCTCGAAATGAGCTTTTCTGCTATATCTATTAGATTGAGCACATCATCTCTCACACTACCTACGAATGCAAGATTATACGCATAATCATCACGCTCAAAGTTTGGCAAAAGCACTCCTGGTGTATCCATAAACTCTATGTCATTGCCAACCTTTATCCATTGTTTGCTACGAGTGACACCTGCCTTATTACCCGTAATAGCTCTACCTTTGTTGCAAAGATTGTTTACTATAGTGGACTTACCAGAATTTGGCACACCGAGTACCATTACTCGCAAGATAAAGCTCACCTGACGTTCTTTATTTTTTTGGAGGCGATCTGCGAAGATTTTCCTAATAGCATTGACTATCACTTTAGAATTACCGCTAATAGTAGCATTGAGAGACACGCACTCGTGACCTAGAGAAGTAAAATACTCTCTATACCTTTTGATATCACTCTGCTCTATCAAGTCTGCCTTATTTAATGCAAAAATAATAGGCTTATCTTTGACTACCTTTAAAAACTCGGGATTGATGCAACTTTTTGGACATCTAGCATCTAAGACATATACGAAACAATCGCACAGCTTGCTATTGCTCTGCATTTCTTTCAATGTCTTATTCATATGTCCTGGGAACCAATTAATCATGACTTTATTGTATCATAAAATTTTTTATTTCACAATATTATTTTGATAAAATATTGACAAAATTATATTTCATGATATAATACGGATATATTGAGGAAGTAAGATATTATGAATAGAATTTCACGTAAAAATTTAGAATTTTTCTATGAAGAAATGCACCAAGTAGAATTAAACAAGATCAAAGATTATGATTTCACTAAAAATTATGATATTTTGAAAGAACTGGTCGGCAATGGAATATATAATGAATCTGATTTTCAAACTTATGTATATAACGGCAATATATCTATGTAGGCATAGACCTAGAGGATACTCTTGATTTGGATTCTTACAATTATCTCATTGGTGCGTATGAAGTATTATATTCTTCATCTGCTACACACTATGATTTTGATGAAAAATTGACCAATAGATGGCGTATAATAATGTCTAAAGCATACCCTGAGACCACATACCCTGAGACAGCTAAAAGACTTATCAAAGAAGAAAGAGATAAGAAGATCGCCCATATCTGCAAAGAAGCTGATAAAAACTTAGATAACATATAATAAAAAAGACTATCAAATCGATAGTCTTTTTTGATTTTCGACTGTGCTCTGAAAGACAATAATAAGACCAAACTACTCGAACAAATCTGGTCGATTTTTTTTCGTAATCTCAAGAGACTGCTCTTTTCTCCAAATTTCTATATTTTTATGATGACCGCTGAGTAGTACCTCTGGCACTCGCATACCTCTATACTCTGCTGGACGAGTGTATTGATCGTATTCTAATAGATTGGTACTAAAGCTCTCTTCTTCTGTGCTTTCTTCTCTTATCACTCCAGGTATGAGTCTAATGATAGAGTCAGCTACAACCATAGCTGGTAGCTCGCCACCAGTAAGCACATAGTCACCAATAGATAGCTCCTCTATATTAAAATAATCTATAACTCTTTGGTCTATGCCTTCATAGTGACCGCAAAGCAATATAATATGCTCATAATTGATCATCTCTCGTGCCATAGCTTGCTGGAAGACTTTACCTCTAGGAGACATATAAAAAATCTTTGATTTCACAGTCTGTACACTTTCAATAGCCTTGAATATAGGATCGCAAAGCATTACCATACCTGCGCCACCACCAAAAGGTTCGTCATCACACCTATAGTGTGGAGGCAGAGCAAAGTCTCGAATATTAATGATATTTATCTCTATTTTCCCATCGTCTACCGCCCTTTTTATAATGCTTTCTCTAAGAGGAGCAAACATATCTGGAAACAATGTCAAAATGTCTATTCTCATACGCGTACATCCTCAAAAGTTTGCTTGTCTATCACAAAAGCCTTTCTCTCCTTATCATACACTATGATATCAGGCACAAATGGTATCGTGTAGCTAGTGACACCGCACTTGATAGTCAGTATCACACTAGCACCATAGTCATCAAAGTCTATCATCTCTCCTAAAGTTTCACCGTTTTTATCTAAGACTGGAGAGTGCAACAAATCTGACAAGTATACTTTATCCTTAAAGTCAACATACTCTTCTCTATCGATATAGATAGACTGATTTCGATACTTTTCTGCTGTATCAATATCAGGTATCATATCTATAGTAAGTACATAAAAGCCATTGTTTAGATTTTGAATACCTTTTACCTTTGCTTTTGCTAGCTTTTGAGTAAGTAAGATATTTTTAAATGAAAAAGGCTCATCAACGTATGATTCTATCTTGACAGCGCCTTTCACCCCATGCGGGCGAAGGATTTTACCTACTTCTAATAAATTCATATTTCTCCTTTTTAGTAAAAAATGCGGATAAAAACACCCGCATTTTACTACTTTTCATCAAATTTGATAACCAATCTTTTGTCATTGCTAGTAGATTTTACAACTGTGCGGATAGCATTTGCTATATTTCCGCCACGGCCGATTACACTACCTAAATCTTTGCTATCAACTTTTACCTTAAAAACCTTAGTCTTACCTTGATTTTCAGCTGTAATCTCAACCGCATCAGGATTAGATACAAGATTTTTAACGATGTACTCTAAAATCTCTTGCATAGTCTACTCCTTATGCTTTTTTCTTTTTATTATTGGTCTTTGGAGCACTATTGCCCTTTACTTCTAAAACGCCTACTTTTTGAAGTAGAGTCTTAGCAGTCTCTGTAGGAAGCGCACCATTCTTGAGCCACTTTTGAGCTAGCTCATTATCAATCTTAATCTCAGCAGGATTCTTAAGAGGATTGTAAGTACCGATCTGCTCGATGTACTTGCCATCACGAGCCACTCTAGCGTCAGCTACTACTACACGGTAGAATGGAGACTTCTTATCACCTAGACGAGTCAATCTAATCTTGATTGCCATAATTTTCTCCTTTTGTCAAGTATTTTCGCTTTACACTATAACACATTATTTTAGATTTGTAAAGGGTTTTTAAGAAATTTTTTAATTTTTTTATTTATTGACAAATATTGTATATTATGATACAATCCAATCAAGAGGTAAATTATGAGCTTATTACAAAAACTAATCGACGACAACAGCTCCAATATGGAGCAAACTGACACATTGGTAAACATGGAGAAAAATATCCTTGTATCTATCAATGAAGCTGAGATGATCAACAAAAACATCAATAGCCTTAGAAAATTTATACGTAAAATGATAGATTGTACCTATGAACCTACCGAAGAGACATTTTTAGCTTATGCAAAAGCTATGTCCGATTTTGAAGCTTTGTGCGGTGAATCTACAAAAATTGATAGTCTTTCAGTGTCATATACAAAATCTTTGAAAAATTGTCAAGATGGAGATGCTAGATATCGTGGATTTTGCGCTTATGATATCAAGGAACTAAAGAAGATGTGCAAAAAAATATGGAAAAAACTCTACGAAATGGAATCAGATGAGATAGCAGAACTATACATTCGTCTAGAAAACAAAAAATATGGCACAATAGATAGATATCTAAAACACTATAATAAAACTAAAAATCAATAAAAAAGCACGCTGAAAAGCGTGTTTTTATTGACCCATAAGCTTACGCATCATGGCCATCTTATCTCCGTAGGCTTTCGGATTTTTCATCAGTCATAACACACGGTGTGTGTTGTGCGGCATGATGAACTACTGACCCATAAGCTTACGCATCATAGCCATCTTACCTCCGTAGGCTTTCGGATTTTTCATCATGCGCATCATTTCTTTTGATTGATTGAATTGCTTGATGAGATTATTGACATCGCTGACCTGCACTCCTGCTCCTTTCGCGATACGCTGACGACGACTACCATTGATGATGTCAGGATTTTCTCGCTCCTTAGCGGTCATAGATTGTATAATGGCTTTATTTTTTTCCAATGCTTTTTCATCTATCTGGTCTTCAATTTGTTTTAATTTGCTACCGATACCTGGCATCATAGATAAGACCGATTTTAATCCACCCATTTTCTTTAATGAATTTACTTGCTCGATATAATCATTTAGATCAAAACTATTTTCTCTAAACTTACGCTCCATCTCTTGCGCCATTTTTTCATCTACTGCTTCTTGAGCTTTGTCAATAAGCGTAAGTACGTCACCCATACCCAATATCCTAGATGCCATACGATCAGGATAAAAAGGCTCCAAGTCTGTGAGCTTTTCACCCACACCGACAAACTTGATAGGCTTACCGATGACAGATCTGATAGACAACGCCGCACCACCACGAGTATCACCGTCAATCTTGGTAAGTACTACACCAGTGACATCTAATGCATCATTGAATGCTGTAGACACCGATACGGCTTCTTGACCTATCATTGAATCAATGACTAATAAAATCTCAGTAGGATCTATATTTTTCTTGATGTCTTTTAATTCTTCCATCAATTTTTCATCTATCTGCAATCTACCTGCTGTATCTACAATCACTGTATCTAAAGCAAATTTTTCAGCATATGCTATAGCTTCACGTACTGTCTTGGTAGGATTTTGAGTACCTTTTTCAAATACATCTATTTGGATAGATTTACCCAAAACTTTTAGCTGATCTATTGCAGCTGGACGATAAATATCACAAGCTACTAATAGAGGTTTTTTACCTTCCTTTTTGAGTTTTAATGCCAACTTTCCGCAAAGAGTAGTCTTACCACTACCTTGCAAACCACACATCATTATGACTGTAGGAGGCTTTGGACTGACATTGAGTTTTTGATTTTCACCACCCATAAGAGCAGTCAATTCATCTCTTACAATCTTGATCACCTGCTGACCAGGAGTAAGGCTCTTTAGTATCTCTTCTCCTACTGCTTTTTCACTTACTTTTGCTATAAAATCTTTGGCTACAGAAAAGTTTACATCTGCCTCAAGCAATGCAATACGTATCTCACGCATAGCTTCTTTTATCTCAAGTGAAGTAAGCTTGCCATGCTTTGTAAGCTTGCTAAAAATATGATTTAATCTCTCGCCTAAATTTGAAAATAATGCCATTCTAGTCCTCCAATAATGTAATCAAATGTATTTTAGTCATCATATCGATATTTGATTGTTCGATTTGATTTTTTATCTTTTCATCTCTTGCTATGAAATGCAATTTTTCTTCTGTATCTTTTAGTGCCTGCATAGCGTTATCTAGAGCGTCTTTTACTGCCTGCCTGCTAATACCAAGCTCTTCACTCACCTCAGCTAAAGATAGATTGTTGTCTACATACATAGTCAAAATATTTTTTTGCTTATCAGTCAGCAAATTGCCATAATATTTAGATAAGATCGCTACTTGCACTCTTTCTTCTATATTCACTATTTAATCCTTTAAATCTTTTATTATTTGTTCTTTAACTTCACTAGTAATGTCTATTTTAGATAAAGTTGTGCCCTTTGGATAATCCAAATCCTTCCAAACTAAACCATACTTTTCAATTTCTTTATCATAACGTGGAATGACATGAAAATGTACAAATTCTTCTTTCATCATCATCGCAACATAATTGAATTTAATTGCTCCATATAATGATTTTACTTTTTCTTCGTACCATTTACATAAAATTGGAAACTCCTCCATTTCTTCTTGCTGAAGTTCACCAAGTGTGGGACATTCTCTATTGCAAATTAGAATGCAATTACCAAGTGTCGTTGTACTCTCTCTAAAAATAATAGACCAATATTTACCTTGTTTAATCATTAAATTTGGATTACTAAATCTTCCTGCAAATTCTAACATTATAAACTCCTACATTAAAATTTTATCTACAAAGCTCTCTGCATCAAAGACTGACAAATCGTCCACACCTTCTCCAAAGCCTGTGAAAATAATAGGTACATTGAGCTCATTGATAATAGGATACACTACTCCACCCTTTGCTGTACCATCTAGCTTGGTAAGTATTATACCATCGATATCTACACTATCTTTAAATGCTTTAACTTGAGCAATAGAATTTTGACCGATAGACGCATCAAGGACTATCAGATTTAACCTCTTTGCCTCAGGATACTCTCGACTAGCTACATTATTGATTTTTTCCAATTCTTTCATGAGATTGGTCTTTGTATGAAGTCTACCTGCTGTATCTACGATAAGCACGTCTGTATTTTTTGCTTTCATACTATGCACTGCATCAAACACTACTGCAGCAGAGTCTGCTCCCTCGCCTTGCTTTACTATCTTGGTTTTGAGTCTCTCTGCCCACATATTTAGCTGCTCAGTAGCTGCTGCACGGAAAGTATCTCCTGCAGCAAGCAATACAGACTTTTTCTCCCTGATAAAGTACTTGGTCATCTTGGCAATAGACGTAGTCTTACCTACGCCATTGACTCCCACGACTGTGATGATGAGAGGATATGAAAACTCGACTTTTTGAGCGTTTAGCTTTGAGATGAGTAGATTCTTTAACTCTACCTGTGCTGAGTCTGCGTCCTTTATGAGCTTTTGCTTACATACTAGTCTTAGCTCGTCCATGATATCCAAAGCAGTCTCCACACCCATATCACTAGATACAAGCACGCTCTCTAGCTCATCATAAAAGTCATCATTTAGCTCTGTCTTTTTAAATGTATATTTTAATTTTTCAAAGAATTTTTTGAATATTCCCATTATCTTCTCCTCATACAATATTTAGCACATAAAATACGAAATATACACTAGGTATATTAATTCGTATCTACTATCTTGGCAGCGTCTGCAAGCTTTACTGACACTATCTTGCTGACACCTTTTTCTTCCATTGTGACACCGTACAATGCGTCCACTACTTCCATAGTAGGCTTACGGTGAGTGATGACGATAAACTGAGTCTCGTCACTAAATCTCTTTAGATATTTTGCATATCTATCAATATTTGCATCATCTAGCGCTGCCTCTATCTCGTCTAAGAAACAGAATGGCATTGGCTTTAATTTTAAGATAGCAAATAAGATAGCTATCGCTGTCATAGTCTTTTCACCACCACTGAGTAGTGTGATATTTGACAATACTTTACCTGGTGGCTGAGCTATAATCTCCACACCTCTAGTGAGTGGGTCTTCGCTAGGTAATAGCTCTAATCTAGCATTACCGCCACCAAATAGCTCTTTGAAGACTTTTGTAAAGTTTTCTTGAATCTTGACAAACTCAGCATCGAATTTTTCTAACATTTCAGCTGACAAATCTTTAATAATCTTGACAGCATCTTCCTCTGCCTGACGAAGATCTTCTATCTGAGTATTCATTTCTTCGTATCTCGCGCCTTCAGTCTTATACTCTTCTATCGCATTGATATTGACATATCCTAATCCTGTAATCTGCGCCTTGATACGACTGATCTGAGTCATGGTATCTTTGATATCAAAGTTTTCGTCCTGAGTCTTGTATGGCAAGCAGTCACTATATGTCATCTCGTATTCTTCGTAAATACGCTCCTGCATATTCTCGATATCAATATCTACTTTTTGAAGTCTAGTCTCTTCTTGATAAATCTTGTTGTTTAATTTAGCGATATCGTTTGAAAGGACTGTCTTCCTATCGTCCAAATCTTTTAGTTCTTTCATAAGACTTTGTTTGAAGTCATCAAACTGAGCTAATTTATTATTTAGCTCGTCCAATTGCTGCTGGATTTTAGCTACTTCGCTAGTGTCTTCTTTTGATTTGTTTAGATTGATAGCTTCATCATAAATCTTTTGCTGGCTAGATAGCTCTTGATCTATCCTTTCGATATTTTTCTTGATATTTTCGATCTCTTGATGATTTGACTCTATATCTCGATTTAATGAATTGATCTTTTCCTCTGTAGAAGCAATCTTTACCTTAGAAGCAGTCAAAATCTCTTGATACTCTTCTCTCTTTTGCTTTAGCATTTCGTAGGCATTTTTATTGTTTGCATTGTATTCGTTTACTTTTGCTTGAGATGCATTGTAATCAAGCTCTGTCTGGTCGATAGAGTTTATCTTACTATCGAGATCCTTTACAATATTCTCAGCGATATTTAGCTGGCTCTTGATAGAAAATATCTCTTCTTCTACATCTGACAAATTTTCTTTTATGTTCTCTAGCTTGGTATTATTTGTGTAAAAATCATTGTTTGTAGTCTGCAAGACTGCATTTTCGTTATTCACTAGAGTCTTTAGTTTCAATATTTCTTCATTTAAAGATGAGTATTCCTTATTTGCAGTATCCAGCTCTTTAGATTTGTCTTCTATATTTTTCTTTAGGGCTTTGATTTCATTTTCTTTACTGAGGAGTGAGCTATCATTGCTCTTTTTGCTACCACCAGACATACTACCCTGTGGTGACAACACATCTCCCTCTAATGTCACTATCCTAAATGAATAGCCACTAGCTTTGGCTAAAGCTACTGCATTGTCTAAGTCATCACACACCACAGTCGCACCTAATAAACTATCTATGACAGGTCTATACTGACTATCAGTATTTACTAGCTCACTAGCCACACCTAAGCAACCTTTGTTTGACAAGAATTTCCTATCACTAGCACTGATACTCCTAGGCTTCACTGCACTGATAGGCAAGAATGTCGCACGACCTAACTTTGACTCTTTTAGATAATTGATAAGTACTTTTGCGTCGTTTTCGTCCTTAGTGACAATATTTTGGATACTGCCACCCAATGCAATCTCTATAGCTGTCTGATATCTACTATCAACAGTGATGATATTGCCTACTACACCTTTGATAGCGTTATTTAGAGTAGGGTTTTTCTTACCATCTTGTAGTAGTCTTTTCACTGCAAACTGATAACCCTCAAAATCGGCCTGTAGATTGATAAGGATATTCATTCTATTTGTATCATTTGAAATGCTAGATTTGAGAGCATATATCCTATTGTTTAGGTCTTCTAACTCAGTATTGATACTAACTAGTTTTTCTATAGTCTTAGCGATACTTGACTCTTTTTGGTCTTTGTTTGACTTTAGGTATTTTACTACCTTTTCGAGCTGGTCATACTCTCGCTGTAGAGTCTCCTGCTCACTCTCAAGAGATGATAATTTTTCTTTATCAGCCTTGATATTTTCTGCCATGGTATCGCGCTTTGCGATATATGCAGATAGATTTGCCTTGATGTCAGTGAGCTTTGAAAGATTGTCGATGATATTTCGTTGGTTTTCTTCTTTTTCTCCTTCGCTCTTGGTAAGCTCATCTATAAGCTCCATGTACTTATTGGCAATATCTTGAGATTCTTTATGATAAGCTGTGAGCTTGCTTTGCTCATCGTCTCTAAGAGCCTCAGCTGATGATAATAATGCTGTACGTTGATTTAAGTCTAATGTGTAAGCATTTAATTGAGCTGTAAGTCTATCTAATTGTTCCTTTAGATATCTAGTCTGCTCGTTTAGAAGACGGCTATCACTCTGACGCTTTTCTAATGCGACAGTATGTATTAGCACCTGCTCATGCAATTCACTAGCTTTTCTATCTAGCTGATTGATTTCATTCAATGACTTGTCATATTTGGCTTGCTCTGTCTCCATAGTATTGGTCAAAATATTGAGATTGTCTCTATAGCCAGTGAGTTTCTCATTGATATCCTGCTTGGTCTGAGCTGCATGGTCATATTGGTAGATATAGGCATTGATTTCGTTTTGTTTCAATACATCTCTTAGCTCGAGATATTTTTTAGCATCTTCGCTCTGTCTCTTGAGAGGTCCAAGTCTTCTCTCTACTTCATTTAAAATATCGCTAGCTCGGCTGAGATTGTCTCTCACTCTCTCTAGACGGTTTTCTGTCTCTACTTTCCTAGCTTTGTACTTCGCTATACCTGCAGCTTCTTCGAAAATGGCACGCCTCTCCTCTGGCTTGGACTGGATAATCTCCTCTACTCGTCCTTGTCCGATGATAGAATATCCATCTTTACCGATACCGCTATCGTATAAGATATCACGAATATCTTTTAACCTACAAGGCTTGCGATTGATCATGTATTCACTCTCGCCACTACGATACAATTTACGAGTGAGTACTACCTCATCGTATTCGATATTGAACCATTTTTGAGTATTGTCAAAGACTAGTGACACTTCGCAATAGCTAAGCTTCTTTCTCTTCTCAGTACCAGCAAAAATAACATCTTGCATACTCTTACCACGCAAGGCTTTACTACTCTGCTCACCCAATACCCAACGGATCGCGTCACTAACATTTGACTTTCCACAACCATTCGGACCTACGATAGCAGTGATACCACCGTCAAAATTGATGTGTGTGGTGTCTGCAAACGACTTGAATCCCGTCATTTCGATTTCTTTAAATGTAATCATCTGTATTCCCCAAAATAAAATTTTATGAGTATATTATAGCAAAAAACAGATAAAACCCAAAACGATTTGAGCCCAAATATAAAATATTTGACAAAGAAAAAATCCACTTTATGATTGTGGATTCTCTAATAATTGCAATAGCTCTGCCTCCTCAACGATGCGTATGCCGAGCTGTTTTGCTTTATCAAGCTTGCTACCTGCTTTTTCTCCCGCTATGACCATATCCGTCTTCTTACTTACACTACTGGTCACATTTGCGCCTAAATTTGATAGTATTTTACTGAGGTCATTTCTATCATAACTTTGCAAAGTACCTGTCAATACTACTGTTTTATTTGAAAAAGGTGTATTTTGCTTGATTTCAGCAGGTTGATTTATCTTAACCCCTGCCTCGAATAATCTATAAATATTATGAATATTGTCTGGATCATTGAAATAATCGTGAATGCTATTCGCCACTATTTCACCAACATCATCGATATTGGTAAGCTCCTCTATCGTAGCAAATCTAATATCTTCGATGGTATTAAATTTCTTACTAAGTACAAAAGCAGTCTTTTTACCAATATTCATGATACCGAGTGAGAATATAAAATTTGACCAATCAATATTTTTACTCTTTTCTATACTATCAAGAAGATTATTTATCTTTTTATCTTTAAAACCATCTAATCCCTCTAACATTTCTGGAGTCAAGCTATATAATTCATATGGATAAGCGATATGATATCTATTATGCAAAGCCACCAAAGTCTTGTCCCTCAACCCCTCGATATTGGCCGCATCTCGAGAAGCAAAGTGTGTCAGTCTATCTATGATTTGCTCTCTACAACCTTTATGATTGGTACAGAATAAATTGGCACCTATCGTCACCAATCTACTCTCACAACTAGGACAGTGTGTGGGTGGTATGATATCTGTAGCGTATGGAGATTTTTCGGCCAAACCCATAACCTCAGGAATCACTTCATTGCTACGGCGGACAAAAATCCTACTACCGATACTAATCTGCTTCCTCTCTATATCTTGTGTGTTATTTAGTGTAGCTCTACCTACTGTAGCACCACTAAGCTCTATAGGGTCAAGGATAGCTATAGGTGTAATCTTGCCAGTGCGACCGACCTGCCACACGACATCTAATAGCTTGGTAGACAGCTCTACCGGCTTAAATTTCCACGCTATAGCCCACTTTGGAAATTTGTTGGTATAGCCGATATCTTCTCTCACTGAGCAGTCATTGACCTTGACTACCATACCGTCTATCATGACATCAAGGTCATCTTTTAGACTATCGACCTTTTCTATCTCTTCTTTCAATCCTGCAAAATCTTTTAGGACATAAAAATATGTATCAGTCTTAAAATCATTTTGTCTAATAAAGTCATTCATCTCACGCTGAGTCTTGAAGCTATGATTTTCTGCATACAAGACATCATAGCAAAAGAAATCTAGTTTACGTTTTTCTGTCTCTTTTGGGTCTAGATTCCTAACAGCACCTGCGACACCATTACGAGGATTTTTGAGTGGTATCTCGGCTGTCTTGTTGTATTCTCTAAATGCTTTATTGGTCATCATACATTCGCCTTGTACTACCAATCTACCCTTGAAAGAAATATTGAGTGGTACGCTTTTGATAGTACGCACCTGTGTAGTCACATCTTCACCGATAGCACCATTACCACGAGTAGTAGCTTGAAAATATTTGCCATCACGATACTCAATGACTACCTTTAATCCGTCATATTTGTACTCAATAGAAAAATCTAGATTCTCATTTTGAGTATCCTTACACATATCTTTGAGCCATTTTTCTAAGTCTGCAAAATCTTTCACTTTGTTTAGACTATATAGCGGAAATTCGTGCTTATGCTTTTTAAACTCCGCCAATACGACATCTCCTACTCTACTAGTGGGAGAGTCTGGCAAAGAATAACCTAGCTCTTGCTCTAGGTCTACTAGCTCATAATATAGCGCATCGTACTCTGCATCTGAAATGGTGGGAGTATCGTATACATAATAATTTTTATTATGTTTGTTGACCTCCGCCACCAGCCATTTCATGCGGTCTAATTTGTCCATTCTAATCCTTGAATTCGATAGGAGCATACTCTAGAGAAAGCATCTTCTCTCCTACCACGTCAAACTTTATCTTGACACAATGATTGCTACTATTAGGTGTAATCTCAGTAATCTCTCCCTCTCCAAACTTTGGATGTACAACCTTGGCACCTAACTTAATCTTTGAGAAATCAATAGTCTTCTTTTCTACTGTATCCTTGCTAAATGTATAATTGAATGATTTGTTGTTGTTTGATTGTAATGTATTCATATTCCCTCCGTCATAATTTTTATAAGTATTGTAATTATTGTATGATTTATATCCTGAATTTATTTGTGTCCTCTCTGGTACTAAGCCTAACTCTCTAATAAATCTAGACTTGACAGGATAATCACGCTTGCCATACATAAATCTAGAGCTAGCACTAGTCATGAATAAATCTTTTTTAGCTCTGGTGACTGCCACATACATTAGTCTACGCTCTTCTTCGAGCTCGGTATTGTTTTCTCTAGAGATAGGGAAAATCTTTTCTTCACACCCTACTACAAAGACCGTATCAAACTCCAAGCCTTTCGCTCCATGTACTGTAGCGATGACCACTCCTTTACCGTCATCTGAATCCATAGCACTAGACAATGTGACAGACTCTAGATAATCCACTATCGTAGCATCTGGATTGAGCTTTTCGTACTCTATGATATCTTTTGTGAGTGAGTCGATATTTAGTCTCCTTTCTTTTTCTTTCTCATCAGTAATATCAAAAGAATTTAATATCTGAGTCTCATCTAGCATATAGGTAAAAAATTCACTCATTCCGTATTCTGTCATCTTTTCTTGTAGATTGAGTAAAATCTCTTTCAAGCCTTTTAACTTATCTTTCAAAGCCTTAGGTAAGATTTCGTCCTCATAGTGTAGCACTACTTCCTTGAGATTTATCCTATTTCTTAGTGCTATCTCATTTAATTTTTCTATACTCGTCTCACCTATGCCACGCTTTGGAAAGTTTATGATTCTCTGGAAGCTAATATTGTCATCAGGATTGACTATAGCTGTGAGATATGCTAGCACATTCTTGATCTCTTGACGCTCAAAAAATTTGAAGCCATTGTACATGATATGTGGGATATTGTATGCCAATAATTTCTTTTCAAACTCTAGAGAAAGTGAGTTTAGCCTCATGAGGATAGCCATCTCATTGTACGGCACACCATGATTGTGCATAGTGATAATATTTCTCACAACATAATCCGCCTCGTCTGTCTCATTTTGAGCTTGATAATAGGTGACATCTGTACCCTCGTCATTCTCGGTAAAAAGTACTTTATCTAGACGACTTTGATTATTTTTTATAATCTTATTTGCATGCTCGAGTATCTTTTTTGTACTACGATAATTTTGCTCTAGCTTGAAGACTTTAGCATCTGGAAAGTCTTTTGTAAAATTGAATATATTGTCAATATTAGCTCCACGCCAACCATATATAGACTGATCTTCGTCTCCTACGATAAGGATATTTCGAGTCTTGGAAGCTAATAATTTTACTATATCGTACTGTAATTTGTTGGTATCTTGAAATTCGTCTACACTAAAGTAATGATATCTATTTTGGATACTCTCTAAAATATCCGCATTGGTAGTAATGAGCTTGTAAAAATTGATAAGCAAGTCATCAAAATCCATAGCATTATTTTTCTTTAACTCCTCATCATAAGCTATGAAAAATTTTTTAAATACATCAATATCTTTATCGTAGCTATATATCTTCGAAAATTCGTCAAGTGACATATTTTCATTTTTGATAGTAGATAAATTGTGCTTGAAATTACACTTAGTAGTCTCGTCATCTATCTCAAAGCGCTTAAATAAATCTTTGTATATCTTAGCCGTGTCAGTGTCGCTAAATATGGTGAAATTTTCTTTATATCCTGGAATGAAGCTAGCATATGAGCGTAGCATTCTAGCACAAAAGCTATGAAAGGTACACACGGTCACCATATCGCCATTTGGTGCAATCTTGACTATCCTATCCTTCATCTCGCCAGCTGCTTTGTTGGTAAATGTGATAGCTAATATCTTCTGAGCAGGGACACCGCACTCTGTGATGAGATACGCTATCCTATAGGTCAAAAGTCGAGTCTTACCACTACCAGCACCTGCGCTGACCAACACCGGACCATCTGTAGTCACTACAGCGTCGTATTGTTCTTTATTTAGCAAAGTCTTGTAATCCATAAATACTCCAATAAAAAAATAATATTTGCTCACCTGCTACGACAAATAATATTTTCATGGTTATTATACCAAATAAAAAATATAAACGCAAATGTTTGTGAAAATTAAATAAAAAAAACTGTCATATGACAGTCTTTATCTCTAATAACGAGATTTCTTAGCAGCGCGCTTGCGAGCAGCCTTTTGCTTCTCTTTCTTTGCTACGCTTGGCTTCTTGTACTCTTGTTTCTTCTTCAAATCACCGATAATGCCATCTTTTTGACATTTACGCTTGAAACGCTTTAATGCGCTCTCGACTGATTCATTCTCTCCACAACGAACAGTAGTCACTCTTTTCACCCACCTTTGTTTTCAAAATTCAATTAATTATACATGAAAAATATGCTATTGTCAAGAGATTTGGTCTAAAATTCTTTCAATTTTTCTCCACCTAATATATGAATATGCACGTGACCGACAGTCTGTCCAGCATCTTCTCCTTGATTGATGATAAGTCTATAACCATTGGTAATGCCTAATTCTTCTTGCATATGAGAAATCTTGCTCATAATCTTACCTAGCAAAACAGCACCTTCCTCTGTCATCATATCAATGTATGGAGCATGGACTGTAGGCACTGCTATCAAGTGAATCTTAGCCTGAGGATTGATATCTTTGATGATCATAAAATCATCATCACTATATAGCATAGTGCTAGGAATCTCACCCTTTCTTATCTTACAAAATACGCATTCGTCTACCATATTTACTCCTTTATCTTACCTATCACACCCTGAAGGTATGGGCTCACTAACTCGACAGTGACTATCTCACCTACTGAATGCTTGCCTTCAACGTATGTATATATATAATTATCAGTATAGCCTAAAGAAAAATTTTCGTCAACTTCTTCTATCAAAACTGTATGCTTTGTGCCTAAATTTGTGCTGATAAATTTGTCTTTAAACTCTTTATTCAATACTTGTAATTCTTTTTCCCTTAGCTTTTGAGTAGCTTTATCTACTGCGCCGTCTAGCCTGCACGCATTGGTGCCACTCCTCTCACTATATGGGAATATGTGCATAGTACTAAACTCTATCTCTCTTAGATTTGTCTTGGTGTCAGCAAACTCCTGCTCTGTCTCACCTTTGAATCCTACTATAATATCAGTAGAAATACAGGCTGATGGAAAATTTACTTTTATCTTAGCTACAATATCTTTAAATTCTTCAATTGTATAACGTCTATTCATTCTCTTGAGTGTAGCATTGCAAGCTGACTGTAGACTCAAGTGAAAATGCGGACAAAAGTTTTTACAATTTTTTAATATCTCTATCATCTCATCATCGAGCACCATACACTCTATAGATGATATCCTAAATCTTTTATTTAATTCATCTACACGTTTTACCAAAGTCTTGAGTGCTAATTTGCCATCTATCTTATAATCTGACATATTGATACCCGTGAGGACTATTTCTTTTGCTTGAGTATTACGTATCTCATCTAAGATATCTTCTAGATCTCTACTCCTGCTCCTACCTCTTAAGTATGGTATGATACAATATGTACAGAAATAATCACAGCCGTCTTGTATCTTGATGTATTGTCTAGCCCTAGTCTCTATGGGACGAGCCATATCAATATATTTTTGATGTTCTAAGTCTGGCAATATCTTATTTTGCCTGTGGATAAAAGACATTATGTCATGCTTGCCATAGTTTCCTGTCAGAGCTATCACATTTTCATTGACTAAAAATTTGCTTGGATTGTTTTGCACCGCACAGCCACATACTACTATTTTCGCATTGGGATTTAGCTTGCCGAGCTTTGCAAGTACTTGTCTTGACTTTCTCTCTCCCTCATTTGTGACAGCACAAGTATTGACTACGTACACGTCAGCATACACCAATCCCTCTGCTATCTCATAACCCTCGTCTTGTAGCTGCCGCATGATAGACTGACTCTCATATTCATTGACTTTGCAACCAAGCGTAATAATGCTAGCTTTCATGTTTCACCGCCTTGAGCATACTAACCGCACTTATGCAAGCTACCTCTGCTCTAAGGATAGTCTTACCAAGACTAATATTTTGACAAAATCTAGAGAAATGCTCATTTTCTTCTCTAGAAAAGCCTCCCTCCGGACCTATGATCACAGCAAAATCTCCAGTAAATGAAGAAATCTTTTGATCAGAATCTTCAAAAGCAAAAAATCGGTTATCATATCGTGAAATATCTTTTTCGATATCTTTTTTGTCGATAATGCTGATATCCATAATATCTGCTCGCTCACACTGTTTGCTAGCCTGAGTGGCGATAGACTTTAGCTTATCTAGCTTTTTATCGTCTATTACAGCTATGGTATAATCACTCTTAAATAGCTTGACACTCTTAACATTTAGCTCAGCCAGATGATCTATAGCAGTAGACAAAGCATCATTTTTAAGCATGGCAAGGTACACGGTAATATCTGTGTCTTGATATGCTTTGTTGATTTGCTTACTGATGACTGAGGCTATTACTTTATCTTTCATTACTTCGTCAATCACCAAACTATAATCATATCCGTCACCATTGAACGCTACGATACGGTCTCCCTCTCTACATCTGCGCACTCTACTGATATGCTGAGCCTCACCACCTGTGAGTATTACTTGCTCACCATGAATCTCAGAAAAATAATATCTATTATCCATTCTTACCTCTTAGGTGCTGGATAGCCTCATAAGTATCATTATTGTATATATAAGATCCACTGACTAATATATCTGCTCCTGCTTTGATACAAAGAGGTGCTGTCTTGTCATTTACTCCGCCATCTACTTCTATCAAAATACTAGGACTAAGACTACGCACGTATTTGATCTTCTTGATAGCAGACTGATTAAACTCTTGCCCACCTTTGCCTAGCTTTACAGACATGATGAGTACTAGATCTACATATTTGATATACCCTTCTACTACTTTGACATCTGTATCCAAATCAATGGCGATACCTGCCATTTTCTTTTTTGATTTTATCTTCTTTAATGTCTTTAGTATATCTTCTTTATCATCAAAAGCTTCATAATTAACTGTGATAATATCTGCTCCTGCTTTTATATATTTGTCTACTATTTTATAGGGATTTTTTATCATCAAATGTGCGTCAAAAAGTAGCGGAGATTTTTCTCTCAATTGATCAAAATATTTGTAATCAATGGACTTGTACTTTGTAAACACTCCGTCCATCACATCTAAATGATACATATCTGCACCATAACTACCTACTCGCACCAAATACTCTATCTGTGCTGACATATTTCTACCTGCTGGTAGACTAGATGCTGAAATCACTACTTTTCGCATAATTTTCTCCTTATTTATTTTCTTTTAATGTCTTGGCTCTGAGCATACCACACGCACCCTCGATATCACTACCTTGACTGCGTCTAAGGGTCGCAGATACGCCGACTTTATTTAGTCTAGATACAAAATCAAGAGCTTGCTTCCTAGTAGTAGCTCTCAAAGCTCCTCCATTAGGATTGAGACAAATGACATTGACATGACAAAACAAATCTCGTGAAATATCTCTTAATCTATGTATATCATCATCTGTGTCATTGACATCTTTTATCAAACAATACTCAAAAACTACTCTTCTACTGTTTTCTCTGACATATGCTTTCAAGGCTTTTACAATCTCATCTATAGTATATCGATTGGCTATAGGCATGATAGTGCGACGTACTTCATCAGTAGTAGCATGAAGAGACACACATAATGTGATGTTGTAATTTAATTTGCTAAACTCATATATCTTATCTACTAGTCCGCAGGTAGAGAGTGATATATTCCTTTCACTGACATTAAAGCTCATCTCATCTGTAATCAAATCCAGCCAACGCACTACATTGTCATAATTGTCAAACGGCTCACCACTTCCCATCAATACGATATTGGTAAAATTCCTATCATTGCACTTGCCATTATCTGCATTGACTACTGCGATAGTAGACAGCATCTCTCCGCTGGATAGATTCCTAACCAAACCATTAGATGTAGAGGCACAAAACTTGCACCCCATACGACAACCTACTTGGGTAGACATACAGATAGTGTTGCCATAATCTTGCTTTAGATACACACATTCGATGATATTGTCATCATGTAGCTTTAGCAAATATTTTTTAGTGCCGTCCTTACTGATCAAAACCTTTAAGATACTCACTGGCTTGAGGATATAGTCCATGCTAAGCTTTTCTATCATAGATTTTGGCAGAGTCGTGTCGGCATAATCTTTACCTTGTAAAATGGCGTCAAAGACCTGCTTGGCACGAAAACGTGGAAAATCTGCCAATATATTACTAATTTCATTTAGAGAATAATCACTAAATATTTTCAATCTTATCTCCAAGTGTAAATTTATTTGAATTCATATAATTGATAGCGAACATTTTTTGCTTACCTTCTGGCTGAATAGATACCACCTCAATAGATGCATCTTTTGTACCTATCACCAAGCCTGTCTTACTAGTACAAGCAAGTATCTCTCCTGCCACACCTACTCTATCATTTGGTACTGCGAAGAGTATCTTATATCTCACACCTTTGTATATGAAATAACAATTTTCCAATGCTCTAATTTTATCGCAAAGCTTTTTTGTATCGGAGTCAAAATCTAGAAGATAATCTTCTTTTTTAATCATAGGAAAATATGTAGACTCTTCATGCTTTTGTGGATAATGATGATCTTTATAATAATCAAACTTATCAAAAAATTCTTTTAAACACTCGATACCAAGTATAGACAGCTTGGCAAACACACTAGATGAAGTATCATCAGCTTGTATATCGATTTCCCTACTAAAATAAATATCTCCTGTATCGAGCCCTATATCTGTCTTCATGATAGTGATACCTGTCTTGTCTTCTCCGTTGAGTATTGCCCCTTGTATAGGAGCTGGTCCACGATACTTAGGTAGTAAGCTGGCATGTACATTAATAGTGCCATATTTGGGGATATCAAGAATGTTTTGCTTGATGATCTGACCATAGCTAGCAGTCACAAAAATATCCGCATCTACGCCTCTTAAAATTTCTTCTCCTTCGATATTGAGCTTATTAAACTGGTAAAGTGGAATATTTTGCTCCAGACAGTATTTTTTGATACTAGAAAATACGACTTTATTATTTCTCGCATTGACCTTATCAGGCTGAGAAACAACAGCGACGACATCTCTACCGTCATCTACCAATCCTTTCAAAATCGTAGCACTAAACTCTCCTGTGCCAAAGAAAACTATCTTCACTATTCATCGTCCTCCGCCATACCCTCTGGTGGTACACAAATCTTATCTATATATAGCACTCCGTCTAAGTGGTCTGTCTCGTGACATACACACACCGCTGTCCAGTCTTCGCAAGTAAGAGTAAATTTGTTGCCATATCTATCAAAAGCTGTCACTGTGACAGTGAATGGACGCTTGACATAGTCAAAAGGAAGTGAAACACTCAAGCAACCTTCTTTTTTGTACTGCTCACCGCTAGTATGAGTGATGACAGGATTGACAAACTCTATCTTCATCTCATTGATATTCATAATGAATACTCTCTTTAATACGCCGACTTGGACCGCACTGAGCCCTGCACCTGGCTTGGACTCTAAAGTCTCGTGCATATCGTCTAATAGCTCCCACAATTTTTCATCAAAAACCTTCACAGATTTACTGCGCTTCCTTATAAAACTATCTGTATGTGGTACAATTTCTCTTATAGCCATAATATTTTACCTCAAATTATTTGGATTGACTTCTACGAAGATGGATACATCTTTTTCTATTATATCACTAATAGCGTAAAAATCGCAAGTTATTTTATCATCTGGTTCACATCTCGTCAAGATCTGATAGCGATATTTTGTCTGAATTCTTTTGACTGGAGATGGCATAGCCTGCAAAAAGAATATTTTATGGCCATGCTTTTCTTTCAATTTCAAAGCCTCATCATACAATTTTTTTGTCACTTCTTTTGCTCTATGATCACTCTCACTGGAGACTAGGATACGTATGATATTGCTATACGGAGGAAAAGCTGTAGCTTGTCTAAGGTTGTTTTCTTTATCAAAGAAAGACTCATAGTCATAGTTTGAAGCAAAGCGATACACATAATGCTTTGGCGCATAGGTCTGCAATACTACATAGCCGTCGTTATTTTTTCTACCAGCTCTACCTGCCACCTGTGTCACAAGCTGGAATGTCCTTTCATTTGCCTTATAGTCACTATTATACAAGCTCACATCAGCATCTAAAATACCTACAAAAGCAACATTGGGATAATCATGCCCTTTGGCTATCATCTGAGTACCTACCAAGATACTAGGTGTAGTCTTGGAGAATTGCTCTAAGATATTTTTATGACCATTTTTACCTCTAGTAGTGTCGTTGTCCATTCTAAAGATAGGTACATCAGGAAACATCTGCTTTAGATCTTCACACACTCTCTCTGTACCAAGGGCTCCGTATTTGATATTAGTACTGTGACAATTAGGACAATTTGTAAGTGAACGATACCTTTTGCCACAAAAGTGACATTTCAATTCATTGTCTTCCTTATGATATACGAGACTCACTTCGCAATCATCACACTTCACCCTATGACCGCACTCTCTACACATCACAAAGGACGCAAAACCTCGACGATTAATAAACAGTATAGCTTGCTTTTTATTTTGGATACATTCGTCCAACTTTGAAAGAAGCTTCCTACTATATGTAGAAGTATTGCCATCAAGCACTTCATTGAGCATATCTACTATCTCTAACTTTGGCATTTCTAAGCCATTAATTCTCTCTGGTAGACGCACAAGATGATATTTCCTGTCTTGAGCTAATTTGTATGATTTGATACTAGGAGTAGCGCTACCCAATATCAGTGGACAGCGATGATATCTAGCTCGAAACTCAGCCACATCTAGAGTATCAAATCTAGGATTTGACTCACTCACATAAGAGCTATCGTGTTCTTCGTCTATGATAATGACGCCTAGATGCTCAAGAGGAGCAAATATCGCACTACGCGCACCGAGTACTACTCTAGCCTCTCCGCTAAATATCCTATCCCACTCGTCAAATCTCTCTCCTTCGCTAAGTCCACTATGTAATACAGCTACTTGACCTGGAAAGCGAGAATTAAATCTCTGCATCATCTGTGGAGTAAGGGAAATCTCTGGCACCAACATGATAGCTGTCTGCCCACGAGACAATGCTCTATCTATCACTGACATATACACTTCTGTCTTGCCGCTACCTGTGACACCTTGTAGCAAAAAAGTCTCATCTTTACCGTCTATAGTATTGACAGCGCTTTCTTGGAGTGGTGTCAGAGTCTTTTTCTCAAAAGGAGTATCGTCCACACTTGGCATACGTCTCTTCCTCACTGGAGTCTTGAGCAATATACCTTTCTCGACCAACGCATTTATACTACTCCTGCCAAAATGCTCTAGTGCTGTAGAAAACTTTACCTCGCCCTGCTCTGAAACAAACAAAAAGGCGGACAACTGACTCTTTGCCCTTTTACCGATAATATTGATAGCAGTATCCGTGTCGTATGTGGTAGACAATACATACTCAGTCTGCTCGCGCTCTGTATCCAACCTTACACAAGATGGCAAGACCAATTTGATACAATCACTGAGACGCAAAAAAAAGTGTCGAGCCAAAAACATACTAAGATCCAAAATCTCTGGCTTTATCTTTGGGACACTCTCTAGGTTCGCAATTATAGATTTAATCTTAGTCTTATCTACACTAGTCTCCTCAGACAAGGAAATCACATATCCCAAAACAGTACGATTGGCAAATGGAACTCGCACTCGCATACCGACCATAGTGTCTGGTAGTGCCACGTAATCAAACACTCTATCTACTGCATCATTGGAAATGTCGACTATTACTCTAGCATACATAGACTATTTTGATTGAACTCCTATCACTTCACCCCTCATCAATTCGTTTGCTGCATAGTCGATAGCAAGATTGGCACTGCCATTTAGCAAAGTCGGAATCTTGTTTTCTAGATCTTTTGCTCTTGCTCCCACTACGACTGAGACTATATATCTACAGCCTGCAATTTTCACTAATTCATCAATAGGTGGTTCAAATAACATACTTTCTCCTTATGCTCTATATTATAACACTTTTTTAGATATCAGTCAAACTATTTTGCCTTGTGTTCGTCAATTATTGATTTTACTTCTCGATATACATCGTAAGGTGACTTTATAAATGTAAATGCAAATTTTGCTCCGCCTTGATTGGTGAGCGGACTAGACATACTACCAAAAGCAATATTGCCTGTATTGGTATTAAATAGTTTGTCTATCCAGCCGACATTGACGGTCATTGCTCCTAGCATATCATAATTTAGACTCTTGTAGTCTACCCCTATATATCCTGTACGTATGAGTATACGCTTGTCTGTCACCGCGTACACGGTCTTCCTACACCACAGCTCTAAAAATAGCAATGTGATACCGACAATGAGTATAAACAACACCACAAATATAGCCCAAGCATACGTCTCTACATCTGGGTCCAACAACACACCCACAAATGCCAACACTATCCATATAGTAAAAAACAAAAGTAATACACCTGCTGATAAATACGCTCTTGATCTATGAGGCTTGTAGATTTTTAAAATAGACTCATCTTTGTCAAGAATCTGTGAAAACAAATCTTCCATACTATTTCCTCTTTAATTTTTCTAGAGCAAGCTTTGCACTATTTTGCTCCGCTTCTTTCCTCGTAGAGCCTTGACCATAAGAGACAAACTCACCATCTATAAAGGTATTTGCTCTAAAGTTTTCTTGTCCGCCTTTGGTCTCATATTTCTCTATCTTGTACTCTAACTTTTGCTTGTTTTCTTGGATCAACTCTTGCAACTCAGACTTGAAATCTTGAGGCTTGATACCCTTTTTCAATAGCTCTTTTACCTTGAGAGCATCAAGTACCGCTGTGGATATAGAATGCATACCATAAGACAAATACATCACACCTATCATGCTCTCGACAGTGTCTGCTAGTATAGCGTCTGATATGTCTCTATTTTTAAAACTCTTACCAAACTTTATCCTAGACTCTATACCTAATGTCTTGGCTAATTCACTAAGGTTTTCAGTACAGACAAAGCTCGCTCGTAGTTTGGTCATCTTACCTTCATCTAAATGGGTATGCTTATATAGATAATCACTCACTATAGTGGACAATACAGTATCTCCGAGAAACTCTATTCGCTCGTTGCTCGTTAGCTTTTTCTCATGCGCAAAAGAAGAATGAGTAAAAGCCAAATCTTTCAACTCATCACTGCATTTTTCAAATAATGTAATAAAATTATTCTTCATTGCTTACAGCTTTTGACACCTTTTCTATCAATTTATTTTTACCTAAAGTATACGCCTGCTCGATAGTAGTGGCGATACTATCTGCCTTGCTATTGCCATGGCATTTCAATACAATCTTAGTCACACCCAAAAGAGGTGCTCCGCCGACTTTCTTATAATCATATTTTTTCTTGAGACCATATAGATTTTTCTTAAGCATTAAAGCGCCTAATTTCGCCTTGAAAGATGATTTTGTGATCGCCTTGATCTCACCGAATAAAATCTCAGCAGTACCCTCTATAGTCTTGAGACAAACATTACCTGCGAAGCCATCACTCACTACTACGTCTACATTTCCTCGAATGACATCTCGAGCCTCAATATTGCCTACAAAGTTTAGGTCTGCATTTTTCAATAGCTGATAGGCTTGCTTGATGATCTCGCTACCCTTTTCTTCCTCTGTGCCGATATTGAGTAAAGCTATACGAGGATTTTTGACACCCATAGCTTTCATATACTCATTACCCATGATACCGAAATCAAGTAAATTCTCAGGCTTGCACTCAGCATTTGCACCACAGTCGAGTAGCATCACCCCTCCGTCATTTACTGTAGGAAGTATAGGTGCCAAAGCTGGACGGCTGATATTTTTTATACGACCGAGCTTTAATACTGCACCAGTCAAAGTAGCACCTGTGCTACCTGCACTCACCAGTGCTATAGCGTCATCATTTTGTTTTAGATAATCATATGCTACTACTATACTAGAAGTCTTCTTGGTCCTGATGGCTACAGTAGGAACATCGTCCATAGTCACCACATCTGGTGCATGTACTATCTCCAACCTATCTGACACAAATACCAATGATTGCAATATCTCAGTGATCTTGTCCTTATCCCCCACTAGTACTATCTCTAACTTTTCATTAGACTGCAGAGCTTTTACTGCTCCTGCTACTATCTCATATGGAGCAAAATCGCCACCGAATGCATCTACTACTACTTTCATATCTTCTCCTATATTTAGTTATTATATAACTATTTTTTAAAAAAGTAAAATAAAAAAGACCTAGATTTAGGTCCTTTTTTACTTGCTCTCTTTCTTGTCTGTGACAACAACTTGCTCTCCATCGTAGTAGCCACAATTTTTACATACTTGGTGAGCCACTTTCTTCTCGTGGCAATGTGGACATTCTACTAAAGTAGGAACAGCTGCTTTCCAGTTTGCACGACGCTTGTCACGTCTAGCTTTAGAGACTTTTCCCTTTGGAACAGCCATGATTTACCTCCATAAATATTCGTGCTTGTATCACACAGCACTCGACAACATATGGATTGATTATAGCAAATCATGAGAGAATTGTCAACTAGTTTTGTAATTTTATCCAAAAAAATTATTTTGCAAGCGTAGCAGTATCCATAGCGATGATGTATTCTTCATCTGTAGGGATACGATATACTCGCACCTTGCTACTAGGCTTTGAATAATCTTGGATCAAATCAAACGGCTTGTGCATAGTGATATTCTTTTCAGCGTCAAACTCCAAGCCAAGATATTCCATATCTTGACATACAGCCTCACGCATCTTCTCATCTCTCTCTCCTATACCAGCTGTAAATACAATAGCATCTACACCATTCATAGCTGCAGCGTATGAGCCGATGTATTTTTTGATAGAATATACCATCATGTCAAATGTAAGCTTTGCTTTAGGGTCAGCGAAATTTGCCTCAATGTCACGCATATCGCTATATCCGCATAGTCCTACTGCTCCACTCTTTTTATTTAATAGATTTATAGTCTCATCGATAGAGATATCTTTGATATTCATGATATCTTTGATGACGCTAGGGTCAATATCTCCTGAACGAGTCCCCATCACTAGACCAGCTAGCGGAGTAAAGCCCATAGAAGTATCTACACATATGCCATCTTTGATAGCGCACACACTACTACCACTACCTAGATGACAAGAGATTATTTTTTTGCCCTTAAGGTCTCCCATAATCTCAGCGCATTTCATAGCGATATATCTGTGACTAGTGCCGTGAGCACCGTATCTACGTATCTTGTTTTCACTATAAAACTCATAAGGAATAGCATACATATATGCTTTCTCAGGCATAGTAGCATGGAATGCTGTATCAAACACTGCTACATTCTTCTTGTCAGGCATCAAATCCATACAGTTTCTAATACCAATCAATGCTGGAGGATTGTGTAATGGCGCAAAGTGCACACATTTTTGCAAATCATTGTAGATCTCCTCTGTCACTACGATAGATTTATTGTACTTTTCTCCGAAGTTTACCATACGATGACCTACAGCTTTGACCTCATCTAGACTAGAGATGACACCTATCTCTTTGTCTACTATGGTCGCAAACAATAGCTCAAAAGCCTCCTTGTGTGTAGGCATATCATGCTCGATGACTCTCTTTTCACTAGTCTTGTATTCCATAAAAGCTTTGTCAAGACCAATCCTCTGACAATAAGCCTTAGCCAATACTTCATTTGTATCCGTCTCCATAAGCTGAGCCTTCAAGCTAGAGCTACCAGAATTAATAACTAATACTTTCATTTTTCTCTCCTATTTAATGGCTACATAATAGCACGAATATAAAAAAAGAGCAAGCGAATTGCCTACTCTACTAACAATTTTGTAATAATGACAGTGTCCACAATCTCAGATACTGTGCAACCACGACTAAGGTCATTTACAGGTTTATTGAAATTTAACATGATAGGACCGATAGCTTTGTATCCACCAAGTCGAGCTACCAACTTGTAGCCTATATTACCCGCATTCAAGTCAGGGAAAATGAGGACATTAGCCTCTCCACCCACTGCACTGGTGACACCTTTTTTATTGGCAGTAGTGCTATCTAGAGCAGAATCAACCTGCATCTCTCCATCTATCAAGTATTTACTCTTTTGTGCCAACCTTGTAGCCTCCGCCACCACGTCTACCATCTCATGCTTTGCACTACCTTTAGTAGAATAGCTAAGCATTGCCACCTTTGGCTCAAGACCTACTACTCTATCCATAAATTCAGCACTGGAGATAGCTATCTCAGACAAAGTCTCACTATTTGGCTTCTCTATAAGTGACACGTCAGAAAATAGCAAAGGCTCACAGCCCTCTTTCACCATTAGCATAGTGCCAGTGACGATTTTTTTGTCTGGCTTAGTCTTGACTATCTGCAAAGCGGGTCTCAATGTATCTCCAGTCGACCATTTAGCACCCGCCACCACACCGTCAGCTATATTTGCTTTAAGTAGCATCATAGCAAAGTAGTCTGGAGATTTTATCATATCCCTCGCCTGCTCGACAGTAAGACCTTTATGTTTCCTAAGCTCGTAAAGTGCTTGTGCCAGTTCTTCCAATCGATCATACTTACTTATGTCAATGATAGTACAATCTTGACTTTTCTTGAAGATGTCAGTATACTCTTCTACCTTACCGAAGACGATAAGCTTTGATAATCCTTCTTTTAGAATAATCTCACCAGCCTCTAACACCCTTTTATCAAGATTTGCCTCTGGTAGGACTATGGTGGCGTCTTTTTTTATCGCTCTTTGTCTTAATGTATCCAATAATTTCATTTTATTCTCCTAACAATTGTTTTATCGCTTGTACAAATTTCTTCGTATACATTTCGCCCTTTTTGATTGATTTTTGAGCTGTCTCACTAGTAAAGTCTAGCTGACTAATTTGTGAAGTAGGTATAGTAATCCTCAAATCTGCCCTGATAGGTTTATTTTTTATAACATTTGATGTCATAAGAGTAGCTGCATTGATGAGTGTCTCTACTGTCTTCATCTTAAGCTTTTCGACTTGCTTTGCATAATCTCCGATGACATCTATAGACACAATCACCGCGTCAGGCATCAGCTCTTTTGCCACATCTTCTGGGAGATTGTTTACCATACCGCCGTCACA
The DNA here is from genome assembly GCA_015055745.1 of Clostridiales bacterium. Taxonomy (GTDB): domain Bacteria; phylum Bacillota; class Clostridia; order Christensenellales; family UBA1242; genus Onthoplasma. Next base: position 152,763 of record SVHS01000003.1, read on the forward strand.
GTACTGATTTTCACCTATCTTAAGGCTCGGAAACAATCCTGGTATAGATATACTCGCCATAATACTATCTCTAATCAAACCTTTATCAAAATGACACTCTTTACCAGTATTTAGCTCTGTCACTACTGACACAAATGGCAACTGTGCTTCATCATGCTTCATATCTCCTAAATGCTGGATTAAAATTTTCTTTACTTTATCGATATTTAGAATATTACCCTTAAAAAGAGTGGAAAATAAACTAAAACTACCGAGACTATTGAACTTTTTCGCCAAATTGATCATCTCGTCGGGAGTCTTGCCTGCAGCATACATGCCGCCTACCAATGCACCCATCGAAGTACCTACTATAAGATCTGGCTTGATGCCATTTTTCTCCAATGTCTTTAATACTCCCACATGAGCATAGCCTTTTGCCGCTCCACCACCCAAAACTAATGCTAACTTTTTCATATTCTCCCTTAACTTTAAATATTATTATATATGATCAAGATTTTAAAATCAAATAAAATAATAGTGCTTTTCCTTATTATTGTGTGCATTTTTTTCATGATTAAACCTACTATCTGCTCCAATTCTTGTCTAAATGCGATAAGTGTGTGGGCATTTAAGATTTTGCCTGTACTATTTCCTTTTTTTATACTCGTCAGACTGATCATAAATCTAATAGACATACGCCCAAATGTCATGGACAAGCTATTTAACAAAATGTACCACACTCCTGCAGGAAGTTTTACCACTTTCTTTTTATCCGTCATATCAGGATATCCTATTGGCGCAAAACTTATATCCACTATGTACGAAAACAAATATATCGACCAGCCGTCAGCCAAAAAGCTTATGTCCTTTTGCTCTCTTAGTGGTCCAATGTTTATGCTAGGTACAGTAGGCATAGCGATATTCAATTCGTACACAGCTGGATTGATAATCCTTATTAGCAATATATTGGGTGGGCTCATAAATGGACTGATATATCGAGGTAAAAAATCGCCTATAGAAAATAAGACTTATACTAGTAAAAAATCTAATAATATTCTTACTGATAGTGTGTATGACTCAATGCAATCTATACTAATGGTAGGAGGCTTTGTAGTCTTAAGTTTTTTACTGATAGATTTGCTTAAAAATACATATATATTAAGCAATATATCCGGTACTATATGTAGTGTATTTCATTGCCACAATCTTCAACCTGTAGTGGAATCAACACTATGTGGAATATTAGAAATCACTAGAGGAATCATTGACCTAAACACCACTCAAACCTCTCTATCAGTCAAGACAATAATAGCTAGTGGATTGATAGGATTCGGAGGTATCAGTATTATGCTACAAAGTCTATCATTTGTATCAAAAATAAAGCTACCTATCAAAACTGTAATCCTACAAAAAATCACTCAAAGTGTTATCACTACTATCATTGCCATACCTTTGTGCTTAATATTTTTGTAAATTTTGAAAATTGTTTGACAATAATGTGACAATTTTATAGAATTATAATGAGGTTGTTATGAATTCTAAGAGATTTGATTACCAACACAAAGATATACCAATGCTAAGAAAAAACATTGTTCTACGAGCTTTGTTCGCTGTGATGTTTGCAGCTGTTTTTGTGTGGCAATTGATAACCATGATCACGATAAAGACTGATTGGGTATCATCTATCATCAAATTGACTTGTAGTGTATTTGTGATTATTTTCTCTCTATTATTTTCATTTGTATCATTAATGTATGCATTGAAATATTTTAGAATAATCAGTGTCATAAAAATGAAAGGTAGATGCGTGAGCTCTGTAGAGCTAGTGTTTAGCACCAAAAAGAACGGTTTCTTAAAACTATATAGCATAGTATCATCTATATTAACGTTGTTAACTTCTTTAGTATTGATATGCGTGATTACTTACGCCATACTAGAAGCGACATATTACTCTTCTATCTCGTTCTTTATGCCTATATTGATATTCATATGTCTATCAGGATATAACTCTATCTATCAAATATCTGACGAAATGAATACTCAAAAGCATGTGGAAGAATACAATAGTTTATTTAATTAAAAAAGACCTTGCAAAAGGTCTTTTTTAATTGTCTATAATCTTACTATATACATATTCGTAGACATTAGCAGCCAATTCTCGCCATTTTTTACAAGCGACCGTAGCATTATGTCTCGTATCTGTCTTTAATGACAATGTAAATATCGCCTCAGTAGTGAGCGGCTCCAATATCTTGAGGTCTACTGTATAGCTACCGTCTTCATTTTTATATGATTTGGCTATATACTCTTGATTTCTCTTAAACTGCATCTTGTTTTCTTGCGCAAACTGGGAAATATTGTCTCTAAGGCTAGCTGGGATACGAGTATAAAATTGTGACAAGCACTCTCTACCAGCTACGGTGATATTGTATCGATTTTCATCACTGTCTGTATTTGGCTTATACACAAATTTTGAAATAATCAGCTGAGACAACAAATCTTTACAATCCATCCAATTTACCCAATTGTTTTGACTAGAGCAAATCTCGAGGATAGAATTCTCAGTAAGAGGGATTTCCATTTTATCTAGCACATATAAGAGTATTAATTTGTTGACCGTATTGTCTGGCACAAAATCCATAATTCACCTTTCTCTTCCTATAAAATTTGTAATATTATACAATATATTGAAAAAAAACACAATTATTTTTCCTTGCATTTGTCGATTTATGTATGGTATAATTTGAACGAGGTATATATGAGTAATATTCAAGAATTGGTACCATTCAATAAAGTTTGTGACGAATTTATGTCTGGCAAATATATTTTAGTAGATATAAAAATTACTTCTATACTAAATATCATAGAGTCAGATGAAAAAATAAAAAATATCGTAAGTTCTTGTACGGAGAATTTTGATTTCAATAGCACTTTTAAAAATCAGATAGCTAAAGTAAATGACACTTTCACTATCTCTGTTCCTGCAGATGAAAAGTGCACGATAGCTTTTGTCTATAATCTACTCTATCGATTTAAAGGTGGTGAGATCGACTTTTACGATTTTTTAGCCACATACTATGATGAGAATGACGACTCTAAAGGTGTCAAGAGCTTTGCGCATGATATGATACTGCCATTTAAAAATGCAATAAACAACATTTACTCAAAACGTCATATCTTAGTCGAGACAAATGACTATCAAAACAATATCTACAACAAAATAAAAACCACCATCAAACTCATAGTCCAAAATATAGATAATTACAAACTCAAAATGAATGAAAAAGAAGAATTTACTATGCTATTAAATTCTCTATTCCTTGCCAGTGAGAAAAACGATAAAAAATTAGTTTACTCTCTTATGATTGGTTTAGACTATTTTACAAAATGCAATAAAAAGTGCCGTGTGGCTTATTTAGCTCTAGAAGAATGTTTTGAAAAAAATTAAAAAATATGCAAAAATTGCATATTTTTTTATTATTTTTTATAGATTTTTTCCCTATTTAATAAATAATCATCATAATCACCAACAAAAGTATATAGATTTTGATTTTTAATTTCTATTATTTTATTTGCTAATTTATTGATAAAATATCTATCATGACTCACAAAAATAATACTGCCTTTAAACTTTGTTAATGATTGTTCCAATACTTCACGGGTTTCTATATCTATGTGATTTGTAGGCTCATCTAAAATCAATAAATTGATATCTTGCTGTAGCATAATAGCTAATTTTAACCTCAATTTTTCACCACCCGATAAGCTTCCCACTCTTTTTACTATATCTGATTTGAAAAATTGAAAATTAAATAATTTACTTCTAGCAATCTCCTCATTAATTCCAGTATTTTCTATAAAATATTGTAAAACCGATTGATTTTTATCCAAAAATTCGATAATTTGTGATAAATATCCAATTTTCTGATTACCTAATTTTATTTCTGGATAATTTCCTGATAAGATAGCTTTTATTAACGTAGATTTGCCTGTACCATTATCTCCTAAAAGAGCCACCTTTTCACCATTTGATATGAGGCAATTCGCGTTGTTTAGCAACAATTTTTCACCCACGACCAGGTGAAGATTTTTTATACAAACTATCTCTTGCGATCCTCTATCTGCAGACACAAAATTTATAGGTAAAAACCTTGCCTCATTTGGTTTCTCTACTGCGTTTTGTCTTTGTCTATCTAGATTGGATTGTATCGCTTTTGCTCTCCTAAAAAATGTAGGATTATTGCCCATTTTGCCCCATTCTTTCAATTTTTTAATAGCTTTTTCCATTTCTTGAAATTTTTTCTCTTGCACTTTATATATTTCAAATTGCCTTACTTCTTCGTTTTCTTTCGATAAAACATAATCAGTATAATTTCCGTGATAAATCTTTATATTACCATTGTCGATTTCTATGATTTTATTGACCACTTTATCTAAAAAATATCTATCATGCGACACTATGACAACACTACCTTTGTAGCCTTTAATATACGACTCTAACCACTCCAATCTATTGATATCCAAATGATTGGTCGGCTCGTCTAGTAGCAAAAGATCTGGCTTTGATAACAGTATCCTAGCCATATTGATAAGAGTCCTTTCTCCACCTGACAATGAATTAAATCCTCGAGTCAAAAGAGCTTTATCTATCTTCAGACCATTGACCACCTTGTCTATTTCCATATGAATATCATAGCCACCTAGTGATAAAAATTTTTCTTGAAGATTACTATATCTATTTACATATTTGTTGAGCATGACTTCATCTGTAGCCAAGCACATCTCCTGCTCCAGCTCTTGCAAACTTTTTTCTATATCTAAAATTTTACCAAAAGCAGACTTTAATATATCTATACAAATACCGTCTCTAGAGTCAGACACATCACCCTGCTCTAGATACTCTACGACTGCATCTTTTTTGATACTCACTACTCCACTATCTGCTTTTTCTATCTTAGCTATAATTTTGAGCAATGTGGACTTACCTGAACCATTATTGCCTACTATAGCTACTCTTTCGCCTTCATTTATAGAAAACGATATATCATTTAATAACTTGCCAAATCCGTAAGTTTTATTTATCTTATTTACATCTAATATAATCATACCATACCTCATTTTTTGTATGATATCAATAAAAAATGATATCATACCCATATTGAATACAACGAAAAACCATATTGCATCTAATCGTGCAACATTAAGCTAGTCTAATTCATATGCAAGTATTGTATGATACCTCATATAATCATGATAAATAAAAATTCATGATTTGTCAAGATATTATTTATATTTGTTTTTTAAAAAATTTTAAAAATTTTATAAAAATCCGTTGACATAGTTTTTTTTATGTGGTATAGTAATAATGCAATCGCGTATGGGAGATTAGCGCAGTTGGTAGAGTACCTGCCTTACAAGCAGAGGGTCATAGGTTCGAGTCCTATATCTCCCACCACTACGATTGCATTTTGTATGAGTATCATCATATAAGGATCCCAAAGAAGCACATGAAGTGTTTCGTATGGGAAGGAACAGCCGAACAATGAAGCCATAATTGCAATGCAATTTGCTAATAGTGAAGGTTGTGACGTGCGGGAGTGGCTCAGTGGTAGAGCGTTGCCTTGCCAAGGCAAATGTCGCGAGTTCGAATCTCGTCTTCCGCTCCAGATGACCACATTTTGTGGTCTTTTTTTATTGCAATCATATCATACTGTAATGCGGAATTTTTAAAAATATAATATCGAAGATATAAAATTTATACAAATCTAAATATAAAGAAGAGCCGAGAATTAATTCTCGGCTCTTTTTATTTAATTTAATAAATTATTAATTGCCCCTTAATATATTAACCTTCGGTTATGAAAGTATATTCGTCAGTGGCTGGAATTAATTTTCCAGATTCCATCCAAGGGTATAATTTTTCTTGATTTTCAGCACTTATGAGTATATCTTGTGTTAATTTAATGTATATTGGTTCACTAGTAGCCACATCTTTACCTTCAATTAATGCTAAAACATCTTCAATTGTAGACACTTCTTCTATAGCTGATTCATCTATATAAGGTAATATGTTATATTCTGAATCAGTAGGTCCACGTTTTACAAATACATAGTCAGATTGCATAAATTCAGATACAATAATATTGTCCTCTACACTTTCCAATTGAATATTATCTGTTAATTGAATATAAACATTTTCACCTACTGGTGCATTTTGAATAAGTTCTATAAATGCACTTCTTGTGCCGACTTGTGTGTAAGTAATAGGATCTTCTCCACCTTCTGAATAGATTGTAACTGTAAAACCATTTGTTATAACTGCTTCACTCATTTGATTGTAAATATTATTACTGTCAACAGAAGTTAAAGTAATATTCTCCATAAGCTTTGGTCTCACATAATTACCGTTTTGCAAATCTTGTAAGCAAGTAATTAATGCTTCTTCAGTAGAAACTTCTCTTTCTTCAAAGTAAAGCATTACATAATATTCACCTGACAATATGCTTACAGATCCTGAACTCATAGCTTGCATATAAGTATTATTATTCACCGTGCTTGTTAAATTAATTTGCTCAGTTAATGTTACATTAACAACATGACAACCCAAATATTGAGCATTTTCACAAATTTCCATCAATTCACTTTCTGTGCCTACCGTAGCTGATAATGTTGAATTAATAGTAACTGAGAAATCATCATCTTCATATGTAGTAATCTTATGAGTGTAATCTTGATACATTTCAGCACAATTATATGTACATACTGAAATATTAGAAGTTAAAATTACTTTATCTAGCACTCCTCTTTCAACATTTGTAAGAGCTTCTAACAATTGTTGTTCCGTTGAAACTTCTTGTACCAAATAAACACCATTATTATTGATTTTTATTAATCTTTCTTGAGAGATTAATGTTTGATATTCAGCATATTTTTTATCATCAGTCAAAAGAATATCTTTATCAAGCATTACTCTATAACTTTTTAATGTATTAATTGCATAATCTATACCTTCTGTGCTCATTGCTTTTACTTGATACTGCATCATAGCTTCAAATATAGGAGTATAAATAGAATATCCGTTTAATGCCTTTTGTTCTGCTAAATAAGGGATTAACTCTTCTTTGATAAACATATAGTCTTCCACATAAAGATTTTGACTATAGTTAGCTAGATCTCTTGATAATACTGGTACAACATTAAAGCCATACTCCATACCATCTATAACTGTTTCTAATTCTTCATAAGAATGAACAAGTGATCTGATATTTAGATTTTCGCCTAAAACGCTTGTAAACATAAATTCAACATCATATTCAATACCATTCATTAACACATTTACGCCAATATAATCTGCGTCTTGAGGTGTCTCGTTACCAATAGCTACAATTCTTGGAGTAGTAATACGATTAGAAACAATTTGTGTACTATGTAATTCAATATTAGTCACATATTGATATGCTGATGAATTATTGTTACCAACAACCAATGTACCGCATGGAACAGCATTGCCCGTCGCCCATGTAGTAAATGTATATTGATTAAAATCATCTTGTATTGGCTGATATTGATAATTTGGATTAGCTTTCAAATATTCGCCTGTACAAATTAATTTACTATTTTTAATAACAGTATCGCCACCACGAGCAATCACTGCTTGTTTATCACCAGTAATCTCGCAGTTTTCAATATTCAATGAACCTGGGACGTTAATCATTACCGCAGTATTGTCAAAATCTTCTGAATTTGTTTTTAATATTGAATCTTTTAAAACAATTTCAATACCTTTATAAACAGGAACTCCGTCTACAAGTGATGCATTTGTACCTACAGCAAAACCAACGGCTTCTATTGTAGAATTAATAACTTCTACCTTCGTTGTATCCCTTCTTGGGTATAAAGCCGTCGTATTTGAAGTGTAATGAACATTTTCCAATGTGATAGAACAACCAGTATCTATAACAATTGTAGCTGCTCCATCTTCATTTGTAAAATTCATAATACCATTTTTGAATACGATATTAATTGGTTTTTCTTTTTGCGCATGAATTTCTAATCTATCTGCAGATGTCTCACCATTGTAAGCAAGTGTATGTTTATTAAGATCAAAATTCATGTCTGTTTTTGGAGCAATTTGTTTTGTTAAAGTAACATCTTGACCCAACTTAAAGCACTTAGCACCTTTTTCTATTAATTTTAAAAGTTCAGCTTCTGTGTGGACTGTGTAATAATAATTTTCTAAAACTTCTGCTAATTTCAAAGTAGATACAGGATTCCACGCAGTACCGTTATATTGATATATAACATTATTTGCTGTGTCTAAATACATATCGTTTGCAATATCTTCGTTAGTAGCAGTAGGAGCACCTTCGCCAGTAGACCATGTAGCGCCCCTATCTCCCTTTTCTCCACGAGCTAGTGTAGAAGTTTTTACGCCATCTAAAGCCCAATAACCATCTTTAATAGTAATAACTGTGCCATCTTTACCCACAGCAGGCCCTTTTTCATCTCCTCCAACATACCATTTACCATCTTGAATTTTGATTTCTGGTACGACTGGCGTTTCACCATTGATATTGATTAAAAATTCCCAAGTATTTGCTGCTTTACATATATATAAATTACCAGCATCTGTACCTGTGTTGTTTAAATACAAATCGCCTACAATAGCGCCATCTACTTCTTTCTCAATGCTAGAACCAGTACCAGTCACCAAAGATCCTGTGAGCCAGACAGATCCACGATCTCCTTTTACTCCCTGTGCATCTTGATTTGTAGGCACTCCGTTAATTGCCCATTTGCCACCAATAATAGATATCTGTGGAGTATAACCATCTTCACCTTCTGCTTTGATTCCTGTTGGTTCGTCATCTATATACCAATAGTCATTCTTTATTTCAACCTTTGGAGCAGCAGGTGTCTGACCATCTGTACCATTTATGTTTGTAATGTACTCCCAAGTATTTACTGCTTTGCATTTATACAAATTACCTGCATCATCGCCAGAATTGTTTAAATACAAATCTCCTACTCGTGCATCTGCAACGGTAGCAGTAATTGATGTACCTGTACCTGTCACAGCATTACCTGTAAGCCAAGCGGCACCACTTACCCCCTTCTCTCCTTTGATATTTGAAATTAAAGTCCAGCCATCATTGGTTTTTTGATAAATATTGCAATCATCAGTGTCATAGAAAAAATCACCAATATTACCATTTTCGGTAGAATACTGTGTTCCGCTATACCAAGTCGCACCTGCTGGACCAATATCGCCTTTTTCACCAGCACAACCTGTTAACATTAATGGACTTGCAATCATCACACCAGCAACAGCTAATGCCATAGCACCTTTTCTAAAAACATTAAAAGGTACTTTACTTTTTACTTCTTTTGAAGTCTTTTTGTTCTTTGCCATTTAACAAATCTCCTTTTCAAATTTTTTATATAAAAAGAACACTAAATTCTCACAGAGGCGATATCTGTTTTTAGTGTCCTTAATATATCATATTTAATTGCGTAAAAAAGATTGAAGGCGAAATTAGTCTTTGATTGTTTGTAAAAAATTGTTGCAAACTTTGACATCGTATGTCAATCCTTTTTACAATAATATTTGAATATATTCTATTCATTTATAGTATAGCATATTATCTCAAAATATGTATCAAATTTCATTAAAATAATCAAAAAAGAAATTAATTTTCTAAAGAAAATATGTTTTATTGTTGTGTACAATGAAAAATTTTGCATAAAATATACAATTTATAGAAAATATTATTCGAAATTTGTACCTAAAATTGATTTCAAAAAACGAGTCTTGCAAACAACAGAACATTGGTCATAATTATATTAAAAAAAGCACCGATGTCGGTGCCATTTTTTAATTGCAAGCTTTTGTATTGTGACAAGCAGAACTTTTTGAGTTTACCTTTGTACCACAATTTTTAGTGCTAGCTTTTGCTGATGAATTTTTTGCTGAAGTATTGCTCTCAGCCTTAGCGTTAGAGTTTGACACATTGCTAGCGTCTGTAGTTTTTTTCTTTTTACCAAACATAATAATCTCCTTTTTGTAGATTCTTCTACAGTGATATTATGTGCAATTTTTACAAATTAATACATAAAAAGACACCCATGATATAGAGTGTCTTGTTAAGTATTTACACAATATGTCGTTATTCCACTGAAATTATGTAATAGTATACAGGTTGTCCACCGAACACTATAGAGATATCGATATTTGGGAATCTCTCTTCAAGTTTCGCCTGCAATACCTGAGAATCTTCTTCTGTCACGCCTTCTCCATAAAATAATGTGACATTGCTAGAATCTTCAGATACAAGCTTGTCAACCAAGTCGATAGTAGTATCTGTGACACTGCTACCAGTAGTCAATACAGAGTGCTCATCAAGCCCCATAATATCGCCTACTTTAACATCAATACCGTCGACATTTGTAGTCCTTACAGCATAAGTCACTGAGCCAGAACGAACAGTAGAGATTACCTCCATCATATTCTCTTTATTCTCTTCGATAGAGCTATTTGCATCAAATGCCAATACCGCACTTACACCCTCTGGAATACTTTTGGTAGGGACAACAATCAAATTTTTATCTGTGATATCATTTGCTTGCTCTGCTGACATGATAATATTTTTATTGTTTGGGAATACGAAAATATTCTTAGCATTTACCTTATCTGCTGCAGTAGCGATATCGTTGGCGCTAGGGTTCATAGTCTGTCCACCACTGATGACATAGTCTACATCGATATCTTTGTAGACATTGCTTAATCCCTCACCTGCTGCTACCACGATCATGCCATATTCTTTCATAGGCACTTTTTCTTGCTGCTTTCTGAGCTGTCTATTTTGCTCTAGCATATTTTCGATCTTTACGCCGTTTAATTCACCTAATTGCAAAGCATAGCCCAATGCTCTATTTGGCTCATTGGTATGCACATGCACTTTTACTAACTGTAAGTCTCCGATGCAAAGCACACAGTCACCTATCTCCATTAGACGAGTGCGCAGTGTGTTGATATCAGCGTCTGTAGTCTTCTCATAAATATTGATAATGAAAAACTCTGTACAGTAAGCAAACTTAATATCTGCTAAAGATTGATAATTTACATGCAATTCTTCACTAGTGATATCCTTTTCTACATTATCTACAAACTCTACTTCTGCCATTTCGCCAGTAAGTGCCTTGTAGAAACCACTAAAGATATACATCAAACCACGACCACCAGCATCTACCACTCCTGCTTTCTTCAATACTGGTAGCATATCAGGAGTCATCTGAAGCGTACTCTCGCCGTGAGCCAACACCTCGCTCAAGAAATCTTCAAAAGATTTAGCTGTCTTTACAGCTTGTTTTGACTTTTCTGCCATAGCCTTGATGATAGTAAGTATAGTACCCTCTTTTGGCACTGTGACAGCCTTATACGCCATCTCAGCACCACTCTGTATAGCACGTGCAAAATCTTTGATCTGAATCTCGTTTTCAAAGCTCATCAACACTGAGCAAATACCCTTGATAATCTGAGAAGTGATAACACCACTATTGCCTCGAGCACCTTTCAATGCTCCTCTATTGAACGCTACACATATAGACTCTATCGTATTTGACTCACAAGCATTCATCTCAGCTACCGCACTCTTGAGAGTGAGGCTCATGTTTGTACCAGTATCACCATCTGGCACTGGAAATACATTTAGTGCATCTATATCTTTCTTCTTTTCCTCTACCAAAGAAAAAGCATTTGAAAACATCTTTCTTAACGCAGAACCGTTAATCGTCTTACCCATAATTATTAAACTCCTATATCCTTACATCTACGATATGCACGATCACATTCTTCACGATCATTCCAGCAAAACGCTCTACTGAGTATTTCACACTCTGTCTGATAGACTCAGACACAGCAGAAGCTGAAACGCCACAGTGACGCATGATCACGTAGACATCTATCTTCATATTGTCATTACCTAGAGAGGTCACCACAACCCCTTTGTGCGCAGTAGTCAAGGCATTACCCTTGAAAAAACTCCTCTGAGAAACTAATCCTACTACTCCAACACACTCTAAAACAGAAACAGCAGCAACCTTGCTTATAGCTCGTTTGCTGATGCTAATCTTTCCAAATGAGTTGAAGGTAGATAATTCCATTACACTCTCCGCGTATATTATATAACATTATTTTGTTTATTGCAACCGTTTTTACTTATTTTAACGAAAATTTGTCATTATTTGTGGCACCAACGGTCTACTAGTAAAACATTTTGTATCAATTTTATAAAAATGCTTGCAATTTTGATAATATTATGCTAGTATATACTCGTTTTGAAACTAAAATATGTGGAGGTAATCTAATGAAAGCGTGCGAAATTTGCGGAAAAGGTCGTACTACAGGTAATAATGTTAGTCATAGTATGCGCCATACAAAGAGAACTTTTGATGCCAATATCCAAAAAGTGGATGTAGAAATAGACGGTAAGAAAGGTAAAAAGAACATTTGTGCTAAATGTTTGAAAACTATGAAAAAAGAAGCTAAGTAAGCTTCTTTTTTTGTCAGCTTTAGACGACTAAATAGAAGATATAAGTAAGCTTCTTTTTTTTGACACAAAGAAGTAATTAGTATACTTTTTTTATTTTGACACTCCTATTACAAAGATAAGTAATAAAATACCAAGTAATACTGCAACTAGTACAATGATGTTTAAAACCAACGCAATGATTCCAAGCGGATGTTTATTTAACTTAACTTGTTTTATTGCAAGATTAAACGATAATATAAACATACCTATTGCATAAATACCAGTATACACTGCAGCAACAATAGCAAAAACTGATAGTATTATGAGCGAAGAAAGAAAGTTTGTGATAAAGAAATAAATCAATCCGCCAGTAATAGCTCCTAGCAATAAGAACACAAAGTAATAAACTAATGAACGTTTACCAAAAGTCTTTGTCGTTTTTGCTACTTCTGGATCATCTTTTACATTATTGTAGGCAATTCTTGCATTTACAAGAAGCTCAACAAACTTAAATAAATTTAATACATTTTTTGATTTCATACATATCTCCTTTTAGCCTAAAAATCTACTTCAGAAGAACCAAAAGTATTATCGGTTCTATTTCTACGTGATCTTGTTCTTTCTAATGCACGATTATGTTTAATAAAATCTTGTTGTTGCTCTTCTGGCAATTGTTCGAATAGCTTCTTTTCTTTATTTCTCTGAACTAATAGCAATGCGAACACAACTCCCACAATGGCAATTAGTCCCACCATTACTACTACTACAATAGCAATATTGCCTGCTGTCATATTTTTAGCATTAGGCACTAATAGAACTAAGCCTATAACTAAAATCAGAACCATAATTGTACCAAGAGCAAGCAACATATTTCTAATTTCATAACCTTTTGCCATCTCTTGCATACTAATTTTGGACAAGCAAAATAACTTTCTAGTTAGCAATATAAAATATACCACTATACTTATTATTGCCACTGAAAATAATATAATCAAAATCCACAATATGAAAGGTGCAAGCGATGAAAACATTACAAATAAACCTAAAAAATCCCATTGATGAATTGTAAACAAACCATTTAATGACAATGCAGAGCTAATCATTGGCAATATTATACCTACTGTCATCATATATGCACCGTAGCATACAAAACCAAGCAAAATTAAACTAATAATACCAAACACAAGAAATAGAGGTCTTGGTTTGTCTTGTTTTGTTACCGGATACTGCAAATACGGAACATCAATCGCCCAATACTTACCCTTTTCTCTCAACCTTTGGACATTTTTGTAAGAATATTCTGAATAACTCGCCTTTTCTACTTCATCTGTCTTGATTTCTTGTTCTTGATCCTCCTGTGAGAATTCTTCTTTAAGTTTTTTCTCCAACTTATTCATTCCCCATTCAAATAAACCCATTATTTTCTCCTTGTGTATATATAATAGCACAATATATTGATAAAAATCAATTTTTTTAACTATAATTTCAACATTTCATGTTTAATTTCATAGATTATAATATGAAAATATATTGTTGGAAAGCACCTAAGATACTTAGCACTATCATTAAGCTACTTTTTAAGAAGAGCATTACTTACATTGGCAAATAGTACTTAATGGTACTCTAATCCGTAGTCTTTTAATATAAATAAAGGTATAACAGTGGTGTCTACACCTATATCTTTGGTATCAAAAGAATAATCATCAGCAAGAACATAATCATCATCTACTGTATATTCTACAATGATATCATCACCGATAGTATAGATATATTTACTTTCTGTGATATTTTTTTCTAAACAAAGTGTAATGCTAGTATCAAATTGGATATCTACACTATTGACTTCTTGATAAGTATCTCCACCGTCAGTACTGTATCTTATAGAAACAAGAGCTCCACTTTGCTTTGTGAATGTAATAGACACTCCACCCCAATCTGCATGTAAACTTAAATCTCCAAATCTATTTTGAATAGTATCGATTTTATCACCATCTAATGACCAGCCTTCAAACAGCTTACTATCACCGATATTGTTCAAATCAGGAAGAATAATAGTATCAGTGATATAATATGTCTTTGTTAGTTTTACATACATCAAATACTCATTTCCATCTTCTTCATCAGTAGTGACAGCATATGTAAATTTAGATACACTTTGATTCGAATCAGACCATTGTTGTTCAGTCAAATAAGTATAAAGAGTGATGGTGTATTTTTCTTTTTCAATACTCAAGGCATACTCTAAATCACCTATTTGATCATTATCTGCTATGGTATCAGAAATTTTACTCCAAGTAAGCTTATAACCATTTATTGTCAAATTAGGTAATTCTATAGGGTTCTCTATATTATAATCTTTTTGATAATGATACATATCTATAGCTTCCCACAATGTAGCGTCTAATGTGCTATAAATCTCATTAATCTCATCTTGATTATATTCATCATCATATAGTGATGATATATCTAAAGAAACAGTATAATCAATTGTTTGCCATTCCGCTTCTATAGTGACATCTTCTTTTGTCTCTGCAGGAATAATATATTGCCAATAACCTTCATCATTGTAAGTCGCATCTTTCCAACCAACGAAATTATAGCCAGGTCGCGTAGCATATAATCCTATACCAAAAGTCTGCTCTGCTTCACTATAAGTGAATCTATATTCACCCACATAATACATTCCCTTTTCTGCATCATATGCTAGCCCATCATAAGATACTGGTTCTCCACCTTTAAAGTCAAGATATACTTTATATTCTATAGGTTCCCATATTGCTTTTAAATCAAAATCTCCATAAGATATGCTTTGATTTCCATCAGGATTGCTTATCGTTATACCAGTCTCATCTATAGAAAACCAAACAAATCCCTCTGCAAAATGATTTTCACCAGTCGGAAGATTCCATTGCAAAATTGACCAACCTTTGAATGTGTATCCTTCGCGAGTAGTAGTCGGCATATCAGAAGCATCAGGTATAGCATCGTAGGTGTAAGTGATTGATTCGACTCCTTCTTCACCACCATTGTAATCAAAATTGACATTATATACTCTATCTATCAATCGTGCTTGGAGTTTTATAATGTTAGGAATTTTTCTTATTCTACATAAATATTCATAACCCGCATCAATATACTGTGGCACTTGAATATAATATACAGAATCATATATCAAATTTTGATAATTATTACTTGACTCCAATTGTTTAATATAGGAGCCTACTTCTGGAATAATAACAGTCTCACTTGGCACTCCTTCAAATGTTAGTGAAAAATAATAATTTCCATCAGTATCTGTTTTTCTAGTCCAAGTCCTATCTTCATAAGTATATGTCCCAGGAGCAGTTTCATCGGTCATACTATGTAGGATAAACGGATCATCTATCTCTCCATCGTCTTTACCTACACCTGTATGTATCTCAATAGTATACTCAGGATACTCAAATACAGCTTCGTATACTCTATTGCCATACGATCCATACTCCATGCCTGTATATAGCTTATCATAGTCAAATATTGTGATATCATTACCATATGCATCTGTCAAAGATATCAATTTCCAGCCAAGGAATGTACCACCATAAGCCTTATCTTCAGCCGTATTGAATAAAAATGCTAAATTATTATCATCTGTAAGATCTGGATCTTCTTTATATTCATAATCATCAGTAATTTTACCGATAAGATTACTATCAAAGCCTTGAATATACGTCTGTGAGTTTTCTTCAAGATTTACCTGTAATGTGTATTTATAAGTATATGGCAAAGTCTCGATTATTGCCACATATTTTCTCCTATTTACTGTGGAATTGATCGTAAAGGTTTCGCTTTCAAGACCTGTAGCTTTCCAAATGCCATTAGCATTATCCAAAACATATTCTACCCAATATTTGAAATCATAGTAAGTCTTATCTGATAAGATTTCACCATCTTCATCATAGAATGCTTCATCTACTATCTCGTCTGGCAATTTTGGAATCGTGGTAGATATTTCATATTGGTAGCTAGTAGGCAACCCATAAGATGTCGGATCTGAAATAGATTGTTCTGCTCCACCATCGATGATTTTTCTATATATTATAGAATATTCACTGTCAGCATAGACTGCAGTAAAAGACAAATTTCCTGTATAATTATCTGATACCGTATAAGATTCTTTGACTTGTTTGCTACCATTCACGATCCAGCCTATAAACTCACGATCGTTCAGATTTCCATTTTCTAGATCGTTGGTCACATTTTCAATCAAATCATTTATACTATCTTCCACAGTATACAAGCTATTACAATATCCATTTGAATCCACAGATAACTCATAAGATTTATATTGAGTATTGAAATACGACCTACCCGCAGCATCTAAAGAGCCAAGATCAAATATCAACTGATATATCCTAGTATTCCATTTCACTGTTAAATCAATAGTTTGATCTTCTCTATCTTCTGTTGTGATCCAATCTATAAGCAATCTAGTATTGAACTCCAAATCACTACCATCAGATAAGACGCCTGGGTATACAAGCAAACTAGCTACATATCCGGGATTTTCGACTGTGCCACCTGCATATAAAGTATTTAATAACATACCATAAACGCCATATCCCGCAGTCAAAGTATCGAAAGAGTAAGTAATGACATCATTTGAGTCTATACCGTCATCAAAAGCTGAGAGATCCCAGCCACTGTCAGCCCCACCAAAACTTTGCTTTATAGCATCTATTCCTCCATGTGGAGTATACACCTTATTATGTACAAAGCCGCTAACATTAATAGCATAGGTTTTTGCCATAAATCCAATACTGCACCAAAGGCTACCGTCGTCTTGTATACCCCAGTCTTGAGTCATAATGTACCTAGCATCAAAGTCATAATCTGCTTTGGGCACCCATTGAAGCGTTATCTCTTCATCTTTTAGATTTGTGAGGATAGCTTTATTTGAAGCATTGATATCTGCCGAAGTGATATCAGTCACTTCGACACTTTTAGGCTCAGGATAATAAATAATGTCGCCCGAGTTTTTAATATCGTGAGTATTATCTTTGCTATCTACCAGCTGTATCTGTGTCGCATATTTATTTATTTCTACGTATGTTTCTATCTCAATCCAAGACATAAATTGTCTCAATACAGGATAATCATATATAGAGGTATCTTCGTACCAGATCTTAGAGGAGAAGCCATTTTCGCCTGTCTCATCATATGGTTTGTTTTCTTTACTTATCAAATCCGTAGTTAGCTCTTCTTTATCTCGGTAGTTCATATCACTGACAGACACTACACTATTACCACCCAAGACTATGACATCACTATAGGAATATTCGTACCACCATAATACTTTCTTATAATCTGTAATTACTTCGCCTGATTTGTATGTGAGTACAGACTCATAAAAATAAACATCTACGTATTCTTCAAGCTCCAAATAGCCACCGACCTGGTCTGTCTTATCAAAATCTGGAAGATATATCCAATTGCCATCTACTTGTTTATATTGCTTATATTCTTCCGTATTTATAGGGCTACTGTCATATACCCATTGTCCACAAATATCGGCCATACAGTAATATTCTTCTTGTAAATAGGAAGAAATTTTGTCAGCAGTAATACCTCTATAAATATGATTTTTTGAGTCACTACTTACAGACATCCATATAGATGTATCATCTACTACACAATTTGATGCACTGATTCCATATCCAATACCTGTTAGATATACTTCACCGTAGTAAATATTATGATAATCCAAATAGCGAGAAGATTCTTGCACATACATCAAAGCATCTCTCACCAAACAATTTGAAATACATCCTTTTCTCACAAAACCACATATACCACCTATACGTGTATGAGTGAGAGAACTCATATGGAAAAACTCACCATTATAATCACCAAAAGTGCCACCATTATTGCCAGTTTCTGTATAATTTGCACTAGTCCTATTACCAATTACAAAATTATCCACTTGGCAACATGTTATCTTCCCTGAACCCCCTGTTGAATCATCATTATATTCTAACATCATGCCAGCTATACCACCAACACGAGCTCCAAACCAATAATCAAATAATGAGTTAAAATATCCATGATCAAAACTTGCTATATTAGGGAAATTTCTGACATTGATGGTAAATTGTGTAAGTCTAAGATTTTTCACCGTACCGGGTAATACTGTAAATAATCCTTGACAATAGACATGCCCTGTATAAAACCTACTGTTAGTAAGATACTTTTTCGTACCATCTTGATAAATAGATTCTATCGCAATTATGTCTTTTGGCTTGATAATATAATTTGATAATACGTGTCCCTGACCATCAAATGTGCCCACAAACCAATCTCCTGCTATCCAGACTTCTTCATATTCATTTTTATCATCTATCTTATACCCCTTTGATGAATAAGTAGGAACTTCGCTATATTTACTACCATAGGAATGAAATGCACTATCTCCAACCATCTCAATCGTTGCACCTTTGAAGTCAATATCATTCTCCAAAAGGACTGTCTTGCCGTAAAATGTACAACCACCACTTACCAGCTTAGCAAAGTATATCCATTCATCCGCCGAAGATATGGTGAAATGAGTATGATTGGTATAGTACGGTACACTATACCAATAAGTATAAACTTCTCCTCCGCTTTGTAGCTGTGACCACAAATCATCCATACTAGTGATACTAATTTCACTAGAAGTGTCGCTCGCGCTAGGGAGAGCTCTATCTTGAGCACTGCTAAATTGTATAAAAATACTGGCTGACAGCAATGAAAAAGCTACCAGTGCTAAAGATATTATAGATATGATGAGCGATTTTCTAACTTTAGACGATCTTATCATATAGAATCCCCCGATAATTTATATTATTTTACCGAATTTTGTAGATTTTTACAAACAAATTTATATATTATTTTAAAATATTAAAAAATATGGTAGATAATCTAGAT
The DNA here is from genome assembly GCA_015055745.1 of Clostridiales bacterium. Classification (GTDB taxonomy): domain Bacteria; phylum Bacillota; class Clostridia; order Christensenellales; family UBA1242; genus Onthoplasma. The sequence continues at coordinate 172,214 of SVHS01000003.1, forward strand.
TACTCCAGTATACAAGCAATGCACGGGAGAAATGAATACTTCCACGCAATATGTCATACTGAGCGAAGCAAATTTATTTGCGTAGTCGAATGTATCTCTTTAGATCCTTCGACACACTTCGTTTGCTCAGAATGACATACAGGCTCAAACTACAAAAAAAAGAAGGACTATGTGTCCAACTTTTTTCTATAATTATTTGTCTTTGGATATGCTTTTTCATTTATACTTTCATGTAATTCTTTGATAAGTTTTGTAGTAGCCTTGTCGACATCTTTTGGCATCTCACCTTTGAGAGTGACTATCAGATCACCACTACCTAAACCTTTGAGATACTTGATACCCTTACCTTTGAGGGTGTATTTTGTATTTGACTGCGTGAGTGGATCTACATTGATCGTAGTGGTCCCTTTGAGAGTAGGTATCTCCACTTTCCCACCTAGCATAAGCGTAGTAATCGGTGCGTATACATCGACATAAAGATCAAAGCCTTTCCTTACCAGCAAAGCGTGTGCTTGCACATTGACACCGATACGCAAATCTCCAGCTACCCCATTGGTAGAAGCAGTTTGATGACCTTCGCCATTTAGCCTAATTACTTGGTCATTGTCTATACCAGCTGGAATCTTGACTTTAATCTTGGTAGATACAGTCTTTAGACCACTGCCCTTACAGTTTGGACATTTGTCTTTGACTACTTTACCTTTACCGTTACAATTCCTACATACTCCAGTAGTCCTAGTCATACCAAACAATGTCTGCTGAGTATATGTGACGCGACCAGTACCATTACACTCATTACAAGTGACGAAATCACTACTAGATTTTGCTCCTGTACCGTTGCAATCTTTACATCTCTCCTTCCTAGTCACCTGTATCTCTTTTTCGCAGCCGAAAGCAGCTTCTGTAAAAGAAATGGTGACATTGGTCATGATGTCTTCACCTTCTTCTCTAGCCTGTGCTTGAGAACGACCGCCAAAATTGGTAAAGATATTGAAAATATCTTCGAAACCGCCAAATCCTTCTCCGCCAAATCCGCCTGAAAAACCCTGCCCACCGCCAAAGCCTTGTGGACCGTCTGCACTGCCAAATTGGTCATAATTGGCTCTCTTTTGCTTGTCTGACAGCACAGAGTAAGCCTCGTTGATTTCTTTAAATTTTTCAGCCGCTTCTGGAGTCTTATTTAGGTCAGGATGATATTTTTTCGCCATTTGCCTATAGGCAGACTTTATCTCATCATCACTGGCATTTTTGCCCACTCCTAGCGTAGAATAATAATCATTATTTGCCATTTTATTTCCTTTATATTAAGTGAAAGGTGTTTGTTTTATTCTTTCTAATATTTAAACTTAGCTTATTAAAGGGTAAGCAATGAGAGGGGCTCTAGTGTCCCTCTCATAGAATGGTGGAATAACCGCCACCAACGTTATAATTGTAAGTTTGCGAACAATTTGCTAAAAGGCAGATTATTCCACCACAACTTCTGGATCTCCATCGTTATTGCCACCGTTAGCATTTGGGTCGCCTTGTGGATTTTGTTGCATATTTTGATACATCTTGCTAAATATTTCATTTGATACTTTGGTCAAATCCTCTGTAGCTTTCTTGAGCTCTTCCATATCTTCGCTGGCAAGATGCTTTTTAGCCTCTTCACAAGCGTCTGTCAAAGCTTTTTTATCCTCTTCGCTGAGCTTGTCGCCATTTTCTTTCACTGTCTTTTCGATATTCATAGTCATAGCGTCAAGATTATTTCTAGTATCTATGACTTCACGTTTTTTCTTGTCTTCTTCTGCAAATTGCTCTGCTTCTTTTACAGCTTTATTGATCTCGTCTTCTGATAGATTTGTGCTAGCTGTGATAGTAATCTTTTGCTCTTTGTTTGTACCTAGATCTTTTGCTGATACATTTACGATACCATTAGCGTCGATATCAAATGTCACTTCGATCTGAGGAATGCCACGTGGTGCTGGTGGGATACCTGTAAGCTGGAATCTACCGAGTGATTTGTTTTGAGCGGCAAACTCTCTCTCACCCTGCAACACATTGATCTCTACGCCAGGCTGATTGTCTTGCGCTGTACTAAATACTTGAGATTTCTTTGTAGGGATAGTAGTATTACGAGCGATAAGCTTTGTACATACACCACCTAGAGTCTCAATACCAAGTGATAATGGTGTCACATCAAGTAAAAGGACATCTTTAACCTCTCCGCCCAATACACCTGCTTGGATAGCAGCACCGATAGCTACACATTCGTCTGGATTGATACCCTTAAATGGAGTCACTGGGATCTCTTTACTTAATGCATCTACTACGCATGGTACACGTGTAGAACCACCTACCAATACTACATTTGAGATGTCTGATTTATTTAGACCTGCGTCTTTCAAAGCATTACGAGTAGATACTAGAGTCTGCTCTACTAGATCTGATATCATATTTTCAAATTTTGCACGAGTGAGTGTATACTCAAGGTGCTTTGGACCAGTAGCATCAGCTGTGATGAATGGTAAGCTAATAGTAGTCTGAGTAAGAGTACTTAGCTCAATCTTTGCTTTCTCTGCAGCTTCTTTTAGACGTTGTTTTGCTAATTTGTCAGCACTTAGATCAATACCATTTTCTTTCTTGAATTCTTCTACTAGAAGAGCCATGATTCTATCATCAAAATCATCACCACCAAGACGAGTATTACCATTTGTAGACAATACTTCAAACACACCGTCTCCGATCTCTAGAATAGATACGTCAAATGTACCGCCACCCAAGTCGAATACTAGTATCTTTTGATTTTTTCTTTCTTGCTTGTCTAGACCATAAGCCAAAGCTGCTGCTGTAGGCTCATTGATGATACGCAACACTTCTAGACCAGCGATCTTACCTGCATTTTTGGTAGCTTGACGCTGAGAGTCATTGAAATATGCTGGCACTGTGATGACTGCCTGAGTGACAGGCTGACCAAGATAAGCCTCAGCGTCTGCCTTTAGCTTACCTAAGATCATAGCAGATATCTCTTCTGGGCTGTATTGCTTATCATCGATTTTTACCTTATAATCTGTACCCATCTCTCTCTTGATAGAGATGACTGTCTTGTCAGGGTTAGCCACTGCTTGACGCTTTGCCACCTGACCGATAAGACGATCTCCGTCCTTAAAGCCTACTACACTAGGTGTAGTCCTTCCGCCTTCGCTATTTGGAATAACAGTAGGTTGACCACCTTCCATTACTGCCACACAGCTGTTTGTTGTACCTAAATCTATACCAATTATTTTTCCCATAATTTAATTCTCCTTATTTCTTTACTATTACTTGGCTATAACGAATTACTTTGCCTTTATATGTGAAGCCTTTGTATGCTTCTTTTACTATCATACCGCTCTCGATATCAGCGGTAGTGTCTGTGTCTATCGCTTGATGAAGTGTGGGGTCAAATTTTCCACTAGCATCGATTGCCTCGACACCCATCTTACTCAATGTATCCAATATACCTTTTTCGATAAATTTGATACCCATAAGTGTATTTTGATCCGTGATATACTCTGTCGCCATCTTGAAGCTATCTATCGCTGGTAAAAACTGAGTAATCGCATCCATAAAGCCGTCTTGTCTAGCGTCACCGAGCGCTGTGGTCATACGTTTGCGATAATTATCAAACTCTGCCTGTACACGCAAAAGATCTTTTAGATAGTCTTTATTTTCTTCGCAGTGACATTCATGGTCACAAGAGCATTCTTCACCGCAAGTACAATTTGGATTGCACTTATCTTCCTCTGTGCAGTGGCAATCCTCACCACAGTCACAATCACCAGAGCAATGGCAAGTATTTTCGTCTAAGTCTTCACCACAACCACATTGACACTTCTCTTTGTCTTTGCTCATTTGTCTCCTCCTTTTTCGTTGTCTATCTGATTGACTATAAATTTTAATGCTGCAGCCACATTGGCATAATCTATCCTCTTTGGACCTACTAGTGCAAGGCTCGCTATAGATACACCATTGATTACTATAGGCGCACTCATCATCATGCCTCCCTTTAGTTTGCTATCCTCATCGTCTTCTCCGATGGTGAAATTTAAGCCCTCAGAGTCTGTCTTGACTGCATCTATCACATTGTCAGAGTCTTCTAAAAACTCAAACACATTCTTGGCATCGTCCATCTCATTTTTACTAAGATTATCCAAAAGTTTGGTCGGATTTTCATTGCTTACATCACATCTAGTCTGTATCACGCCGACCAAGGCCTGCGCCACACTGTCTATAAGCTCCTTAAACTGAATAATCTGGGCACCAGCGTTTAGACATACGGTATTGATATTTTCTATCATATGTCCTATGGTCTTGCCTTTGAAATGACTGGTGAGATACTGACTAGCTTCATTACAAGCAGGCCTATCAATATTTGGATCTAGAGAGATATTGTCGTCTATGATACCCGCATTGGTCTCCACTAGGAGCAAAGCATCTTTTTGTATCAATGGCACTATCTGGATATTCTCTATCGTCAGATTCTTCAGCCCATGCTGTACTAGTACCGTAGGACAATTCGTCGCACGACTAAGTCTCTTGGCCAAAGTCGACAATGTACTGATAAGACTCACAGACTTGCTCTCATATGAGGATAGTACTTGCTTGATAGAGTCATAGTTTAGCTTGTTATTGTCTAATAGTGAATTTACATACTCTTTGTATGCTAGCCCTGTAGGTACTCTACCACCAGACGTGTGCAGCTGTCTAAAATATCCCATACTCTCTAGCGCATTGAGCTCATTCCTTATCGTAGCAGAGCTAATATCCTTAAAATGAAGATTGAGCTGTCCACTAGTGATAGGCTGCGCTGTCTTGATATACTCATCTACAGCTACCAGTACTATTTCATGCTTTCTTTTGTTTTTTTCATCAATAATCACTTTTCTTTTCCTTTTATCAGCCTCCAAGTTAGCACTCTTATTGTATGATTGCTAACTCTATTTTATGCACATTGCCAACATTTGTCAACTAAAATTGCCACAAAAATTAAAAAAATTAGCAATCTTTTTGTCGGATTGCTAATTTTTACACTTTTATTGAATATCTGTAGTGTTATCTTCAAAATTCATAATAACTAAACCTTTTTCTAAAATCTTCTCTCTATATTCTTCTTTGATCTCATCATTTATCTTTGGTTTAATATCACAAAATCCACTGTTTGCTGAATCTTGTAAGTCACCCAATGTCTTGATGCCTGAACGAGCAAGCGCATTATACGCCCTTACTGATAAATCTAAATCTTCAATCAAAATATCCCTAAGATCTGTCTTCCTTGCTCCTTTTGTTATTTTAACTCTCATAAAATTCTCCTTTATTTCTGACACTTGCATTATACCATGTATTTATACGCCTGTCAATACTGTTTTAGAAGATTTGTTGAGCTTTGATGGTCTGTTTTTGCAATTTGATTATCTTAAAAAACGACTTGTTTACTGATTTTTTTATGGAAGAATCACTGGCTATACTGATAAATTTGTCGTACATCGCTCTATTATGTATAGACAAATCATATAATAGCCTTTCCCTATCTGAAATCATCAACAAAAATGACATATTATTTTGATAATCTCTAGGGAGCTCATTGTATCCAATATTGTACTTATTGACACAGTCAACCAATATATCCTCTATCCTCTTATTATTAGACTTTTTAATAATGTCCAAATATTCACCGCTACTCAATTTTTTCTTGATAAATAGTGGTGTAAGTATCTTCTTTAGTATCAATATTTGTATATACCTCATTTTTTTCTCCGGCTTTTTATTTTAGGTAAAATTTTGAGATTGTCAAGAGGTTTTTAAAAATTTTACAAAAGCTCCACTATTATACTATTTGACACATAGAAATAGTCTTTTGTGATCCTTAAAAAACCATCTACTATCTCTATCATTTTCATATCTTTAAGCTTTTTGATCTGCTCAGCTTTTGACCTGAGTAAATCCTCATTGAAATCAGTCATAAACTGAGACAAATCCAAACCCACAGTAGTGCGGAGAGACAGCATTATCCTCTCTGTCCTACTCTCTGCTATAGACACATACTCACGAGAATATACTGCGCTTTTACCCTCTTTCATATGGTCTATATAAGTATCCAATCTCTTGGTATTGTAGTATCTATATCCATCGATAAAACTATGTGCTGACACACCCAAGCCTAGATAATCTGTACCATCCCAATACTTTTTGTTGTGCCTACACTCAAAACCTGGCTTGGCAAAATTGGACACTTCGTATCTATGGAATCCATGACGTGTGAGTAATTTGTAGACTTTATTATATATGCTGAGCATGACTTTTTCGCTCACAGGTTTTATCTTACCTCTGCGAAGCTTGTCATAGAGCATTGTATGCTTTTCGAGCTGTAGGCTATATGTAGATATATGCTTGACATTGTGTTTGATAAGGAATTTTACAGTCTTTAATACCGAGCCAGCGTCTTGACCTGGCAAGCCTATCATGACATCACTATTCACATTTGGAAATTCACTATTTTTCAGTATCTTAAATGTGTCCTTGATATTTTCCATACTTTGGATCCTGCCATTGTTTGCCAAAAGCTTCGAATCCAAGCACTGCACCCCCACACTTATCCTATTCACTCCAGACTCTACATATTCGAAGAACTTTTCTTTGGTGAAAGATGATGGGTTTACCTCTATTGTAAACTCTATCTTGTCCTTAAAATGAAAACTAGAATACAATTTTCTAGCAAGGCTAGCTATAAAGCCTTCATATACAATACTAGGCGTACCGCCACCGATAAATATACTATCAAATGTCTTGTCTATATACTGATTTTTTAACATATCTATCTCAGTAAATAGTCCATCTAGATACAATTGCTGAGCTTTTCTGTCCATAGAATATGACACAAAATCGCAATAATCACATTTCTTATTGCAGAATGGGATATGTATATACAATCCCATAGATTTATTATTTTCACTCATTTGTCACCCCTAAATCTAATAATATTATAGCCTAAAAGAATAAAAATTCCTAACAAATTGATACATTTATTAGGAATTATTTATACTAATCGTCCAATTTTAGTATCGTCACGAAAGCTTCACTAGGTAGCTCCACACTACCTAATCTACGCATACGCTTTTTACCTTCTTTTTGCTTTTCAAGTAGCTTTCTCTTTCTTGTGACGTCTCCACCATAACATTTTGCCAATACATCTTTTCTCATAGCAGAGATAGTCTCTCTAGCGATGACTTTGCCTCCTATGACTGCCTGGATAGGTATCTCAAACAAATGTCTCGGTATGACAGTCTTTAGTCTCTCGCACAATGCTCTACCCCTAGGATATGCTTTGTCCTTATGCACGATGATAGACAAAGCATCACATATCTCACCGTTTAATAAGATATCTAATTTTACTAGCTCGCTCTCCTGATATCCTGCCAGCTCATAATCCATACTTGCATAACCTTTGCTGATAGACTTGATCTTATCAAAGAAATCATAGACTATCTCATTGAGAGGCATAGTGTATATGAGCTTGGTCCTATTGGCATCTATATACTGCATATCGTGATACATTCCACGCCTGTCCGCGCATAGATCCATGATACCACCGAGATAATCTTTAGGAGTGATGATCTCCATCTTCACTACAGGCTCTTCCATCTTGTCTATATTTGCTATCGGAGGCATCTCTGTAGGATTGGTCACATCATATTCTTTACCTTTTTTGTCCCAGATCTTGTACTCTACACTAGGAGCGGTGGTGATAATGTCGAGATTAAATTCTCTCTCCAATCTCTCTGTGATGATCTCCATATGAAGTAATCCCAAAAAGCCACATCTAAAGCCATGACCTAGAGCAAGAGATGTCTCCTTTTGGAAATGAATACTAGCGTCATTTAGCTTTAATTTTTCCAACGCATCATTTAGCTCTTGATATTTGTCTCCATCTAGTGGAAAAATACCGCAAAATACTACACTTGTAGCTTCTTTGTATCCATCTAGAGCTTTGTCGATAGGATTATTTTTAAGTGTAATAGTATCTCCGACCTTGGTATCACTGACAGTCTTGATAGAAGCAGCTATATACCCCACATCTCCAGCAGATAATTTGCCAGTCTCTACTGCTTGAGGCTTGTACACTCCCACCTCTGTGACAGTAAAGGATTTATTTGTCTGCATGAAAAGTATCTCGTCGCCTACTTTTACCTCGCCGTCAAATATGCGCACCATACTTACTGCGCCCTTATAGCTATCATAATAGCTATCGAATATTAGAGCTTTTAGTGGAGCATCTGTCTTACCTTTTGGACTAGGCACATATTTTACCACCGCATCTAATACTGACTGAATATTCAATCCTGTCTTAGCACTGATCTCGCACGCCTCATCACAAGGTATGCCGATGATGTCTTCTATCTCTTTCTTCGTACCAGCGATATCCGCGCTAGGCAAATCCACTTTGTTTACCACAGGGATAATCTCAAGGTTGGCGTCTAGAGCCAAATACACATTAGCCAAAGTCTGCGCCTGCACACCTTGAGAAGCATCTACTACCAGTATCGCTCCTTCACACGCGTGCAAAGATCTGCTGACCTCATAAGAAAAGTCAACGTGTCCTGGGGTATCTATAAGATTTAGTGTATATTCTTCACCATTATATTCATATTTCATAGTAGCTGGAGTGAGCTTGATAGTGATACCTCGCTCTCGCTCGATATCCATACTGTCCAACAATTGCTCTTCCATATCACGCTTGGCTACTGTACCAGTATACTCCATGAGTCTGTCTGCCAATGTACTCTTGCCATGGTCAATATGTGCCACTATACAAAAATTACGTATCTTGTCTTGTCTTTCCATATAGCGCATTATATCAAAGATTATCTATTTTGTCAAAGATTATTGAAAAAGAAAAAAGACCATAAAGATTTTAAAAAAATATTAGGACAAACAAAATTTGACCGCTTTCGACATATAAAAGTTATGGAATAAAAGGAGAAAGTAATGGTTTTTGAAAGTTTAGGTCAATTTATGTCAAAGATAATTTTATTTCACGGATATGTGAATGAATACAATGGTTTCCCAAAGCCTCTCAAAAAAGAAGAGGAAGATTACTATATTGACCAAATGCTAGCTGGAGACGAATCAGCCAAAGAAAAACTCATCAATCACAATATGAGACTAGTAGCTCATGTGACTAAAAAATACAATGGTGCTGCCGAGGCTGATGACCTACTCTCTGTGGGCTCTATAGGACTCATTAAGGGAATATCTACATACAAAAAAGACAAAGGCTCACAGCTCTCTACATATGTCAGCAGATGTATAGAAAATGAGATACTAATGCTACTAAGAGCTAGTAAAAAACATAGAGCTTGTGTGAGTATCGAAGAGACCATCGGTGTAGACAAAGATGGCTCTATCATGACCCTCAAAGAAATCATACCCCAAGACCAAGAAAAAGACCCAGACTATATAGTCGAGAGAAAAGTTTTACTAGAAGAAGTGATAGAAAATATGAAAAGACTATTAAATAAACGAGAATATGATATCTTATGTCTCAGATATGGACTAGATGGTCAGAGCGAACATACTCAACAAGAAATCGCAGAGATAATGAATATCAGCCGTAGCTACATATCTCGTATAGAAACAAAAGCCATCAAGCTGCTGGCAGAAAAATTTAGAGACCAAAATTTATCTACAAGTATATAATTACCCCATTGACAAAACGAGTCTATTGTGATATATTTGTTGCATGATAAATCGTTCACTTATAATCAAAATGGCTGAAAAAAAAGGAAACGACTTCGACACTATAGCACATATCAATAGATTGAGAGCTGGAGATACTAATGAAAAACAAATCATAGCCGAACAATGGCTTGGATTAGTTTTTAAAATAGCTAAGCAATATCAAGGATATGACACATTCGAAGATATTCTTTCAGAGGGATATATAGGTCTAAACAATGCAATAGATACTTATGACCCAAATAAAAACGATAATTTTGTAAATTATGCTGCAATGTGTATAAAACATAGCATATTTAGATACATTACGTACACTTTGTCAAAAAATACACCTAATCCTATAAGTTTAGATTGGCAGATACTAGACACCGAAGGTGACTCTAAGCAATATAATACTCTCATAGATCTACTAATCGTAAAAGAAAATGAAAATACAGACTCTGTCGTAATAAATAGTGTTGCATTTAAGGAAAAATTAGCAAAATGCAGACAAATATTAAGACCTAGAGAGTTTATGGTATTTCTGAGAAGATATGGTTGCTTTGATGGTCAAATAAAGACCTGTGAAGAGATAGCTAAAGTATACAACGTCACAAGATCGCATATCAGTGACATACTAAGAGAAGCTACAGCAAAGCTACAAATAGAATTTGAAAAAGAAAATACGCCTACAATTTAATAGGCGTTTTTTAATTTATTTTAAAGAAATTTTTTGCATTTATGTCTGTGATTTTTTCCAATTCGCCTGCAGATAAACCTCTCAGCTCTGCCACAAACTTCAATACATCAAACACTCTTTTGGGCTCATTTCTCTTTCCTCTATTTGGCTCAGGGCTAAGATATGGACTATCTGTCTCAAAGAAAAATGTATCTAACGGTATATGCTTTGCTACTTCGTGAAGATTTTTAGCATTTTTAAAGGTGACACTTCCTGTAAAAGATATCTTGATGCCGAGTCTTATGATTTCATTAGCCCACTCAACGCTACCGCTAAAGCAATGCATTACAGCCCCATCATCAAACGGAGCATACTCTCTCAATATGTCCAGCATATCACCATAGGCATCTCTACAGTGGATAATAATAGGAAGATGATATTTTTTTGCTAACTTTATTTGACGTACAAAGACTTCTTTTTGTTTTGCTTTATTTTCTTTGTTATGATAATAATCTAATCCTATCTCGCCTATGGCGACCAGTTTTTTATCATTACTATCGAGATACCTTACGAGCTTATCTTCATCATAAGTCATGCACTCATCTGGATGAATCCCTACAGCATAGTATACCGAGTCGTATGTATCGGCTATTTGTTTTGCTTTTTCATTTGACACAGTGTCACAACCCACACAGATTACCTTTTCTACTCCTTCATCTAAAAAACGATCGACGATGTGTCCCACTTCGCCGTCGTATTGTGTATCATTGAGATGACAATGAGTATCTAACAAATTTGCACTCCTTATTTATCTTCTGTAGGCTGTGTGTCGCTTTCTACTGTCTTCTTTTTCTTTTTATTTACCAAGCCTTTTAGCATATTCCACAATTCAGTCTTATTTTCTTTACCTGTGAGTAGTTTTTTGATATTTGACCTATGCGCATACACTACCAACAATAAAATACCACTGATAAAGATATAGTTAACCCAATTTAGTGGATTGCATACGCAAATCTCTACTATAGACATAGCTACCACAAAACCAATGGTGAAAATAGACGCATATTTTACAAAAAGCATACCCAATATCATGATAGCAAATACAATAAGAGCCACCCACCAATTTGCCACTAAAAATACACCTATAGATGTAGCAATACCTTTGCCACCCTTAAACTTGAAACAAACTGGGAATATATGTCCCAACACCACACTAAAGCCTGCTACATACACAGCTATCTCAGGACTACAACCAATGTAGCCAAAAGTGAGATATGCCACCAATGTAGGCACTATACCCTTGACAGCATCAAGTATAAAGGTAAATACTCCTGGCCAAAATCCAAAAGTACGCCATACATTGAGTGTGCCAGGATTGCCACTGCCTGACTTGGTAATATCACCATGTTGTACACGAGATATCACCCTAGCCCAATTTAGATTACCAATAAAATAACTCACTAAACCTAAAATTGTATAATACAAATAACTCATAAAACCTCTTTAGAGCATAATAACAAAGATAAAAAAATAAATCAAACAAAATTTGCAAGATTATTTAAATTAAAAAAACAAGGGATCTCCTTGTCTTTTATTCTGGTTTTATTTCAGAGTCATCTTGTTTCTCTTTTGGCGCATATTTAGCAATGTCAGGATTTTCTTGCAAAGTCTCAGATAATTGAAAATATAATTCTGGCCTTTTTTTCACACATTGTAAAACAAAATCCGGATCTTTTTGAAGTGATTCTGGCAGTTTTTTAAAAAGTGATGGGCCGTAACAATACTCAGTATTTGTTCCTTCCGCAATTACGCAAGCATAAGCAATTATTTTGTTTCTTTTTTGTTCAGAAGATAAATCCGAATAATATAATCGTACACCCACACAGTCGCCTCTATATGTAAGTCGTGAAATAATGTTAGCTGTTGATAATACTGACATAAGTTCTTTCTCTAAATCTATAACCATATTTTCTCCTTTTTATACCTATAAAATACCATACTTATTGAAAATTGTCAAGTAATATATCAAAGAAAACAAATAATCAAATAAATTTACCCTATTGACAAACAGAAAAATCGTGATATAATACTCAAATCCAGCAAAATTAACGCAAAATACGTCAAACGGAGGATTTAATGTATATCGAACATTTAGAACATGAAGATTTTGTAGCGCTAGCTGATAGTATGGGCTGTGATTTCGAATTGGCAGAGCCAGCTGGTAAAAACAAATATTATATATTAATGCTAGTAAAAGATACACACGTGAGACTGGAAGCCTACATGACCGACTGGAAATTTCAGCCATGCGATTCAGCTTTTAGAAAAGCACACTACTATTATCAATCTAGATACACAAACTTTATGATAGACACATTTATAGATTATGAAAAAACACTATACAGCTCAAATAAATACAAACAAGAAGCAGGTATATCAGTCTAAAAAATCGCCTAATATTAGGCGATTTTTTCTATCATTTTTATTCTTCTGATTTGTTTTTAAACTGCACTTTTATAGGTGTACCACTAAAATCAAAAGCCCTACGCAAACTGTTTTCTAGATATCTGATATAAGAATTCTCTATCAAGGCAGAGTTATTACAATAAATATTGAATGTAGGAGGACAAGTAGCTACTTGCTTACCATAAATAATCTTTAGCTTTTTACCATTTTTTGCCGGTGGCTCTGTGACACTGATAGCATTTAATAATACATTGTTGAATAACGCCATCGGTATTTCTCTCTTCGCATTTGAAAGCACATAATCCACTTTTTCCATAATCTGACCTATACGCTGACCTGTCACACAAGAAACATACACTGTCACATAATATTTCATAAAAGCTAAGTCTATCTCAAATTGCTTTTCAAAAGCTTTCCTACTCTGCTCGTTTTTCTCTATCAAGTCCCATTTGTTTACTACTATGACACTAGGTTTGCCCTGCTCATGGATAAGACCTGCTATCCTCACATCTTGCTCTGTGATACCTTCACTAGCATCGATCACCAATACTGCCACATCACATCGCTCCAAGGCACTCATAGTACGTATAACACTGTATCTCTCTATACTGTCTGGCTCGATCTTTGACTTTCTCCTCAGTCCCGCAGTATCTATCAATACAAAATCTCTATTGTTCCACCTAAAAGGACTATCTATAGCATCTCTAGTAGTGCCTGCTACTGAGCTGACTACCACACGGTCTTCACCGAGCAAACGATTGGTAATACTAGACTTGCCGGCATTTGGCTTGCCCAATAATGCTATCTTTACAGTACTTTCATCGTCAGATGTATCTATCTTCTTGAGATTTTTCACCACTTCGTCTAGCAAATCACCTATACCTTTACTCTGCTCGGCACTGATAGCTATAGGCTCACCTAAGCCAAGCTCGTAAAACTCATAAGTCTTTTCCCTCTCATAGTTATCCAATTTGTTGACCGCTACTATCTTAGGAGCCTTGGCTCTACGGAGATGAGTAGCCACCTCGATATCATGATGAGTGAGACCCTCTCTGCCGTCCACAAATAAAATAATGACATCAGCTAGGTCTATCGCAAGATTGGCTTGCTCTATGATACGCTTGTTTATCTCATCATCTTTATTGAAATCTAAGCCACCTGTATCGACAATCTGAAACTGATACCCACACCACTCAGCATTGGCAAAAATCCTATCTCTAGTGACACCAGGGATATCCTCTACTATACTTATCTTGCTACCTGCTACTTTATTGAAGAAGGTAGATTTACCTACATTTGGCTTGCCTACTATGGCTACTAATGGTTTTTTCATAATAATATGAGTATAACAAAATTTTTTCTATTTTTCAATGGTTTTTAGATAATTTTATTATTTTACTTACATCTACTACAACCAAGACACTTATGCCTCCTGATTTTTTTGATAGTATACATGATAGAAACTAGTATCAAAGCCATCACGATCGCTATCATCAGCATAATCACAAAGCCTTGTGTCATGCCAAGGTATACGATAAAACTGAGCAAATACGCAAGGGTAAACTGACTGATCAGACTAAACCACATATAAAATTTGCCACATTCGTTCTTGATGACTGCAAGCGTCGAGCTACAAGGGGCATAAAGCAGTGAAAATATTAGGAAAGATAGCGCTCCTGCAGTAGAAAAATGTATCACACTAGTAGCAGAGACAAGACTTGCAATAAGTGTAGCGTTGTTTACTGCACTATTTGTAATAGTCATGGTAGATAATATCAATTCTTTCGCCATAATACCTACAAGAAGAGCTGATACCACTCCTGCATTATTTAGACCTATAGGAGCAAAAATAATTGAAATTTTACCTGCTACAGCAAATAATATACTATCAGCTATGACATCTGTGTATTGCAGATCAAACATGGTGTGCGATAATATCCAAACAATAATCCCTACTGAGACTATAATACCAAAGATACGTTTGATCATATCTACTGCATTGGTCTTAGCCACACCGAGTACATGACGCACATCTATCGAGCGAAGAGGTGCAAACTCTAGCAGCAATTCACTGTTTTGTGTAGGTAAAATAGTCTTGTTAAGCAGCCAAGCGAGCGATAGCGACACCACCACACCTAAAATATAAAGTCCAGCTATGACAAAATACGCCTTACTCCCAAAGAATGCTGACGCCACCACGACAAATACAGGCAGTCTCGCCATACAACTGATATACGGTGACAATATAGCAGTCTTAATCTTGAGATTTTTGCCATTCATATTCCTAGTGGCGACAGCGGACATAGTATTGCAACCTAATCCTAGTAGCATGATATATATTGCCTTTCCATTTAGCCCCAATCGAGATAAAAAATCATCAAACACAAACGCCATTCTACTGATAATACCACTATCCTCTAGTATAGTCAAAAAAACAAACAAAAGTATCACTTGAGGTAAGAAACTAAATATGGTAGAGATAGAGCTAAAAACTCCACTTTTGAAAAACTCTATCAGCCAAATATTATCTACAGTGAGATACAAAAAATTCATAAATGGCGACACTATCATAAAGTCAAACAAAGCATTTAACCAATCACTTAGTATTGGTCCTATTAAGAAGAATATGAAATAAATGCTGACAAAAAATATGAGTAAAAATCCTATAATCATGACAAAAGGATTGAGTAAAAATCTATCCGCTTTTGACTCACCATATACATAGTCTCGCCTTACCTCTAAAGAGTCTAACAAAAGCTCATCTATATACTCATATCTCGCCCTGATAATCTCAGGATAAAATGAACGTATAAAATTTATTTGTTCTTGTTTTAAATCAGTAAAAATACCATTTAATGCTAGTATTATTTTTTTATCCTCGATATTATATTTATTTTTAATAATCATTAAAAAATAATTTAAATATGGCAATTTTACACTATTTTTTGTGTCGTTTTTTAGATTTTTTATATAATTTTTATTATTTTTAATTTTTTTCGCATTTATTATTTCTGCATTTATTCCAAAATTATTATTTAATTTTTCTAAATTGATTTTATTTTTTTGATGTGAAAAATAATCATAATTATTTATCAATATTTTATGCTCAAGACCAAGCTCCCACATCTCAAGAGATAAGTATAGATTTCTTCTGATACTATTGGCATCAACTAGCAAAATCCTTGTCGCATCAGTCTTTAAGATAATATCTCTAGACACTTCCTCTTCATACGAAAAAGACAAAAACGAATACATACCTGGCAAATCTACTATGTCATATCTTTCATCATCTAGAGTCACGATTTTATGTTTTTCTTCTACTGTCACTCCATGAAAATTTCCAGTATGTTCGTTTGACTTTGTAAGAGTATTAAATAGAGTCGACTTACCTACATTTGGATTGCCAATGATAAGGATTTTATGCATAATTTACCACTATCTTTTTTGCGATATTTTCTTTAAGAGTAAAGCATGAAGAATGAAAAATAATCAGTATTGTTTTTTTGAAAATACTTTTTGTTTTTACTCTTACCCTTGTCCCAGCGATGAGCCCAAGCTCCATGAGTCTAATCTTGGTCTTCTCATCTTCTATATTGATTTCTTTTATGATACAGTCTGTATTGAGTTTTGTTTCCATCAATGTCATACAATAAGATATTAAAAAAAGTCGTCAATAATAACTAGACGACTTATTTTTTTATCATTGTAAGCTTTGCCTTGACAGCAATCTGCTTTTTTAAAAATTTTATCTTCTCACCATCTTGAGTAAAAGGTGCATTTGCATGATTTTCTATCTCTACTCTTTTGACATCTTTTACGATGACACACTTACTCTTCAATAGAGACTTTATACCAAACATAAACAATTTCACAAATGCAAAGAATGACGCAAAAGCATTGGTCTTTTTGATAAGCACTAATCTAACTTTACCATTATTGACATCATCTTCTTTATTTAGATGAAAGCCTCCTGCATATTGACTATTGAGTATCATAAAATACACAAACTTGCCATGCACACGCTCTCCGTCATACACCACAGTGATAGGTAGTGAGTCAAACTTGAACAAACATTTGATAGCCGAGAAGAAATACGCTAGTCTACCAAATCTTTTTTTAGATTTGTTGGTCGCAGTATAGGTAGATTTTGTAAGATAACCTGTAGCTAATGAATACGCGATATACTCATTGCCGTCATACATGATATCATATTCAGTAGTATTTAGTCTCAAGATAGCGTCGACCGCCTTATCTATATCGTGCGGTAGACCCAAAGTATGCGCCACATCATTGCAAGTACCAAATGGCAGCAAACCTATCACTGGATTGGCTCCTGTCTTTAGCACTCCATTGATGACTCTATGTAGAGTCCCATCACCACCACACACTACCAATATATCATACTTGCTAGCATAGCGTGTAGCTATAGCCTCTGCCCCATCGATTTCTGGACTGGACATTGCTTCTACTGTAGCGTAGCGCAAAGAAAGACGCTGTTTTATCCTAGGCATATAGTCTTCGACTCTGCCTCTCATAGCGTTTGGATTGTAGATAATTAAGACTGATGAATAATTTATCACTTCTTTCTTCTCAATAATTCTAATTTCTTTAACGAAACATCGGTATAGATATAGACTACTTGCTTTGGCACTTTACAGTCTATAAGGTTATTCCCTTCCATATCCTCTATTTTGTCGATATGTATTATAGCATTATTTTTTGTTTTAGACAACAATTCTAACTCTGTATTTACGCTAAATTTATTTCGCATCTCGACTTTTGTCCTACCGTCTATCGTATCCTCTAATACCACTGCCACAAAATCATAAGTAGACTCTGGCAAACTCGTGTCAAGGTTTTCTTTCGGCTCACCAAAGTAAAATCCGCATGAATAATCTCTATGACTAGACTTGTATACTTCATCGCGTATTTCTTTAGGTAAATCATATCTGTCATGGCTAGACAAATAATCAAGAGCCAATCTATACGCATTGACCACATTGGCGACATAATACTCTGTCTTCATTCTGCCTTCTATCTTGACTGAGCTGATACCTACATCTCTTAGTTTGTCCAAATGGTCAATCATACACATATCTTTACTATTGAGTATATAGCTACCATGAGTATCTTCTTCGATAGGATATTCTTGATCTTTGCTGATCTCTCGTATGACATAATTCCATCTACAAGCCTGTACACAAGCTCCACGATTGGCATCTCTACCTGTAAAGAAATTGCTAAGCAGACATCTACCGCTATAGCTAATACACATAGCACCATGACAAAAAGCCTCTAGCTCTATATCTTCTGGCACTTTTACTCTTAGCTCTCTGATCTCGTCTAGAGTCATCTCTCTAGCAAGTATGAGACGCTTGACTCCTAGACCTACGTACACCATAGCAGACTCACTATTTGTGATATTTGCCTGAGTGCTGACATGTATAGCAAGCTTTGGCGCCACTCTACGCGCTATACTGATGACTCCTAAGTCTGCACAAATGATGGCGTCCACATCTATGCTATCCAAATACTCTATATATCTAGGCAACTCTGCCAAATCACTCTCATGAGGTATGATATTGACAGTGACATACACTTTCACTCCATGCTCATGAGCATATCTTACAGCATCGGCTAGCTCTTCTTCACTAAAATTGCCAGCAAAAGTACGCAGACCAAATCTAGTAGATGCTAGATACACTGCGTCTGCGCCATATTCTATCGCCATTATTAATTTTTGTTTGTCTCCTGCGGGTGCTAATAATTCCATAATTTTATTATAATACAAATTTTAATATTTTTCAAGTATTCTTGATCACTTTAACTTTGTGACACCTACTCCATCGCCGATATTAGTATATATAGTAGTCTGAAGCCTATCATCAGAAGTGATAGCTTCTATATATCGTTTGAGTCCTTTTATCATTGCTCTACAGCCACGAGGTGTCGGTATCTCCCCTGTGACCATGCCATGAAAGTTTAGATTATCTGCGACGATAATGCCACCTTTATTCAAAAGATTGAGTATCAGCGGAAGATATGTGATATATTGACCTTTTGGTCCATCTAGGTATACAAGGTCGTATTTTTTATCACAATTTTCTAAAAAATGCAAAGCGTCATCATGATAAACGGTAATCTTTTCATCAAGATTACATTTTTTGATATTTTGTATAGCAATCCCATATCGCTCATCATCTTTCTCGACTGTATCTATGTGCTGACAGTTGGTGTTTTGCGCCATAGTGATACAGCCATAGCCAATCGCCGTACCAATCTCAAGTATATGTGAGCTGGCATTTTTTTTGATAATATTGAGCAAAAAACACAATGTGTCATCTAAAGTGATAGGCACATTGTGATCATTACCATATTGTTTGATTTCTTTATCAATTTTCATATTTAATCATTACTTTCGATGATAATAGGTATAATCATCGGACGACGTTTTAGCTTTTTGTTTAGGTAATTTGTGAGTGCTTTCCTCAATGCTACTTTTACATTGAGATAATCTCTGCTCCTCACAGCATCTGCATCTATACTATTTTCTATAGCACTCTTAGCGTCATCTAGCCATGTCTGAGCCTCTCCCATATAAGTAAATCCTCGAGAGACAATCTCTGGACGAGCGTTTAGCTCACCTCGTTTTGCATTGACATTCAATATCACCACACAAATACCATCTTCACTGAGCTGTTTGCGCTCTTTCAATACATTACTTTCCATCTCACCGATACCTGCACCGTCGATAAGCCTACTACCAAATGGTACTGTACCCGTGGCTTTTAGGAAATTTTTATTTACTTCTACCTTCATACCGAGCATAGGTAATAAGATATTGTGTCTATCCATACCCACACTAATCGCTGTATCACGCTGTGCTAATAAATGTTTTTGTTCTCCATGTACTGGGATAAAGTATTTTGGTCGCACTAGATTTAACATCAATTTTACTTCTTCTTTACAAGCATGACCTGACGCATGTACTTGCTCTAGCTGACTATATATCACCTTAGCACCCTGCATGATCAATTTATTGATGATATTATTTACAGATTTTTCATTGCCAGGGATAGGGCTACTAGAGAAAATGATAGTATCATTTTCACCTATCTCAATACCCTTAAATTCTCCTGCCGCCATACGTGACAATGCACTGTTTGGCTCACCTTGGCTACCTGTAGAAAGTATCAATAGCTCACTATCTTTATAGTTTTTCATCTTCTCTACTTCGATGATATTTTGCTTATTTATCTGCATCTCACCTATCTGTGTAGCCACGTCTGTGACATTGACCATACTCCTACCAGTGAGGACTACTTTACGATTGTACTTTTCAGCTAAGTGGATCACTTCTTGCATTCTATCTACATTTGACGCAAAAGCCGCCACCACCATTCTACGCTCTTTGTTTTCTAAGAAAAGCTTCTCTAGAGTCACACTGACCACTCTCTCAGACAATGAATATCCTTCACGCTCAGCATTGGTACTATCTGACATAAATAGCAATACGCCCTTTTTACCTAGCTCTGCAAAACTATGGAAATCAAACTTCTCATCATACACTGGAGTCAAATCTATCTTGTAGTCACCTGTATGGACGATCATGCCCACTGGAGTCTTGATAGCTAATGCAAAAGCTCCTGGGATAGCGTGATTGACATGGATAAACTCTATCTCAAAGCAACCCAAAGTAATCTTTTGCTTTGGCTTGACAGCGATAGCCTTGTATTCTACACGCTTGTGCTCTTCCATCTTCTTTTTAATAAGCCCACAAGTCATCTTACTAGCATATATAGGTGCTTTGATCTCATTCACCACATAAGGCACACTACCGATATGATCTTCGTGACCGTGAGTGATGAGGAATCCTCGTATTTTGTCTTTGTTTTCTACTAGATAAGTGATGTCTGGCACCACCAAATCAATACCAAGCATATCCGTAGAAGGAAACATGACACCACAGTCTATCACGATGATATCTTTACCATACTCCAAGACTGTCATATTCTTACCTATCTCACCGATACCGCCAAGGAAAGAAATCTTTAGGTTGCTTGCCTTTTTGGTCTTTTCCTTTGGCTCTATCTCTATAGTCTCCACCTCTTTGACTGGTGCTTTTTGAGGAGCCTTTTTTGCTGGCCTTGGCCTTGCTTGTGGCTTTACATTATTGTTTAAATCTTTATTGTCTTTGATAGTGTTATCAAATTCTTCACTTGTCATTAATTTATCTAACATATATTCTCCTTTCTTTTTTATTTGATTAGTAAATGATATCTCAATACAAAAAAGCGAAATATCCCCCTATAAAATTTCGGCAAAAAAGCACTTGATCGTATTTAGTTTGTATATAAAAAGTGAAATATCACTGACTTTCAAAAATGATTTATTATCATAAGTATAACATAAAACAAACGAATGTCAAGAGAATTGTGATTAATTCATATGAAAAAGTTTTTTAAACTTTGTCTCTGTCATGATGTCCTTTTTAGTAGCGTTGCCATATAGAGACATTCCTACCAATGCATTTGCAAACACTTCTCTAAATATAGCATTACATTCGTCCAAAGTAGTCTGTTTTGATATCTTGACTAGATTTTTCTTTAAGACGACATTACCATAATATTTATATTCATATAGCTTATCTAGTACATCATATATCCTAGGCTCTTTAGCGGCTTCATTGTAGTCAAACTCTCTCTTCGCTTTCTTCAATTGCTCCTCTGTAAAGCCACTATTTGCTATCCTATCCAAATATTGAGCCACAGTGGTCATGACTTCATTGATATTCGCTTTATCACACTCAGTGACAAACATCACCACTCCATTCTTATCATCAAACTGACTCCTAAATCCACCACCATACACAAGACTCTTGTCTAATCTAAGATCTTTGGCAATACCTTCACTAGTGTCATTCATCATATCAAGCACAAGGTTGAGCTGACGCTTGTATTTTCTATCAAAATAATTATGCCCTACGTAAAAATCTATAAATAAATAACATTTGTCTATATCTACGTGCTTGATAGCATAAAACGGCTCAAATTTTGCCTTGTCCAAGAATAATGGCAGAGATTTGAAATTCTTATTAGATGGAAGTCTACTCACCAAATGTCTCTCGACCAATTTTTTCACTTTAGCAAAAGACATAGGGCTAGACACATACACTTCGAGATTTTCTCTCACAAAATATTTCTTTACAAATTCTTTGACATCTTTACTCTTGATGCTAGCGACACTGTCTTTGTTTCCCAATGTCTCATCTAGCCAAATTTGTTGCTTTGAGATATTGTATTGATTAAATTCATTGGATTTCCTTTTGTATTTATCGTTGTTTCGAGCGATTTCTTGCTGAACCACTCCGACTTCTTTTTTCACAGCCTCTTGAGTGAAAGTAGATTCTGTAATCATCATCGCCACAGTAGATAGATAGTCTGCAAACTCTTTTGTAAACATATTTCCAGTAAAATATATACTAGTCTTACTGGTCATGGCATTTACATTGATAAAATCAAAATATTTTTTTGTGATAGCAGGCTTATCCATCTTATCTGTGCCAGTAAAAAACATATGCTCAGTAAAATGAGCTAACCCCGGTATCTTGTCACACCTCGCACCACAGTTAAACCACACATCTACTACAGTCGTATCTGTGATATTATTTTTCACATAGCGCAACTTTGCACCATTTATCAACCCACATTCTAAATACTTCATATAAAAATATTATCAAACCAAATTTATTAAGTCAATCAAATAGAAAAAAGTCGAGTAAAAACTCGACTTTTTCTACATTATTCACTTCTCAGTGCCAAAACAGGATCTTTCTTAGACGCAATCCTTGCAGGTATGAGTCCTGCGATAAATGTAAGCACTACACTAATCACCACTAGAAGAATGCTAGGCAATATTTCCATCACAGCCAAACCTGCTACCCCAGTTAGATTCTTTAATAGTGCTGAAATAGGGAAAGTAAGTAGCAAAGATATCAATACACCTATCAAACCTGCCATGAATCCTATAATAATAGTCTCCGCATTGAATACTCGAGACACGTCTCTCTTGGACGCACCCACACTACGTAGCACTCCTATCTCTTTGGTCCTCTCGATCACTGATGTGTATGTAATAATACCTATCATAATACTAGACACTACTAGTGATATACCAGCGAAGGCTATCAAAATATATGAAATGGTATTTACCAATGTACCCAATATGCTAGATAACATAGCTGTGCTATCTGTAATCTGTATATCATATGAGCCATCGAGTGAGTTCCATGTATTTACCATATTGACTAAGTCATCTTTTGCCTCAAAAGTAGACGCGTAGAAATATATACCCGTAGGCACTGTGCTAGCACCATAGACTTGTAAATACAAATCTATCACTGCCTCATCACTTATGATGATACCAAACCTATCCCAAAGAGTATCTTTGATATTATTAGGTGTAGTGAATGAAAAAGCATTTTTATATTGTGCAAAAGCTTGGTTATTCAATTCACTAATCATAACATTGTATGGTGATATAAATGCTTGATCTCCATTTATCAATTGCTTATCTGATGTCAAATATGTATTCTTTACACTCTTGACTATATTTGACTCCATACAATTTGCTCTATACTCTTCTGTCAAAGCTGTGGTATACATAATGCCATTGCTAAATATTCCTGCACTAGCATTATCTTTTTGTCTTAATATACAAGTAATAGTAAGAGTCTTGGTGTCTACGCTATTGTACATTTCTGCCAATTTAGCAGCGTTATTGATATAAAAGTTATCACTAGTAGATGCACTAAAGTCCACTTTTGCATTGCCGGTAGCATCATCATAATATTCATTGTGATATATTAGTTTGTATTGCTTTTTATTTACGATATCTTCATATTCTATAGGCAGATACTTGCCAGTCTCTTGATCTATCTCTGGCATAATGCCTAGTGACATTAGTTCTAGATTTGATAATCTACCACTGCTATCCATTACAAGTGCTACTTCTCCACTATCATTTGGATATTCACCCGCTACTACATCGTAAATACTAGTGACATAATCCTGATTGTTTAATTGCTCATAAAAAAGTGATGATGTAGTACCCTGCAATACACTAAACTCTGCAGTATTATTGATAGCTAAATAACCACCTAGAGACGTCTCTGTCATGATATGCATTGTACTAGCATAACTTACTTTGACATCATTCATTAAATCCTTTTTATTGTCTTGTGCATAATAATTGGTAGCATAGTCTACAAAATTTATTTCTTCACCCTTACTATTGCTGTGCTTGCCTAAATAATTGAATTTACCCATTTTTATAAGCGTACTAGCTGGGTCGTAAACTACAATAGAATCATCAGACGTCTCATTCTCTTCCTCACTACCACTTAAGACATTGCTAGCTTCGTCCATATTGACAGCGATAGATGATACAGTAATAGGATAACTAGACAGACTCTCACTCTGCATAGTATTGATATAATTGGTCATACCAGCGCTAACTGCTAGTATCAATGCTATACCTATGATACCTATACTACCAGCTAGGGCCACCATGATCGTCCTACCCTTTTTTGTAAGTAAATTTTTAAAGCTAAGTGATAGAGCTGTAAATAGTGACATTGATTTCTTTTTCTCTGTCTTTTTAAATGACACCTCGTTTTGTAGCTTTTCCAATTTCTTTTTGTGTTTTGCTACCTCTTTATTAGCTTCCTTTTTGGAATAAGGATTGGTATCATATGTAAGCTCTCCATCGAGTAGCTTGATAATCCTGCTAGAGTATTCATTGGCTAGGTCTGGATTGTGTGTCACCATGATTACCAATCTATTTTGACTAACCTCTTTGAGTAGCTCCATGATCTGCACACTAGTCTTACTATCGAGTGCTCCTGTAGGCTCGTCGGCAAGTATTATCTCTGGGTCATTTACCAACGCTCTAGCTATAGCTACTCTCTGCATCTGACCGCCTGAAAGCTGGTTTGGCTTTGACTTTAGTTTGTCTCCTAGTCCTACTTGATTTAGGACTTCGATAGCCCTAGCTCTGCGCTCTTTTTTCTTGATGCCACTGAGAGTAAGCGCTAGCTCTACATTCTCCAATACTGTCTGATGCGGAATGAGATTATAGTTTTGAAAAACAAAGCCCACTCTATGATTTCGGTAATTGTCCCAATCTCTATCTTTAAATTCTTTAGTAGATTTGCCATCTATGATCAAATCACCACTAGTATATCTATCTAATCCACCTATGATATTCAATAATGTCGTCTTACCACAGCCACTAGGTCCTAAAATGGATACAAACTCACTGCGACGAAAACAAATATTGATGCTTTTCAAAGCATTTACTACTTGGTCTTTTAATACATAATCTTTACAAATATTAGAAATTTCTAACATATTGACCTCACATACAATTTATATGATAAAATTTTTAAAATGCCATGTCAAATAAATTTTTATTTGTAATAAAAAAAAATAGGCATAAACCTATTTCTTCCTAGCGATAGTGATATTGTCCTTTTTCCTATTTTGAAGTTCTTTCACTGGATTTGCTTTGTCCTGATAGCGATAGTCTTGACCAAACTTTTCTATCGCCTTATTGATAACAATATGACTAGCCACTTTCTTTTCGTCTGGAATAATCTCGTCTTGATACAAGAAAAAGTCTGCATTATCCTTAAGTTTCATTATATCTGTATATCTCTGTCTATCACCAGTGAGTAAAATCGTACGCTCCAATACATCTCTCACATATTGCTTATTTGTACCCAAAGTGAGTAGCTTTGGAAACTCTCCTTTACCTATCACACCGATATGGTTTCTTTTTTCATATTTTTCTAGCAAATGACAAGCAAGTTTTAGATGAGCGCACTCCATCTCATAATGGTCTAGCCAAACATTTTTGATATACTCATCTTTTTCTTCCACATAGGCACTATAATACAAATATGCCTCTGTATATTCATGCAGTACCCACTGCTCTAACCATGAGCAAGTAGGATCTTTTAGACTCTCGTACTGAGTGACATGTTGCTCCTCCACCATACCAATCTCTGCGTATAATTTTCTACCCAAATCATTCTTATACCATTGACTGATATTCATATAATAATTCATAGTTTGTTGCTCTGCTGCAGTAATAATACCCGCCACCAACTTGGAATACAAATCAGCTTTCTTTGCATTCATAGGTTTTTTGACATCATCTTTAGGATATCTATGGTGCGCTATAGTAGGTCTAGCTGGCATGATTTCTGTACATTTACCTACCAAAAAGTCTGGGTCAGCATTCTTG
The DNA here is from genome assembly GCA_015055745.1 of Clostridiales bacterium. Taxonomy (GTDB): domain Bacteria; phylum Bacillota; class Clostridia; order Christensenellales; family UBA1242; genus Onthoplasma. The sequence continues at coordinate 198,399 of SVHS01000003.1, forward strand.
ACATCAATCATCATAAGGTTTGAAAACCTATACAAGTGGTCGAAATCTTCTAGTAAAGCAAAATTTAGTGCGTCTCTATTGTTTTCATCAGGGTCATTTTGAGCTAAAGTGGCAGTAAGATCGATAGCCAATTGCTCGTACGCAATAGTAGTCTCTAGTATGCTCTCGTTCAATGGCTTTAAACACGCTATTCTCTTTTGTTGCATTTGCTCCTGTTTCCTTACTTGAGATAGAGCTTGTTTGATTTCATCGACTTCACAATTTCTAGCAAACTGATGCAAAAACCATACACTCTCATACTCTGTACCATTCAAAAGTATAACTCTAGTCTTGGTATATGGATTTGTCTTTTTCTTGTTGTACGCCTTTGGGTACATTTTTTCAAATGACATATAGTATCTATCTACTTCTTTAGTATTGTACTCTAATGGATTCATATATCCCTCCGTTAGATTATTGTCCAACGTAAAGTTATTTTATACATAAAAAAAGAGTCTTTAGTCTAACACTTTTGAAACTAGTGTAATAATTAAGAGAATTAGAAAAATATCTAGTTCTCTTTTTTATTGGCTACTTTATGCCATGAAAGGTACTTGATAAGAGAAGAAATGAAAACACAATATCAAAAGGCATA
>SVHS01000006.1 GCA_015055745.1 Clostridiales bacterium
TTAGAAACATAAGGAACACCCTCAATCAATCCTGCCAATAAATAATAATATTCACTTTCAGTTACTGCTCCTTGATTTTTCCAAAGTTCAATTTGCTCTCTTGCAAAATCAATTCTATTCGCATTTTCTAATGTGAAATACATTCTAGTGCAATTCTTACTTGGAGCATAGTTGTTTGATACAAAACCATTCCCATAAGTTAAGGCAAACATATCGCTAGATAAGTAAGTAAATGGGTCATTTATTCCAAGTTTTGCCAAACCCTTAAATGTTGGTTTTTTATTGTTCTCAATTAAACCTTTTGCAATAGAATATGAAAAATATAATAAGTCATTAGAAATGATTTTATATCTAGGTTTAAAATAATATCCTACGGAATTTGTTCCAGCAAAAATATCACAGAAAACTTCTGAATTATCTGTGACATTCTCATCTATAACTTTTTGTATATTTTCTAATAAACTTGCTTTACTTCCGATAAATCTCATGTTCTACATCCTATAACATCCTTGTAAATTATTATAGGCAAAAATATTCTAAAAAGCAACTTTTTTGAGATGTAAAGTGCTAATTTGTCTAATTATTTTAGTAAGCAGAATAAGGAGCGGACTCAAAATGGACAATTCTTGCCACTAACTTGAAAGTTTATGCCGAATCAAATAGCAAATTTTCTAATCTATCAGCAAATGAAGTTTACGCTCATTTGCAGTCCAATCAATAAAACCCACGAGAAGAAGTGAAAAACTTCTTCTCTTTTTTGTTATAGGTCTTTCATTATTAAACAAAATATGCTATAATACTCGCATATTAAGGAGATTTTATGGATATTGATGAACTTTTGATACATACAACTATTAGAATTGAAGCAGATTTGGGAAATGGAATACAAAGTACTGGAACAGGATTTTTTTATACTTTTTTTGATGACGAAAAAATTCAAGTGCCTTGTATTATCACCAACAAACATGTTGTCAATGGTGCAAAATGTTTAAAATTAAGATTTTCTTTGAGTGAAAATGGAAAATTAACAAATAAACAATTTATTTTTGAATTAAACAACCTTGAAAATTTTATTATAAACCACCCAGATAATTCAATTGATTTGTGTATTGTTCTTATTGCAAGCTTACTTGATTTTTTTAAAGACAAAAAGGAAAGTTTATATTATACTACTCTTACCAACAAAGATATTCCTGATGAGAAATACATTCAAGACAAAGTTTCTAATATTGAAGATATAACAGTTATTGGTTATCCAGATGGAATATGGGATTTTGCTAATAATCTGCCAATTGTAAGAAAAGGAATTACAGCCACATCATTAAAATATGATTTTGAAAACACACCTAAATTTTTAATAGATTCCGCAATTTATGGTGGTTCTAGCGGCTCTCCTGTTTTTATTTATAATCAAGGCGCATATAGTATAAAAAACACACTATATGCTGGTGGAAGAGTGAAATTAATTGGCATAGTTTATGCTGTAGCCCAACACAAAGTTAATGGTGAAATCAAAATTGTTTTAGCTCCTGCTGTTAATTCTAAACCGATTACAGAAACCCATATCCCCAACAACCTAGGTGTAGTTATAAAAGCTAAAAAAATATTTGATTTTGAAGCAATTTTAAGAACAATGATACCCCAAGAAACACAGGAAGTTAATGATAAAAGTGAATAATAATTTTAATCCAACCAGCACCAATATAGATTTTGGTGTTAGGATTGGATAACGGTCTTCCCGCCAATAATGAATAAAACGAACCGATTTAGTGAGTTCGTTTTATTTTTTATTTGGGATTATTTTGCAATATGTATGAAAGTATGATAATATGTTTGATCAATTTTGTATTGTCATCTATATCTTGCGGTATCGTCTGCGCTATTATTAATAATTCTTTAGTGAGTCAATTGGGCATCACTTTGACATTATTAGTATTTGGATTTAAACAAATCTTGATCATATTCGCAGTGGCACTATTGGTAGCATTTGTCGCTAGTTTCTTCCCTGTATATAGATTAGCAAAGAAAAATCCTATCGATAGTATCAATAATAGATAATATAAAAAATACGAACATGATGTTCGTATTTTTTTTAGCAATCTGTGTTCAATTTAAATAATTAGCTATTTGCGCATCATAATATTTGCCATCTATGAAATACATACCTGTCTCTATATCGTAAAATTTGCTACGGAATCGTATCGGATTGATATAAGCCACATCACTATATTCGACATTATAGACGAGTGTCTTATGATCACCAAACACATCATATACATACTCACACACGAGCTCACCGCCAGAGTCAAAGATACCTACCACATCATTATTTTCATTCTTTTTGTACATGAAGCTTTTAGCTATTTCACCGGAATAATAACTAAATCCACTTATCTCATTTCCGTCGTAAATAAATAGTAGCAAGTCACCATTGTCCTGAGCATAGATTTTATCATTTTTACTATAAAATTTTACCAGCTCAGTCCTCACTGTTTTACTTATGCGCATATGTTTATCATATTCGAAAGTATAGATATTGTCGATCGACAACAAATCTTTATGCTTCCACTTTAGCGTAGCGTCTCTGTAAATGATAGGATTACCTCGTCTATCATATTTACATGATTCACCATTGTAAGACAGCAATTTATGCTTTTTTGAGTAAACATACACATCAGTAGTATGTTCCTCAGGGAGAGCCGATAAAGTAAAATCATAAGTATTTCTTTCTATCAGCTTGCCATACTTATCATATTTGTAAGTAAATGTATTGCCAAACAAAAGATTATCTTCTCTGATTACTCTATTCTTTTCATCGTAGGTATACCTACACGACTCTCCAGCTTCTTGTTTTATCATTTGTTTATGTCATTCCTTTTAAGCAACATTAAAGGTATAGGCTTCTTGTATATAAGAAGTATCGTTGATTGACAAATATCCAATAGTATCGTCACCAAAGACTACGTATAAGTATTTGTCTGTCCTAAATATTTCGTTATTTGTATAAAAATCATATTCTACATATGCAAATGCTACCACCGCGTGACCTACAGTCTTCCTATATCCTAGCATTGACATTTGATTACTGCCAAAATTATGGCAAGATGATGGGAAATACTCATAAGATGTCAAAAATAATATTATCGGCTTTTCTTGATTGAAATAATTTATGACATTGCTAGAAGTAAGAGAGTTTGTCACATTGTTGTAGCTAATACTATACCCCTGTGTATTATAGTATGAGGTCATACCAGCCTTAAACTGAGCGACCGATGTACCTGCTGCTTCTGTATTAGTACCCATTAGATTGTATAGGCTTTGTTGCATAGCATTTACTGTGCTGTTTTGAGGTTGCCAATACAATTTATTATTATACGTATATGTCGGATCGTAATTTGGTAATAGATTTGGGTAATAATAATCATAATATGTAGTGACGATACTACCAGCAGTAGGTGTGCACGCATTAGTCCCGTAAGAAGAATGATAATTTGGACATAAGATATCTATTTTAGTGAGAGATGAAGTATAAGAATCATATGTGAGGGTCTCATAAAATTCTTCTGCGTTGGTACCATATCCGGAATAAGTATCATCACAATAATACTGCTCATCTGACACATTAGATATCGTAGGTACAAATGGTAGCATTCCGCTAAGACTAAATATTGCACTCATGGCAATAATGAAAAAATTTTTGAACATATTTCCTCCTTGTTGCTATAAATATATGTCTACAAGGTAAAGAAATGGCTCAAAAATTTTTTATTTTTATATAAATTTATTGAAAAGCATCTCATTTACTTTATCAAAGTTTAGATACAATTCATAATCAGAAGACTTCAAATAAGCATACAGATACTCAGACATTATATCGCTATATGACTTTTTATACAACTCATATGTATCGTTAGTCGTATGAGTAGCATCATTCATGTAATCTGCTTTACTACTAAAAACAAACTGCTCACTCATAATGAGATTTATCTTAACCAATGTAAACGGAGCTACTTTTTCTGAAGCAGTGATCTGCAAAGCTAACAATTCCGCTTCATCAGGTGTATAAAAACCTATCACTTCTGAAAAATCAAATTCATCAAAAATAAATTCATACTGAGAGTAGCCATTGGAGATAATACTTCTCACCAAATCTGGCTGATCTGTCAAATCCTTTTTGGTAGCCTCGTCGTCTCCATAATATATAGTAGGAGGATTGGTAGGCGGAGTGTCAGGATTATTCGCCTTATAAACATAAGCTACAGTCGGCAAGACTATCAACAATAGCAAGCAAAAAGAACAAGCTGTAAGGAAAATCCTCTTCCATACTGTAATCTTCCTCTGAGACTTATTTTGTCTAGTAAGAGCTCTCAAATGCTCTCTCTGCTGTGCAGATAGCTCGACAGTCTCTTGACTATCAAAATATTCTTTCAAATCTTCTCTAAATTTTTTATCGTTCATTTTTATATATCTCCTTAAAGTATGTAATAATCTCAAACTTTCTTCTCTTGACTGTGGCTATGGAGCAATCTAGTATTTTGGCTACTTCATAATTTCGCAATTGCAAATAGAAGCATAAAAATATTACCTGCTGCGACGTCGGGTCACACTTATCTATCGCATACTTGACACCTAGTGAACGTTCATTGTATGTACAGCCAAGTCTGCTCACTATATCGTCATCATAGTTTATCTTATAATTCTTACGATTGGTATTGTATAAAATATTTTTTGCGATCCTAAATATCCAACCTATACAATTATTGAAAAATATTTTTGTCTTAGATTTTTCGATGATAGTCACGAATGTGTTGTGTATGATGTCTGGTATATCATCATGAAAAGCACCTAGCTTGAACAAAAAATAAACTAAATGATCTTTTATTTCTACATACAAAATATCTATAGCGTCGTCATCACCTTTAGCGATACTTTTTAGCAATTCATTGATATACTCTTCATTTAATATTTTCATACTTTTTCCTATGTTTAAATTTTAATTTGATCCTAAAAATTTTGTCATACATGATCTACTGCTTGTACATATTGTACTAAAATTCGACAAAATTTTTAAATAGTCATTACACCGATATATACGTGTCAAACTATTTATTTAAATTATATGATAGAGATATTATAACATATATTTTCTTCATTTGTATCAAATTTGCAAGAAAAAAAGAGGCAAATGCCTCTTTTTATACTACTATATTAAATATCCTATTTGGCACATAGATTATCTTTTTGTAGCCATTAGCCACGTATTCTTTCATCTCGTCCAATGCCTTAGCCTTGATATCATCTTCGCTAGCAGTCCTAGATACAGTGATTTTGCCACGAAGTTTACCATTTACCTGTATAGGAATCTCTACCTCGTCCTCTACCAAATATTTTTCATCATACTTTGGCCACTCTTCGTCTATTATGTCCTTATTAAATACCTTTTCATACATTTCACTACTGATGTGTGGTGCTAGAGGATTTAATAATATCAAGAACTGTCTCAATTCTTCCCTTGTGATAAATCCATCTTCCTTCACTTTCTTTAAGAATATCATCAATGCAGAAATAGCTGTATTTAATCTTAGATTTTCAAGATCTTCTGATACTTTTTTGATAGTCCTATTGAGCTCATAAATATGCTCTTTGCTCATATCTTCACCTTTGATACAATCCAACAAGCTCCATACACGATTGATGAATGATGTAATACCTGTGATACCATCAAATGTCCACGGAGTATTGTCCTCATATCCACCCAAGAAATGTACATGTAAACGAGTGACATCTGCACCATATTGATTCAATACATCAATAGCAGGTACACCATTGGCGCTACTCTTGCTGAGTTTTTTACCCTGGTCATCTAATATCAATCCACTACCCATCTTCCTAATGAACGGATCTCGGGTAGGTACTACACCTATCTCGTATAAGAAATTTTGCCAAAAGAAAGCATACAAGACATGACGTGTAATGTGCTCTGTACCACCAGTATAGCAATCCACACTACCCCAATACTTCAATTTATCATAATCAGCTAGAGCTTTTTCATTGTGTGGGTCACAATATCTCAACCAATACCAACTAGAACCTGCCCAGTTTGGCATAGTGTCTGTCTCTCGTCTAGCTTTGCCTCCGCATTTCGGACAGCTACAATATACCCAATCACTAATCTTCACAAGAGGTGAATCTCCAGTATCGTTTGGTAAATAATCATCAGTCTCAGGCAGTCTCAACGGCAAATCTTTTTCTTCTAGGCAAACTGTGCCACATTTATCACAATACACTATAGGGAATGGCTCTCCCCAATATCTTTGCCTATTGAATGGCCAGTCTTTCATTTTATAATTTATTTGCTGGTGACCGACTCCCATTTTTATAATCTTTTCGCTAATCTTTTTCTTAGCTTCACTCACTGGCATACCAGTAAATTCTGCTGAATTGACTAACTTGCTATCTTTTGCATTGTACTCATGCTTTTCTACAGCATTAGCAGAGCAATCCCCCTCAATAACCTGTTTCATTGGGATATTGAAAGCCAAAGCAAAATCATAATCTCTCTGATCATGACAAGGTACAGCCATTACAGCCCCTGTGCCATATCCAGCTAACACAAAATCTCCGATATATACAGCGACTTTTTCATTATTGAGTGGATTGATAGCATATATTCCTTCTACTTTGCAACCAGTCTTTTCTTTATTGTCACTCATTCTATCAAATTCTGAACGAAGAGCTGTCTTTTCTCTATAAGCCTCTATCTGTGCAAAATTTGTAATACTGTCTTTGATCTTATCTAATAAACTATTTTCAGGAGCAAGAGTCATAAATGTGACACCATAAATGGTCTCGATACAAGTAGTATAAATCTCTATATTACCAATTTTAATATTTGCACTATTAAATAAATCAAATTGGACTTGCATTCCTTCACTTTTACCGATCCAGTTTCGTTGTTGCTCTTTAAGATTTTCATTCATCTGTATTCTTTCTACATTGCCAAGCAATTTTTCAGAATACTCCTTCATTTTCAAAAACCAAACAGAACGTTCGACTTGCTGTACTAAGCCATTACATCTATCACATCTTCCGCCTTGGCTATCTTCATTTGACAATACAGTCTTACAATTAGGACAAAAGTTTACAGTACCATATTCTTTATATGCTTTGCCATGATTGTATAATTGCATAAATATCCACTGTGTCCATTTGTAATAATCTTCATCACTAGTACAGAAAGAACGGTCTTTATCAAAAGACAAGCCAAGTTGTGAAAATTGGTCTGTAATCTTCTTAAAGCCATCAGCCACAAATTTCCTAGGATTTGTACCATACTTTATAGCTGCATTTTCTGCTGGTAGCCCAAAAGCATCTCCTCCTATTGGGAAAAGGACATTATATCCACAAAATCTTTTGTACCTAGCTAATGCATCTGATGGTACAGTACCCTTTAGATGTCCCATATGCAGATTACCACTGACATTAGGAAATTCGTACAACATATAATATTTTGGCTTGGTAGGGTGAAAATCTATAGCCTTAAAAGCCTTTTCTTTCGCCCATTTATCTTGCCACTTCTTTTCTACTACTCTAAAATTATAATTTTCCATAAACATCTCCCATAAAAATAAGAAAAAATGACAGCGGTCATGCTGTCAAATCTTAAATTCAGCACAACCAAAAGAGAGTGCCGTCAGGCACCTTACCTCAATAATAGCAATGCCAAATTGTTTATTTTCATACGAGTATATTAGCACATAAAAATCTTATTGTCAATCAATTGTACACATTATCTAGGGACAAAACTATTGCATGGCGCGCATTTTATCTCGCTACCTACAAATATCCCATTTGAAAAACATTCTCCTTCACGATTGAAAATGCACTCTGCACTATCACACATGATATTCATAGTCTTGCAGTGATGAAATGGTGCAATATCTGGCTCATGCATAAACATGTCACGTGACACATCTTCCACCACCTTATCCTTATCCACGTCCAAATCTACACAGTCGGCTTTTTTACCTACAGATAGATTTTTTCTATCACACTTTGCTTTATCGTTGTATTTACAGCTATATTTTCTACACATAACGTCCATATTTTGAGTTTACCCAAAAATATCATTTTTATACAGTAGTCTCTTATTGACAAATTGTTTTAAATTATTTATAATCTATCCAGAGGTGAAGAATATGGACGATGAAGAGTTAGTAAAAAGCATCAATGAAGACATAGATCACATACTATCATTGCTAAAAAATATGGATACTTCTTTAAAAAACAAACATATCACTAAAGATGATTATTTGAAGCTTTTAGACATATATGACGAATCTGCAAGCTATCTTATAGATTTTTGCATGAATAGGAAGACAGCCGCTCTAGAAAGAGATACTAGTGGGTTTAATAAATGTTTAGCTAGACTAAGCGATCCTGTCAATATAGATAATTTTAAAAATACTCTAAAAGGCAAGATCTACTTTAGGCGAGATATTATATTGCATCATGATACCATTGTAGAAGGCGAAGATAATCATCTCTCCATGCTTAAGAAAAAATACGATAAATATATAGTGACTTATTTTAACAATCTAAAAGATATCTAAGGAGTAAAAATGAAAGTAATATTAATCAAAGAACTTAAAGGCAAAGGTAAAGCCGGCGACATCATAGATGTCAATCCAAACTATGCTTCAAATGTACTTATCAAACAAGGCATAGCAAAAGAAGCAAATGCATCTAATCTAAATGACCATAAGGGTCAGCAAGAGGCTAAAGTTTTCCATCATGGCGAGATGGTAAAGTCATATCAAGCATTGGCAGATAAAATCAAAAACAAAATATACCATTTCACTCTAAATGTAGGTGCCAATGGTAAAGCTTTTGGCTCTATCACAAAGCAAGAGATAGTAAATGCTCTCGCTCAAGACAATATCAAGATCGAAAAAAATCAAATCAAAGACTTCCCTTCTATCAAAAGTGTCGGTCAGTACAAGATTACTCTCCAGCTCATCAAAGAAGTCAGCGTGGACATTTTCGCAAATGTAAATATCAAATAATATACAAAAAATCCGCACATCGCGGATTTTTTATGTAGGTATGTACTCGAGGTATTTACCTTTCACTTGGGTAGCTAAAACTAAAGGCGTGAAAGCCAAACACCTCTCATACCACCTTTTAGCTCTCAAAATCTGATTTCCCTAATAAATAATCTGTTGTCACGTTAAAATAATCAGAAATCTTCCTTACACCATCTGCTCCCGGCATTTTCTTACCTAATTTCCAATCATTTAATGTAGACCTTGCTATTCCAATATTATTAGATAGTTTTTGTAAATCTAAGTCTTTATCCTTTAAAAGCTGCTTAAATCTTTCGGCAAAAACATCTAAAATTTCTTGAGAAGTTACCATATAAAAATATTATGGAAAATTTTTAAAAAAAATATTGACAAGACGCAAAAGCGGTGATATAATACCCACATCTTAATAGATGAGCATGGATAGTAACGTTTTCTTTCAAAAACATAGTTTATTAGTATTATTAAAAATATTTCACCATATTATTCCAGTTACGAGACGAGATAGCGATGTCCATTGTGCACTGACCGAGGCTCGTTTGCTTGGTATTAAGATATACTTTCGGGTATCTACATAGAAAAATCCGCATTATGCGGATTTTTTCTATTTATTAATAATCTATCTTCTTAGATACATAGTCTACCAATTCATCTATAGATAGACGTATCTGCTCCATAGTATCACGGTCACGGATAGTCACAGTATTGTTTTCCAATGTATCAAAGTCGATAGTGACACACATCGGAGTACCGATCTCATCTTGCCTGCGGTAGCGCTTTCCAATAGAGCCTGCTTCATCATATGTCACCATAAAGTGCTTAGCAAGTGTAGAATATACTTCATTTGCTTTTTCACTCAAATTCTTTTGAAGTGGAAGTATTGCAACCTTGTATGGTGCAATAGCTGGGTGGAAATGCATAACTACACGAGTGTCTCCCCCTTCCAATGTCTCTTCATCATAAGCTTCGCATAATACTGCCAATGTCAAGCGGTCAGCACCGATAGAATACTCTATCACATTTGGTATATATTTTTCGTTTGTAAATGGGTCAAGATATAACATTGACTTACCACTAAATTCTTGGTGACGAGACAAATCCCAATCTCCTCTGTGGTGTATACCGTTTAGCTCTTCCCAGCCGATAGGATATTGGTATTGAATATCGCACGCAGCTTTGGCATAATGAGCGAGCTTATCATGGTCATGATAGCGTAGATTTTCAGCACTGAAGCCTATAGAAAGCAAGAAGTCCAATGCTTTCTTTTTATACTCATGATAAAAGTCCATGCTTTCTTCTGCCTTGCAAAACCACTGATGTTCCATTTGTTCAAATTCAATTGTTCTAAATGTGAAGTTTCCTGGAGTTACCTCATTTCTAAAGGCTTTACCGATCTGCGCGATACCAAATGGCACTTTAGCCCTCATACTGCGTTGCACATTTAAGAAATTTACAAACTCACCCTGTGCAGTCTCAGGACGAAGATATATCAAGTTTTGTCCTTCGTCAGTCACACCACGAGAGGTTGAGAACATAAGATTGAAGTTTCGGATATTGGTCCAATCACTCTTGCCACACTTTGGACAAGCCACTTTATGCTCGGCGATATATTGCTCCATTTCCTCATTTGTCATGACATCAGGATTTACTTTACCTTTTGAATAAGCTTCGATCAAATTGTCTGCTCTATGGCGAGTCTTACAAGATTTACAGTCCATCTTCGGGTCAGAAAAGCTCGCTGTATGTCCGCTAGCTTCCCATACTTTACTATTCATAAATATGTCTGCATCTACACCATAAGACGCAGGGGCCTCTTGTACAAATTTTTTCCACCATGCACGCTTGATATTATTTTTTAGCTCTACACCTACAGGACCATAATCCCAAGTATTGGCAAGGCCATCATAAATGTCACTACCAGGGAATATAAATCCTCTGCTTTTACATAAATTTACTATTTTATCAAAATTTCCCATATATCTCTCCTTTAAATAAAAAACCCTATGCAAATAAATTGCATAGGGACGATATTTTATACCGCGGTTCCACCCTAATTGGACAAATCCCACCTTAATTTCTTATTACGCCAAGAGGAGCGTGTATCTTTTCAATACCTCAGAGCAAGTCGCCACTTTGCCCATATGATTTATTTCATTTTATTAGATTTCTAATAGTTTGTCAAGTAATTTCTTATGCTGTGTGACTAGAATTGTTAATCTTATTTGCTATTTTGACATACTTATTATAAATTGATTTAGCAGATTTAACTTTATCTCCCATATCCTCATTGTTTTCTAATACTTTATCAAACAATGTCTTATTATTATCGTAGAGCCAACATATATTGTTTGCTTCTTCTTCATATTCATCGTATTGTGACTCGTCAGTCAATAATATCTGATTTATTTCTGACAATCTATCCATACAAGCAAGCAAATGTAAAGCATTCTCTTTAGTTTTCTTCAAATTACCGCTTTTAGTTATAGCATTTTGATCAAATCCGAAACCAATGACTGTTTGTAATCGTTTTTCCTTGCTCCTATTTGATTTAGTATTACTTGATTTATGATTACTTTTTATATCGACACTATTAGATAGCTTAGACTCAGCTGAATGATACGTCTTGTGCTCATTAACCTCAGCTAAAATTGATTTTATCACCAAATTTGGATTGTATCCAATACTGTCAAAACTTTTTAACACATATGGATTGGCACTATTGAATAATACACCCTCATTTTTATCGAAAATGACTTCTGCACCTTTGTATGTAAATTTACCTTTAGTAAAATTGTATTCCATATCATCAAGGCATTCTTTAATTCTCTTTGATTGGATTATCTTATTTTTTTCTTCTTGAGACATAGAATCCTCTATCTCAGGAATCTCTTTTGATGCATATTCTCTCTTTAGATAGATAAATGAGCGCATATTTTCTGCATTTTCTATTAGAGCACTTTCTTCTTTATCTGCAGTCTTATACTCAGGTGCTTGAGTGAAATTCTTGCCTTTTTCTAGATGCTTTTTATATCTAGTCTCAAATTCTTTTTCTTTTGCTTCAATATTAGCTTTAGCTGTCAAATAGTTTTGTTCCAATTCATATGATACTAGATTGCCTACTTTAGATTTTGCTTTTAAGTATTGCTGTTCTAATGCTTCAAAATCTTTCCTTTCTTTCTCCAAAGCCTTCTTTTCTTTCTCAAAAGCCTTTGTCTCTAGATTAAATTCGTGTTTGAACTTCAAAATTTGTCTGATATTGCCAGCATTTACTTTACCTTCACCATTAGTTAATACTACACCATTATCTACACTAGCATCAGACAGCTCCAAAATCTTGTCCAACAACAAACCATATCTGTCGTCAATAGCATCACTAGTGACATTTTTATTGTCCATATCTAGAGCCTGCTCATATAAATTCTCAGCCATAGTATAGGCATCTTCTTTAGCTATCTTTCTCTCCATCTCTAGCTCATCTTTATATTGCTTGACACCAAACTTTTTGCCAGATCTTTTTGCCTTGTCTATCATCTTTGCTATACCATGTCCCAATGGTATAAATCCTGCCCACGCAGCCATACCTGCGACATAAATAGGCCAAATAGGGAAAACTGTAGCCAACACCACACCCATTCCCACAGCTGCCAATACGGTCACACTTAAAAACTTTGACCATTTAGCAAAGCTCTTGTATACACCTTTTTTAAAACTATACTCAGGACCTCCATCAAGCTTGCCATCTTTATATGTTAAGCTGCGCTTATTCAATGAAGCATATTCTGAAGAATTTTTAGCTGTATCTACATAAGAATAATGATCAGAATAGACATATCTAAATCTGTTGTTTTCGATGTCTACAGCTTTTTCATCTGTTTCGTCAAAGACATCATTGACCACATAATCACCATTCTCATACGCTATCTCATAAGCTATCAAGGAATCTTTTTTTATAGCTTGATCTACTTGACCAGTATATTCATCTCCATTGTATTTTTTCAATACTTTTGCATACTCTACAGCATTGTTTTTACTAGTAGTCTGTATTATCTCAGCATCATCTGTACGGCATCTACTGATCTTAAATACCTTTGCACCGTTAAACTCTGCTGTATGAGTCATATAATATGCTTTTGATACAATCTTCTCTGTCACATTGGTACCGGACTGTATCCTCACTAAATATGCATCAAACTCGACTTGGTCATTACGCACAAATTTATAAGCAATCGCACAGTCAAACTCTTTTACATATTTACCATTTTTGAGACGAAGATAAGTATCTTCACTAGCCGTATTATCTACCTTTTCATATCTAAGACGAGCAGAATACATTATATTGGCTTGCTCATAAGTAAGAGGCTCTGTAGTGTGTACACCATCGCTGGTCTTGACTGTAAGCTTTTTGCCAGTCATAGCATTGAAATTAGTAATAGGTCTACCTTGCTCATCTGAGACACTGTCTACACTTACCATCATCGGAGCTGTATGACCTGAAATATTTACACTAATATAATCACCGTTGTCAGTCGCTTCATATGTCTTGACATCGACTGTGTCTTCGCCATTAGCATTACCATAAGTCCTCACTGTAAAATATTTACTTACAGACGAGGTCCTAGCAGTCACTTTAGGCTCTCCGTTATCGTCTTGGACTGATATGTCTGTGATGACAATATTGTTATTTTTTGCTTCTAATGTATCGCTAAATGTATATTCTTTGTTGATATAGATCGTCTTGATCTGCTGACCATCTTTAGTATAATATGTATTGCCTTCTGGCATGATCTTGACAGACATATACTGTGTCTTTTGTCCTCTTGTACTATCTAATGAGTATATTTCTGATACATTTACAAATCTCTTTGTATCATCACTCATCACTACATACGCGTATTTTTTTACACCTTGTGGAGTGGTATTATCCACTGATGTGATATTTTTCTCCTCACCAGTAATATTACTATCACTCTGTTGTATAAACTTAGTAGGGATATTGTGTATATCATAAGCAATGGTAAATTCTGCTTTGTTTGAAACTTTATGATTTTTTCTCCACTCCACACTCTGCACTTCGCTCATATCCCCATCAGTGACAGGACCATACAATTGCTTACTTAACAAAACATCTAAACCATCTACACTTTTAGCAACACCATTGTCTAAATAATAAAAATCACTAAGATTAGCTATCCTCTTATTGCCTACCAAAACATCTATATGATTAGGCTTAATCGCTCTTATCTTATTTTTCCTATCTTCACTAAAGCCAGCAACAGTCCTAATACCATAGCTTTGTTTTTCGACATTTTTAATTAATTCAGTGGCCATATTCACCTCTTTTTTTGACTTATAACAATATTTGTCATAAAAGTATAACATATAATTATGTAAAAATCAATAATTGTACAAAAAATTTATGAAAAGAAAAAAGTGCTGAAATAGCACTTTATTCTATACCTTTCATAGTAAGAGATATTCTCTTCTTTTGTAAGTCTACTGAGAGAATCTTTACTTTTACTTTCTCACCAACTTTCAATATATCACTCGGATGTGATACAAAGCTATCACTAATCTGAGAAATGTGCACTAATCCGTCTTGGTGTACACCGATATCCACAAACGCACCAAAATCGATAACATTCCTCACTACACCATCTAGCACCATATCTGGCTTTAGATCTTCCATGGATAAAATATCACTCCTTAGCTCTGGCAATGGCATATCCTCACGGATATCTCTACCTGGTTTTAAGAGTTCTTTCACAATGTCTTGCAAAGTAGGCACACCTATACCTATTTCCTCTGCTACGTTGTTTTCACCTTTATTATCAATCAAGCTAGGCAACATACTCAATTCACCATTTTTGATGTGCTCTTCTGTGAGATTAAATAGCTTTAACAATTTCTTTACAGCATCATAGCTTTCTGGGTGGACAGCGGTATTATCCAAGATATTTTCACCATCAGTGATACGCAAGAAACCTGCACACTGCTCATATGCCTTTGGTCCCATTTTCTTGACATTCATTAGCTCAGCCCTATCTCTGATGTGCTTTACTTGCGAGCGATAATCCACGATATTCTCAGCCAAACTATTTGATATACCAGACACATAACTTAGTAGGCTCACTGATGCAGTATTTAGATCCACACCGACGCTATTTACACAATCTTCTACAGTATTTGACAATACTTCTGTAAGTCTATTTTGTGGCATATCATGCTGATACTGACCCACACCGATAGATTTTACATCAATCTTGATAAGCTCAGCCAATGGATCTTGCAATCTACGTGCGATAGACACTGCACTACGCAAATTTACATCATAGTCTGGAAATTCTTTTGCTGCCAGCTTTGACGCACTGTACACTGACGCACCTGCTTCATTCACCATAGCGTAACTTACTTTCCTAGGTAGAGTCTTGATCATATCCGCCACCAAGATCTCACTTTCCTTGCTAGCAGTACCATTACCTATAGCAATGATGTCTACATTATTTTTCACTATCATTTGAGATAGCTTTGCTTTTGCTTCTTCTACTCTATTTTGTGGAGGAGTAGGATGCACCACTGCTGTATCCAATACATCACCTTTCGTGTCGATGACAGCTATCTTACAGCCATTGTAATATCCTGGGTCATATCCCATGATGACATTTTTCTTTAGCGGTGCTTGGAGTAATAAAGGCTTTAAGTTTACCTCAAACATCTTGATAGCTTGCTCATTCGCTCTGTCTGTCAATGCAGTCCTACACTCACGCTCAAGAGATGGGAAAAGCAACCTATCATAGCTGTCTTGTATAGTGTCTAGCATGATTTGGTCAGTATACTCGTTATCTTTTTTGTATGCTTTCTCTATCTCTGTGATAGTAAGCTTAGGATTGATTTCTACATTTACCTTGAGGCAATCTTCTTTTTCTCCACGATTAAGTGCCAAAATCCTATGACTAGGTATCTTAGCCACTTCGCCAGAAAAGTCTTTGTAATTTTCATACGTCTTATTTTCGTCCTTTTCTGCGTCCCATATAGCTTTGATATTAGCTTTCTTAGCGATGATTTCACGCAAAGTCTTCCTAAGATTGGCATCATCACTAATCCTCTCCGCTATGATATCTTTTGCTCCCGCGATAGCTTCTTGGGCATTCTTCACACCCTTTTCTTCAGATATGTACTCTGCAGCATATTCTTCGATTGATTTATCTACATTTTGTGCAAGTATGATGTCTGCTAGTGGCTCCAAGCCTTTCGCTATAGCCACAGTAGCTCTAGTCTTTCTCTTCGGCTTGTAAGGACGATAGATATCTTCCACCTCAGTGAGTGTCATGGCTTCTTCGAGCGCCTTAGCTATCTCATCAGTCCACTTTTCTTGTTCACGAATGACTTTCTCTACCTTTTCTTTTTCTTTATTTAGATTCCTAAGATAATTTAACCTATCCGCAAAATCTCTGAGCACTTGGTCATCACACGCGCCGTGCATTTCTTTTCTATATCGTGCGATAAAAGGAATAGTATTTCCTTCATCTATGAGGTTGATGATATTCTCAGCATACACCTCTTTTAAATTAAATTCATAAGCTAATTGTTTTTGTAATTCCATAATAAATATTGATTTTCAAAATCCCTTTTAAGTTTGCTCTAATCTTTAGTCCAAACGACCATATTATATCAAAAGAAAAAAATTTTTCCAAATAAATGGAAAAACTTTTTAGAAATTAATTTTTAAGTATTTTTTCTAAAATAGGTCCTATATCATAGCCTATCATCATTCCCACTTTCATCATTATCATAGGATCTTCATCTATTTTTATCTTATTTTTAAAGATTACTCTATCTACAGTCAAATCTACAAGCTCTTCTAAAGGAACATTGGTAATCTTAATACCCTTCTTTAGATCTTTATTTTCTAATGATAACTTAAATGAATTTTTTATTTTTCCTGACTTTATATCTCTATAGTAAGATATCAGCTCTTCTACCTGTAATTTGATTATATCTTTCATAATTTCCTCCTTGAAGACAATACTATATTTTGGAGCTAAAGTCAATATATTTTTCAAATCTTCTCTACAATAGAACTAATTTAAAATGCTAGCTCCAAAATGGTGTAGTGTGAAATTATGAAAACATTTCCATCTATTTTATCGGAGCTGATAAAAGAAAAATCTATTACAAAATCTGCCCTTAGTAAAGAATTAGGTTTATCGTCCTCTTCCGTTATTTCAGCATGGGCTTTAGGTAAGAAAATGCCTTCTTTAGAAAACGCAATAAAATTGGCAAATTATTTTGACCTTTCATTAGATTACTTATTTGGTTTTAAAGAAATTGATGATAAAAACACAAAATATAAGCAAGTCTCCACTTTTAATGAAAGATTAAAATCTTATATGAATAATGAGAAGATTTCACAAAATCAAATGACTAAGAATGGTGAATTTTATTTTGCAAATTTCAATCAATGGTTTTATAAAAATAGCGATCCAGATATGAGTACTGTAATCAAATTGGCAAAATATTTAAAAGTTAGCCTTGATTACTTAGCTGGCAGAGATTAGAGATCCTTCGACTCCGCTATCGCTCCGCTCGCTCACATATAGCAAAAAATCCGCAAATGGCGGATTTTTATTTTTTAGATTCTTCGACTTCGCTCAGAATGACAGTGGGACGAGAGGTGTTTGGCTTTCACGACTTTAGCTTTAGCTACCTAAGTGAAAGGTAAATACCTCGAGCACCCACTACATTACACTTTAGGATTCTTCGACTGCGCTCAGAATGACAGAGGAGACGCCAAGAATGAAAATGCTTTATTTTTTATTTAATTTTTGTTGATTGAGATATGTTTGACGGCGAGCCTTGGCATCAGATTCGCTTTGCTTCAATAATTTTGTCATATTTGCTTTATTTACTTTTTCTAGTATAGTAAAACGGTTTTCACTCTCGACATATTCACGATAATTCATCGTCGGCTCATAGCTATCTACCAGCATTGGCTCTTTGGCTGATGGATTGTACCTAAAGAGTGTATTGTATCCGCTCTTGACTGAGTTAAACGCATGGATCTGAGACTCACGCATATTGTATCCATGACTGATACATGGTGAATAAGCGATGATGACGCTAGGACCATCGTACTGCTCTGCCTCGACAAAAGCCTGCACACACTGGTCTGGATTGGCTCCCATGCTGACAGAAGCCACATACACATCTTTATATGTCATGAGCATACTAGCTAAATCTTTCTTTTTAGTCGTCTTACCTGAGAGGTTAAATTTTGCAGTAGCACCACGAGGAGTCGCCTTACTAGTCTGACCGCCAGTATTTGAATACACTTCACTATCCAAGATAAGGATATTGACATTTTCGCCACTAGCTACCACATGATCCAAGCCTCCGAAGCCTATATCGTACGCCCAGCCATCTCCACCTATTATCCACACAGACGGACTCGTGATAAGGTGAAGATTGTGATACAAATATGTATCATCATACTTCGCCACATGACCACGGCGATAATCTTTTAGCCACAAAATAAATTGCTTATTAAATTCATGATTTTCTGTATTTTCTAAAAATCTTACCAAAAATTCTTGAATTTTCTTGCTAAAACGCATATTTTTTAGATTTTTTATAAAATTTTCACGCTGATTTTTTCTCGCCAATGCTATACCATATCCAAACTCAGCATTATCTTCAAATAAGGAATTTGCCCAGCTAGGACCAAAACCGTCTTTGTCTTTGCTGTATGGGCAAGTAGGATATGTGCCACCATAGATAGATGAGCAACCTGTCGCATTCGCTATCAGCATTCTATCACCAAATAGCTGAGTAGCCAGCTTGATATACGGCGTCTCTCCACAACCTGCACACGCACCGCTAAACTCAAAGTATGGTTTCTTAAATTGTACACCTTTGACTGTATTTGGAGTAAATGGAGTCCTGTCAGGCAAGGTTAACATAAATTGCTCATTGGCTATCTCTTCATCGCGGATCTCGTCACTTGCTGTCATGATAAGAGCTTTGACTGGACATACAGAGCTACACACACCACAACCAGTACAGTCCAATGTATTTACTTGCATTCTATAATTTCCATCGCAGATAAATGCTTTGCGAGTGGTGAAAGATTTTGGTGTCTTTTTCTTCTCATCTACTATGACTGGACGTATGGCTGCGTGCGGACACATCATAGTACATCTACCGCATTGGATACATTTGTCACTGATCCATTTTGGTAATTCTTCCGCTAGGGCACGCTTTTCATACTTCGCTGTATCTGTAGGCATATGACCGTCTGGAGAAAACTTGCTCACTGGGATATCGTTTCCTTCTTGATTGCTAGTCGGCACGATGATTTCTTCATAATATTCATTTTGTTGTACCTTGCAGACCGGCACATTTTTGATGCTAAACTTATGTACATCTATCTCTTTGATCTTCTCTACTACATCTTTGATGGCTTTGAGATTTGCATCGACTATCTTTTGACCTTTCCTGGAGTATGACTTTATGATAGATGTTTCGATATTTTTCATAGCCACATCAAATGGCAACAATTTTGACACCTTAAATATCGCTGTCTGCATGATAGTATTTATCTTGCTACCTAGACCACACTCTCGCGCGATATCATTTGCATTAATTGCGTATAAAGTGATATTTTTTTCTATCAAGTCATGTTTCATTTTATCTGGCATCACTCTATCCAATGTTTCAAAGTCATAGCCTGTATTGAGTAGTAAAATGCCACTCTTATTTAGACATGCAGTGATGTCGTATTTTTTGATATAACCTTCATTGTTGCATGATACTAGATTTACTCCTCTCGGATTGAACGGTGCATTGATAGGCAAAAAACTAGAACGCATATGTGAGATAGTGAGACTGCCAGATTTTTTAGAATCATAGTCAAAATACCCTTGCATATAGCTCGCAGTCTCTTCACCAATAATCTTGATAATATTTTTTACCGAGCTTACACTACCATCACTACCTAGTCCATACACCCTCATAGAAAAATCTGATGACTTATCTACGAAATTATCTTTTATCTCTAGATTGGTATGAGTCACATCATCATATACGCCCACGGTGAAAAATTCTTTTTTCTTCTTGAGCATATTTTCAAATACAGCTATCGCCATATCTGGAGTAAACTCTTTGCCACCCAAGCCATAGCAACCAGAATATGTCTTGCAATGTATACTATTTTTCTGCAATGCAGACAATACAAAAGAAGTCAATGTGTCCGTACCATTTACATCAAGATTTCTCTCTAGTATTGTGATATTTTTTACACCCTTAGGCAATAGAGAAACAAATTTCTTTTCATCAAAAGGCTTGAGCATTCTCACTTTGATGATGCCTACTTTACCTTTATACTGAGTCTTAGCCAAAGCGAGCACATCTGCACTGCTACCAATACTTACCACCACATCTTTTGCGTTTGTATCACCCAAATATTCGATAGTATCATAGTGTCTAGTAGTGATTTCTTCACTCTTTTGTAGCGCCCACTCAAAGTCCGCTATAGCATGGCTATATTTCTCTATAGATCGCACACGATTTTGCATAAAGACATCTGGGTTTTGATTGGTGCCCATACTCTTCGCCTCGTGGCAATTTATAGCACGATTAGTAAACTCTGCAAACATAGTGGGATTAACTATTTTTTGTAGGTCACTAAGCTCTGTCTGATAAATGGTATTTAACTCATGACTAGTCCTAAATCCGTCAAAGAAACAAATATATGGTATACCAGATCTCACGCTTGCCAATTCACACGCGATAGCGATATCATTGACCTCTTGCACACTGGAGCAATTCACTATATTGAACCCAGTCTTGAGACACGCATATATATCACTATAATCACAAAATATATTTAACGCATGAGTCGCCACACTCCTCGCAGCCACATAAAACACTGTTGGCAAACCTTCTCCTGCGATTTTGTACATATTTGGTATCATAAGTAGCAAACCTTGACTAGATGTAAACGTAGTAGTCTTTTCTCCCGCTATCAAGCTACCATGCACTGCACCAGCTACTCCCGCTTCGCTTTGCATCTGACTAAGGCGCAATGTATTTCCAAATATATTTTGCTTACCATCATACATCATCTGATCGCAATTTTCTGCCATGGGACTGCTCGGCGTGATAGGATATATCATCGCCACATTGTTAAACATATATGCAATATTTGACGCAGCAAAATTGCCGTCAATAGTCACTTTTTTCATACATTTCCCCTTTTTGTATACTTTTAGTATAAAACAGATTTCTTTTTAAATCAAACGATTGCATAAATTTTTATTTCAAGTTATAATATTTTTATGAGATATTTGATGACAGTGACCTATGATGGTCAAAATTTTAATGGTTTCCAAAAGCAAACTAATAAAAACACTATCCAAGACCACCTCGAGTCAGCACTCAAGACTATACTCAAGCAAGATATATCTTGTGTGGGTAGTGGTAGGACTGACGCGAAAGTGAGCGCATATATTCAGCCAGTGCATTTCGATTATAACAAAGCGATTGATACCAAAAAAACACTCCATTCTCTAAACGGTATACTTCCTAGTGACATTCGAGTATTATCTATCGTAGAGACTGATATCCATGCTCGCTTTTCCGCCAAGAAAAAGACATATTTGTATAGAATGTACACCTCCAATATTGACTTGCCTCTGCAAAAGCACGCTTTCAAAATAAGCCCAAATATTGACTTCCGTGCCATGAAAAAATTCCTTCACCTTATCAAAGGTACACATGATTTTATTGGCTTTAGAGCGAGTGGTAGCGAGACAGAATCCTCCGTGCGCACTATTTATAAAGCGAAGCTTATTAGACGCGGTATAAATGTCGATTTTGTAGTCACAGGTAATGGATTTTTGTACAAAATGGTACGAAATATCGTAGGCACCATGTTAAAAATAGGAGGACATAAAATCGACTTATCCACAATAAAATCCACTCTATTCACTACCTATAAATGTACCGCCACTGCAAAACCAGACTATTTGTATCTACTGAATGTCAAATACAAATAAATTGTATTGACAAATTTTGAAGATTATACTATAATACAGTTAAATTAAGGAGTATCTTATGTCAGAAATCACCTCTATCACTGGCAAAAGTCCAAATGTCGCAAAAAGCCTAATATTTAGTTTGTTAGTTTGCCTTGTCGGCGCCGCATTGTTTGGTGTAGTATACAATTTTGGCTACTATGCATACATTATCCCAATATTACAAGTAATGCTTGCTATGACTGTGTATATCAATCACGCCAAGCTCTCCAACAAAAATATCACCATCTCAGCCATATGGTGCATAGTATGGTCTATCGCTCTAAATATCATATCCATCATTGTAGCAGAGACAATATATATTGTGAATGAATTTACTACAGATTTCGGCACTGCTTTGATGACATTGTATGATCTGTATCTAAATTTTGCAGATATAAGGAATGCTATTCACTCTACTATAATCACAGTTAGCGCTATTACATTAATTTTTGGAATAATAGCCGTAGCAAATGTCTTGAGGACTATAAAGAAAAATAATATCACTATGCCTATCAATGAGCCTAAACCTATAAAAGAAAAGTCTACAAAACCTCACAAATCAAAAGATGATACAAATGTTTATTTGACTCTTTACAGTGAGACTAAAAAGACAATCTCCGCATATATCAAGGACAAAGACAGTGATAGATTCAAGGCTTCACTAAAAGCTATCAGTGGACAATACATAAAGCCTCTAGACACAAAAGCTAAAGAAGACTTGAAAAACAAGCTATCTATCGCTTTAGACAAAAAAGATATAGCATCTCTAGACAAAAAGACACTCGAGACTCTACAAAAGCTCGTAAAATAACACAGCATGGTGTAAGCCATGCTTTTTCTTTTTAAAAATTTAGGAAAAACTATTGACTTTTTATTTATTTTACTTTATAATTTATTCGTATTGCTCTTGTAGAGCGATTTTTCCTGCCACACGGGAAAGATGGCTTTACTTTTAGCCGAACGCGGAATAAGGCTAATTTTAATATAAAAAGGGAGAAATTATGAAAACAATTATGGCAAATAAAGCCACAGTTGAAAAGAAATGGTACATTATCGACGGTGAAGGCAAGGCTTTAGGTCGTGTAGCTAGCGAAGCAGCTAAATTACTTCGTGGTAAACACAAAGCTACTTTCACTCCAAATGTAGACTGTGGTGACAATGTTATTATTTTAAATAGTGACAAGCTTATCTTGACAGGTAAGAAAGAAGAACAAAAATATTTCAAGAGATACTCTGGTTATCAATCAGGTCTACACTTGACTCAGTACAAGAAGATGATGGCTGATCACAGCGATGTCGCTCTTCTACGTGCTATCAAGGGTATGCTTCCAAAAAATAGCCTAGGCAGAGCTATGGCTACTCATGTACACATTTACAAGGGTGCTGAGCACAACAATCAAGCACAGAAACCAGAAATATGGAACGGAGGTAATAACTAATGGAAGAAATCGTAGAAAAGAAGACTACTAAAAAAGCTACTACAAAGACTACCAAGACCACTAAGACTACTAAAGCTAAGGCTAAAGTAAAAGCTCAAGAATTTTTAGGTACTGGTAGAAGAAAATGCTCAGTAGCTCGTGTACGTATCACTACTGGTAGTGGTAATATTACTATCAACGATAAGACTATCGATGAATACTTTGACCTCGAGACTCTAAAGACTATCGTAAAGCAACCATTGGTGCTTACTGATACATTAAATAGCGTAGATGTAGTAGTAAACATCTATGGTGGTGGAAAATCTGGTCAAGCAGGTGCTATCCGTCATGGTATCACTAGAGCTTTGATAGAGTTCCGTACAGAATTGAGAGAAGAATTGAAGAAAGCAGGCTTCGTGACTCGTGATGCTCGTAAGAAAGAGCGTAAAAAATACGGTCTCAAGAAAGCTCGTCGTGCTCCTCAGTTTAGTAAGAGATAATATACAAAAAGATGGATCTATTATCCATCTTTTTTATTGATATTTATCAGTGAAAAAAGACATCTTTCGATGTCCTTTTTTATTTATCGTACTGTCCATTCTATATTAGGAAGCTCTGGCATTGTATCTTGTGTATTATATTCAATTTCGAATTTTTCAACAGTAGCACCACCATATGATGGAGAACGAAGATTTGTTGTAACAACTTCTATTACTAGATTATCTTGAATTTTTAGTTTGTAATTTGACCATCCACCGTCATATTGTGAATAACAAATTTCAAATCTATCTTCTGTGATTTGATAAGCAGAAATTAATTCTATATCGTCTGCTAAATCAAAAGGATCACTAATACCTGAATATGCAGATGTTCTCTTAAAACCTGTTTGAGTATTTGTATCATAGACATAGGATGTTGCCATACTTCCTTCTACAATACTCCATACTTTTGTTGAGCCATATTCATTATAACCTGAACCTGTAGTCATGTCCATATAACTGTAATATGTAGTTCCTTCATCAAGAGTTCTTCTACCTACCATATTAGTAGTATTGAGCATATTATCAGATGCTTTGTCCATAATTTCAACAGCTTGCTCTTTGGTTAATTCTACTGGTTCAAAAGGCTTTTTACCGCAACCGACCGCAACAAACATTGTCAACACTATCATCAAGGCTGTCATAAAGATAAGTATTATTTTATTTTGTTTTATTTTTTCCATTCTATTCTCCTCCCCAATAAAACTACTACCAGTTTATCACTTACCCACCCTCTACCGTCAAGTGATTTTGATAAAAAAATAAAAAAAGAGACACCGCTACACTCGAAATTGCATATCATCTAAGATTTCAAATGAAATCGACTTTGTTTCATCAATCAGAAATGAAATCAAAATAATGCAATTTTTGTAGAGCATAACTGTCTCTTTTCTGTAAGGAATAATCCTTACATACATATATTGTGAAGATTTTTAGATATTATACAAAAAATCCAAAATTATTTTAGCTTTTTTATTATAGTCTTCGCTATTGTATTTGCATTATATCCAAAATGTGACTTGATACTTTCACTATCTCCCGACACACCATAGTCTTGGATATTGAAAATATATTCTTCACGGGTGTATTTTAAATACTTGATACAAGTACTAGTCTCTATTACAAACAAAGGTTTGTCCAACATTGTCGCCTTATATTTCTCACTCTGTCGCTCAAATATCTCTATACTAGGCACACTGATGACATTGGCTATAATATTTTGTTTTGCCAACACATCTTTTACAGCCATAGCGATATCTACTTCACTACCACTCGCCATAATATTTATCTTAGCATCATCATGAGTCACGAAATATGCGCCTTTGTCCATATCTTTCTTTTTACCTATAAAATTTGAAGAAGCTTTTGACACACATAGACACATCGGATTTTTGTCAATAAAGAAAGAATTATAGCTCTGAGCAATCTCAGCCATGTCATGAGGTCTCACTACTGTGATATTTGGCATCAATCTTATTTGGTCTATTTGCTCTACTGGTACATGCGTAATACCATCACCTGCATCGTACGAGCTAGAATGACTAAATGTAAATATCACTGGTAGATTCATAATGCCTGCCATACGGATAGGAGGCAACATATAATTGCTAAACGACAAGAATGTAGACACGACAGGCACCAATCCTCCGTGCAATGCCATGCCATTTGCGATAGCTCCCATAGCATGCTCGCGTATACCTATAGCGATATTCTTGCCCAATCTATTCTCTGCTGAATATACTCCACCGTCGTTTATCTTTACTTTCGTACTATTAGACAAATCCGCAGACAATACTACAAGATTTTCCCTCGTTTTAGCTATTTCGGTCAACACAATATTATTCGCATCTCTAGTAGATTGATTTTTACTGTCTAATAAAATATTAGATTTAAAATTATTATTTATAAAATTGTTATAATTTTCTAATAATATTTTATTTTTATTTAATTTTTCATTAAATTTAGCTATTTTTTCATTAAATTTTGAAATTATTTTTATTTTTTTATTATTTAAAAATAATTTTGCTTCTTCACTGATACTTAATTTTTTATTATTTATTTTATACAATTTTTTTAGTCTATTTATCTCATCGTCATCAAAGACTTTTCCATGACTAAGACAGCTACCCTCTAGCACAGTGTCTTTTGCCATAATAGTATTTAGTATTATCACTGTAGGTTTTTCTTTAGATTTCTTTGCCTTGATGATAGCATTATCTATCTCTACCATATCGTGGCCGTCGCACTCGATAACATCAAAATTCATAGCCCTAAACTTCATAGTCATATCATCATGTGACGATAATGTCAAATGTCCGTCTAATGTGACATTATTTTTATCATAAAGAACAATTAGCTTATTTAGCTTATACAATCCAGCTACAGACAAACTCTCTAGTCCGACTCCTTCTTCAAGACAACCATCGCCTACCATACAGTAGGTATAGTGAGAAGCACCAAATCGCTTTTCCATAATAGTCTCAGCTATAGCCATTCCTACAGCGTTTGCCAATCCTTGACCTAAAGGACCAGTATTGGCATCTACTCCAGCTACTTGTATCTCGGGGTGTCCTGCTAATAGCGCTCCATATTTCCTAAAAGACTTAATTTCATCAAAATCGATAATTCCTAACCCTGCAAATAAAGCATACTGTATCGCACACACGTGTCCATTGCTAAATACAAATCTATCTCTTAACATATGCTTTGAACCATCAGTAAGTAAATGCTTGGTATAAAGAGTGTACAATGCATCACCACATGAAAGCACTGAACCAGAGTGTCCACTACCTGCATGGTTTATCATTTCTAATGCCAAGATTTTCAATTCATTTATTACTTTATTGTCCGTCATAAACTCCCCTTATTATACTTAAAAATTTATTAAAATCAAAATTTTCTTGCGAAAAACTCATTTTACAATGTTTTTTTATTAAATTTTGAATATTATTTCTTATTTTATCTGTCTCTTCCCTTTCTATCAATATAGTGAGTGAATCCGCAAACAATTCATAATGCTCATTTGATAAAAAACTATCGTCTCGTATGCTTATCACCACATCATACTTTTGTGCTACATCAAAGATATTTTCACCTTCTCTTTTACCCCATATTTCATTCATAAAAAATAAAGGCTCATTATTACTCACCAACAATTCTCTTTCGAAGGTAGTATCTATATCTATATATTCAAAACCCAAGCTAGAAGCTAACTGTCTAGATAAATTCATGACAAATATGCTGTCTAGTCCAACAATGGCCACATTCCTCATACAGTCCCCCAAAGTCATGATATAATTTTAGCAAAAAAACGCATATTATTCAAGCGATTTTGAAATGCGTTTTTTAGTTTTATCTTTTTTCAAGATGATAACAATTAATTGAATAAATAATACAGCGTCTATCACCAATATCAAATAGCGGTAATCAAAAGTCAAGTTTGTGATCATAAAGCGTCCAGTCAGCACATTTAGTCCCAAGTCGTCACCCACCACAAACATTATATTTCCTTTTTCATCAGTTCTTAGTATTTCTGTATCTACTTTTTCTAATTTCCTTAGTGTCTCATCTGTAGGATGATTGTATATATTGCCTGCACCCACTGAGATGACAGCGTAGTCTGGAGTCACTGTAGATAAAAATTCTTCGCTCGTAGATGTGCTAGCTCCATGATGAGCCACCTTCAACACATCTACATTGAGTTTATCCCCATATTCTTCTATATAAGCCAACTCAGCATCGTCGTCGATATCACCTGTAAATAAAAAGGATTTACTTTTATACTCTAGTTTTATTACTTGTGAAGATTGATTTGTTTTATCATAATCGAAGCCCTCAAACATTGTAATTTTATATCCGTTATTTTTTAGAACAATCTCTTCTTCTATGTATTCATATTCATAATTTTTATCGATAAAATTTAAAATTTCTTGATAAGATGGCTTATTTGAAGATATTTTTGGTATAAAAAGTCTATTTATTTTAAAATTTTGTAGCAATCTCAATGTACCTCCCACATGATCCATATCTGCATGAGTAAGCACAAGATAATCAATCTCGTTGTCAGTAGCAGTATTTAATACATTTTCTTTTAGATAATTTGTATATGTGACATTACTTTCTTCCGGACCTGTATCTATCAGCATCACTTTGCCATCTGGTAGATTGACCGCTATAGCATCACCTTGTCCCACCGAAATAAAATGTACTAGTAGATTTTCTTTAGACACCATCTTAAATTGCTCACAAAACACTCGAGCAATCCACGGATTTATCAGCGGAGAAAAAAGACAGCACAGTGCCAACACTGTCATCACTATCGTAATCACTACACATTGTTTTGTCTTTTGTTTGTTCATTATTTATCTTTTAAATAACTCTCCCGCAAAAAGTTTTTTTATTTGTGACATATTCTCCATAGTAGCTCTATATCCTTCCTCTATCATTTCTTCTTTGCCTGCCACTTTGAGCGAATTATATTTCTTTAGATCAGGGCATATAATCAAGTCACTTGCTTTCAAGCCTTTTTTTGAATTATTGACCATCATGATACCTATACTAGTACTAAACTGAGTAAAGAAATTTGTACTATTAGTGCCCCCACCTCGTGTACAATTGCAATCAATCGTCACGACAAAATCACAGCCATTCATTTTCAATACATCAGCAGGGATATTGTTTGACACACCACCGTCTATCAATGTCATGTTTTTATATCTTACAGGCAAAAACACTCCAGGAATAGCACAGCTACCAGCTATTACTGTCGCCAAATCTCCACTATCAAAATGAATTTCCTGACCTGTCCTAAGATCTACAGCTACTGCAAAATATGGAATAGGTAATTCTTCTATCTTTTTGATAGATAAGACTTGTGACAAAGTGTCTCGTAGCTTATCCATACTAGACGGTAAAAATCCTAGCTTTGATTTTCTAAAGTCGCTATTTTTTACATTTTTTACTCTTGCCATCATGTCATCATACGACATCTTTGACGCATAAAGGCTACCAAATAGGCTACCCGCACTAGTGCCGGCCACAGCATCAAACTCAATGCCATTTTCTTGAAATGCTCTAAATGCTCCTATAAAAGAAAATCCTCTCGCCCCTCCACCACTAAGACAAAGTCCGATCTTATATTTCCTTTTGCTTTTTTTCTTTCTTGTGAAAAAATCTTTTAACCCCATACTATTATTATAAGCTAATATTCTCTTTTTAGCAATAAAAAGATAAAAAATTAAGGCATTTCGCCTTAATTTTTATTTCCATCTTTCATCATACAACAGTTTTTATATTTTTTACCGCTACCACATGGGCAAAGATCATTTCTACCTATATGCTGAGTATTTTTAGCCGCTCTATTTTCCACCTTGTTTACATTACCCATAGCCACAGGTCCTTTTGGCGCTTGAGGTACCACATTGATTTTGATCTTACTCCTAAATAGCGCAGATGCAGTGTATTCACGGATATCACTGATCATTTTGTCAAACATCTCAAAACCTTCTCTCTTATATGCTACGATAGGGTCTTTTTGACCGTATGCCAATACACTAATCTCATTTCTCAAGATATTCATAGCGTCGATATGATCAGTCCAGAATTTATCTACCACTCTGAGCAATGTATTTCTCTCAGCGATAGAAAAATCAAAACCAATTTTCTTCACTTCATCTACTTTCTTTTGATAGATTTCTATTATCTTTTCATATATCACTTGACTAGCAGTATCTATATCAGTATCTTCTAATAGCTCTTTAGTCACAAGATTGCTCTCTTTTTCCAAAAGCTTATCTTCCAAAGCCTTATTTAATGGCTCTAATTCCCACTCATAGCTAGGTTTTGTCTCGTCTAGATATATAGAACACTGCTCGAAGATATACTCTTTCATCATCTCCAAAATTTGAGGATGAATATCCACACCATTCAATACCTTATCACGCTCTGCATAGATGATTTGACGCTGTTTGTTCAACACATCGTCATACTCCAATACATTTTTTCTCACGCCAAAGTTCATAGCCTCGACTTTCTTTTGAGCAGTCTCAAAGAATTTAGTCAAAATCTTAGATTGCAAAGGCATATCTTCATTACCTCTAAATGCTAGTGAAAACCAGTTTTTCATTCTGTCTTCACCAAATCTTTGAGGCAAATCATCTTCAAGCGAAATAAAGAATATACTAGAGCCCGGGTCTCCCTGACGTCCAGCACGACCTCTGAGCTGATTGTCGATACGTCTAGACTCATGTCTCTCTGTACCTAAGATGTGTAGTCCACCGAGCTCCAAGACCTTTTTCTTCTCTTCATCAGTGATTACCTTAAAGTCTGCTAAATATTTATCATATTTTGCTTTTACAGCTTGCTCTTCTTCTGTCAAATCTGTCTTATAGCCCGTCACTTTTTCTATGACAGCAGGCTCTACATTTTCATTAGCCAATTTTTGCTTTGCCAAAAACTCTGGATTACCACCAAGCAAGATATCTGTACCACGACCAGCCATGTTTGTAGCAATTGTCACGCTACCTACACGACCAGACTGAGCTACAATCTGGCTCTCTAGCTCGTGATTTTTAGCATTTAATAGATTGTGAGGGATACCTAGCTTCTTTATATCCTTACTGATACGCTCTGACTTTTCTACAGACGCTGTACCTACTAGGATAGGTTGCCCCTTTGAGTATTTTTCTTGTATTTCCTCTACAATAGCCTTATATTTAGCGTCTTCTGTAAAGAAAATCATGTCCTGCTCATCTATCCTCGCCACAGGTCTATTTGTAGGTATAGTGACTACGTCTAAACTATAAATTTTGTTAAATTCACTTTCTTCAGTCTTAGCTGTACCCGTCATACCACTAAGCTTGTCATATAATTTGAAGTAGTTTTGGAAAGTAATAGTCGCAAGGGTTTTATTTTCATCTTTAATCTTCACACCCTCTTTTGCTTCTATCGCTTGATGTAAGCCATCAGAATATCTTCTGCCTTGCATCACACGACCGGTAAACTCATCAACGATAAGGATTTCATCATCTTTTACGATATAGTTTATATCTCGCTTCATGATGAAGTTTGCTCTCAAGGCATTGTTGATATGATGATTTATCTCCAAATTGGTGACATCTGATAGATTTTCTATCTTAAAGAAATTTTCAGCTTTTGCCACACCAGTCTCAGTCAAACGAATCTGTTTGTGCTTTTGCTCTATATCATAGTCTTCTTCTTTCAATCTTTTTACAAAATTGTCAGCCACGATATAAAATTCACTCGTCTTACCACCGATACCAGATATGATGAGCGGAGTCCTTGCCTCATCGATCAAGATAGAGTCCACCTCATCGACGATAGCATAGTGATGACCTCTCTGCACTTTATATTTGTTTTCTACCTGCATATTGTCACGCAAATAGTCAAAGCCAAACTCATTGTTTGTACCGTATGTGATATCGCATTCATAGGCATGTTTCTTCTCTTCAGGTGTCTGACCTGACAATGTGACACCGATAGTGAGACCTAAGAATCTATACAATCTACCCATCATCTCTGCCTGATAAGTAGCCAAATATTCATTCACTGTGACTACGTGCACATTTTTGCCACTTAGAGCATTTAGGTACACCGCAGTAGTAGCTGTCAATGTCTTACCTTCACCTGTACGCATCTCGGCGATACGCCCTTGATGTAATACTACACCACCTATCAATTGCACCTTAAAGTGTCTCTGTCCTAATACACGTGTAGCTGCCTCTCTCACCACAGCAAAAGCATCTGGTAAGATATCGTCCATAGTCTCACCATTTTTCAATCTCTCTTTTAATGCTGGAGTCTGAGCTTGCAATTCTTCATCTGACATAGCAGAGTACTTATCAGCCCTTTCATCAATCAAATCAATAATCTTGTCGATTTTCATCAAGCTTCTTTTGTTATCAGAAGCAAATAAATAAGAAAATAATCCCATAATGTATCCTTTTATTGCCTAAATATAATTATATATTTATGGTTATATAATAACAAATATTGTAAAATTTGTCTAGTAAATATAGCTTTTATTGGATTATATTAAATGTAGTTTTTTGACTAAATTTTGTAAATAATTAGATTAAATATTTTATAAAAATAATGAAAAATATAGAAAAATATTAAAAATCAATAAAAAAATGCTCAAAATATGAGCATTTTTAAATATTTTTTTTAAAATTATTGATTTTCGCTCTCACCGTTGCCTTTCTTATCTCTGATTCTTTGAAGAGTAGCTTGAGTGTCGGCAATATCACTTTCGATATGAGCAATCTGTCCTTCCAAGATTTGGTTTGTATGCTCAAGGATAGGGAATCTATCTTTGTTTGCGTTGATAACCTCTTCACAGTGATTTACGCTTAGACGAAGTCCGTCTAGAAGCTCTAGCTCATTTGCCAATTTCTCAGCCTTTTCTTTATCGATATCTACGTAATTGTTTACACCATATAGAGCTACTTTCTTCTTAGCTACAATTGCTTCTTTTCTTCTCAATTTTGTCTGATATCTCTCAAGATCATTCATCACTTTCTTAAGTGGACGATATTCTTTCATATTGATCTTGTAGTCTTTCTTGACATCTTTAAGTCTTTCTTCTAGCATCGCAAGTTTGTTTTCACACTCTTCCTCAGTCATATCAATAGTCACTACAGATACCTTGGCACTCCTAGCCTCTTCAAGCTGTCTATTTAGATCTGCTAGCTGAGCCTTCAATGCCTCGATCTCCTCATTTGATTTATCTTCCGCAGGAGCTACTTTTACGCTCTCTTCGATTTCTTCCATCTCATCATCAAGATCTTCAGCTAGCTCTTCTTGTGTCTTAGCTCGATTTAATTCTTCATCGATATTGAATGAAGCCAATTCTTCACTCATCTTCACATCATTGTCAGCTTGAGTCTTTTCTTCTTCGATTACGTCATTAGAAATCTCATCTAATAAATCATCAATATCAAAGTCGTCATCTTCTTCCTCCACGACTTCTTCTTTGACTTCTGCCTTTACTTCTTCTACCTTGATAGGCTCTTCCACTTTCTCTTCTTCGATCTTAAACACTTCTTCAGAGATTTCTTCTTTTTCTACTTCCGCTTTTTCTTTCTCAGCTTTAGCTTCATCTATAGCTTCAAAGTCATATTCCTTTTTATTAGAACCATAGGCACCACCCTCAATCTGTTTGTACTGAGAATAGTCAATCATCTCTTTAGAATTATTTTTAGACACACCCCTATTGTTATCAAACGCACCTATAATCATGTGTCCGATAAATGCAATCAAACCTGCAGCTATCAAAACGATACCCACGATTGATATAATGCTAACAAAAGCCATCCATGCTTCTCCCATAAAATTCTCCTTTTCGCTTAAAGTCTTTGCAGTATTATACAGCAATACTCAGAATTTTTCAATACCTTTTTCAAAAATTTTTTAAAAAATTTGCAAAAAACTTGAATTTTTGCAACAAAAACACTATTTTTGACATGTTTTTATAAGTTTTTTAGTTGTAAACTAAAAATTTCTCAATCCTTTTGGATAATAGTTTTTAAATTTACCTTTACTCATCTTAAAGCCACCTACTGGGCAGCCATCAATTAGCAAAGCACCAAAACAGTCGGGTAAATCGACATCTAAAGTCTCTCCTCTGAGATATCTTTTTGCCTCATCTGAAGTATGAGCAAGATCCAAATTATGTACAAATTCTTTTCCAAAAGCAGTGAAGAGGTAATGATGAGGGTCAAATCCATATGACTCTACGCAACCCAACCTCACACCTATAGAGACATAGTTTACACCTTTTTTTATCATGCTTTTATCTGGCACAAAATAACTATCACCTTTGTATTCAAAAATATTTTCTTTTACACCCGTCACATCATATATAAAATCATTAGTGATCTTGCTGTTACCAAGCTTTACGATCGGAGTAGTAGGATTATTATTCTCACCCCTTTTCTTCATCAATGCTACAAACTGTCCTTCGCCTTTGTTTTCATGAGGATAAAGTCTCACTACCTCTGGCAAATCTACACCTCTTGAAAATGGAGCTTCTATATTCAATATCTCATAGTCAAATCTTTTAGCAAATTCTTTCACTACTGCTTCATTTTCTTCTATAGAATATGTGCAAGTAGAATAGATTAAACACCCTCCCTTCTTCAACACTTTATCCGCATTAGATAAAATATCCATCTGCCTCTCAGCACACATCTTTGGGAGATTTTCGTTCCATTCTTCCACCACTTTTTCACCACGGCGAAACATTCCCTCTCCGCTACATGGAGCATCTACTAGACACACGTCAAAACTATCTCCATAAGCTTTTGAAATATTCTCTGGAGTATCATTTGAGATGATGACATTTTTAAGTCCCATTCGTTCGATATTTGAATATAAAATTTCACTGCGAGATTTTACTATTTCATTGCTAACCAATACTCCATCAGGTATACGATTAGCTATTTGGATAGATTTACCACCTGGCGCAGAACACATATCCAATACCTTTTCATTACCTCTAAATTTCAATGCATTAACAGTAAACATAGCACTAGGCTCTTGAATATAAAAAGCTCCCGCATGATGCAAAGGGTGCCTACCCTTTTTCTCATTGTCGATATAAAAACCAGCCTTTTCATAAGAAATCGGAGAAATATGGAAATCCACTATTTCACAAAAACGTTCTACCGATATCTTGTTTTCATTCACATACAAAGCCTTCTCCTGAGGTCTATCTAGACTGGCTAAAAAATCATCATATTTTTCACCCAAAAGAGCTTCCATTCGTTGTAAAAATGCATTATCCCACTTCATAATGATAAAATTATAGCAGATATATGAAAAAAATACTACATTTTCTTGATTTTTTTTGCAAATTTATCTAAACTATATATAAGAGTAGGGGTACTATGCGTGCAATAGATAAAATAAGACAAAAACGCAGATTTGAAATGTTCCATGAAAATTCCAAAGAAAAAGTCTTGGAGTTAAATTCTTTCTTTGGCAAATATATCATGCATTTTGAAGATAAGATCGTAAAGACTTTTACATATTATGACACACCAAATCATGACTTGCAAAAATCAAACATTGTATTGTACAAGACTCAGATAGGTAATTTTTGTGAGCTAAATATGGCTACGGAAAAAGTTAATTCTGCTTTCCGTTATTCTATCAGGACAAATTATAAACATTTTACAAAGCAAATTAAGCCTCATGATAGCATCTTAAAGCACAAAGAATTTTTGATAGACAATTTCACAAATATGTTTATGTCTTCTATCAATTTTGACCCTGAGTTTTTGATGAGAAAATTACAGGTAGGATATGTCATCAAGACTGTCAGCACAGAATATCGTAGTATGAATATTACAGGACTAAAAATCACTTATTCTTTCGATAAGGATATTTATGAAAATCATTTCTCAAATCAAAATGTAAAAGCCAATATTTTGACGATATATCAGCACAGTGGAGCCAATACAGATGAAGACTTTGAAAATTTGATGGGTAAGCTGTCTCGTTATTGCAAAGAGCTCACTCCTACAAGTGATACAAAGATTATGATAGCGAGAAAAATGACAGCACCTAAGGCTGTACCAGATAAAGTCGATAAAGCAAAACTCGAAAAGATGAAAAAGAATCTAAAAAAAGGAAAAAAATAAAGCGAAATTCGCTTTATTTTTTTATTCTTCAGTATTTTCCTCTTCTGGCACGTCATCATTCAAGTACACGCCCACCATTTCTACTTCTTCATCTAGATTGTTGACTACTTTTACTCTATGCAAGTATTCATTGCTGCCCACTGTAGCATAAAAGTAAAGATAAGTGTCTTCCAAATCAAAGTAAGTAGTAGCCAATCCGTTCACTGATGTAGCTACAGTCTGCACACTATAGTCTCCACCAAAGACAGCATTATAGTAGCTAACGTATTTGATGTTGTTGTTATTATCATAATAGACTACACAACCATTTGTATAGCCGATAATTTTGATAGATGTAGCGTCAGTATCTTCGATATATCTAGCCTCAGCTACAGTATTGCCTCTAAAGAAATAAATCTTATTTCCTTTCACCGCTACCAATACACTACCATCATCAGTGATATCAAAAGTGTCATAGCCATTTATCTGATAATTGCACACTGTAAAGCTAGCTTCGTTTATAGATGATTTTTTAAGATCAGTATCACTGCCATGGCTATATGATAAGTATACATTGCCACCTGCCACAAACTTCACAGTCACAGCGCTAGTCTCTACAGCAAATTGATTGCTCTGATTTGATTCGATATTGTATTTGTTGACAAAATATTTTGTATTTTCACTATCATCTTTTACATAGAAGATCTCTGCACCAGATGTAGCAAAGCCCACACTAGACACGTCTCTTGCGATCTCGTTATTTTCCTTGCTATCTGCACTTACTCTTACTAATTTGTTTTTTACATTACCGTCGTCGATATTTGCATTTTTCTCATACACCAAGATGAAAGTCTTGCCATTTTCGATATAATATTCGTACTCCAAGTTTTCATAAGTCACGCCTGATTGATAGACTTCTTCTACTTTACCTGTCTTATTTAGCTTGATACGATTAAATTCTACACGCTCTTTTGCCCAATCTTTATCTCCGCTCTCGTTTTCTTCACACACGCTAGTAAAGTATAGATAGTCACCAGAGATAAACAATCCAGTCGCCTCAAATCCATTTAACCTATCACTCATAGTGATATAATATTCATCTTTCAAAAGGCCGTCTTCATTAGTCACTATATTACCATTGCCATCTAGCTTCATGAGCATCAAAGCACCCACTGTGTGACTCGCATTTTGCTGATCATCACCGAGGTCTGCCACACTCTGATAACCATTTACAAAATAAATATAATCACCTTTCTGCACAGCTAGTCCACCGTTGCCATACGTAGTGTCGGCACTAGACGGATAAGTAAATGCCTTTTCTTTATCTGTACGCGTGTCGCAGGCTACCAAACCCACTCCAAACACGCATAATAGTAGACATAAAATAATCTTAGTAAATTTCTTCATCATACCCTCGTAAAGCATTATTGCCAATTTAACATGATTATAATATCACACTAGAAAAATATTGTCAATTATTTTATCAGGTATTCCTCGCTAGGCGATACGACTTTATCTCCCACGCTACAACATTTGTAGACTAATTAATACAAAATTTTTGTCATACATTAAAATTTACCCTGCTATAATAAAAATATGAAAAGTAAAACTATTATCATCTCATCAGAAGAAACAAGCGGTAGAGGTATTTTGACGCTTTATCAAGAGGACGACCTACTCAAATGTAGACTCAGACTGTACAATGTAGAAAAATTGTCTCGTCACTGCAGACTCGGTATCTATCATCACGAAGAAGTCTACAGTGCAAATCTTCTCGAGAAAAATGGCGTATATGAGAGCAGTATGGTCGGAGATTTTGACATCGACCAAGATTTTTACTCAGCCATCATAGATACTCAGCACGAAAACAAAGTCCTACTCTCAGGTGGCACGTACGCAGGATATTATTTTAACGACCATTCTGTATTTAATTTTGATGAAAAACAGCCTACCGAAAATGTCGAAAAGATTTCCACTTGCGATGAGAGTAATGAAAAATGTCAAAATTGTAAATATAAGGAGTATTTTTACAGCCACACAGAACCTTCGAGTGCGCTTATGATGACAGAAAAAGCTCAGGGTGACATACTGCACCCGTGCCATTCTGAGCAAACGGAGTGCACCGAAGAATCTCACGAAAAAAACACAAACAGTATCATCGAGTCTATCATACCGCAGTTTCAATACATTTTCGAGCATTACGCTCCCGACACCACACTAAACAACCTACTGCCAAATAGCAAATTCGTGCAAATCAACGAAAATCAAGACCAGTACTCTATCGGCGCGATATACCAAGAGGAAAATATCAAATATCTCTGCTATGCAGTCAAGTGCGACTACAATACTCCCGCCCCAGAAGAGCTCGGCGAGCACTACCAGTGGCTACCGCTAGACAATGAAGACCCTCTCAGCAATGGCTACTACATCGTATTCCAAGACGCCTCCGACCTCAAAATCTTGAAATTGTAATACTCTTAGTTTTTATATTTATATAAAAACCCTTTGTGTTAGTGCCATAACGTGTCATTCTGAAAAGACCCATTCGACTACGCTCAGGGTGACATACTCCGACTGTCATTCTGAGTGAAGCGAAGCGACCTCAAAGGAAAGGAAGTAATGAAGGGAAATCCATGTGGTGTCCCTTCATATGATGTCGTCGTTTTTCTAAAGATAAATGTTTGAGACAACACTTTGTCGCAAATATTTGTAAAAGAAAAAAACGACGATTAATTTCCAAAACACATTAATAAAAAATGTGTTTTATAATGGCAATCGCTATGGTAGCTATGTTGGCTTTCGGTGGCACTTATGCTTACTTTACTGCTACATCTATCAATGCTACTACTGGCGAGAAGATCTCTACAGCTACAATTAAGTTAGGTGCATTTGATGGTGTTGCTTCTATCGCTGAAGCTAAAGTTGTTTCTGGTGAAGCAGTAGTTGACTCTACTAAAAATACTATCACAGTATCAAACGAATCTGACGTTGATTCTTGGGTATTCGTAAAAGTTAAAGCTGAGATCGACAGTGAGGAAGTTACTCAATATTTAGCACAAGATGCTCACACAGCTCTTACTGGTACTGAGGTATCTGGTCTTTACTTGAACGTTGGTACAGGTTGGACTGAGTTTGCTGACGGTTGGTGGGGAAAAGCTGACAAAGTAGCTAAAGAAACTGACGTTACTTTCCCAGTAACAGTTAAGTATTATGGCAACTCAAACTTCGAGTACAATAACGAAACAAGTGCTTACACTGAAAATACTGGTAGCCAAATGGGTCAGAAAGTAGAATTGAAGTTCGAAGCTAAGGCTATCCAACACACTAATGTAGCAACTCTAACTGATGCTGCTACAGCATTGTCTATCAGTGCTAAGTCTTAGTCTTTAGATTAGCATTTTAAAAAAAGTCCAATATCAATTGGGCTTTTTTGTACTTATTATATCAATTCTAAAATCAATCAATTTAGAATAGATAATAATAATGATAAAAATAATTTATACATATCATTTCTCCTATTATAGATATATTTAATTAAGGTAAAAGCAAATATTATTGCTTTTACCTATATAAATATATATAGGGGTCGACTAGATTGGCATTATTTCACCCTACTATAAATTTAGCTCATATTTTTTTCAAAAATTTTGGAAAAATTTTTGTCATCTTTTGTGGGCGAATAAGGAATCTCGCTAAGGCGAGATTGGAAAACAAAAAAATCTCTCCGAAGAGAGATTTTTCATTTGACTAAAATCTTAATCTGATGATTAAGCACCAAGTTTAGTTGCAAGCTGAGTCTTAGCAGTAGCTAAGTCAACGTTTTCACCTTGGATAGAAGCTGCGTTTACAGTAAGAGTAATAGTTTTACCCATGATACCCTCATCAGAAGCAGCCTCGCCCTGTGTCCAGTTGTCTGTAGCTTGAAGTTCAAAACCATCTGCCAATACAGTTACACTGTCAGTAACTTTAGTATTGTAAACGTAGATACCAGAACCGTCTGAAGTTTCTTCCCAGTCTTCACCAAGATCAACAGTGATCAAATTAGCAGTAGCAGTACCACCAACTGTAACTTTTACAGCTACCCAGTCACCAGTAGTAGCAGTACTACCATCAACAGATAGAGTAACACCACCTTCAAGGATTGTGTCACCTGGCATAGCAGTTACATCTGTAATAAATGTAGTAGCAGCTGAAGAAGTTAATTTAACTGTACCTAATGTTACAGTACCACTTTCCTGCGCAGTAGCAGTAGCAGTAAAGTAAGCATAAGTGCCACCGAAAGCCAACATAGCTACCATAGCGATTGCCATTATAATAATAGCAAAAGTTGACTTAGTCATCTTTTTAGATTTCATTTTTGTCATTTTTAATTTTCCCCTTTTTAATTTTTTTGCCTAAATAAATTAGACATAATTTCGACTTTTAATCTTTGTAATATGTAATCTGCTAGCAAACTAGCAAATCACTTATTTGCTTGTAAATGGACTGATGTCCATATTGCAAACAAATTTGCAAATTTGTTTGTTAAAGAGTTTTCTCTCTTAAAACAGCCTACATCGACCTCGGCTTGTTTACGACATCATTCTACAAAATATTATCATCAATAGTCAAACGTTTTTTAAAACTTTTTAAAAATTTTTAAAAATTTTTTTATTTTATTTTTTTATTTTAATTTTTTTATTTTTTTTATTTTGTCATTTTGAAAAGACCCATTCGGCTCCATTTCATTTCGCTCAGGGTGACATACTGCACCCCGTGTCATTCTGAGCGTAGTCGAAGAATCTAAAAAATTAGCAACATGCAAAAATGCACACTGCTAATCTTCTTCGAAACTTTTATATATCCTCAAATATTCTTCGTGATTGGCTTTGTTCTTTTCCAACAAATCTGTGAGTGATGC
The DNA here is from genome assembly GCA_015055745.1 of Clostridiales bacterium. GTDB lineage: Bacteria > Bacillota > Clostridia > Christensenellales > UBA1242 > Onthoplasma. Next base: position 40,656 of record SVHS01000006.1, read on the forward strand.
CACCATGTATTTTATATCTCCACGACACCTATCATACTGCTCTCCGTCAGGTATCTTTGACAACAAATCACTACAGCTCTTCTGATAAACACTAGCCACATCATAGATATCTCTACGACTATCATCATCGTAATCCATAAATGTATAATCATCTACTTTCTTAACATCAGACGATATGCGTAGCTTGGCGATAATATATTTTATATCCTTATAATATCTATATAGCTTAATCAATCTCTGATGCAAATCATCTCCCACCAAAGATAACTTCTCTACCAGCTCTGGCTCGGTATTGTCTATATCATATCCGCCCACATTTGTGATCAAGTCTTTCACCAAAGATGTCGACTCTCTACTCTCATATATCTTCATAGAGCCGACGTGTCTACGAGCCAGCACACCACCCCATGTCTTACTAGCAAAGAAATTTCCTAGATATTTTTGGATAAGATATTTCGCTCTAATATGTGAAGCAAACATATTGACTATACTCATCTCATCAGCATCATCTACATTCTCCCATCTGCGCTGAAGATTGATCATCTGATGAATGTAATCATGATTTTCTTTTTTCTCATATTCATTCATCTCATGTATCATCAAATGAGTGTATGCTCCATATTTCTTTATCTCATATAGAGTGCGGTGTCTATCCTTTTTAAATTTGACGCCCGTCTCATTGCCCAAGACTTTTACCAATTCTTGATCCCCAGCAGATATAGCTCTCTCCAAAATATCCATATCTAGCACACTGTCTATATTCCTCACATACTCTGGCGCTGTATCTAATCTATCTATAGATTTATAAAAATGATACATCACTCCTCTATATGCCTCATATACAGTCTCAGCATAATTTGCCAAAGCTTGCCACTGTGAAAATTTGTCATGATTGTATCTATGCTCTTTTAATTTCTTGGTAAAATAGCTCTTGTCAAAGCAAGATGGTATATCCATTTTCTTCTCGCGAGGTTTCTTCCATTTCCTGACCAAGCTACTAGTCTCTTCTACTACCTCATCTTTGTCTCCTGTCGGTAAACTATCGTATATCGAACCCATCATTTCTCCTAAGTAAGTATATTATATCCTTGTATTATAACCTTATGATATCACAAACAACAAATTATTGCAAGCTATTTATCCTACCGCCACCTATACACATACCTTCATCATCATAAAGTACCGCGAATTGTCCCACTGTGACAGCTCTCTGCTTGTCTACAAAATCCAGTCTCAAAGTATGCTCGTCCAATACCGTCACATGAGTCGCCTGGTCTGGCTGACGATACCTAAGCTTTACCTGACTGTCAAACTCACCCTCCAGCTTGTCAGTAATCCAATTAAACTCAGTCACTATACAGCCATTGCTATACATCTCGTCACATTCGCCACAGTTTACATACAGAGTATTGGTCTTGACATCTTTCTTCACCACAAACCATCTGTCTGAGTCATAGCCATTTTTACCGCCGATATTTAATCCTCTTCTCTGACCGATAGTATAATACATCACTCCGTCATGCTCACCTACGACATTGCCATCTAGATCCTTGATCACACCTTTCTTGGCAGGTAAGAAACCTTTTAAAAATTGTCTAAAATTCCTCTCGCCAATAAAACATATACCTGTAGAATCTTTTTTCTCCGCTGTGATAAGCCCTAGCTCTTTCGCTATGCGCCTCACCTCTGTCTTGTCGATATCTGCTAGCGGAAACAATGTCTTGCTGAGCTGTGATTGATTTAGCTGATTTAGAAAATATGTCTGATCCTTGTTTTTGTCAAAAGACTTGTACAAATACACTTTATCATCTCTATCCACGCGCTTGCAATAATGCCCAGTCGCGATATAGTCCGCACCTAGCTTCATCGCATGCTCCAAAAATGGACCAAACTTGATCTCCTTATTACACATCACATCTGGATTTGGTGTATAACCTTTTTCATACTCCTCAAGGAAATAACTAAACACTCTATCTCTATACTCTTTGGCATAATTGACTGTATAATATGGTATACCTATCTTATTAGCCACTCGCTTGACATCTTCAAAGTCTTGCTCAGCGGTACAATTATCCTGCTCATCAGTCTCTTCCCAGTTTACCATAAATAAGCCTATCACATTGTAGCCTTGCTGTTTTAATAAATATGCTGCGACAGAGCTATCCACTCCACCGCTCAATCCTACCACTACTGTCTCCATAATCTATCCTTCTCTACTCACTGGTATCTTAAAATGATTTAGTACCACTTTCGCCATGTCTATTATCCACAACACCAATACAACACCCCAGATCAATACCAGCAATGTAAATATCTGATACAGCTCTCCACCTATATGTCCAAACACAGCAGAGAGTATAGCATTGGTCAGCCCGACTATAAAGAAAAATGTAAAAAACATACCCATCTTGTATCTACCGACATAATAATAATGTGCTCCAGTAAAGCCTAACAAAATAGTAAAAAGCAATAATTTCCACTTTTTCACATCACTAGGGCAACCTTTCCTCATCAAGACTCTATCATGCTCTCCAGCCTTGATCGCATTCTTCGCCTCTGCATTGGTGGCGGAGTCAAACTTGGTATAATTTAACATACAGCTCGGGCAAACGGGTGTACCATATGGTACCTTAGTATTGCATCGAGGACATCTCTTATTATTTGAAATCTTCATGCCATATATTATATCATATAACAAATAATTTGTAAATAAGATTATTAAATTAGTAGATTTTTTATTTATATTTAGTTATTATAATAATATTAAGGAGAAGATTATGATTATATTATCTTGTGACCATGCTGGCTATGACTTTATGCAAAAGCTCATGCAATATTTTGACAATAAAAAAATCGAATACAAATACATGGGACCTAAGACTTTCGACAAAGAAGATGATTATCCTGACTTTATCGCCCCAGCAAGCAAAGAAGTCATCAAGAGTGATAAAAATTGTGGTATATTTGTATGCGGCAGTGGTATAGGTGCAAACATAGTAGCCAATAGACAAAAGGGTATACGTGCAGTATGTGCCCAAGACTACACCACTGCTTACCTCGCTAGAAAAGATGAAGACGCTAATGTCCTCACTATAGGCTCCAGATTGACTAGCTTCCGCACTGCACTCAAGATTATCAAAGTATTCCTCACCAGTGAATTTGAGGGCGGTAGACACGCTAGACGTATCGCAAAATATTAAAATTTTGGCGTATAAATACTATTCGCACTACTAAGGTCTTGAGTATAGGCATTGCTCATGCCTAGCTTTATCGCATGAGAGACCACCCTCTTGTACTCTAGTGGTGTGATTTTTCTATTAATTTCTGGATAGTCATCTACCCCATATCTTGGCTCGTATTGACTCATGATACTGACTATGCTATCTTTACCAAGATTATCATGTATAAAATCTAAACATTTGATGCTATCCATAGTACAGTTTGGCAATACAAGGTGTCGTACGATGACACCTTTTTTCATCAACCCATTTTCTATGATATCTTTTGGCTGATTTTTCTTCATTTGTAAGATAGACGCGGTAGCATTTTCCACATAATTTGGTGCTTTACTGTATTTCTTAGCTAACTCATTATCCATATACTTTAAATCCACAAGATAGATATCCACATAATCAGACAGTTTCTCTATCGTCTCTCGCTTTTCATAACCACTACTATTCCACACTATAGGGATATTGGGTCTATAGATTTTTAGAGCCTCTATGATCTTATCTGCAAAATGCGTCGGAGTGACTAGGTTGATATTATATGCTCCCCTTTTCTCTAAGCAACGAAATATTTTAGCCAATCTTTTGACAGAAATATTCATACCCTTCATCTCATGACTGATAGGATAATTTTGACAATAGACACATTTTAGATTGCACCCAGCAAAAAAGATAGCACCACTACCTATATCCTTTTCATCTCCACTTATGATAGGCTCTTCATAATGGTGTAGCATGACTTTGCTGATCTTGATTTTGTCTCCCATACCGCAATATCCTGACACCACTTTACGGCCAACATTACAGTTTCTTGGACATTCGTCACATTTCATGTAAATATATTAAAAAATAATATTGAATTTGTCAATATTTCGTTCTAAACTTTGGGACAAGCAAATAAAATATTATGAGGTAAATTTTATGAAAAAGAAAATTGTTATTTTTATGCTACTCGCCATGTGCATTTTATCCCTATCTGCCTGCGGGAAAAGCAGTATCAACCTATCTGACTATCTTATAGAAGAGAGAGTCTCTCTATACACCGCTCATGATGACCTCTACAATGTAGATCTCAGCTTTGGCAATCGCGAAGTGGATTACAATTTTGACGGCGTAATAGGTGAAATGACTCCTTTCGCCGTACTCACTATCTCTAGAATAGACAACGAACCTCTCGCAAACGATACTTATTCTTACTTTGTCAAAGTCAATGACCAATCATACAATGGCTTTTTGGAAAAAAGTAATAATGAAAATTCATACACTACAGATCTAGAGATATCCACCACTCCAGACGCCGTCATCAATGTACAAATCAGCTTTACAGGATATACTTTCGTCAGCGATATGACTAATACTAGCAGTGAATTTCAGATCGACTCACAGTCAGCTCTTAGCATAGCTAATAGTGAATTACAAGAAGAAGTAAAGAATCTATCAGCTGATCAAAATAACAAATTTGAAGTCGTGATGAAACTTATGAAAGATTATTCTAGTGCAGATCTAAAAAATTACTATTGGTACATCAGCGTAATCTCTACCGATGGTGATATATTAGGTATACTCATAGATGCAAATACGGGCGATATCATAGCAAAAAAAGTTTAGGTAAATCCTAAACTTTTTTATTTAATTTGCTATCAGCTTTGGTATCAGATTTCTATGACTGTCCAGTAAATTGAATGTATCCAATATAGCATCATCTACACATTCATTTTGCATCAAGAGAGACACAGCTTTGACAAAATTTAAATGCTCGTATTTGACAAATCTTAAATTTTCACCAGCCAAATGTAAGTTTAAATGCAATCTGTCGCAAACCACCTCTCCTACTAAACGTGAAAAAACTTCAAAGAAATCATTATGAATATTACAATTACATCTTAAACCTACTAACCTACATAGTTTAGTAGAGCAACACTCTTTGATACACCCTTCCAAGGTAGTGCTACTAAAAAGTATCGGTGGCTTCAGCTTTAAAAATTCATACACCCGCTCCAATACAATATCATCTACAATATTATCTTTTTTATCTATCATGCGATGACTATAATACAATTTTGTACAAAAGTCAAATATTTTTGTACAAAATAATTTAAATATTTGATACTTTTGCGTATTCATGCTCTCTTTCGTAGCGTATTTTCATTTCTTTATACTTTTCAGATAGATCAAATATGTACTTTTGTTTTGCCTCTAGAGATAAAGTACTATAATATTTATGGTCGACTAGCTCTTGTATTGGATTGATAACGATCTCATCTCTATCGAGCAATCTACATACTCTATCATATAGCTCTTGCTCATGCACTCCAAAGCAAGCCTTAGCGTAAGGTATCTGCTCAAATATTGATTTGTCCCTATTATAATTTTTCATTCTTGATTTAGCATCTCTTGCCAAGAAATATAATTTACCTTTGATTTTCTTTCTCATAAATCCCCCTTTGCCCTACTATGATACAAAATAGAATCATTAGGACAAAATATAAAGCATGAGAAAAAATAAATAATTTTGTCTTATTTTGTCAAAAGAGATGAAACTTACTCACTTTGATTGTTTATTTTTATATGATTTTTTAAAAAACTGTTTCATTATTTCATCTATCTTATCCTTGTATCGTACACTCAGATAAAACAACAATGCAACCAATAATATGATAACACCCCAAACTATCAGTCCCCAACCATGAAATGGAATGACAGATCCGCTACCAAAGAATACTGTACACCCTATGCCTAATGCTCTCGCGATAATATTGGTCCAAAAGAAGAATGTAAAACTCATATTTGTGAGTCCTGCCACTACACACAATATATCATCTGGAAATAATGGGAATACCATCATAAGGAAAAACAAATATTTTCCACCAGAGACTTTTTTTATCCATTCATCAGCACTATCTCCAGCTAACCAGTGTAGAAATTTTCGTCCAGCCTTTCTACCTATCCAAAACATCAATATACTACCGATCATTACAGAGATAAAACTCAATAAAAAGGCCGTCCATCTGCCAAATATTAGCGTACCAGCTATGGTGACAATAATCGCAGGTAATTGCAAAACCGTGGTTTGCAATATCTGCAATATCATAAAGATAATAAAGCTAAAGATTCCACCACTTTTTACAATATTTTGCACTTTTTCTATAGAATTAATTTTTTCCCATACTCCCGTAGATTTAAACACGATATATAAAGTGATAAATACAGCCAAGACTATCGCTATCACAAAAAACAACCGCACAGTTTTATTGTGCGTGTTGTTTGAATGAAACACTTCTTTAAATGTCTTTTCTCTCTCTTTGTTCTTTTTCATTACTAGTATTATATTCTATCGAGAACCAATTTATTTACTTTACTTCCACTATTTTTATCAAGTTTGTACCACCTTCATGCTTTGGAGTACCGCAAGTAATCACGATGGTTTCTTTTGCCTTTGCAAAGCCACCTTTCTTCACAATAGTATTAGCAATATTAAACATTTCATCAGTAGTATTGTATATCGGAGTGAGTACTGGCACCACTCCCCATAACAGCTCCATCTGTCTAAAAGTAATCTCATTTGGTGTAGCACCAATAATCGTCGTCTGTGGTCTAAATCTACTGATGAGACCAGCGCTGAGACCCGTATTTGTAAATGACACTATAGCACTGATATCTTGCACCAATGTAGCACTCACTGCACTCTGAGACACGACATCAGAGATAGTTCTGATACTGCAGCCTCTACAATAATCATTTGGGTGTAAAAATCTCTCTGTCTCTTCAGCCACCTCAGACATAGTCTTCACTGCTTCTACCGGATATTTTCCAGATGCAGTCTCTCCTGATAACATCACACAGCTCGTACCATCGTATACAGCATTTGCTATATCTGTCACCTCTGCTCTAGTAGGACGATTGTTTACAATCATACTCTCTAACATCTCAGTCGCAGTGATAACAGCTTTTCCTTTTGCTACAGCTGATTTTATAATCCTTTTTTGTAGCTCTGGTAAACGTTTCATCGCCACTTCTACGCCTAGGTCTCCTCGAGCCACCATCACAGCATCAGTAGAGTCAATGATCTCATCAAGATTATCTACACCACACTGAGACTCTATCTTGGATATTATCTTCATGTGTCCTTTATTTTTCGTAATGAAATTTCTCAATATCTCCACGTCTTGCTTCGAATTTACAAAGCTCGCAGCGATCAGCTCGACATCATTCTCTATACCCCAAAGAATATCTTTTTTATCTGCTTCATTTAGATATGGAGTCTCTATCTTTACACCAGGTACAAATAGACTTTTACGATTTGACAACACTCCGCTATTCATAGCCTTTGTGACGATACTCTTACCGTTTACTTCAATTACCTTAAATTCTAATAGACCATTACAAGCTAATATTTTATGATTCGGCTTTATGGATTTCAAAATATTAGGAATGTTTATACTCACATGAGTATCGTTTCCCTCAAGCTTGTTTGCAGTAAAAACAAACTCCTGTCCCTTTTTGATGTCCACTTGACCTTTTTCAAAAGTCCCCACTCTTAACTCTGGTCCGCGAGTGTCTATCATGATAGGCAACGGCACACCCAATTCTTTCCTTAATCTATTTACATTTTTGGCTATCAGATTCATATCTTCCAGCTTGGCATGCGAAAGATTTATCCTCACGATATTCAACCCTGCCAATACCAATTTTTTCATCACAGCATAATCCATGCTGGCTGGTCCGATTGTACCTATAATCTTTGTTTTCCTCATAATACCCCTTCTATAAACATTATATCATAAAGAATAAAAAATGGAAAACATATTTAAAAATTTATGAAATTAATTTCAATCATTAAAAAACTAAAAAATGTGCAAAATTTAATAAAATTTTACTAAAAAATGTGTTTTTTAATATTTTTTCTACTTTTTTTATTTGTTTTTTAATATTTTTTAAAATTTCTTTTATACTAAGTTTAAAAAAATTTACACAAGTCTTGCAATTTTAAAATTTTATGATATAATAAAAATATCATGGGGATGAAATAGTTTCGACTGGCATGGCTATATATGATACGCATGTCGTGTGAAGGCACGTAAAATACTTGATTCGTGTTTCGACGAATTTAAATAAACGCAAACAACAATAAACTTGCTTACGCTGCATAGCTAAGCCGCCAGTCTAAGGGTACCGATACTTTAGAGTCTGGCGTCGTTTATCGGTCCACGATAGTCCACATTTCCTAGTGTTGATTATTGTACTTTTAGGATAGTGAGATGTCAGTGTCGGCGATAGTGACATTTTGCGAACATAGTCACCGACTAAACATGTAGTGTATGATATCTATCCTTGTTAGGACATGGGTGCGACTCCCATCATCTCCACCACTCTGAGCCACGGTCGAAACGCCGGGCTTTTTATTTTTTTATAATTTTATTTGCCTTTATTTACAAATTATGATAAAATTAGCACAAATAGGATGGCCGATGAAAGGGGGATCGGTGCTAAAGCATTTAATCAGAATTTTTTTGTTTAAAAAATAGCACCGGTCTTGATAACTGGTGCTATTTTATTTAGCAAATTGATTTATGTTCTCATTTACCCCTCAAGTAAATGTTAACATATTTCGCGCGGTCGATCAAGCGTTTTGCGACAAATTTTGTTAAAAGGTATATTGATGAAGAAGAAAAAAACAAATGAAGAACCTAAGCCTATAAGTTTGAAAGATTTTATATCAATTAAATGCAGTAGATTGAATAATGATCATAATGTAACTTCTTCTTTCTTTTCATCTGAAGCTGATTTATTAAGAAAATATGTTAGACAAGTAAAACAAGGATTATTTGATATAAGCAATCAAATTTATAACAGTTTATCAGAAAATACTCCTGTGCAAAAACATTATGAAGAAATCATATTATTTCTAGACAGTCTAGAATCTGAAATTCAAAAAAACACTAGGAGTTTAGGTGAATATAACTCAAAAATAACATATTCATATGAAAAAGTTTATATGTTAACATCCAACAAAGAATTTCTTTATAATACATATAATAAAATCAATACACTTATAAACGACTTTAGAATGAAATCATTGCTGTTTGTTGATTCTGTATATGCTAAAAGTTCTGCAAAACCACTAATTGAATTAACAAATCTTCCAAATATATTGGTTGAAAACTTGAAATATAACAAATCTTGTTACCCATTAATTTACTACACTGAAAATTATGTAAGATTATATATTTCCATAAAATACAATGAAGAGTTTGGAGACTATACATTAAAAGAATATCTTAACAAATGTTCAAAGGCTAAAAAAACTTATGAAACAAACAAAAACGATGAGGAAAAGTATTCTTGGATTAAAGAACGCGGATGCTTTCCTGCTTTCTATCTAGATTTTATTGATTTGAAAAATATTATCTTGAGCAATTGGGAATCATTTAAAAATGATTTTCCAGATCAAGCATTTGTGACTTATAATTTTGATGAATTTTATAAAATCAGATGTAAGGTTGCTCATAATTCATATACTATTGAGTATACTGAATTTGATATAATTTCTAGAAATTCTTATAAAATTACAAATCAACTAAAAAAGTACGTTGATGAAATTAAATTACTAGAAATTTAATAGCTACTTTATGCCGTGAAAGGTTCTTGACGTGAGTTAGAATGATTTAGGCTTATCGCCAAGGCAAATAAGAAATCGCTTTGCGATTCTCTGTCTTGCCCCTTTGCCTAGAAAAATCATTCTATCGAGGCTCAAGTCAAGAACACCATGGAATAAATTAGCGTGTCAAACATAGAATTTAATTTCCGAATATCTGGTGTTTAATATCAAACCACAATCTTTATAAGTGGAATAAAAAGACGAGCCCTGATTATCAGGACTCTTTTTGTTTAAATTATTAAATGTTATTTCAATGCTATCATTACTCATAGTTATGTTTTTAATAACACTATTTATCAATAACATTGGATCTTTTTTCAAAGCTTCAATATAATAAAATTTACATTCGTCTTTTGTAAGTTTTGTATTAAATTTAGCTTTTTCTATTAATATTTTACATTCTAAATCTTCAATGCTATCTTCTATTTCTTTCATTCTCTTATTGGTGGTTTTATTTATTATTCCTTGTTCAATTGCATTCATTATGTTATTTAAAGATGATTCTAATTGTCTTTTTTCTTTTTCCATATTTTTAAGCATTAAATTATTATCTTCTTTGTTTTGAGTTTCTAATATCTTATCTATCATCAAATCTAAAACTTTTGGTTTGCTTAACTCTGAAATTATCAAGTCAATTATAAATTCTTCTAAAACTTCTTTTCTAATTGTAGTTTTAATACAACCATTAAAATGATGCTTTCTACCTGAACATTTGTAATAATAAAATATCTTTTTAGTTTTTGACGTACTACTTTCTGCACTTATTGGATAGCCACAATAAGCACAAGTCAATTTTTCTCTTAATAAAAATCTTGTTCTCACACTTTTTGCTCCAACATTGTTCTTTTTAGTTTTTATTATAATCTTGTCAAATAAATCTTTTTCTATTATTTTTGGATACATATTATCTATAATCTCTTCATTATGTTTATAAACACCTAAATACTTTTCATTCTTTAAAATGTTATATATTGTATAACTGCGAAAGGTTTTCCTTTGTTATAAATTCCTTTATCTGCTAAATTTTTAGATATATCTCTTACATAAACACCAAGTGAATATTGTTCAAAGATATATTTAACAATTTCTGATTTATCTTCAT
>SVHS01000007.1 GCA_015055745.1 Clostridiales bacterium
ATTTTCACATCATGTACAACAAAAGCGTTGTCAATAGTGAAAGAAGCTACGGCTTTCAACTTGCTATCATCTTTAGTCACCATTCTGATTCTGATGTCTGTAATATTCAAGTCTGTTCACCTTCCCCTTATTAGATTAACTACTCAAGTAATAACTAATGTAGTCACTATTATTCTAACTAATTTTTTGCTTATTAGCAAATGATTTTATGTATTTTTTAGCTAATTTTTAAATTTAAAATGTTTTATTTATTATTTTTTCTTTTAGAACTTCCTAAAAATCATTTTCATATATGACATTAGGTGAAAAATATGGAATTTAAGAGTGTGCTTTTTTTAGGCATTGGTGGTGTGAGTATGCATCAGCTGGCTATTGCATTTAATAGTATGGGGGTGAAAGTATATGGCTTTGATGTCAAGGCAAGCAGATACACTGAGCTATGTGAGCAAAATGGGATAGAAGTGGTGCACAGATTTGTCCCTGAGTATACTCACGTCGATCTTTGCATCAAGACGGGAGCTATCAAGAGTGGCAAATATATAGACAGGCTAAAGGCTGTCGGTTGTCCTATCGTGGATAGAGCAGAAGCGCTGGGCTGGCTGTGCACGAGATTTAAGACTGTCATAGCGGTAGCTGGCACTCATGGTAAAAGTACTACTGCTACACTCATATACGAGATATTGAAGTCTGCCAATATGAAAGTGTCTTGTCATGTCGGTGCTGATGTGTATGATGCTAGATTTGAGGTTGGAGATGATTACCTTGTGGTCGAAGCGTGTGAGTATAACAAAAGCTTTCTCTCCTTATATCCTAAAGTGTCGGTCGTCACAAATGTAGAGGCGGAGCATTTGGATAGCTATGGTAGCTTATTCAATCTAAGAACTGCATTCTTTACATTTTTAAAGCGTGGTAAAAAAAGATTTGTGTATGAAGAAAAAAGTACTGAATATCTTAAGAAAAACAAAAATATCAATTTTGTGGATATTAAGAGTGAAAAATTGCTAAAAAATCCTAGATTTAATCCAAAAATAAAAGGCGAACACAATCTAAAGAATATAGCTCTAGCTGTGGCGGTCACTCAGGCATTAGGTGTAGATGAAGATACTATACTCAAAGCTTTGAATTCTTTTGTAGGAATACCAAGAAGATATGAGTATGTAGGAGTGTATGGGCAGAGTAGGGTGTATATAGATTACGCGCATCATCCTACAGAAGTGCGTGCATTTATAGACACTTTTTCTAGTGAGGCGAGTGAGTATCAGATCATATTTCAACCACATACTTTCTCTAGGACAAAAATACTCTTGAAGGATTTTTTATCCGTATTTAAAAATATTAAAAATCTTATCCTATATAAAGAATATCCTGCGCGTGAAAAGGCAAAAGATGGTATGAGTGCGAAAGATTTGTATGACAGGCTAAAAGAAATCAATCCAAATGTGAAATATTGTGCAAACGCAACCGCTCTTGAGAAAAATCTCGGCAAAAATATGCATATCGCCTTTGTCGGAGCGGGGGATATAGACCAGATTGCTAAAAAGATTATTAAAACTAATTAGAAAAAAGTGTTGACAAATTCATAATTTCAATGTATAATCATCTTGCTAGAAATTATACAAAGTATCCGTATTTGCGGATATGCGAAAGGAGATATTATGAAGAAAGACATTCAACCAAATAGTGCAGAAGTCACTTTTGTATGTGCTTGTGGTGCTGAGTTTAAGGGTCATATCGCGAAGCCAGGCGTGAAAGATGGAGATATCGTCAAGCTAGAAGTTTGCGACAAGTGTCACCCATTCTTTACTGGTCAGCAAAAGCTAGTAGATACTGAAGGTCGTGTAGATAAGTTCAACAAAAAACACAATAGAACATAGCTAAAATGCGTGACTCTTTTTTGCATGGAAAGGGCGCGCATTTTTTTGTTGCAAAAGAAGCAAAATAGATTATGAAATTGATTGATTTAAGAAAAGAATTGAAAGATGTATTTCATCAACAAGATATTGACATTGTTGATGTGGATTTTATCATATCAGAGGTACTAAATACTAGCAGGACTGAGCTGATATTGATAGATGAAGTAGATAAGGACGCTGAGAAAGAAATCAGACAGTGCATACAAAAGAGATTAGATGGTATACCTGTAGACAAGATTTTTCAAAAGGCTTATTTTTATGGATATGAATTTAAGGTGGACGAAAATGTATTGTCTCCTAGACCAGAAAGCGAGCTTTTGGTAGAAAATGCAATAAAATACATCAAAGAAAATCAATATAATACCGCTCTTGACTTGTGTACAGGCAGTGGCTGTCTAGCTATAGCGATCAAGAAAAATTGTAATATAGATATGACTGCAAGCGACGTGTCAAACAAGGCTTTGCAGATAGCAAAATACAATGCAAAACAAAATGATGTAGATATACGCTTTGTCAGGTCAGATATGTTTGATAAAATCGACGAGTCATATGATATTATCGTATCAAATCCTCCATATATTGATACAGACGAGATAGATGATCTCTCTCGAGAGGTGGTGGAGCACGATCCGTATATCGCATTGGACGGCGGAGAGATGGGGTTAAAGTATTACAATATTATTCATGAAAATTTGAGAAAACATCTAAACGATGGTGGTATACTTATCGTCGAGATAGGTGAAGATCAGCGTGAGATGATACAGTCGCTATACAATGACTTAAATTTGCTAGAAGTTATACAAGATTATGCTGGCAATGATAGAGTGATGGTGTTTAGAAAATAAGGAGTAAATATGTTAGAAAAGCTAAAAGTGATAAAGGATAAATTTGATGCTTTGACTGCAGATATTGCCAACCCAGATATTATTAGTGATACAAAAAATTGGCAAGCAAAGGTAAAAGAGCATTCTTCTTTGCAGCCATTGATGGAAGAATACGAACTTTATGCCAAGATGAAGAAAGATTTTGATGATGCTATAGCTTTGTTAGAAACGGAGACCGATCCCGAAATGAAAGAAATGCTAGAGCTAGAGCAAAATGAGCTACGTGATAAAATCAAAGAAAGTGAAGAAAGGCTCAAGCTTCTTCTTTTACCAAAAGATGAAAACGATAGCAAAAACGTAATCTTGGAGATACGAGGTGGTGCAGGTGGAGAAGAGAGCTCACTATTTGCTCATTCACTACTTAGAATGTATCAGATGTATTGTGATGCTCACAAATATAAGTTTGAAATACTAAACCTTGAAGAGACAGAGCTGGGTGGAGTAAAAGAAGCCGAGGCGATGATAAAAGGTAAAAACGCATATGCTAGATTTAAGTTTGAATCTGGTGTGCATAGAGTGCAACGCGTACCTGAGACTGAGAGTCAAGGTAGAGTGCATACTTCTACAGCTACAGTGGCTATATTACCAGAGATGGAAGATGCAGAGGTAGAGATAAACGAAAAAGATATCCGTATCGATCTATTTAGGTCTAGTGGTGCGGGTGGTCAGAAAGTAAATAAGACTGAGTCTGCTATACGTATCACACATTTCCCTACAGGAATAGTAGTGAGCTGTCAAGATGAGCGTAGTCAGACACAAAATAGAGAAAAAGCATTCGCTATGCTTAGAGCAAAGCTATATGATTTTTACCAGCAACAAAAAGAGGCAGAATACAGCCAAAATAGAAAAAATCAAGTCGGTACAGGAGATAGAAGTGAGCGTATCAGGACATACAATTTCCCTCAAGGTCGTGTCACAGATCATAGGATAGGATTTAGTCTATATAATATCGATGCATTTATGGACGGAGATTTAGATGAGATGATAGATGCTTTGACATTGGCTGATCAGCAGCAAAAATTGGCTTCTCAAGAAGAATAAGATAGGATAATCCTATCTTTTTTTCATGCAATTTTTGGCGAATTTTATTTGCAATTATGATATGGCTATGATATAATCTTTATAGGAGAATACTATATGGCACAATATTTAAAACGAGATTGTGAATTGGGCTACGTAGAAGACACTGCAGAGATTGAGTATCTAAAGTTTAATAATCTGCGACACACTATATTGGGTTGTATGCTCGGAGACTTCGATGAGACTGGAGCATATGTTGTTTCACCCGAGATTCGTGATGAATTAATCACTATGAAAAAATATATAGTGGAGAGTGTGGATAACTTTGAATTTTGCCGTAGTGAATTGAAGCTAGATAAGCAAATTACATTTATGGTGACTTATCAGGCGGATAGGGTGACATTATCTTTGGTAGAGAGACTTAGCTATGAAGCAAACTTTAAGCGTGATAGTGGTTCATATAGTAATATCAACGAATATATCTTGGACGAGATAGAGACTTCTGGTGAGATAAATAGAAATATTGTTTATAGAAAGTGGAATATTTCCGAATACGGTGGCAACGTAGTGGATATATTTAATTGTGATAGTGCAGTATTGGAGAAATATTTAGGCATAGTCAATCGTTTTAAATATTTAATAGAAGCTAATACTATCATTTTGGATAAAGAAGAAGAGATAGAGGAAATAGAAGCAACATATGCCAAAGACATGATGGATATCTTAAAAAGATTTCCAAAGCTGGAAACTGTCATCAGAGAGGAAGTAAAAAATGCCCTCAATGAGAAGAAAGATTTTGTACAAGTGGATAAACCGTTTTTCATGAAGACATTAAATGAAATCATGGATAAGGCGATAGAAAACAATCAAAATATCCTCTCAGATGAAGAGAAACAGCAATTTGAGGTAGATAGACGCAATGCGATGCTAAATGCGGATATTAAAAAGCGAGACGCTTTAGATATTAAATCTGTACGACATGGTAGAAGTTATATATCCGATAATATGATGGTAGGAGTGCAAAGAGTCAATACAGGTAATGCTGATAGAGATATAAGTGAATCATCTAATGATTTGATTTTAAAACAAAAAAGAGCCAATGAAAAAGCTAAAGCTAGGTACGAGGCCTATATTAACAATGGTGATACAGACTATGATTATGTGTTGGGGATATTGAATGCTTGGGGTATAGCCACTACAGTGATTGGCAATAGATTGATAGCTCGTGCTGTAGCAGAAAATACACAGGGAGTCAATGCTGCTCAAGGCAATACTAAGCCTGCAGGAAGACAGGCTGGTGGTAATACTAGTGGTAAAGGTGGTACAAAAGGCGGCGGAACAAAATCTGCAGGTGGTAAGGCTAAGGCTAGAACAAAAAAACCAAAAGAAAAAGAAAAAAAAGGCACTGCTCAAGCTGATACGTCTACATATGTCGCTCCAGTAAAGAAAGAAAAAGCTCGGGAAAGTGGTTATAATAGTCACTTGAATTTAGCTGCGCAAGGTGCTGGGGGACAAAGTGCGAGTACTAATGATGTAAGAAGATCAATTGCAAAAAGGATCAAATCGCTAGAACATGATCAAGATGTAGAACAACAGGGTTTGACTGTTGACGGAAAAGATGAACGTAAAATTGCCAACACTGAAAAAGATTCACATATAACATATTAAAAAACACCCTACTCAGGAGTAGGGTGTTTTTTATTGGTCATCAATGTTTTGATTAGGTGAAGGAGAGAATGCTTTATTAATTATTGTCGTTAAAGCAGCACAAGATTCTTTTATATGTTTAGTGGCTTGTTGTGTAAGAGCAGCATCGCGAACTTTATCTTTTTTTGTTATTAAAATAGTGTTAAGTGTATATAAAATTTTAGCATTTAGTTTTTTATCGGAAGGAATCCATGGCAGAATATTATTACCTATGCGTGATAAAATATAATTTAAAGGAACTCCTTCTAGAGATAGCAATCCATCGGCATATATTTTTTCGTTATCAAGAATTTCATCATTAAAATCTTTTTCCCAATCGTCTTTGCTTCCATCAATAAAACAATACTGATGAAGCTCTTGGCTTGATAATGAATATAATTTGTCAAATCTATAATATTGTCTGCTATTCATATTTTCTCCTAATTTTATGGTATTGTATCACATGAAGTTGAATTTGTAAATACCTTTTTGAAATTTTTTTAATTTTTATAGTCTTTGATGTCGTAGGTCTTATTCATGACTTTTAGTATGACGGAAAACTTATCATCTTCTGCTGATTTATTATTATGCTTTAGACCACATTTTTGACACATATATTGTATTGTATAGCCCTTTTTATTGTTGGTCTCTATGTCGACAGGTATGAGTGTCCCAAGGCAAGTATTGGCTCTGTCGCCAGGATTGATGTCTATATGGATAGAGCATAGGCACTTATTGCAATGGTCTCTAGATGAGTAGTGCAGTGCTGGTACATTGTGACCACAAACTCGGCAAACAAATCCACTATCATTCTTCTCAAAAATCTTCATGAATACATAATAACATATTTTTATATGGCTGTAAATTCTTTTGTTTGGCATTTTATAAAAATATTGTATCGTTGAGATATGATAGAAAGCAGAAATACCTCAAAATTTATAAAGCAGAGGAATGGAAGGATAATACGAAAGGTATAGATGTTTTTTCTTGACATTGGATCGAGAAGAAAGAACTAGATTATTACGTGACGAGGGATTTAGAGTGTGGCTCAGTGAGAAAATAGAAAGGTCTTTTCAATACTAGAGACTCGTGATGATTGGCAACAAGTGTACAAAAAAGCTATCGAAACGGCTAGAGCTCAGTTTGGTCGAGAATGAAGTCAAGACATTTATCGGCCAAATTTGGATAATGCCCATATGCAAGATGCGAATATTTTAAAGTAGCGAAAATTGTTAAAAAAGTTTTGAAAAAGGGTTGACAAACTCTTTTTTCTTTGCTAAAATACCATTGCTAGTTTGCGTGGAGTGACGTATAAGGTTGCATTTGCTAGCTACAGCAGATGGGAATTTGTACTGACCACAGTCCTGATGGACGCCAGCGAAATGATGGGCGATTTGCCCGATTTATTTTTGAGAACTAGTACTTTACACCCGGCATGGTGTTCGTGCGTATAAGTAAGTATTTCTTAAACTGTCGCAGAATTATGTCAGAGTAAAGTCGGCTGGTTTGGTGTTGACTAAATAAATAAAAGGAGAGAAATAATGGCAACAACAAAACTTAGAATCAAACTTGCATCATACGATACAGGTTTAATCGAAAACGTGGTGTCTAGAATACTTGACACTGCTACAAAGTCTGGATGCAAAGTATCTGGACCTATCCCACTTCCTACAAAGAAAGAAGTGGTGACTATCATTCGTGCTACGCACAAATATAAAGATTCAAGAGAGCAATTTGAATCTCGTACACATTTTAGATTGATTGATGTATTCGCACCTAATGCTAAGGCTGTAGACACTATCTTAAAGATGAATGTCCCAGCTGGTGTAGATATCAAGGTGGAATTATAAGGAGGAAACTGTGGAAAAAGCGATTATAGGTAAGAAAGTGGGCATGACTCAAGTGTTCACAGATGATGGTAGAGTAGAGCCTGTGACTGTTATCGAAGCAGGTCCTTGCTATGTGACTCAGATCAAGACTACTGCTACTGACGGATATGACTCAGTGCAAGTAGCATTTGGCGAAATTAAGGCTAAAAATGTAAACAAGTGCCAGACTGGTGCTTTCAAGAAAGCTGGTGTAGAGCCAAAGAGAGTAATGAAAGAATTTAGATACAACGATATCTCAAAGTTCGCTCTTGGACAAGAGATAAAGGCTGATATGTTTAGCGAAGGTGATAGGGTAGACGTTACTGGTGTGTCAAAAGGTCATGGATTTACAGGCGTAATCAAACGTTGGAATCAGAGAAGATTAAAGATGACTCACGGTGTAGGCCCTGTACACAGAGAAGTCGGCTCAATGGGTGCAAACTCAACACCTAGTAGAGTATTTAAAGGTAAGAAGATGCCTGGACATTATGGTCATGAGACTGTGACTGTCCAAAATCTTAAAGTAGTGCGTGTAGACGCAGATAGAAATTTGATTTTGGTAAAAGGTTCTGTACCAGGCCCTGACCACTCAATCGTCACTATCAAGTCTACTGCCAAAGCTTAAAGGAGTAAACTATGGCAAAACTTAATGTTTATAATATGAAAAAAGAGAGCGTCGGTTCTATCGACCTAAACGATTTGGTGTTTGGTGCTGAGTACAACGAAGCACTTATCCACCAAGTAGTGGTAGCTCTTCACAATAATGCTCGTCAAGGTACAAAATCTACTTTGACTCGTAGCGAAATCAATGCGACTAAGAAGAAAATATACAGACAGAAAGGTACTGGTAATGCTCGTCACGACGAAAAGAGTGCTCCTCAATTCGTGGGTGGTGGTGTAGTATTTGCACCAAAGCCAAGAGACTTTAGTCAAAAGATCAATAAGAAGATGCGCGATATCGCTTTCTCATCTGCTCTTTCTCAAAAGATTAGACAAGAAGAAGTGTTTATCCTTGACGAAGTGAAGTTTGCTGACAACAAGACTAAGGCTGCTAGCGAATTCTTAAAGACTTTCGGTCTAAATAAGCGCACTATCATCGTGACTGATGGTAAAGATGAAGGTATCGTAAAAGCTACTGGTAATATTCAAAAGGTTAGCTGTGAAGATGTAATGCTTTTGAATGTGACTGACGTAGTAGAGAATACATTCTTGGTGTTTACTAAGAATGCTATCAAGAAATTAGAGGAGGCATACGTATAATGAAAGCCCAAGAGATTATATTGGAGCCTATTATGACAGAAAAGTCATATGCAGGTATCCCTAACAAGATTTATACATTCAAAGTAGCAACAGGTGCTAACAAAGTCGAAATCAAAAAGGCTGTAGAGGAGCTTTTTGAAGTAAAAGTAGACAGAGTAAACACTATGAATTGCAAAGGTAAGACAAAAACTAGAAATACAAAAAGCGGACAAGTGACTGGTAAGACTAGCGATTATAAGAAAGCTGTGGTTTTCTTGAAGGCTGACTCAAAGCCTATCGCATTCTTCGAGAGCTTGAACTAAAAGGAGTAAAATATGGCTATAAGAAAATTGAAACCTAGATCAGCTGGTAGTCGTTTTGTTACTTACAAGACTTATGATGAGTTGACAAAAGACGCTGAGGCTCCTAAATCATTGTTGACAGAAGTGAAACAGACTGGCGGTCGTAACGCTCAGGGTAAAATCACTGTAAGAAACATCGGTGGTGCTAATAGACGTAAATACAGAGTTATCGATTTTAAGAGAAATAAAGACGGTATCCCTGCAAAAGTGGATAGCATTCAATACGATCCAAATAGAACTGCTTATATCGCATTATTGATTTATGCTGATGGAGAAAAGAGATTTATCATTGCTCCACAAGGCTTGAATGTTGGCGATAAGGTAATGAGTGGTGTGGGCGCAGAAATCAAAGCTGGAAACGCTCTTCCATTGAGTGAGATTCCTCTTGGTGCAAAGATCCACAATATTGAATTACAGCCAGGCCGTGGCGGTCAGATGGTAAGAAGCGCTGGTTTGTCAGCTCAATTGATGGCAAAAGATGGTGCTTATGCTACTGTTCGTCTACCTAGTGGTGAGATGAGAAAAGTATTGGCTACTTGCCGTGCTACTATCGGTGAAATCGGTAATGAAGAAAACGAAATCGTGTCTTTAGGTAAGGCTGGACGTAAGCGTCATATGGGTATCAGACCTTCAGTACGTGGTTCTGCTATGAACCCAGTAGATCACCCACACGGTGGTGGTGAAGGTAAGTCACCAGTCGGACATGCTGGTCCAGTGACTCCATGGGGTAAACCTGCACTTGGATACAAGACTAGAAAACATAAAAAGGCTTCTGACAAACTTATTGTCAAGAGAGCTAAAGCAAAGTAGGAGTAATTTATGAGTAGAAGTTTAAAGAAGAAACCTTTCGTGGAAGAAAAATTGATGTCTCGTGTTCAAGCTATGAATGAAAAGGGTGAGAAAAAAGCTATCAAGACTTGGTCTCGTAGCTCTACTATCTATCCTGAGTTTGTAGGACATACAATCGCTGTCCACAATGGAAGAAAACATATACCTGTATACTGTACTGTCGATATGGTTGGTCACAAGTTAGGAGAATTTGCTCCAACTCGTACATTTAAAGGCCACAAACAAAAAGAGGCTAAATAGGAGTAAACTATGGCAAAGAGAATAAGAGAAAAATCAGAATTGATAAAACAAAACAAAGACACTCGTCCTTATGCTTGTGTAAAATATGTAAGATTAGCTCCTACAAAGGCTAAAATTGTTATCGACCAAGTAAGAGGTAAGAGTTATGATGATGCTGTGGCTATCTTAGCTAATATGCCACACGAAGCAGCAGCTATCCTTTTGAAGGTAGTAAAATCTGCAGGCGCAAATGCTGAAAATAACAAAGGCATGAATGTTCATGATTTGTATGTGTCAGAGATTATCCTTGGCCAAGGACCTACAAGAGTAAATAAGATTTACTGGAGAGGTCGTGGTCATGGTGCAGAAAGAATCGTCACTAGAACTAGCCACATCAAAGTAGTGCTAGATGTAAAGGAGTAGAAGTATGGGACAAAAAGTTAATCCAAATGGAATGAGACTTGGTATCAATAAGACATGGAATTCTTTTTGGTACGCAGACAAGAAAAATATCGCTAAACACATTAAGGAAGATAATGTAATCAGAAACTATATCCTTAAAGAATACAAGACTTGTGCTATCTCAAACGTATTGATTGAGAGGACAAATGACAGTATCACAGTATCAATCTCTACTGGTAAGCCAGGTGTTTTGATTGGTCAAAAGGGTGCTGGTGTAGAACAGCTTAAAAAGAATGTTGAAAAATTGACAGAAGCTAAGAAAGTAAATGTAAATATCGTCGAGGTGAAGAATCCTGACCTAGATGCTAAGCTTGTAGCTGAGTCAATCGCAGCTCAATTGGAAAAGAGAGCTCAATTTAGAAGAGTAATGAAGTCTGCTATGCAGAGAGTGATGAGAGCGGGTGCTGAGGGTGTCAAGACTATGGTGTCTGGACGTCTAGATGGTGCTGAAATTGCTAGAAGCGAACACTACCACGAGGGTTCACTTCCTCTACAAACTATCAGAGCTAATATAGACTACGCTTGCGTAGAAGCTCACACTACATTTGGTGTACTTGGTATCAAAGTGTGGATCTATAAAGGTGAGATTTTGGGCAAAGTTTCTCAGAGCACAGTAAATCACAAGAAAGGAGAAAACTAATATGTTAATGCCTAAGAGAGAAAAAAGAAGAAAACAATTCCGTGGTCGTATGACCGGTCGTGCTATTCGTGGTAGCAAAGTAGTATATGGTGATTATGGTTTGCAGGCGACTGAGCCATGCTGGATGACTAGCAACCAGCTAGAAGCAGCGCGTGTAGCTATCAATAGATATATGAAGCGTGGTGGTAAAGTTTGGATAAAAGTTTTCCCAGACAAGCCTATTACTAAGAAGCCAGCTGATACTCGTATGGGTAGCGGTAAGGGTGCTCAAGTAGGTCACGTAGCAGTAGTTAAGCGTGATAGAGTAATCATCGAAGTAAGTGGTCCAAGTGAAGAAATTTGCTTAGAGGCTTTGAGACTTGCTTCACATAAACTTCCTTGTAAGACTAGAGTAGTTCGCAAGGAAAAGGACGGTGAAAACAATGAAGAATAATTATAAAGATCTATCAATCAAAGAATTGACTGCTGAGGAGACTAAGTTGAGAAGCGAACTTTTCAACCTTACATTCCAAAATAAAGTGGGTCAATTGCAAGATACTTCTAGTATTAGAAACTGTAAGAAAAACATTGCTAGGGTAAAGACAGCCCTCAATGCAAAGAAAAAAGCTGGAGCAAAGGAGTAATATATGGAAAATCAAAAAAAGGTAAACCACAAGACAATTCAAGGTGTTGTTGTTTCTGACAAGATGGACAAGACTATTACTGTTTTGATCACCAGCAAGAAAAAACACCCATTATACAATAAGTATATGACTTATACAAAAAAATATAAAGCTCACGATGAGAAAAATGAAGCACACGTAGGCGACACTGTAGTAATAGTAGAGACTCGCCCACTAAGTAAAGATAAGTACTTCAGATTGCTCACTATCGTAGAAAGAGCTAAGTAGGAGGCAAACATGGTACAATCATTTACAAGATTGAAAGTAGCTGACAATAGTGGTGCAAAAGAAATTATGTGCATCAAATGTCTAGGCGGATCAGGTAAATCAGAAGCTACTGTCGGTGAGATCATCGTAGCCTCTGTAAAAAAGGCAGATCCAGATGGCAAGATCAAGAAAGGTGACGTAGTAAAGGCTGTTATCGTAAGGACAGTATATGACGTGCAGAGAGAAGATGGTTCTTCTATCAAGTTTGATGATAACGCTGCAGTGATCATTGATAACAACAATGCACCTCGTGGTACTCGTGTATTTGGACCAATCGCTAGAGAACTTCGTGCTAAGGGATTTACACAAATCATTTCATTAGCACCAGAAGTGTTGTAGGAGGCTAAATTATGAAATTAAGCGTTAAAAAAGGCGACAATGTTCTTGTTATAGCTGGAAAAGATGCTGGTAAGACTGGTGAAGTACTTGAAGTGAACAAGGAAGCTGGTAAAGTGGTAGTGGCTGGAGTAAATATCCAAGCACATCACAACAAGCCAAAGAGCAAAGATGACAAGGGCGGAATCATAAAGACTGAGGGAGCTATTGATGTAAGTAATACTCAGGTAGTTTGCCCAGTTTGTAAAAAGGCTACAAGAGTAGCTCACAATGTAGTAGACGGCAAAAATGCTCGTATCTGCAAGAAGTGTGGTGCTACGCTAGATGTGGCTAAAAAGACTGCAAAGAGCAGTAAGAAAGCGTAAAGGAGTATGACAAATGGAAAAAAATATTAATAGACGTCATGCATACTATAACGAAGTAGTAAAAAAGGCTTTGCAAGAGAAGTTTGGTTACAAAAATGTAATGGAAGTTCCAAAGCTTGATAAAATCGTTTTATCACTTCGTCTTGGTAAAGAGAAAGACAATGCAAAAAGTTTCAATACTGCAGTGGAAGAGCTTAGCTTAATTGCTGGTCAAAAAGCAGTAGTGACTTATGCTAAAAAATCAGTAGCAAATTTCAAACTTCGTCAAGGACAGAAAATCGGTGCGAAAGTGACTCTTCGTGGCGAGAAAATGTACGAGTTTTTCGACAGACTAGTATCTGTAGCATTACCTCGTGTACGTGACTTCCAAGGTTTGAGTAATACATCTTTTGATGGTCGTGGAAATTATAGTTTCGGCGTAAAAGAGCAGATTATCTTCCCAGAAATCGTTTACGATAAGATTGATGCAGTGCGTGGTTTCGACATTATGTTTGTGACTACAGCTAAGTCAAACGAAGAGGCTCATGAATTGTTGAAGCTAATGGGCATACCATTTAAGAAGGTTAAATAGGAGAGTGGATTATGGCAAGAAAAGCAATGGTAAATAAACAACAAAAACAGCAAAAATTTACAACTCGTGAATACACACGATGCTCTATCTGTGGTCGTCCACACGCCGTACTCAGAAAATACGGAATTTGCAGAATTTGTTTTAGAAATTTAGCGCACAAAGGTGAAATACCTGGTGTTAAGAAAGCTAGTTGGTAAAAGGAGAAGAATATGTTAGTTTTAGACCCTATCGCAGATATGCTTACTCGTATTCGTAATGCGAATGCAAATAAGCATGAAAGTGTGCTTGTACCTATGTCAAAAACTAAACTTGCAATCGCAGAAATCTTGAAAAATGAAGGTTTTATCGTGGATTACAAAGAGTCTGTTAATGACGGTGTCAAGATGATAGAAATCACACTAAAATATGGACCAAATGGCGAGAAAGTTATTCAAGGTCTTAAGAGAATCAGTAAGCCTGGTTTGAGAATCTATGCTAATGCTGACCAATTACCAAAAGTTCTTAACGGTTTAGGTATAGCTATAGTTTCTACTAGCAAGGGCGTAATCACTGATAAAAATGCAAGAAAATTAAATGTAGGCGGCGAAGTGCTAGCCTATGTATGGTAGAGAGGTGAAATATGTCAAGAATCGGAAAATTACCTATCTCTATCCCTAGTGGTGTGACTGTAGAAGTAAACAACAATGTAGTGACTGTAAAAGGTCCTAAAGACACACTTACTCAGGAATATTCAAAGAATATAACTGTAGAAGTAAAGGACAATCAAGTAATCGTTACTAGAAATGATGAAACTACAGATAGCAACGCAAAACAAGGTCTTTATAGACAATTAATAAACAATATGGTTGTAGGTGTTAAGGACGGTTTCTCAAAGTCTTTGACTGTAAATGGTGTAGGTTATAAGTTAAATAAACAAGGCAAGAAGCTTGTGATGAACTTAGGTCTAAGCCACCCAGTAGAAGTGGAAGAAATCGCTGGTATCACTCTAGAAGTGCCAGATAACAATACAATCCTTGTAAAAGGCGCAAACAAAGAATTGGTAGGTGCAGTAGCTGCAAAGATCAGAGCATTGCGTCCAATGGAGCCTTATCATGGTTATGGTATCCACTATACTAGTGAGCCAGTAATCTTAAAACCAGGTAAGTCTGCAGGTAAGAAAAAGTAGGAGGTTAAGTTATGATAAGTAAGATCAATAAAAACGAACAGCGTGTTAAGCGTCATGAAAGACTTCGTCGTGACTTGGCTGGCACTGCAAAACGCCCTAGACTTTGTGTATATAGAAGTTTGTCAAACATCTATGCACAAATCATCGATGATGATAAGGGTGTGACATTAGTTAGTTGCAATACTACTCAAAAGGATGTTAGAGAGAAAGTAAAAAACATGACTAATATTGAGCAAGCAAAATATCTAGGTGAGCAAATCGCTAAGCTTGCAAAGAAAAAGAAAATCACTACTGTCGTATTTGACAGAGGTGGATACCTATATACTGGAAGAGTAAAAGCACTTGCTGACGGCGCTAGAGCCGCTGGCTTGGAATTTTAAGGAGAGATTATGGCACAACAAAAACGTGAATTCAGAAAACCAAGAGAAGAAGTGAAAGACGAATTTGAAAAGAAAATGTTGGCTGTCCGTCGTGTCACAAAAGTTGTGAAGGGCGGTCGTAATATGCGTTTCTCTGCTCTTGTGGTTGTAGGAGATAAGAAAGGTAAAGTTGGAATGGGTATCAATAAGGCTACAGAAGTTCCAGCTGCTATCGAAAAAGCAGGTAAGGCTGCTAAAAAATCATTGATTACAGTACCAGTCATTGACGGAACTATTCCTCATGAAGTAATTGGTAAGTTTTCAAAGACTAGCGTGAAGATGCTTCCTGCTAAGAAGGGTAGCGGTTTGATCGCTGGTGGTGCTGCACGTACAGTACTAGAAATGGCTGGATATACTGATATCACAGCAAAAATCTATGGTTCTACAGATAAAATCAATGTGGTAAGAGCTACTCTAAATGGTCTAAAGCAATTGAGAACAAAAGAGCAAGTGGCTATGCTACGTGGTAAGACTGTAGAAGAAATTTAGGAGGACTTATGGCTAAGAAACAAGTAAAGACTATCAAAGTGACTCTAGTAAAGAGTGCTACAGGTTTTGATAAGAGACAAGCTAAGGTCGTAGAGGCTTTGGGATTTAAAAAGCTTGGTCAGACAAGAGTACTTCCTGACAACAATTGTATAAGAGGTAGCATCTTCAAAGTAAAACACTTGTTGAAAGTGGAAGAAGAAGCGTAAAGGAGAGATTATGTATATACACGATTTAAAAAATGCTGACGGTGCTAGACAAAGTAAGAAAAGACTTGGTCGTGGTATCGGTAGTGGTATAGGTAAGACCTCTGGTAAAGGACATAAAGGTCAAAACGCTCGTTCTGGAGGTGGTGTTCGCCCAGGATTTGAAGGTGGTCAAAATCCTTTGTACAGAAGATTACCAGTAAAAGGATTTAGCAATGCTAAATTTAAGAAAGTTTACTCAGTAGTAAACGTAAGTGCTTTGAATATTTTTGAAGCTAATACAGAAGTAGACGCTGTGAAGCTCATCGAGTCAGGCATTCTTTCTAAGATTGAGAAAGATGGTGTAAAGATTTTGGGTAATGGCGAATTGACAGTAGCTTTGAAAGTAAAGGCAAATAAATTTACAGCTCAAGCAAAAGAGAAGATTACAGCACAAGGTGGCAGTGTAGAGGAGGTATAATGTTTAAGACATTAGCTGACGCGTTTAAAATTAAAGAAGTAAGAAATAAGTTGATTTTGACTTTGGTATTACTATTTGTATACCGTCTTGGTTGTTGGCTACCTATCCCAGGTATCGATGTAGATGCTTTAGGTGTAAAGGTAGAAGGCAATACTTTTCTTAATTTGCTTAGTTCAGTAAGTGGTGGTTCATTAGCTCAAGGTTCATTCTTGGCTTTAGGTGTATCACCTTACATTACTTCATCTATCGTAATTCAATTACTCGCTGGCGTGATCCCTGCTTGGCAAAGATTGGCCAAAGAGGGTGGCGCTGACGGTAGAAAAAAGATTAGTCAATATACAAAGATAGCAGCATTGTTGATAGCCGTAGCTCAAGCTATAGGTATCGCTGTGGGATTTGGTACTGCTGACGGCACAAATATAGGAGTGTTTGGCAACAATAAATTTATCTGTTATGCATTTATAGTTTTGATGCTTGTCGCAGGTGCTATGTTTACAGTATGGCTAGGTGAGAAGATTACAGAAATCGGTATCGGAAACGGTATGTCATTGTTGATTTTTGTAGGTGTCTTGTCTAGTGCTGGTACTGCAATCTTGACTAATTTCCAAGCTATTGGTCAGGGTGGTGAAGCTGCCCAGAATGCTATTTGGCAGTTGATCTTATTCTTAGTCGTATTGGTAGCTATATTTGCTCTAGTAGTATTTGTAGACGGCGGCGAAAGAAAAGTCCCTGTACAATATGCAAAGCAAATGAGAGGCAGAAAGATGTACGGTGGTCAATCTACTTACATTCCAGTGCGTGTAAACGCAAATGGCGTAATGCCTATCATCTTTGCTAGTACAATTTTGACTTTCCCTCAAATGTTGTTTAGTATGTTTTGGCCTGATGTGACAGGCGGATTTATCGGCTGGTGGAATAAATGGGTAGGTGCTGGCTCTTGGGTATATGCGATATTGTTGGCATTACTCATCTTGGCATTTGCATATTTCTACACTATGATGAATTTTGACTCTGAGGAAATCAGTAGACAAATCCAGCAAAATGGTGGATTTATACAAGGTATCAGACCAGGTAGACCTACTGCTCAATATTTGAATGGAATAAATAAGAAAATCACATTATTTGGTGCTATATTCTTGGCATTTATGGCTTTGATTCCTACATTATTATTTACAGGTATCGGTGCAGGTGGACTAAATAGTGCATTCAGCGCGACAGGTATGCTAATCGTAGTATCAGTAGCTCTAGAGTTTGACAAGCAATTGGAAGCTCAGATGATGATGAGAAATTATCGTGGATTTTTGAAATAGGGGGATTTTTATGAATATAGTTCTTCTCGGCATACAAGGCTGTGGAAAAGGCACATTGGTGTCTGGTCTCGAGAAACACTTGGATTTATACCTTATCTCTATGGGACAGCTCCTTAGAGATGAAGTGGCTACTGGCTCTGAGCTAGGCAAGCATATCAAAGAAGTACAAGATAGAGGTGAATTGGTAGACTCAAAGATAGTCAAAGATGTACTTAGTAAGACATTGAAAACTACGACCAAGCCTTATACAATCTTTGATGGTTATCCTAGAAACAGTCAACAAGCAGATGAATTGGATAGTATTGCAAATGTGGATTTGGTGATTTACTTAAATCTATCAAAGCAAGATGCTATCGATCGTGTGATGAATAGGCTCAATTGCACTAATTGTGGATTGATTACTAGCAAGACAATGGTGGATAGTGATACTTGTCCAAGCTGTGGCGAAAAACTGGTACAGCGTAGTGATGACACTATAGAAGGTGTGACAAAGAGATTTGAATTATACGAAAAAGAAACCTATCCTTTGATCGAAAGATATCGCTCACGTGGAGTCTTGGTGGAGATAGATGCCAACAATACTCCAGATGAGAGATTGAATCAAGTTTTGAAGGTTATAAATGATTACGATAAAAAATAACATACAGATTGATAGAATGCGTAAGGCAGGCAAGATATTGAAAGAGACTCTTGACTTACTCGAGGCATCTATTTATCCTGGCCAAACCACTTTGCGCCTTAATGATTTGGCCTATCAATATATTATTTCCCAAGGCGCAAAACCTTCCTTCTTGAATTATGAGGGGTTCCCATACACGATTTGTGCCAGTTTAAATGACCAGGTTGTGCATGGGTTCTCATCAGAAATTCCGCTAAAAGAAGGCGACATAATAAGCATCGATTGTGGCGTAATATGGGAAGGTTATCATGCTGATGCAGCTAGGACATTTCCAGTAGGAAATATCTCAATAGAAAAAGCAAATCTAATCGAGGCCACCAAAGAGTCATTCTTTGCTGGTATCAAAGATATAAAAGCAGGCTCAAGACTAGGACATATTAGCCACAGGATTCAAGTTTATCTTGAAGAGAGAGGTTATGGAGTAGTGAGAGAGCTAGTGGGACACGGAGTCGGAGAAAAATTACACGAAGACCCTTGTGTACCAAACTATGGCAAGTACAACTCTGGCGTTGTACTGCAAGAAGGTATGACCTTGGCAATCGAACCAATGTCTACTTTGGGCAAAAGAGATGTGTATCTAGAAGACAACGATTGGACAGTAACTACTGTCGATGGATTGGCTAGTGCGCATTATGAAAACACTGTACTTATCACAAAAGACGGTGTGGAAATATTAACTTTATAGAGGTGTTATGGATACGAAATTCGTGGCAGGTGATGTGGTAATTTCGACTAGCGGACATGATAAAAATAGGGTATTTATCGTCATAGGTATTGACAAAAATGGATATCCTGCTATAATAGACGGTAGATATAGAATTAGGACAAAGCCAAAAGTCAAAAATCCAAAGCACTTATTACTAGTGGCTCATGATGAAAAAATATTAGAAAAAGTCAATTCGCCACTCGCTACAGATACTGAAATCTATAAGATGATTAAAGTATATAATCAAGTAAAGGAGTAAATATGTCGAAAGAAGACGTTATCGAAGCTGAAGGAGAAGTTGTAGAAGTTTTAGGCAACATGAACTTTAAAGTAAAGATTATGAATGACCATATCATTACTGCCTATATCTCAGGAAAATTGCGTACCAATTTTATTAGAATTTTGGTAGGAGATAAGGTGAAAGTGGAAATGAGTCCTTATGATTTGACAAAAGGTCGTATCATTTGGAGAGATAAAAACTAGATACAACAAACTGAATTTTAAAGGAGAAATATTATGAAGGTTAGACCATCAGTTAAGCCTATGTGTGAAAAGTGTAAAGTAATCAAAAGAAATGGTAAAGTAATGGTTATTTGTTCTAAGTCACCAAAGCACAAACAGCGTCAAGGTTAATAGAAATTAAGCGAAATGAATGTTCGCTTTCTTTAAGTTTGAAAACAAGCACAATGTCTCGCGGCAATTTGGCATTGTGAGAAAATAAATGGAGAAAAATCTCTATAATTTAACAAAATTGAATTGAAAAGGAGAAAAAACAATGGCTCGTATATCAGGCGTGGATTTGCCTAATGAAAAGAGAGTTGAAATCGGTCTTACTTATATCTACGGTATTGGTAGAGTAAGCTCAAACAAGATTTTGGCTGCTACTGGTATCAATCCAGACACAAGAGTGAAAGACCTTACAGAAAATGAAATCGCTTCTATCCGTAAATATATAGAAGCAAACTATGTCGTAGAGGGTGAAAAGAGAAAAGATGTCGCTCTTGATATTAAGCGTTTGAAAGAAATCAGGTGCTATCGTGGACTTCGCCACATTGCTAATTTGCCAGTTCGTGGTCAATCAAGCAAGCAAAACGCGCGTACACGCAAAGGCCCTAAGAAAACAATAGCTAATAAGAAAAAATAAGGAGTAAATAATGGCTGTTAAAAAAGAAACAAAGAAAAAGAAAATATTAGTCAGCAATGGTGAAGGACAAGTTCACATTTTTGCTAATTCTAATAACACATTAGTGACTTTGACAGATAGTCAGGGAAATGCTTTGGCTCAGTGCAGTGCGGGTGCTCGTGGCAACCGTGGTGCTAAAAAGACTACACCATTCGCAGCTCAAGATGCTGTAGAGACTTGTCTTGCAAATGCTAGCAAGTTTGGTGTAAGCAAAGTAGCTGTTTTTGTTAAGGGCGCAGGTGTGGCTCGTGAATCTGCAATTAGAGCAGTAGGTACTGCGGGATTACAAGTGACTATGATAAAAGACGTATCTCCAATCCCTCACAATGGTTGCAGACCACCTAAGAAGAGAAGATTATAGGAGGAAATATGGCAAAGAATACTAGTCCAGATTGTAAACAGTGTCGTAGAGAAGGTTGCAAGTTATTCTTGAAGGGCGAGAGATGTTTGACTAAATGTGCATTTGACAAGCGTCCAGTGGCTCCAGGTCCACACGCTACAGCAAAGAAAAAAGTATCTGAGTACGGCGTACAATTGAGAGAGAAACAAAAAGTTCGTAGAGCTTATGGTTTGTTGGAGAAACAATTTAGAAATTATTACGAAAAAGCTGCTAAAGGTAAGGAGAGTACAGGTTGGGCATTGTTGAAAATGCTTGAGATGAGACTTGACAACGTAGTATATCGTATGGGTCTAGGTGTATCTCGTACAGAGTCTAGACAGATCGTAAATCATGGCCACATCACTGTAAATGGTAAGAAGGTAAATATCCCTTCATATCAAGTGAAAGTGGGCGATGTGATCGCAGTGAAAGAAAGTAAGCAAAGTCTTGAAATGTTTGCAAGCTTGAAGGGATTGAAAGTCAATACTCCAAAATGGTTAGAGTTTAATACTGACAGTTTGACTGGTAAGGTACTAGCTCTTCCAGAAAGAGATGATATTGATTTGGGAATTCAAGAGCACTTGATTGTAGAATTTTATTCAAGATAATAGGAGAAATTAATTATGATGGAAATCGAAAAACCAAAAATACTTTTAGACGAACAAGAAAATGGCGCTCGTGCTATTATCACAGTAGAGCCTTTGGAAAAAGGATTTGGTATTACTATCGGCAATATGTTGAGAAGAACATTGTTATCTTCACTTCCTGGTGCTGCTATTGTAGGTATCAAAATCAAAAATGTTATGCATGAATTCTCTACTATCAAAGGTGTAA
The DNA here is from genome assembly GCA_015055745.1 of Clostridiales bacterium. Taxonomy (GTDB): domain Bacteria; phylum Bacillota; class Clostridia; order Christensenellales; family UBA1242; genus Onthoplasma. The sequence goes on from SVHS01000007.1 coordinate 21,171, forward strand.
GTGAAGACGTGCCTGATATCATTTTGAACTTGAAGGCTATCGCTGTCAAGACTGAAAGTACTGATGAAGATTTCAGAGGAACTATTACTTTGAACAAGAAAGGTGCAGGTGTCGTATATGCCAAAGATTTGATTTGTGAAGATGGAATTTCTATCTTGAATCAAGATCAATACATTTGTACTTTGGACGATGATGCTGACCTTGATATGACACTTTATGTTGGACGTGGCAGAGGATTTGTGTCTGCTAACCTAAACAAAGGATTTTCTGACGAGGTGGATTATATCGCGATCGACTCTTTATTCACTCCAGTAAAGCGAGTAAATTTTGAAGTTCAGTCTAGCCGTGTAGGTCGTAGTCTTGACTATGACAAGCTAGTCTTGGATATCCAGACTCGTGGTACTGTTAGTGCTAAAGAAGTGGTTGCTCTTTCTGCTAAATTGTTGAATGATTATGCTACTATGTTCGTCGAGCTTGTAGAAGGTATGGACGGAGTAAATATCTTAGTAGCTAGAAAAGAAGACGAAAGAACAAAATTGTTTGAAAAGCCTATCGAGGAAATGGAATTGAGCGTACGTAGTTATAACTGCTTGAAGCGTGCTGGTATCGATACTGTGGGCGACCTCGCTAAGAAGAGCCGTGCAGAGATGATGAAAGTGCGTAATATGGGTGCTAAATCTATGGAAGAAGTTATCAACAAGCTCGAATCTTATGGAATCGTGCTAGAAGGCAATGACAATTATTAAAATTTATTAAATTCATAAAGGAGAAAATATGAAAGTAAAGATGTTAGGACGCCCTACTGAAGAAAGATTGGCTATCATGAGAAATCAGGCTACAGATCTTCTTTGGAAAGGTAAAATCGAGACTACTCTTGCTAGAGCTAAATCTCTAAAGAGTTACGCTGAAAAGATTTTAACACTTGCTATCAATAGCTACGAAGATGTAGTCACTGTACAAAAGACTACTGTCAATGCTAAGGGTGAAAAGGTCGCTCGTGAAGTAATGAATGATGGACCAAAGAAGTTAGCTGCTCGTAGAAAAATTATGGCAAAAGTGTACACAGTACAAGAAGAGCGTAAGCCTGGTGAGAAAAAGGCTGATTACCTTGCTCGTATAGATAATATCAAGTATCCACTTTTGGAAAAAATCTTTAACATTTATGCACCTAAATATGATGCTCGTGCTAAAGAATTGGGTCAAAAGGGTGGTTATACTCGTATCTTAAAAATAGGTAAGCGTAAGGGTGATAATGCTGAGATGGCAATCATTGAGCTTATCTAGTAAAAAACTATAAAATAAAATTCAAATATCCGCCAGTAATTCTGGTGGATATTTGCTCTAATGGAGAAAAATAATGGAAATACAAAATACTTCTCGTTTTTGCGAGACATTGAGTGCTGTAAAGGGAGTGCTGTACGAAGAAATGGCATCTTTTGATAAAGATCAATATGAAATATATCTAAACAGAGTGCGCTCTATAGAAAATAGCACTATTAAGGAAGGAGAGCTTGATTTTGATGATGCTGCAGATATGTTGGCAGATTTAATGCAAGAAATCTGTGCAAAATTGGAAAATATAAATACAAACAATTTATAAAAAATTACACCTAAAAATATAGGTGTTTTTTTATTATAAAAGTGCAAAAATTTATTTTAAAGTATTGACAAACTGTTTGCTTTTTTATATAATATATCAGTATTGTACAAATTGCTGCTTTGTCTATACTTGGCGTAATGCCAAAAGAGGTTGCGAAATTTATTAAGGAGGAAAACATGCCTACAGTTAATCAATTGGTTAGAAAAGGTAGAAAGAAAGAAGTCGTAAAGAGTCAGTCTATACTATTAGACGAATGCCCACAAAAGCGTGGTGTTTGTTTGACTGTGACTACTACTACACCTAAGAAACCTAACTCAGCTTTGCGTAAGATTTGTAGAGTTCGTTTGTCAAATGGTAAGGAGACTACTTGCTATATCCCAGGCGAAGGTCACAATCTTCAAGAGCACAACGTAGTGCTTATCCGTGGCGGTCGTGTGCCTGATCTACCAGGTGTAAGATATCACGTAGTACGTGGTGCTTTGGATACTGCTGCTGTGCAAAAGCGTAAGCAAGGTAGAAGTAAATATGGCGCTAAACGTCCAAAATAATCATCACTGATTATAATTAATAAATAAAATCATTTTGGTTTGAAAATTTGTAAAAGGAGAAAATTATGTCAAGAAGAAATCAGGCTGTAAAACGTGAAGTTTTGCCAGATCCATTATATAATTCTACTCTAGTATCAAAAGTAGTAAATCAAGTAATGGTAGACGGTAAAAAGGGTATCGCTCAATCTATCGTTTATACAGCAATGAAAATAGCAAGTGAAAAGATCAATGAAGAACCTTTGACAGTTCTTACTAATGCTATTGAGAATATTAAACCTAAGCTTGAGACTAAGGCTAGACGTGTCGGTGGTGCGAACTATCAAGTACCTATGGACGTTAGTGCTGAGCGTCAACAGACTTTGGCTATTCGTTGGTTGGTAATCTGTGCTAGAAAGCGTAACGAGCGTGGTATGGAAAATAGACTAGCTGCTGAATTGGCTGATGCATTCAATCAAGCTGGTGGTGCTATAAAGAAACGTGACGATATGCATAGACAAGCAGAGGCTAACAAAGCATTTGCTCATTATCGTTGGTAATATAAGGGGGAAAAATGGCGAGAGAAGTTCCATTAGAAAAAATTAGAAATGTCGGTATCATGGCTCACATTGATACTGGTAAGACTACTACTACAGAAAGAATCTTGTTCTACACTGGTATTAATCATAAACTAGGTGAAGTGCATGATGGTCAAGCTACTATGGACTGGATGGCACAAGAGCAAGAAAGAGGTATTACAATTACATCTGCTTGTACTACTTGTAAGTGGAAAGATTGTACTATCAATATTATCGATACTCCAGGACACGTAGACTTTACTGTTGAGGTTGAGCGTTCACTAAAAGTATTGGACGGTGCTGTAGCATTGTTTAGTGCTCGTGCAGGCGTTCAGACTCAGTCAGAAAAAGTTTGGAGACAAGCATCAAAGTTTAATGTTCCAAGAATTTGTTTTGTAAACAAAATGGATATTAATGATGCTAATTTCTTAAATGCTGTAAATAGCATGAGAAAGAGATTAGGTGCAAATGCTGTGCCTCTTCAATTACCTATCGGTGAAGCCGAGACATTTAGAGGATTTGTAGACCTAATCAAAATGAAAGCGTATGTATTCTATGATGATCTTGGTAAAGATATCAGAGAAGAAGAAGTTCCAGCTGACATGTTGGCTATGTGTCAAGAATATAGACAAAAAATGATCGAGTCAGTAGCCGAGACAGATGATGAATTGTTAGATAAATTCTTTGCTGGCGAAGAGCTTACTATCGACGAAATCAAACGTGGTATTCGTAAGGCTACTATTAGCTTGAAGATGTTCCCAGTACTTTGTGGTACAGCTGCTAGGAATAAGGGTATCCAAGAGCTTTTGAATGCTATCGTAGATTATATGCCTAGTCCTATCGATGTACAGGCTATCACTGGTACATTGGAAGACGGTACTACAGTAGAGAGAAACAATAGTGACTCTGAGCCATTTGCAGCTTTAGCATTTAAGATTGCTACTGACCCATATGTGGGTAAGATCACATTTATCCGTGTATATAGCGGTAAATTAGATGCAGGTAGCTATGTATTAAATTCTAGCAAGGGCAAGAAAGAGCGTATCGGTCGTCTACTACACATGCATTCAAATAATAGAACAGATATCGATGAGGTATTGGCTGGAGATATTTGTGCTGTAGTAGGACTAAAAAATACAGGTACTGGTGATACATTGTGTGATGAAAGTCACCCAATCAAATTGGAAGAGATGGAATTTATGAAACCAGTTATCGAGCAGGCTATCGAGCCTAAAGATAAGCAAGCTCAAGAAAAACTAGGTATTGCATTGTCAAAACTTATGGAAGAAGACCCTACATTCAAGGCTTATACAGATGAACAAACTGGTCAAACAATTATTGCTGGTATGGGTGAATTGCACCTAGAGATTCTAGTAGATCGTATGAAACGTGAGTTCAATGTAGAAGTGACAGTAGGTCGTCCGCAAGTAGCATACAAAGAGACTATCCGTCGTGCTGTAGAGGCAGAAGGAAAGTATATCAAACAATCTGGTGGTCGTGGTCAATACGGTCACTGTAAGATCAAGATGGAGCCACTCGAGAGAGACAAGGGCTATATCTTCGAAAACACAGTAGTCGGTGGTGCTATACCTAAAGAGTTTATCGCTCCTATCGATGCTGGTATCCAAGAAGCTAAAAAATCTGGTGTGGTAGCTGGTTATGAAGTTATTGACTTTAAGGTTAATGTTTATGATGGTTCTTACCACGATGTGGACTCTAGTGAAATGGCATTTAAGATTGCTGGTAGTATGGCATTTAAAGAAGCTATGAAGAAAGCAGATCCAGTGCTTTTAGAGCCTATCATGAAGGTCGACGTAGAAGTGCCAGACGAGTATCTTGGTACTGTAATGGGTGGTTTGACATCTCGTAGAGGTATCCTCACTGGTACTGAGTCTAAAGATGGTAGTCAAGTAATCCATGCAGAAGTGCCACTAGCAGAAATGTTTGGATACATGACAGACCTACGTGGTTCTACACAAGGTCGTGGTTCATTCGATATGGTATTCAGTCACTATGCTGAGACTCCAAAGAATGTTTCAGAAAAAATCGTAGGCGATAGAAAAAGAATCGAACAATAATTTTTAAAATAGTATATAAATTTTGCTTGACTTTACAGGTCAAATTAAAGTAAAATATAATTGTTAATTAAATAAAGGAGAATTTTAAATATGGCAAAAGCTAAATTTGATAGAAGTAAACCACATGTTAACATTGGTACTATTGGTCACGTAGACCACGGTAAGACTACTCTTACAGCTGCTATTAACGTTTACCTAGGTAAGATGGGTTATAGTGCAGACTCTAAGGGTTATGCCGACATTGATAATACACCAGAAGAGAGAGCTCGTGGTATTACAATCAATACCTCACACATTGAGTATGAGACTGAGAAACGTCACTATGCACACGTTGACTGTCCAGGACACGCAGACTATGTAAAGAATATGATTACTGGTGCTGCTCAGATGGACGGTGCTATCCTAGTAGTAGCATCTACTGACGGTCCAATGCCTCAGACTAAAGAGCACATCTTGCTTGCTCGTCAAGTAGGTGTTCCATACATCGTAGTATTCATGAACAAGACTGACCTTGTTGATGATGCTGAAATCTTAGACTTAGTAGAGATGGAAATCCGTGATTTGTTGTCATCTTACGGCTTCCCTGGCGATGATATCCCAGTTATTAAGGGTAGTGCATTCAAGGCTCTAGAAGCTGCATCTGCTGGTAATACAAGTGATCCAGCTTGTGCTTGTATCAAAGAATTGATGGACGCTGTAGATAGCTATATCCCAGACCCAGCTCGTGAAATTGATAAGCCATTCTTGATGCCAGTAGAGGACGTATTCTCTATCACAGGTCGTGGTACTGTTGCTACAGGTAGAGTAGAGCGTGGTGTTGTGACACTAAACGAAGAAGTAGAGCTAGTAGGTATCAAAGAGACTCGTAAAGTAGTTATTACTGGTATCGAAATGTTCCGTAAGTCACTAGATGAAGCTCGTTCTGGTGATAACGCTGGTTTGTTGCTACGTGGTATCCAACGTACAGAAATCGAGCGTGGTCAAGTATTGGCTAAGATTGGTTCAATCACTCCTCACACTCAATTCAAGGCAGAAGTTTACGTGTTGAAGAAAGAAGAGGGTGGTCGTCATACTCCATTCTTCAATGGTTATAGACCTCAATTCTATGTTCGTACTACTGATATCACTGGTTCAATCAAGCTTCCAGAGGGAGTAGAGATGGTAATGCCAGGTGATAACATCACTATGGAAATCGAACTTATCAACCCTATCGCTATTGAGAAAGGTATGAGATTCGCTATCCGTGAGGGTGGTAGAACAGTTGGTTCTGGTGTAGTATCAGAAATCATTAAATAATGCAAATAAAAATCTCGCGTTTGCGGGATTTTTTGTTGCTTTTTTGCAGTAATTTGCTATAATTTAAATAAATATGAACACATATCAATATGATGTTAATGCGGTAAAGCATGACAAAACATCTTCAGTAGGATTAGCTGTAAGTCATTGTCTATATTCGATAATAGATATTTTTGTTTCGTCCTTTTTGATCGCATATATTTATAGCTTGACCAATGGAATGTATCAATACATTTTCAAGGTTGCGATATTTCAAATATCTGGCTATGTGTCACTTTTGGTATTTTATCATATTTTTAGTGCAATATTAGATAAGACTAATCGAGTGCTCCTTTATCGTATAGGCTGTGTGGTAAAATCTTGTCTGGTTATTTTCCTAGTATTTTTTGGTAAGAATGTAGCAGAGATGGTCTTATTGGCAGGACTGCTAAATGGTGTAGCTACAGCAGGCTATTATTCTGGATACAATGTCATAAGGCAAGAAATGGTATCTAGGAAAAAATTAAAATCTTTTATTGTATATTTAACAGCTATTTTACAAAGTGTGAATATCGTATTTCCTATTTTAATAGGAGCGCTGATAGATATATCTACATACTCCATGGTAGCGATATATGTTTTGATATTGAGTTTGATACAAATAGGTATCACATTTCTTATTAAATCAAAAAAACCGGCAAATAGCTCGTATAGTATAAAAGATTATCTCAAGAGATTAAAATCAAAGCCTAAGTTATATGCGAAGATGAAGCAAGTATACCTTATCGTTTTCCTATATGGATTCAATGCGTTGATTGGTACCATTATTAGTGTATCTGTGATGCTTCAATTTGGTACCAACTTTAGCCTTGGTGCTATCAGTAGTGTGGTAGCTGTGGTGCAGATAGTAGTATTGCTAATTTTCAATAAATTTACAGTAGAAGGTAAGAGATTTCCGACATTCATCATCGCAGCGTTATTGCCAGTCGTGGGTGCGGTAGTGTTTATTGTTATGCCAAATTATGTCACCCTTATATTATTTAATGTGCTAAATAGTATAGCGGGAGCTGTGTTTGGTTGCGTCTTTGAGGTGATAAGGAATAGGGATCTAAAAGAAAACAATATGTACGACGACATTGCTGAGCATCAGAGCGTTGGTGAGACTGTACTTGATTTGGCAAGGATCATATCTTATGTGCTTTTCTTGGTGGTTGGATTGTTACAAAATATTGTTTTATTCAATATTGTATTGATTATGAGTGTGGTAATTTATGCTATAAATATTATTTTAGTGGCAATATTTGAACATAAATACCAAAAAGAAAAAATAGAAAATAATATGGAAAATAATAAATAGGAGAAAAATATGAAAACATTATATAGCGCGACCAAGCCTACAGGAATATTGACTATTGGAAATTACTTGGGAGCTATAAAAAATTGGATAACTATGCAAGATGAATATAATTGCTATTTTTGTATTGCCAATCTACATGCTCATACTATAGAATTGTCTGCTGAGTTTGTGAGACAAAAAACATTGGAGCAATATGCTATGTTTCTAGCGTGTGGTCTCGATCCTAAAAAATCTACAATTTATGTGCAATCAATGGTGAAAGAACATAGTGAAATATGTTGGTTATTAAATTGTAATACTATGATGGGTGAAGCTAGCAGAATGACTCAATATAAAGACCATGTGGCAAAGGGAGAAAAGAGTATCACTACAGCTTTGTTTACTTATCCTGTGCTTATGGCGGGTGATATCTTACTATACAATACAAATATCGTACCTGTGGGTGAAGATCAAGTGCAGCACGTGGAGCTTACGCGCGATATAGCAAATAGATTTAATCATAGATTTGGAGATACATTTGTAGTGCCAAAAGTGGGTGCAAGAATAAAAGGATTGCAAAATCCTACATCGAAAATGGGTAAGTCCAATGAAGATGTGAATGATGTAATACTTTTGACAGATAGTGATGAAATGATTGTCAAGAAACTAAAGAGGGCAGTCACAGATAGTTTGGGACAAATAAAATACGATGAAGAAAATCAACCCGGTGTGAGCAATCTATTGACTATAATTTCTGCATGTGAAAATAAATCTATAGATGAAATCGTAAAAGAAATGGATGGACAGGGCTATGGTGTGCTAAAGAATAGAACAGCGCAAGCTGTGATAAGTGTAATAGCTCCTATAAGAGAAAAATACAATTATTATATGTCACATCTAGATGAATTGATGGCATTGATGCAAGATGGTGCAAAGAAAGCAGAAGTAGTAGCAAGAGAGACTCTAAATAGAGCAAAAAACAATATGGGTTTGTTATAATTAAAAAAGTCGGCGATATGCCGACTTTTTTAAAAGAAACTTCGTTGCTGACCATATACATTACAGCAGTTATTTCTACAGCAGTTTTGTGTGTAGGCACCGAGTGCGAGCAACAATAGTAGGAGAAAGGTAGTATTGCTCACAAGATTAGTATTGGTAGCTTGTGCTATGATAGCTATAATGATTGCAATCAAAATAAATATAGCATTAATGTTCATTCTTGCTCCTTTTTAATCAATTGATTTGTATTATTTATTCTATTATTTTTTAAAATGTTAAATAAATAGTAATTTTTATAAATTTTTCGTGGATTTTTTTTGATAATTATATATAAATTTTATTTTATAATTATTGCATGAATTTTGATTGTAGAGAAGAATATAAATTAAAAAAATATATGCCAGACAAATCGAGTCTAAATAATATGACCGCATTTTTCTACGCATTTAGTGACGATACTAGGCTAAAAATTATTATTTTGTTATCTATCAAGCCATTATGTGTAGGTGATATCACTAATGTGCTGGCTATCAACCAAACGACGATAAGTCACCAGTTAAAAATACTAAAAGCTCACAATATAGTATCTTGTGATAGAGCTGGTAAAAATGTGATATATTATATAAAAAATCCGCAAATAGAAAATGTGTTAAATGCTATAGTGGAGTGTATATAGCACAAAACAATAAATTTTCATACTATGAGATATGAAGATTGTTTGTGTGGCAGGCGGAAGTTATAAATCATTTTATATTAATTGTTGCCTTAGGTTGCGTAAATGCGACTTATTGATTTTTAATTTTGATATCATATATGACTATGTGATAAAAGATGAAATATTAGGCAATGGCGTCGTCACAAAAGAAATTTTATTGTTGGCAGATCGACTAAAATGCACTGTGCTAGCAGGAGTCAATGTCATAAGAGGAAATAAAAAATCTAAAGCAATTCTTTCTTGTGATGGTGAAAAAATTTGTATACATTCTATTTCTTCTGGTGCTAAGATTTTTATAAAAGGTAAAAATTTTGTCGTGGGAGATAGGACTACAAATTACGGGAAATTAAATAAAATAATCTTGACTGACAGACGTGTATATCCCAATGTGTCTAGCTGTAGTAGGTGTAAAATTTATATCTTTTGTGATAAATTCGGGGTCGATTATATAAACAATAAAAAATTAATAAGAAATTTCAATAAACATTCGAAAATTATTTTGAAATAATTTTAACCTGTGATATAATGGTTGTGAAAAATACTAGTTGGATTCTATTTATTTGGAGACAGTAATGAAAAAAACTATTAGAGATATCGATGTCGCAGGTAAAAGAGTTTTAGTACGTGTAGATTACAACGTACCTATTAATCAAGAACTAAAGATTGTAGATGATACACGTATCGTAGCTACTTTACCTACTATCAATTATTTATTGGAGCATGGAGCAAAAGTGATCTTGTGCTCTCATTTGGGTAGACCAAATGGACAAATGGATACGAAGCTTAGCCTTCGTCCAGTGTTGGCAAGACTATCAAAACTTTTAGAAAAGCCTATCTCTTTTGCGGAAGATATATTAGATAAGTCTACTGTTGATCTTGTAAACAAGATGCAAAATGGCGATATCTTGATGCTTGAAAATATTCGTTTTTATAAGCAAGAAGAAGAAAACAACGACGCATTTGCTAAGAAATTGGCTGGGCTAGCTGATGTATTTGTATTGGAAGCGTTTGCTACTGCGCATAGAAAGCATGCGTCTACATATGGTGTGGCAAAGTATATTCCTGCTGTCTGTGGGTTCTTGGTTGAAGAAGAGCTATTGATGTTTGATAAGGTGTTGAATAAGCCTGAAAGGCCGTTTGTAGCTATTTTAGGTGGAGCCAAGATATCTGATAAGCTGCCTGTGATTGAAAATTTGATAGATAAAGTGGATACTATCCTTATTGGTGGAGGTATGGCTTATACATTTATCAAGGCTATCGGTGGTAGCATTGGTATGTCTATCATTGACAATACAAAAGTAGAGTTAGCAAAACAATTGCTTGACAAAGCTAAAGAAAAAGGTGTGAAGATTATCCTTCCTATTGACAATGTCGGAGCTAAAGAGTTTAGTGAAGACGCTGATACAAAGTTATTTAGTAGTGGATTCTTTGCTGATGATTATCAAGGCATGGATATCGGTCCTAAGACTATAAGAGTCTTTAAGAAAGTGATCAAAAAGGCACGCACTATCGTATGGAACGGACCTGTAGGTGTGTACGAGTATGATAAGTTTAAAAAAGGTACAAATAAGATAGCTAAATATGTGGCGAGGAGCAAAGCCATGTCTATCATAGGTGGTGGAGATAGTATCGCTGCAGTGCAATCATTGGGTGTGTGCAAGAAGGTGACTCATATGTCTACAGGTGGCGGAGCGTCATTGATGGTATTGCAGGGTAAGACTCTTCCATGTGTGGAGATGATAGAAGATAATTAGGGGATATATGCATAAAATGGTGGTGGCAAACTATAAGATGAATGGCGACAGGAAATTTTATAGTAGGGTACTAAAAGTAGTAAATAAATACAACAAAAAGGACACGAAGATTATTTTGTGTCCACCTTTTGTTTATATACCGTTTATGAAATTGAAAAGTGCAAATTTGGGTGCACAGGATATTTCATCTACAGTGAATAATAAATCTACTGGACAGATTGGTCCAAGTATGCTAAAAGAATTCGGAGTGAAATATACACTCGTAGGACATAGTGAAAGACGAGCTGAAGGTGAGACTGATGAAACTGTGGCTATGAAAGTGAAAACTGCTGTCAGTCATGATCTAGTGCCTATTATCTGCGTGGGAGAAGAAAAGAAAGGTGATAAGATCGATATAGTGAGCACGCAAGTGGAAAAGGCATTGAGTCTTGTGGATAAAGGTGAGATAATCTTTGCGTATGAGCCTGTATGGGCGATAGGTAGCGGTATACAGCCGACGACGAAACAAATCAACAAAGCAATCTCCACCATTAAAAAAGTGGCGTCAAAATCAGGTCATGAAGTAAAAGTCTTGTATGGTGGCAGTGTAAATGGAAATAATTTTAGTGAAATAGTTAAGACAGACGCTGATGGGTATTTATTGGGTGGAGTGTCAAATAGATTAGATGAATTTGCGAGTATATTAAAGGAGATGCAATGAATAAAGGAATACTTTTGATATTGGACGGCTATGGAGAAGGTAAAGCAGATAAGTACAATGCAGTCAAAAATGCAGATACTCCTACGCTAAATGATTTAAGGAAATTACCGCATGCTCTTTTGAAAACGCATGGTGAAAGTGTGGGTTTATTTGCTGATGAAATGGGCAATAGTGAAGTAGGACATACCACCATAGGTGCTGGTAGGGTTATAAAGTCTACTATCAAGCAAATCAATGATGATATAGAGTCTGGAGTATTTAGAAAAAATAAAATATTAAATAAAGCTCTAGATAATCTCAAAAATAAAAAATCAGATCTTCATCTCATAGGTCTTATGAGTGATAAAAATATTCATAGCAACATCTATCATGCACTAGAGATTATAGATATGGCGAAAGAAAAAGCTCAGCATATTTATATTCATTTTATTACAGACGGAAGGGACTGTGGCATACGTGACAGCATAAAATATTTAGAAATATTGAAAAAACACATCAAAAACATCAAAAATTGCGCGATTTTGAGCGTTTCTGGGCGTTTTTATGCGATGGATAGGGAAAATTACTTGGATAGGACATTTGATGCCTTTAATGCGATGTTTTTGACCACGGAGGGCGTGGTAGATGCGGAAGAGTATATCGTGTCTCAGCATAAGCAAGGTGTGGACGACCAATACATCAAACCTGTGCATATAGAGTCAGATTTTAAAAAGGTTTGTAAAGATGATTTAATATTGTATTTCAATTTCCGTGAAGATAGGTTAAGACAAATCGTAAAAAAGAGTGAAGAGCTGGGGGCTAAGATTGTCACTATGGCAGAAGTAGGAAATACTCATTCCACACCGCTATATACTTCGCCAGTGGTCAAAAATACTCTGAGTGAATATCTGAGTAGTAAAGGGCTAAAGCAAATAAAAATCAGTGAGACTACAAAATATGCGCATTTGACATACTTTTTAAATGGCGGGGAAGAGAAACCTTTTAGAAATGAAGAAAGAGTGCATATAGAGACCATAGAGACAGATGATTATGCCAAAACACCTTGTATGCGAGCGAAAGAAATTACTACTGAGACCATAAAAGCGATAGATAAAGATTATGATATGATATTTGTAAATTTTTCTAATCCAGATATGATAGGTCATACGGGAAACTATGAAGCTACCGTAGAGGCTTTGGAATGTGTGGACGAGTGTGTGGAGAAGATTTTAGCCAAAGCGGAAGAAAAAGATTATTTTGTACTTGTCACTGCAGACCATGGCAATAGTGAGCAAATGAAGACAAAAAATGGCGAACCTCATACTGCACACACTATCAATCCTGTGATGTGTGTAATAGCTGGTGGCGGATACAAGATGAAAAAATCTGCAGACCTTACTAGTATAGCTCCTACGATAATAGATTTGCTAGGATTGGAAAAGAATAAATATTTTGAAGGTGAGAGTTTAATTTAGATATTGACAAATAGTACAAGATTTGTTATTATATTGATATAAAGGAAAGATATGAAATCATTGTATTATCAATTTGTCAATTTTATTCAAGATATGAGTGATATGTGGTACATCACCATATGGATGTTGTTGCTCGCATGTATATTGATATCTATTATCAAGTTTTTCAAAGTGTACAATGGTACTCAAAAGAAATTTGAGAAATTGGGATTATTGTTTTTGGCGATAGTTTTGATAGCTATATTAGTTTATTTTACCTATCTCAGAAAATAATCAAAAAGACTTGTCAATATGATAAAATTGTGATATAATTGTTCTTGAATTTTGGAGGAAACATGAGTTTATTTTTGAGTACAGTGCCTACATGGATGAGTAATAGTTTTCCAGTGTTTGAGAGGATTTGCTTAGTTATTTTGGCTATTCTTTGTTTGGCTTTGATAGTTTTGGTATTTATGCAGATCACTGGTGGCAGTGAGACAAATAATGTTATCACTGGTAATAAAGATAGTTATTATTCTCAAAACAAGTCAGGCTCTAGAGAAGGTAGGATCACACGCCTGATTTATATCTGTGTAGGATTGATTGCTTTCTTTAGTGTGGTGTATTTTGTATTGTTGAAGATACTAAGTTCATTTTAAAATATGTGGCTTACATGCCACTTTTTTTTATTATTTTGTCAAGATAACTAAAGTTGGAAAATTATTTTGTTAATTTAGAAGTAATTAGTTTATTTTATTTTGATTTAATGGTAAAATAATAATATGAAAATTGTAGAAATAATTAAAGAAAACACATTAGTTTATTTGACTTTAGATAAACTCAGTAAAAAATTAGGAGAAATTACAGGTGAAGCGCCTACAGATCTTAAATATCAGATAAATCAGCTTATCAAAGACGGTGACTTATTTTTGGACGATGATAAAAAGATTTCTGTATCTGCAGATCGAGGCTTATTTAAAGCAAAAATGGTGCTAAATAGGAAAGGTTATGGCTTTGCGCAAGTAGAAGGTTATCCTGACTTTTTTATCCCTGCATTTGCTATCAACGGAGCATTCGACGGAGATGACTGTCTAGTGGAAATCACAAATAGAAAGACAGAAGAAGAGATAGAAGGTCGCGTGGTGCGAATATTGGGTAGAAATACTACGCATGTGGTAGGCACATATATCGAGGGAAAGAGTAAAAATGTGGTATTCCCTGATGATGATAAATTGCCACAAATACGCATATTTAAAAATGATGCAAACAAAGCTAAAAATAATGATAAAGTCTGGGTGGAGCTGGACATGGCTAGCATAGAGACCAATATGGTGCGGGGCAAGGTGGTAGAAGTATTAGGTCAAGCAAATACTCCAAAAGCCGAGCAGATATCTATCATCAGAGCATATAATTTGGTGGAAGAATTTGAGCCAAGTGTGATGAATGCTGTGAAGGCCATCAGTCAAGAAGTCGATATAAAAAACTTTAAAAAACGAAAAGATTTTACTAAGCAAAGAGTCATCACTATAGATGGCGAAGATGCTAGAGATTTTGATGACGCCATCTCGGTGGAAAGGCAAGAAAATGGTGGATATAAATTATTTGTACATATAGCCGATGTATCAAATTATGTAGTAGAAAATTCGCCTTTAGACAAATCTGCATATAAGCGTGGCACGAGTGTGTATTTTCCAAATATGGTCATTCCTATGCTTCCAAAAGAGATATCTAATGGGGTTTGCTCGCTCAGTGAAGGCGTAAATAGATTGGTACTCAGTGTGGTAATTGATTTGGATAAAGACTGTAATGTAAAGTCATCTGAGATATATGAAGGTGTCATCAAAAGTCGTCACAGAATGACATATACCGAGGTGCAAAATATACTCGAGAGTGATGAGTTTTTAATAGAAAAATACGGTGATGTGTATGATGATATTTTGTGTTATCAGGACATAGCGAAAAAATTGCAAGACAAACGTGCACTAAATGGTGAAATTAGAATGGATTTGCCAGAGCCGTTTATATTGGAAAATCAGCAAGGTGAAATCGTCAGCATAGAAAATCGAGTGCAAGATGAATCTCACAGGATTATCGAGAGTCTGATGGTGCTTACTAATGAGTGTGTGGCTAAGACCTTTTATGATTTGGTGTTGCCGTTTGTTTATCGTGTGCATGAAAAGCCAGATGAAGAAAAAGTGACTAGACTGTCTCAGCTCTTGAAAAATATGGGTGTAGCTAATGAGCTAGATAAGTCTGGAGATAAGCCGATTAGTTATCAAAAAGTGATAGAGAAGATAAATGGTACTCCAAAAGAGAGAACCCTTACAAAGCTCATTTTACGTAGTATGATGAAGGCGAGATATGCTTCGACTTGTTTAGGACACTTTGGTTTGGCAAGTGAGTATTATTGTCACTTCACTAGTCCGATCAGAAGATATCCTGATCTTATGATTCATAGGATTATTAAGGAATTTTTGCATGGAGTATCAAAGCAGGATCTAAAGGCGAAATATCAGGCCATAGTGGAACGCGTAAGTGTGCAATCTAGTGACACTGAGAGGAATGCGGATGAAGCAGAGAGAGAAGTAAATGATTATAAAAAGGCAGTTTATATGACTAAATTTTTAGGTCAGCAGTTTACCGGCACTATCTCTGGAGTGCAAGAATTTGGTATATTTGTAGAGCTAGAAAATGGTGTCGAAGGTCTAGTAAAACTTGACAGTTTACCTATGGACGAGTATATCTATGATGATATGAGTTTGACTTTGCATGGCAGTACTCACCACTACACTATAGGTGATAGTGTCGATATCATAGTAGCTAATGCAAACACCCATCTTCGCCAGATAGATTTTGATTTAGTCGGAGTGGAAAAATCTCACAATATAGTGATAAATAAAAACGAAAAAATAAAGAAAAATAAGTCAAAAAATAAAGATTTTACAAAAAATAGTAGAAAAATATCAAAAAAATCTTCAAAAACAAGTAAAAAATCTACAAATAAGCGAAAAAGAAGATAAATATTTGAATCTAAAAAGCAAGTAATGACTTGCTTTTTTCGGTTAGCTTTGATACAATATTTGTATGAAAATAATAACGGAAAATAAGCGTGCGAGCTTTGAATACGAACTTTTGGAAAAATATGAGGCAGGTATAGTGCTTACCGGAGACGAGATAAAGTCTGTGAGGTTGGGACATTTGTCTTTGGTGGATTGCTATGGATTTATCAAAGATGACGAATGCTTTTTGAGAAACAGTTACATCAAGGAGTACTCAAATTCTTTTGATGCAGGTAGATATGGGGATAACAGCAGACGAGATAGGAAGCTCTTGTTGCACAAAGATGAAATCGCCAAACTAAAGAAAAAAATAGAAGCTGACAGGCTCACTATCGTACCGACTAAGGCATACTTTGTGGATAGTAATCTCAAGGTGGAGATCGCTATTGGACGTGGTAAAAAGCTATATGATAAGCGTGAAACGCTAAAGAAAAAAGATGTAGAAAAAAGGATAAGAAATAATTAAATCATGCATATTGCATGATTTTTTATTGTATGTAATTTTGCTGGAGCAAGTTAAACGTCCGTCGAAAATATTTTTGCAGTTAATTTATTGAAGTTGGCAGGTTTTAGATTAGGTTATATAATAAAATTATGAAAAAGTATATTTTTGATAGAAACGAATTTAAGTGGGCTGAAGAATTCTATGATTTAATACAAAAAGAAATGGAACTTCCTGATTGGTTTGGGAAAAATGCTGATGCTCTTTGGGACATGTTAACTGGCTATGTTGATACGCCATGTGAAATAGTGTTAAAAAATTTTACTGGTAAAGAAAATGATTATAATGAAGAAATTATAACAAAAATCCTACAATGTTTCTTCGATGCTGAAAAACAATTTCCAAATGATTTTAAAATTACAATAAAATAAAAAGTAGTTAGAATTATCTAACTACTTTTTTTCTACAAAATTTTACATATGGTGGAGCAACAATCGATTATGTTGCAATTAATTATAAAGTGTTTTCTTTGCTTAGTAATTTATCATTTCTATAATCTTCAAAATCTTGATAAGTTTTTATAAAAATTAAATTTTGTGTATTTTCTTTTTCAATTTCACATAATGAATATTTAAAGTTCTTATTTGCTGAATTTAAAGTTTTTGCAACTCTTAATGCAACAATAGGGTTTTTAAAATAATATTTAGTTTTTCCGTGAAACATTAATGTACTGCCAAAACTATTTAATTGCTTATTTACACTTTTTAATCTTTGTTCATATTTAATTCCAATATACATAATTACTCCTAAATTTAGTATAGCATAAAACTCTAAATTGTCAATATTTAAAAAGCTATGTTGTTGCAACATAACTTTGGGTTGGTGGAGCAAGTTAAACGTCCGTCGAAAAAATGTAATTTACATGAAAGATTCAGTTCAAAATTGCACTGAAATAAAGATTTTCAGTAGCTGTGGAACAATAATCATATATATATTTATAAATTATTACTTTAATATTTTGAGAACTTAATTATTCTAAAGTTATTGACAAAAGATGTTAAATGTTTTATCATTAATAAAAGTAGTTATTTAATTGATGTAAAGAATTGCTCAAGATAGCCTTAAAAATTTATCCAAGTAAACATCTTATATATGTATTTATAAAACTTTCTTTGAAGAAAGTTCTCAAGAATATAAAGATTTGTGAGATAATTAAAAAAGGAGAAAAAACAATGGAAGAAAAGAAAATCATATTAACAGGAGATAGACCTACGGGTAAATTGCACTTAGGTCATTATGTTGGATCACTAAGAAATAGAGTAGAGATGCAAAACTCGGGGAAA
>SVHS01000004.1 GCA_015055745.1 Clostridiales bacterium
CGTAGGAGTCTGGACCGTATCTCAGTTCCAGTGTGGCCGATCATCCTCTCAGATCGGCTAAACATCATCGGCTTGGTGGGCCGTTACCTCACCAACTACCTAATGTTACGCGAGCTCATCTCTATCCAATAAATCTTTCACCCCTAGTACTTGTGTACCTGTGGTCCTATGCGGTATTAGCAGTCGTTTCCAACTGTTGTCCCCCAGAAAGAGGTAGATTACTCACGCGTTACTCACCCGTCCGCCACTAAGGGTAAGCATTCCACTCAGTATACCATATAGATATACTCAGTGGAACACCTAACCTCCGTTCGACTTGCATGTTTAAAGCACGCCGCCAGCGTTTGTCCTGAGCCAGGATCAAACTCTACAAAAAATGGTATTATAACTATCCTAAGATAAATAATAATCTTTGTAAATCAACCTTGCTCAAATGCTTGGCTATTTCGTTGTTCAAAAAACTTGGAATTGGCAAGAACATATATTCTTACCTGTACTTATTAAGATATAAATTGTCCTAACGAACTTATCGTTCGGCACTTGCATTACATCAAGCGCATTATAAAGATAACACATCTTGAAGCTTTTGTCAACACTTTTTTAAAAGTTTTTTAAAATTTTTCAATTTTTTTAAAATCTTTAAATAAGTGCTTTCTGATGCAAGCGTTGTAATAATAACATAGTTTCATAATTGTGTCAACGGATTTTGAAATATTTTTTAAAAAATTTTACAAATTTCTTTAATTTTTCTCTAAAATCATCAAAAAGCACCCATTCTAGCACAAAAAAAGCACCCGAAAGGGTACTTTTCTATCAAATTACTGTACTGGAATATAATTAAATGCAAATTCTAAAAGGTCTGTTAATCTCATTTCTGACACCTTTGTAGAAGTGCCCACCACTGTTTTATCTTTGATTTCATCATACTTCTGTTGACCACTAGTCGTCAAACTAACCACTTTATTGTCGATTATCTCACCCATAGTGACGGTCTCAAACTTTTCTGAAAGAGCTGACGGAATATCTGTCACAGCAGTATCCGCATTGATCAGAGCCAAAGCTCCAGTCACTTTGTTGCCTTCCTTATCTTCCCAAACTTCATTTGCCTCATCATAAGTGTAGCCAAACACTTCTGCTATAGTGAGATTATTGATTTTGCTAGATAGGTTTTGTACTTGGGTAGTAGCTATAGAGCTAATAATATCTGATAGCTCTTCTCCACTATCTTTTTGACCATCTTTGTCTTTGTCGTCAAAATATGTCTGTGTAGTCTCATCAAATGAGTAATCTAACACCTCTCCCACTTCGGTCTCGTCAATGATTTGCTTGATATTGCCGACATTACCGATAGTCTGAGATGAGATCCTAGCCAAAATGCCTGTCACAGGATTATTGCTCTTATCCACATAGCCTGTACCCTGCTTTTCATATCCTAAGAATACCGCTAGCTCCAATTTATTTATTTCTTCTTCCAATTCATTAATAGTAGTATTTTCTTTATCTATATTATCAAAGTATGAAGGAAGCTCAACACCGTAATCAGTCTCTAGCTCTGCTAAAGTAATCTTATCACCCATATTAGTTGTGAAGTCTGACAACGCTGTAGCTATAGGCAAATACAATAACTCAATGTCTACAGTATCACCTGCATTGATATTAAATTCATTTCCTTTATATATTACTTTGCCATTCTCTACCTTGGCATCAAAGTCCACTGCTTGCGTACAGGCATTATCTTTGTACAATTCACCGTCTGACACATAATAAGTATTAGTCTTGGACAAAATCTTATCCATATCATCAAGGTCGACGATATCTTTTAGCTCATCTGCGCTAATATTACTAAACTTGTCAGACATGGCATTGCCAAGGTCTGGGATAGCCACATCTTTTAGGTCAGACATATCTAGAGGGACGAATCCTTCCAATTGTTCCAACACATCTATACCAAAATCCTGCTCAAGATTGGTCAAAGTATAAGTATCTATATTCTTGCCAAGATTGATAGCATTGTCGACAAAATCTTTCATTGTCTTTTTATTGATTTCATCGCTACCTAGGTCTATATTTGCATTGAATGTATTATTTATCCACTGAGGTGATACCTTAAAGTACACAAAGCACCCAGCTCCCACCAATAGTGCTATACACAAGATAAATCCTATAAAAGACCCGAAGAAAAAACTTCCCACTGCTGATCGACGAGATTTTCTCTTGATCTTACCGATTTGTTTTTCCATATATACCCCTTTCTCTTTCTATTATGCCACAAACGAACTCAAAAATAAAATGATTATTTAAAGATTTTTATTTCTTTTTGTAAAAATTTGTATTATTTACAATATTACTATGCTACAGCCAGCGTTTAGATGCCTCAGCTCGCCATCAGCTATGAGGTCTGGGCAATAATTAATCGCTATCTTCTTGACCACATTTTTATCCGTCCATTTGTCACAGCAAGTATAGTCGTAGATGATATCTCTCCTCTTGAGCTCTTCGCATTTTTTAAGGAAAGCACTCCTTATCGCGCCTCCTACTCCATGGCTGCCGTATCCGTGGATAATTTTCATAACTTTGAAGCCACCTTTTTTATAAGCGTCCACTTCTACTAAAAACTGAGCTATAGCTTCGCTCACTGTTTGCTTTTCGCTTTTTATATCTATTGTAATGAGTTTCATTGTTCTTTTCCTTTCTTTACAACAATAGACACAAGCTAACGAATATAATGAGATAGCTTATATCTATTGTAATGAGTTTCATTATCATTTTCCTTATTATATAATATCAAATAAAAAGAAAAAAACAAAGAAAAACAGCCCAAACGGGCTATCTTTTAATAATCGTTATTTATAGTAGTATCATAAAGTTTTTTAGCTAATATACATTGGCCTTTACGATCCACGCTATTTTTAGCTTTGTAGTTGACTGTAGTCTTACCTTTGTTTGACGGAGTATTCCTGTGTGTAGGATTAGTGCTCTTTGGTGAATTTGTTTGATTTTTACTATTGATCCTTGTGATTAAATCGCTCATATATACCTCTACTTTTAATGTGTATCGACATTATACACAAAGGACACTTTCCTGTCAAGACTTAAATGAAAAATTTATAAAAAAAGTAGAGAAAATCTCTACTAATTTTAGCTTTTGTCTAGAGACTTTGCGTCAGCACCTAAGTGAACAGCATACCTATTATTTTTGGGCGAGGGGTTATTGCTGTGAACGACTTTGCGTCAGCACCTAAGTGAACAGCAATAACCCCGAGTCTCCTATGCAGTCTTCTTTTTACCCTTAGCTTTTAGCTTCTCTACTATTGGCTTACTCTTTTTATTGATAAAATCTGCTGTAATGATAATCTTATCTATATCTTCCTCAAAGTGACAGCTATACATCACATCTAGCATACGCTCCTCAAGTATGGTCCTGAGTCCTCTAGCGCCAGTCTTCAATTCTATCGCTTTCCTAGCCACAGCAGTGATAGCTTCAGGATCAAAAGATAAATCTATATTGTCCATCTTAAACATCTGGACATACTGCTTTGTGATAGCATTCTTTGGCTCGACTAAGATACGCTCTAGAGCCTTTTCGTCAAGGTTGTCTAAAGTGGTCACGATAGGCAATCGACCTACAAACTCTGGTATCATACCATACTTGATCAAGTCCTGTGGCTGTATGTCAGCAAAACGATTGACAGCATTTTCCTCAGTCTTATTTTTTACATCAGCACCAAAGCCTAGCGTAGATGCCCCTTTCCTCTCGCTAATAATCTTGTCCAAACCTACAAATGCACCTCCACAAATAAAGAGTATATTTGTAGTATCGATCTTGATATTTTCTTGCTGAGGATGCTTTCTACCACCCTGTGGTGGCACAGATGCTATAGTGCCCTCTAGTATCTTCAATAGTGCCTGCTGTACACCTTCTCCACTCACATCTCTAGTAATAGAGACATTTTGAGTCTTTCGAGCTATCTTGTCTATCTCATCGATATAGATGATACCGCGCTGTGCTTTCTCTATGTCATAGTCTGCATTTTGTATAAGCTTCAATAGGATATTTTCTACATCATCACCGACATAACCAGCTTCTGTAAGAGCAGTAGCATCACTAGATGCAAAAGGTACTTTCAAGACTTTCGCTAGAGTTTTGGCTAGCAGAGTCTTACCGCTACCAGTAGGACCTACCAATAATACATTTGATTTCTCTAGCTCCACCTCGTCCTGCGCATTGTCTTTTTTTACCATATTATAATTGATACGCTTGTAGTGATTGTACACTGACACTGCTAGTATCTTCTTGACATCATCTTGCCCCACTACAAAATCATCAAGCTTCTGCTTGATCTCTTGTGGCTTCATAAGCTCGATAAAGGCATTGTTTTCACTATCTTTTGTCCTATTGTTAAAATCCATAAGGTCTTTACAAATATTTAGACAATCTTTACAAATAAAGCAGTCTCCCTCTGGATTGCTAATAATATCAGTAAGCTCCCTCGCAGGACGACCACAAAATGAACATATAGTATCTATCTCTCTCATATTCCCCCTAAAAAATACAGACCTTAACGGTCTGTATCATGATTAACGCTTGCTAAAAATCTTATCTACCAGACCATATTTTACTGCAGATTTTGCATCTAAAAAGTTATCCCTATCAGTGTCTTTAGTAATAGTAGCGATGTCTTTTCCTGTGTTTTCAGATAAGATTTTGTTGAGTGTCTCTCTAGTCTTCTCGATATGTTTTGCATGAAGTACGATATCACTAGCCTGACCTTGAGTACCACCGAGTGGCTGATGAATCATCACTTCACTATGAGGCAAGCATATCCTCTTACCTTTAGTACCACTAGACAATATCACTGCTGCCATACTAGCCGCCATACCAATACAAATGGTAGACACATCACATTTGATATACTGCATAGTATCATATATAGCTAGTCCTGCTGAAACACTACCGCCTGGACTATTGATATACATAAAAATATCTTTGTCAGGATTTTTCCCTTCCAAGAAAATTAATTGCGCCACGATAGTATTAGCCATCTGGTCATTTATCTCACCAGACAAGAATATAATCCTGTCTTCTAATAGCCTAGAATAAATATCATAGCTTCTTTCGTTATTACCGACTTGGTCAATAACCATAGGTATCATAATTTACCTCCAAATTTATCTCTTAGATCCTTCGAGTCGCTTTGCTCCCTCAGGACGACAGTTTTATTTGATTGAGTTATTTTCGTGTAAGAAATTGATTAGTTTCTTCATTAACAATTCATTCGCCACTCTGTTTACCATATCATTATTAACTTGTTTCTTATATTCTTCCACGTCTTTGCCTACATTTTTTGCCATTTCTGCGATTTTATTGTCGATATCAGCATCAGTGATATCCAATTTCTCTTCACGGATAAGCTTCTCCAATACCAATCTAGCTTTTACATTTCTTGTAGCAGAGTTTTTGATATCAGATTTAAATTCTTCTACAGTCTTGCCCATATATTTAGCATAATCTTCGATAGTGATACCTTGGTATTTCATCTGATATTCCATACCTTGCAATTGTCTTGAGTACTCTTGCTCTGCTAGGCTCTCAGGTACTACTAGCTCTGTATCATCTACGATCTTATCTAGGATATCATTGTCTAGCTCAATATCTGCTCTATCGTTTGCCTGCTTTACTAGTCTATCTTCGATACTCTTCTTAAATTCCTCTACAGTCTCATACTCTGTGCTATTTGATACAAACTCTTCATTCAATTCAGGCATAATCCTCTCACGGATATTTTTGATCTCTACCTTAAATGTAGCTGGCTTGCCTGCCAATGTCTTTTCGTGATACTCAGCTGGGAATGTCACCAAGACATCTTTTTTGTCGCCGATATTTAGACCGACCAATTGCTCTTCAAATGTATCAATGAAAGTGTGACTACCGATCTGGAGCTGATAATTCTCAGCCTTACCGCCGTCAAACTGCTTGCCATCTACATATCCATCAAAGTCAAGATTGACATAGTCATCATTTTTAATAGCCTTGCCAGTCTCGACCAAACGAGAACCACGTAATAGCTCACGCTGGATAGCATCTTCTATCTCTTTGTCTGATACTTTCACTTCTTGTCTAGTGAAAGTCAAACCTTTGTACTGAGCCAAAGTAAAGTCTGGCACACATGGAATAGACAACACCATGTCTACACCTGTGTCATCAAACTTTTTGATATCTAGCTTTGGAGAGTCGATAGGCTGTATCTCACTATGCTCCTTCAATACCAAAGTATAAGCCTGATAATAAATCTCATCTATAGCATCGTTTACAAATGCACCTGCTCCGTAAGTCTTCTCTATCATATTTCTAGGAGCGTGACCTTTTCTGAAACCTGGGATATTGTATTTACCTTTATTTTTCTCATAAGAGCTATCCAAAGCCTTGTCCCACTCAGCCTTGTCCACACTCACTACTGCATCAAAAATGCCATTTTCTTTCTTTTCTAAATTGTATTTCATGTTTTTCTCCTTTAATTGCTAACGCGGGTATTGTAGCACATTCTAAAAATTAAATCAAGATTTTTTGTAAATTAATTTTATCAAATCATAGCTATGATACCAAGTAATCCCAATAGTACACCTGTGATATTAAATAAAATCAAGGTAGATCTACGCTGTTTCTTTAGCTTTGATATCAATATGGACATTTCTCTCAGCTGGAATATACCCTCTTCACTCTCGCCGTCGATTTCGTCCAATTGCTCGTTTATGTCTACCATAGTCTTATCTATAGCTTCTACCTTATATATAGCAAATAAAAACATACTACACGCGAGTATGATCACGCCGAAAGCAAGGCCAAACTTGTATTTGCCCCACACTATCATCACTATCAAACCTATAAACAAACTCACCAAGAAAGCGGTGAGTTTTAAATTTAATTTTTTCTTCATTTGACTAGATTACACCCAATACTAAGAATACGATAATCAATATCACAAATATAATATAGCATATCATCCATACATTGCTTCTCTTTGACTTTGCAAAAAAGAAAGCAAATACGGCTGTGATAGTATAAGCTATGATCTGAGCCACAAGATTTAAGACACTTAAAATCTGAGGATTTACTAGCCAACCTAACAATCTGCTAAAAATCAAAACTATAGCAATCAATGCTACTGACAAATATGCCAAAAAGTTTACAAAATTTTTACCCTTCATAATTCCTCCATGCATTTATTATATCACGAAAATACTTTCCGCACAACCTTTTTACGATATTTTACAATAATCTCTATCGAGAAATTTTATCAAGCACAGCTTCAAAATAATCTGGCAAAGGTACCGTAAAACTCATAATTTCTTGCGTCCTAGGGTGCACAAACATTATCTTATATGCAAAAAGTAGCTGACCTTGTGTCTTGATAGCCTTGTCCACACCTCCGTACAAGGCATCTCCTACTATTGGATGCGAGATATGCTTTAGATGTGCTCTGATCTGATGCGTACGCCCTGTAGTAAGACGACAGTTTAGCAAAGTATAATGGT
This sequence comes from Clostridiales bacterium, assembly GCA_015055745.1. GTDB lineage: Bacteria > Bacillota > Clostridia > Christensenellales > UBA1242 > Onthoplasma. Next base: position 7,534 of record SVHS01000004.1, read on the forward strand.
CATACACTTTATCTACTGTAAATATAGTTTTACTATATTTTCCTGTAGAGGACAGCGTCATCTGCTCACGATTTTTAGGATTTCTACTAAGATTGCCTTCGACCACAAAATCTTCTTTGATTTTACCCTTGATGAGTGCTTTGTATTCACGATTTAGCGTTTTATCTTTTAGCTGAGCACTGAGAGACTTGTGAGCGATATCATTTTTTGCTACTAGCATGAGTCCGCCCGTATCTTTATCTAATCTATGCACTATACCAGGCCTAGTGACACCATTGATAGTGCTCAAATCTTTGACATGATACATGAGTGCATTGACAAGAGTGTGTGACTTGGTGGTAGCGCACGGGTGTACGACTAGACCGACTTGCTTATTTATGACCAATAAATCCTCATCTTCATATACAATATCTAGAGGTATATTCTCCGCTTCTACAGAGATAGTCTCCATTTCTTTTTCGTCCACTTCTACTACATCGCCGATTTTTAGCTTGTATCCAGCTTTTTCGATTTTGCCATTTATAGTGATACGCTCTTCGTCGTTCATTGTCTTGATAAAACTACGCGAAAAATCAGTCACTTCGCTCAAGTAGACATCACATCTAATATCTTTTTTATCACAAATATACTTACTTTTCACTCTTTTTACCTGACATAAATAAGATAAATATCGCCATCATGACGGCACCGACACATAGAAAACTATCCGCCATATTAAATACTGGAAAACTAGGGAAAAAATCCAAGAAAATAAAGTCACGCACATAGCCTAGAGCTATCCTGTCTACGAGATTACCAAATGCTCCACCGACGATAAACCCAAAGCTGATACTATAAAACACATTTTTCCCTTTGATAAAATGATTGAATATAAATAGTGCCACTATCAGTATACAGCTCACAACAATTAGACCAATAGTATTGCCGCTAAACATACCCCATGCTGCGCCAGTATTTCCTCCATTGGTAGCTATGGATATAAAGTTTGGTATCAGATTGATATACTGTACATCAAATAAAAAATGTTTGGTAGTGAGGTCCACCACCAAAACACACACAATAGAAAATATACTAATAATCCAATTTTTCACTATGATCCTTATTGCTTTTTCAATATTTTATGTCCCTCTGGTGCCAGCAAAAACAAATCTCCATGCCAACGGTGAATACTGCCGTTTAGACCATATATAGCGCCTGACAAAAAGTCCAATATACGCTCCATGTCAGCCGTAGATAACCCCTCTAGATTGACAGCGACAGACTGTCCTTGCTTGAGATAATCTACTACTTGCTGTATCTCGCTATGAGTCTTAGGCTCTACCATGATGATATTTGACTCCGCCTGTATACCAAAGCCAGCAAAAGCGCTATTTCCTACGCTCTCGGCCTTGTTGGTCTCACCTGCCACCTTTTCATGTAGATTAAAGTTTGCATACTTGTCATCTTGTACTATAGTCTTGCCTTTTTTGTTTTTTTTCTTGCCTTCACCCTCAAAGCCAAGACCATGCATCACCCAATCAAAAAACCCCATAACTACCTCTTTTATGAGAAGATCTGCTTTCTCAACAATGTATATTCTTGATCGCTAGCAAGCTGAAACTCTTGTAGCACTCTCTCGTAAATCTCGATGATCTTCTTATTACCTTTTTCTTTGGCTTTTTGTAGCATCTTTTCTGACACTTTGATAGCACCTTGTCTATCTTGTCTGATGTCGATAGAGACTATCTGCTCTATGATATCCATACATTTCTGCTCAAACTCTTGTACTGTCATAATCTCTCCTATTACCTATATTGTAATGACAAAAAAACGTTTTGTCAAGATTTTGTGAAGGATTAAGAAAAAAAGAGCACGGATTGTGCTCTTTTTTATTAAGAACCAGATGTCGGAGTAGATCTTTTGATCAATACCTCAAAGTCTACCGTACCTGCCTCAGTAGTGAGTCTAAATCTAATGTTTAGAGTAGTCTTATTTACATTTGTAGTAAAGTATTCTGATACCCTAGTCTGGTCTATAGTTATTAGCCCAGAATCTTTATCATATGAGCCTAGATAAGACGTACCCACCTCTGCTACTCCTGTGACATTATCCAAAGATACTTGTGTATCCTCATCTGTCACATCTGAAACTAACATTTTGTATCCACTAGCTGTAGGGATATATAGCTGATAATCACCAGTAATACTATCCAAATCTACAGTATAGTCAGTAGTAGCACTAGCATCGTAAGTAAACTCCGCTACTCTAGGATAATCAGGCAATACGAACAACACATCAAAGGTCAAACCTACACTATCTGCTGTACAAGACACAGTAAATCTAGGATAATTTACTGCGCTAGGATTAGCATTCTTGTAAGCTATCAAGTCACTAGATTTCATCGTGATAGCACTCGTACTAAGAGTCACTGTTTTGCCTCCAGTATTTGAATTATTCTCAATAGTAGGTGGAACTTTTATTTCCGCACTAGTAGCCTTTAATATACCATCACTATTATTACTCCATTTCTTTACTGCCTTAGCTAGATCAAGAGTCTGATTACCTTTGCTATTAGCTTCCACGAAATTTACTCTAAATATATTGGTCTCGATACTAGCAGATCTATAGTCTGGGATAATGACTGACTCTGTAATGTAATGAGTTTGATATTCCAATTTGTATAGTGTACCACCAATGGCTGAGAAAGTAGCTTCGCTTAAAGTATATTCTTTAGTTCCTATTATAAATTTACCCACATCAGCACCATCTGTAGCTGTAATAGCTAACGTGGTATCACTTGACTCTACCCAAGCCTTATTTAAATCGCCAGCACCAATAACAGTCTCACCTGCATCATATAATGCCTGAGCGGTAGCGTATAATGCCTTATCGGTATCATCAGCAGCATTTGGTGCAACCGTATACTCTCTCAAGAAGATAGTGGATAGACTGATACTGCTCTTAGCCGAGATAGTCTTGGTACCATACATAGTAAAGTCTATATTGATGATAGGTGCTGTCTCGTCGTATATCACTAGATCACAGACTAATTTGTTATTGAATAATGCGCTAGTACCTTCTTGGTCTAGATTGATACCCCATCTACCATTACCGATGTTGGAGATAGTATAAGTATCTTTTCCTACCAAACCAGTAGCATTTTCAAACTTGACTGACTTAGCTTCGTCTTCTATGAAGTTTTTGAAGTCTAGAATATTTGTGAAGTCATGCTCAAATACACTGTGGATGTGGATAGTGTCATTTTCATTTTCATATCTATTTACTAGAGTATGAGTAGCATTGATCTTAGTCTGAGTGTCTGCTGGGAAGCTAACTTCACCACCCTCTACCAATTTATCTTCAGAGTCATACTTATACATCTTGAATGTGGTCTCATCGTAGATGTAGTAGTATCCACTATATCGATCATCTGTATTTGTAGTAGTAAACTTAATCTTGCCACTCTCAGAGTATGTAGTTTGGTCAAAGTATATATCAGTAGCAGTAGCACTAGATAGACCATCTTCACTGTCTGCAGTCTTTTTGTCTATCTTCATCGTCCATTTGTTTTCAGTAATATATTGTACGACGCTATATGTTTCTGATATCCACTCTGCTGGTTTAGTTACGTTGCCAGCGTCATCTTTGACCTCTACTTGTGTCTGAGTAATGATAGGATTAGCTATTTCCCTAGTACGAGTAGTCTTTGTAGTAGAAATAGTATCGCCTGTGGTAGGATCGGTAGTGTTTTCTGTAGTAGTTTTTTCATCATATGCCACAGTGCAATAAGTCAATGTATGAGCTTTTGCGTCGAACATGTAGTAGTTTTTATCATCGGTAGTAGTTTTGTTTATGAATTTTATCTTACTATCACTAGTATAAGTAGTGTCTTGTACGTATTCGGTATTTGTAATTGTAGCTTTTGTAGTGGTTAGATCTTCCTCAGTATCTGCTGTACGATTGACCTTAGTCATCTTGAGACCGTCACTCGTATAGTAGATAGTATACTTATCTTGAGACCAAGTAGTCTTGTCGGTCGTAGTAGATGTAGGCTCCGTCTCGAATATCTCCTCGTAATTGAATAGCTCTAGATTAGTATCACTCAATCCTTCATCCGCATTGACCACATTACTGTAGTAGGTCTTATCGCCAGTGGTTTCTGTGACTGTATATTCGTACGGGTCTACACTCCTATAGGTCAACACTTTATATGTCACGTAGAATACTTCTGTAGTAGATTTCTCAAGTCCTAAGTAAGTGAGATATATCTCGTATGTGACGTAGTATAGCTGATTTTCGTCCGTAGTCGTAGTAGGTACACTAGGAAGATGTATCGTGATAGTCGGAGAATCAGATGGTGTTGTAGCGAGAGAAGTAGACACAGATACCACCTCAGCTCCTGACAAGCCATATAATGCCTCATTCGTCATAGAAGCCATATCGTCACGATATTTTATTACTTTGTAGCCATAATTTGCTATTACGCCTAAGTCTTGTTTTGTCACATCTTTAGGATTACCGTCAGAATCTGTTTCTTTCACATCATATTTATTGTAAATATAGTCAGTAAACACATCAGACTTGGTAGCCACGATAGGACTATCTCCTGTCTCGATATCAGCGATGACGATTTCTGCTCCTGATGTGTAGTTATTGCCTTCGTCTTCCATACGGATAAACTTAGGATCTGGCTGAGATACAGAAGTGTAATAATACTGCTCTACGATAGGAGTCACTTCGATATTCCACACTATAGTGTACACACCGATAGAAACTTTCATACTTAGCTCTAGCTCTATCAAGCCTGAGAAGTCACGCTTAAATCGTATACCTGAGATACTACCGTCTGTATCAGTGACTAGCTCCAAGTAATCTGGATCAGTATTTGATCTAAAGCTGATATCCACTCCTTGTGTAGTCAATGCTCTAGCTGCTCTAGAGGTACTGCCGTCTTGATTTGCTACACTAAATAGTCCGTATATTAGTTTTCTATACTTGTCGCCTGACTTATAACTATCTGTAAAGTTCGTATCAAGTACAAAATCATGTGTGATATAATCATAATCTTTATCTTTTTTAAATAGCTGTATAGTGCCATCATCTTTTTCATTGGTCAATACAAACTGAGTAGTAGGGCTAGTAGTGTCTTTTAGCTGATCTGCATGATTGACTACAAACATCATATTTCTATTGACTACGAGCTTGTATGTTAGCTCTGCTATCTTGATATCATCTATCTTCGCTACGAATACTAGTGTAGCATTGATAGCGCGAGATACTGATCTCAATGTAAACTGCTCGCCATCATACTCTAGCAAAGCATTGTCTGTAGAAGTGATGTAATATGTATCTCCGTCGTAAGTATAGTATGACGCATTCCCTGTAGTCTTTAGTCCGTATGTGATGACCTCTCCATTAATAGCACCAGCACGCGTCATCGCTTCGCTGACACCATGCTCATAACCCGCATATGTAATGAGAGGTTCTGATTCATATTTAGATGTCAATGTACCATTGTATACATAGACTGTGACAGCTGTGAATGATTCATTGTTATTACCAGTGACAGACAATGAGAAATTAAAATTAGCAATAGCCTCATCTCTCCTTACTATCATCTCGATAGTGCTTTCATCAAAATCATAAGTAATATATAATGTATATCCTAAGTTAGTAAATACATACTGAATACCGTTAGTATAGCCACCCACGACAGTAGATTTACCGCCATTGATCTCGTCTACGTATTCATCACCATTTTTTATCTGATAATATCCACTTTCGATGATGCGACCATTTTTATTGTCAGCATATGTCTTGTAATCATCGTATCCAGCAGCCGTCCAGCCAGTAGTCGCACTGAATACTGATGTATTGATAGTGTCCTTCATAGTACCGATGACTAATCTATCACTAGTATATGATGAGCTTGCTGTAGTGTCATCTAGCAAGAATGATACATATTGAGATGTCACTTTTCCGTTAGCGTCTACGCCTGCAATCTCATACACATCGGCGTATGATTGAGTAGCGCCATTGTCATCAATGTAAGTATAAGCTATGCCGTCCGCCTCTGTCATAATCTGATAAGTATAGTAGACTGTAGGCATATTAGCACGATTGTTTAATACTATCCTCTGGCTTACATTACCAGTGACACTGTCTGAGAATGATGCTCCATAAGATGTACCATTATCTACTAGATTGATCAATGTACTCTCTGCTGTGATACTGAGCTTGTTTGGATTGTTTGCAGTGAAGAAGCCCATCTCTGCAGGCTTAGCAGATGATATCTTATTACCATCAAAGTCAATCAAATCAAATCTATCATTCAACCATTTCTTATTTAATGTCGTAGTATCACCTTTGACTACATTCTCATGTGTAGCATCAGTAGCTAGATATTTTGCTTGTAAGGTCTGATATGTAGGCACGATAGACAAGTATATAGCCCTATTGGTCACATATGCATTACCAGCAAATGTTAATGTAATAAACATAGTGATAGGCTTAGTGTCTTCCTTCGACATACCTGCCAAGTGAGCAAAACCGATATATTTTGTTTCTGAGATTGAATTTGAAGAACTATACCAATCAATACCATTTCCTGATGTTGTTTTAGTCCAATACATTTCTTCATCAAATGTGAACGATAATTCCGTTGATGTATTTGTATAGATAGTCAAGTCACCTATAGTCCAAGCTGCTTCGCCATTGTCTGTTGTTGTTTTAGTGATTTTTATTTTAGAGCCTTCATTTGTTGTATAGTATCCTGTAGAATCTGTAGACAATCTACTCAAGCTACTAGTACCGCCACCATTACCTGAAGAAATCTCTTCATGATACTCTGGTAGTACGATAAACTTGAATATCCTAGTATTTTCTCCACCGACATAGTCTGAGTATGTAATCTTTACAAAATATGTCTGCTCTATATGAGTCTGTGTGAAGGTGAGCTTACCGGCATCAAATTTTACATTTAAATCAGTGGTATCATAATCATCGCTTGAATTAGCTTTTCTCCACTGTACTGAGTAGCTACGAGTATAGTCTTCCATAAATTTCATGTCAGTCAAAGTGACTTCTTTTTGGAAGCCTGCAGTACTATCCCACTCACCTACTGTAGTAGTGATAGGATTGGTCTCAGTGCTATTAGGCAATGCCGTAGCCTCGAGTGTATAAGTGACCTTGATAGTAGTGCCACTGATAGTGTAAGTCACCACAAACTCTACCGCCTCTGCTACTGATTGGCTAATGCTGATATTTGTACCATCTAAAGTAGCTATTTCTACACCACTATAGGTAATACTAGTCTTATCTGCTGTCGCATCAAACGCCGCATAAGGTACAGTGGTCTCACGAGCAGTGATAGTCCTAGTAAATTCGCCATTTGGAGCTGTGTATTCTAATCCCGTGTCGTTTAATGTAATCTCATTATTAGGCTGTAGATACAATGTCATAGTACCATATGGATATACCTTGTAGCCATCTATATATACTAGACCAATAGTGATAGTATGGAATGATTTATTTAACTCAAATTCAGCATTTGACACTTCTGCACCCACAGTACTATTACCTTCATACAAATATAGCTTGGTCTTACTATCAAATGTATGACCGAGGATTTTGTCGTCAGCGCCTTTCAAGCTTTCTAGCAATTTGAAATATGTAGTAATATCCTTTTCGGAAGTATTTACTTGTTGATATCCTGTAGCTGTACTATAAATATTATCTGCATCATTATCTACGATGACTGACATTATGTTAGCACTATCATAAGTGTCACCTTCACAATAGATATATACATAATAATAATCTACTGCGCCCGATACTGATGTCACCTTAAAGATGAGATAACCGTATAGACTAGTATAATTTACATTACCGAAAGTCACTACGCCATCATCAGTAGTATTGATATTGGCTATATATTCACTCATGCCAGCAGTGTATTGATAAGCTATCAATCTGACTGAAGACTCAGTAGATTTTTTACTGTCAGTATTGTATTCTCCTGCTAGGGTAATATCTTCTTTATTTTGGATAGACACTCTATGGATTTTCTTGACATCATCAGTATTGAAATTCATCACATAGCTACTATTTTGTTTTACCAAGATAGGCTCATAATTGATTTTATTGTCTGCCGTAGGAGTGATAATGTAGCGATGATTTACTGAAGGTGTATCTGCTCCACTCAATGCCATACCATCTGCGTCAGCCAAGAACACAAAAGTAGTAGCAGATGATAGAGTGAGATCATTCTCTGGATAATCTAGAGTGATAGTCTGACGATTGTTGATTGTCAAAGGTTTACGATAAGTATAAGTTTTTCCGCCGATGTACTCTATAGTATAAGCTACATATACAGTCTTGCTCTGTCCTACTATATCATTCAAAATTACACTACAAGTACCAGTGCTCATATCATAGTTTGCTGATGAGAAGTTTTGACAAATAGTACTTGTGATAGGATTTCCGCCCATCTCTTGCTCATATATACCATTGACTGTGATAGATTTTACCACACCGTCGTACTTTGCTTTTACTGTTGTCAAATCATACATACCACCAAGTAAATCAAACTCAGTGCCAGCATATTGCGCTGTAGCCGTCAAGCAGTCTGCCATAGTGAGCGGACTGATAGTGAAGCTAGCAGTATAAGTATAGCCACCTTCAAAGGTAAATGTGATAGATTGATTTGGATTTTCGTAGGTGATATCAGTATTGATGATAAATGTACCACTTTCTACACTTGTATCAAAATCTGCTATAGTCACACTAGATAATGTCAAGCCAGCTACATCGCTCAATATATCTGAGATACTATAATGAGTACGCACGTCTAAAGTATCGATATTATTTTTTACTCCGACTGTTCTACTATTATTTACAGTAAATGTAGCAGTATTTATCTCTACTCCATTAGCTTTGAGTACCACAGTCACAGCTTTTGAAGTTTCGTTTAGATTCTTGATATCTGATACTGCAATATTTGAGCCTGAGAGAGTAATTATGCCTGTATCTTCTGATAGACTAATATCCGCTGGAGTACCAGCGATTTCAGCTTTAGTCACATTACCATATGTAGCGATAGTCACCACTTCGTCTTCTTTGTTTGTGTCTATATCTGTATATCCGTATACAACATCTATGGTAGGATATTGCTCAAATGTATAAATACTGGTCAATGAATTATCTGTCGTACCACTAGTTAATTCTGTATTATTTACAGTAGCTATCACATTTGGTTTTACTTCAAATTTATCATTGCTAAAGATCTCTTGATTATCAACTTTCACAGTGAAGACGATCTTACCTAAATCATCAGTACTTGGTGTATACTTTGTATTTACAAAAGTATTAGCTTTTATTGCTGAGCCGTCTTTTTTTGTAATAGTCACTTCAGGAGTGATATCTTTCTCTGTCTTTATTAGCAATATTGGCTGAGTATTAGATGTACTTGCATTTTTTCTAATCTCATAGACATACGCTGTAGTACCTGCATAAAGGACACGGTCTTTCCACGCCTCTCCTATCGATACTGTAATACTATTGGTATATCTGAGAGTGATATCTTTCTCTCCAGCGATAGTCTTTACTTTAAAGGCTATAGTGAGAGCTGTATATTTATTGGATACTCGCTCGATAGTCCAACCATTGTCCTCGTCTTGATAGATCACCACTACAGGATTGATAGTCTCTGTCTCTCCGCTAGTAGTCACTGTACCCAATACATAGTCATATGTCTTATCACCTACAGTCTGATCTTCAAATTTCTCCAAAGTTCCATTACCATAAGTGATACATCTTACATCTGTAATATATACATGATTTGATTCATTCAATAGCATTGAACCAATCAATTCTGTCTCTCCATATTTTAATGAAGAAACGATATTGTCCTTCAATGTGATCGTATCCGTACTAGACTCAAATGTAGTCTCACCACCTTTTGTCGCCACAGCCCAGTCTCCAGTAATATTCAATGCTATATACTTTGTGACACCGTAGATAGTGACAGAGATGACTGCAGGTTTACCTACTTTGTATACTACAAACTGACCATTGTCATCAAAGTCTACAAGGTCTTTATTTAAGCTAGCATAAGAGATATCATGAGCGACGTTTTTGTATTGCTTATCTTGGAAGTATACACCGCCTTCACCGATATTTTTATTGAATATATTATCAGTGGTATTTAGATTACCATATTTATATGTGCGCACGTATCCATTATCATAGCTTACCGCCACCTCGATAGATTTAGCGTCGCCTTCTAGCGCTTCTTCTGAAGAACCATATAAAACGATATCTTCATCACCCTCTATACCAGTCTTAAATACAATGTATTGCGGAGCGCTACTCTTGATATAAATATCCTCAAAAGTGAAAGCCTCTTCACCTACGTTTAGAGTAATGACAATCGGTACATTAGTATCATTTAGAGTACTTTGTGCCTCGTATTTGATAGTAAGTGTTTGATTATCTTTTGCTACTGACTCGATAGTGAGATTGCTAGGATAGTTTACATTCAAGAATTTTGCGATTTGGGCAGCATCTAGAGTCGTGCCATCAGCTCCAAATATCTTGTCCAACATACCACAATCAGTAATACCTTCCTTGAAAGTTAACTGGATAGCGTACTCTCCTGCTCCTACATAGACGTTTTTATTATCGCCCAATTCTGTACCACCTACATCATAATAAGTGGCAGTCAAAAGATTAGGATTGAGTACATAATTCGCCTTGATAGTAATAGGATTTTGCTCATAGAAAGTACCTGCTATATCAGTCAGACTTGTAGCATTTTTGATTAGATCACTTAGAGACTGATTATATCCATTTTTTAGCTGTAGCATATATATCTTCACACCATCAGTCGTAGCGTCACCAGTCAATTTTACTACATTTTGGAAACTTTCATTTTCTAGATATCCTACCAGCTTATAACCATCATAAGTTTTGTCCATGGTCTCTAATTGACCAGCATCACTTTCTGCCACTACAAACACACACGCATTGTAGCTAGCATTGGCATTGATAGTGACAAAGTCTGCAAAAGGCTTGCCGTCACAATTTGCTGTGCCATCATTGCCATAAGTAATATTTAGAGTCTCTTCATCAGTATTGAATGTAGGATTTAGCGCCACAGGATTTACTGATACTGCACTAGTAGCAAAGAAATTTGTATCGATATCCACATTACCTTTAGCATTTACTACCAAAAGACCTAAATATAATTTATCTTTCACATCATCTGCGATGTATGTTGATACAATATTCCAAGTCTTGTCTTTACCAGTAGATCCCGTCACATGAGTGGCAATGTAATCATACTCTTCTGCTGTAGCGATAGTGAATGTATCTCCATCTTTTATGTAAAAATTCATATAGCTACCAGATGACAAAAGCTTTATCTCTCCGTCCACCATGACAGCGACGCCATTGCTACAATAATATTTCGCCTCACCCACAGTGATATAGTCGATGATTTTCATATTTGCACTTAGACATACTTTAGTATAAGTAAACACTGTATTGTCTACAGGAGTAGTGTTGTGCTCTTTGTCCTCAAGTGAATAATTTGCACCGCTCTTGCCTGTGTAAGTCAATTCACTATCTTCGTCACCCTGTATCATAAATGTAGGCATTCTATTTGACCAAACATTTTCACCTATAGCACCGATAGCCACTTCGTTGAATCTCTCATAGTCTGGGGTGCTAGTATTATCTTTGGTCATATATACTTCTAGATTGTTGTCTTTTGCGTTTTCCACATTTGATACACCATCTAGAGTGATATAATCATTTTTAGCATAAAGGCTAAGCGCCACATTACCTAGCATATCGACTTTGCTAATATCAATATTGCTCACAGTAATAGTAAGAGTAGTCACCCTCATCTCTGCCAATCTTTGCGTATTGTTATAATACTGAGTCTCTGGATTGGCATCGTATAGATTTTTTGACTCATATGTAGGGAATACTGCTATCTTAAAAGTATATCGCTTGCTAGAGTCATTTGACTTAAAGTAAAATTTTCCACTCTCTTCGTACATGATTTCATTGAGTGGAGCTATAGCCACAGTCTCACTAGTCACCTTGATAAAGTCATCACTCACATCAGACGCATAATAAAGCTCTACATCTTTTTTTGGATAGACGCTAATAGGCTGACGAGTGTAGTCACTAGGTTTAGCGACAAAGTCAAACTCTAGTGCCTGATCCAATCCTACCGCGATAGTCTGAGTGAGCTGAGTCTCATTGATATCCAAATTGTCACGCTGGACATACACTCCTTTGACCTCTCTGTCTATATGTAGAGTCAACGGATTATTTGGCATCACCTTTTCGTCCTCACTCCTAGCCACTATCTTCACGATACCATCTTTTCCATCAACATTGTCATTGATAGTGTAGTAGACAGGCTCATTACAATTTATTTTATACCTATTACTTTCATTTGCCACGAGAGCATTACCATCTTTATCTCGAAGAGTGATAAGGTCTGTGCTGGTAGACTGGTCAAACCAAATATAACAAGTCTTTTGATTTACCTCATGCTCTGAATTTGGATTTTCACCCTTGAGCACAAAACAATAAGGGTCATCTTGCCCTGCCAATACGAGCTGCGTCTCGCCCTCAAATTGTAAAACAGTCGGATACACTATCGGTGTCTTAAATTTACCCATCAATGCCATAACGCCAAAAACACCGCCGACAAAAACTGCGACAGATCCTAATACTATACCAATGATAGCAAAAACTCTTTTAACCATAACCCCTACCTATTTGCTTTTGTTCGTCTAGATAAAATTATTATCTACAAAATATTACAAAATAATTATATAATTTTAAATCTTTAAAGTCAAATAAATAAGTGTCCAATCCTTAATTTATAAAAATTAAAAAATCAATTTACTTTACATTTTATAGCAAAAATAAAATTTATTAAAAATTTAAAAAATTAAAGAAAAAACACCAAAAAAATTAATATTTTGGTGCATTTTATGATTATTTTTTCAAATTTTCAAATATTTTTATAAATTTTTCTACACTTATTTCTTCCGGTCTAGTATTAGCATTGTAGCCATTATCTTCCAATGTTAAGATGATTTTATCTTTATCAAACTTTGATTTAAGATTGTTTACCAAAGTCTTCCTTCTCATCGAAAATGATAAATGTACAAAATCTCTAAACCCAGCAAAATCAGAAATACAATATTTATCATGAGGCACAAGTAAACACAATGCACTATCAATCTTGGGACTAGGAGTAAAACATTCTTTCCTGATAATCCTCGGTATGCTTACATCAAATATTGATTGAAGTATCACACTTGTCACACCATAGTTTTTATTGCCACACGGACTAGCAAATCTTTCAGCCACTTCTTTTTGGATCAACACCAAGACAGAATCAAACTTTTCTATATGCTCCACCAGTCTAAATATGATAGGAGTGGTGATGTAGTATGGAATATTCGCCACTACTTTCGCTTTATCCAATCCAAGTGAATCAATATCAGCCTCCATAAAATCCATAAAATGAAATTCGATATTTTTATACTGCTCCGCTTTGCCATTCAATATCGGCATGAGAGATTTATCTATTTCAAAAGATATGACTTTTTTACATCTACTAGCCAGCACTGCTGTCAACGTACCAGCTCCAGCTCCTATTTCCAAAACAGTGTCATCAGCCCTCACTCCCCCATCACTGGCTATTGCATTTAACAGATTGGTATCAAACAAAAAGTTTTGACCCAAGCTTTTCTTGAAATTGATAGAATTTTTTAAATTTTCTTCATTTTTTACGCGATTTTCATTAAATTTTACCATTTATACACCACTTTTCATAAAATTTACATAAATTTCCATTTGAAAATCTATTTCAAATAGTTGACATTATTTGTCGAATATATTATGATTATAACATACAAAAGACAAAAAGTACATAGTTTCACAAAAGAAAAACTAAAGAAACACCAAAGATAAAGAAGTGAGAAAACTCACTTCTTCTTTTTTTCTAAATTTTCTTGACAAATCAGATAAAATCATATATCATTATATAGAGAAACGATATATAAGTTTGAGGAGTATATTGAAAGCGTCTTTAAGAGAATGGTCATCACTGGGCTGAGAGTGACCTAAGATAGCGCAGTAGAAGGTAGCAAACGAGTTCAAGTGAAGAAGTATAGTAGACCACTTGCGTGATGAAAAATACGTTAGTTTTAAAAAGAAGAGATAAAGTAAGGTGGTACCGCGAACATTCGCCCTTATAGATTTTACTATAAGGGTTTTTTATATTACCCAAAAGGAGAAAATATGTTAGACAACAAATACAACATTAATGAAAAAGAAGCAAAGTGGCAAAGCTTTTGGCAAGAGAAAGGTATCTACAAGTTTGATAAAAATAGTACGAAGCCTACCTATTCTATCGACACCCCACCTCCTACAGTTAGCGGAGAGCTTCACCTAGGTCACATCTCAGGATTTACTCAGGCTGATATGATGGCGCGTTTTCATAGAATGCAAGGACTAAATCTCTACTATCCTCTCGGCTTTGACAACAATGGTCTACCTACAGAGCTTTTGGTGGAGAAAAAGAAAAATATCCGAGCACACACTCTCCCACGCGAGGAGTTTACAAAGATTGCCTTAGATTTGGTGGACACTTACAACCAAGCTTATAGAGAAAATATGATCAAAGCCGGTATGTCATGTGACTTAAGCCTTGGATACAATACTATAGACAATAGAAGTCAAAAGACAAGTCAAAAATCATTTATAGACCTTGCTCGTCGCGGTATCGCGTACCGTGAAGACAAACCAGGCCCTTGGTGTTGCAAATGTAGGACTAGTGTAGCCGCAGCAGAGCTAGAAGATAAAGATTTAGATAGTGTATTTAATTATTTGAATTTCCGCCTTGCTGATGGTAGTGGTACCATACCTATAGCCACTACTAGACCAGAGTTTTTACCAGCGTGTGTGGGTATATTTGTAAATCCTGAAGACGAAAGATATACTCACCTTATCGGCAAGAAAGTAAAAGTTCCTCTGTTTGAAGAAAATGAAGTGACTATCATGGCTGACAGCAAAGTCGGTATAGATAAAGGTACAGGTATAGTAATGTGCTGTACTTTTGGTGACCAGACAGACGCAGAATGGTGGAAAGAATATCATCTAGAGCTCAAAAAAGCTATCGACGACGGTGGCAGAATGACAGAAATAGCTGGAAAATATACTGGCATGAAATCAATAGAGGCTAGAAAAGCTATTATAGAAGACCTCAAAGAACAGGGCTATCTATACAAACAAGATGCCATCACTCACTCTGTGAAGGTACACGAAAGATGCGACGAACCGATCGAATTTTTATCTAAAAAGCAGTGGTTTATCCGCACTTCTACTCCTGAGCTAAAACAAAAATGGGTCGACCTTGGCAATGAGCTCATCTGGCACCCAGAGAGCATGAAAGCCAGATACATCGCTTGGGTACAAAATCTAAATCAAGACTGGTCCATCAGTCGTCAAAGATATTTTGGAGTACCATTCCCAGTGTGGTATTGCCAATCTTGTGGAAAAGTAAAATTGGCAGAAGTCAACGATTTACCAGTAAATCCATTGACCACCAACCCTACTACCCCATGCGAATGTGGTTGCAATGAATTTATCCCTGAGCAAGATGTCATGGATACATGGGCTACTAGCTCAGTGACACCTCAAATCAATACAAACTGGGCAGAAGACGAAGAAGCAAGCAAGAAAAATATGCCTATGAGTATGCGTTTCTGTGGAAGAGATATCATCACCACATGGGATTTGCGTACTATTATCAAATCATATTATCACCAAGACTGTCTTCCATGGAAAGAATTGTTAGTAAACGGCTGGGTAATGGCAGACAAAGGTGTAAAATTTAGCAAATCAAAATCAAATGCAAAAGTAGGCTTAAACGACGCTCTTAGAGACTACGGCGCCGACGTAATCAGATATTGGTGTGCAAACGGTGCATACGGCCGAGATGTAATGTTTAGCGATGAAGGTTTAAAAGATGGATACAAATTATTAAATAAAGTATGGAATGCTTCAAAATTTGTGCTTTCATTCTTGGAAAACTATACTCCAAACAAACCAAAAAATGTATTACCTATGGATAGATACATTATGCACAAATTTAATGAATGTTTTGCAAAGACATATAAATTTTACGAAAAAGTAGAAATGGGCTATGCGAAAGATGAGATAGAAAAATTCTTCTGGAACTTCTGTGACAATTATATTGAGATAGCAAAAAATAGATTGTACAAGCCAGAAGTATATGGTCAAGAAGCAAAGACATCAGCTCAGTGGGCTTGCTACAATGTATTACTCCACTCTCTTCAATTATTAGCTATCACCATGCCTCACATTACAGAAGAAATTTATCAAAATTATTTCAAACAATTTGAGCACACCGAGAGTATACATTTATGCATACTAAAACCAATCGAAATCGAAGAAGAAAAAGACATCTTAGCAAACGGTGATTTAGTAGTAGATATAGTATCAAAAGTAAGACAATTTAAGAGCGAAAACAAGCTAAGTCTCAAGACTGAAATCGAAGACATGGAAATCTTCAACAACAATCTTGACTTTGTCAAGGACGCTGAAATAGATATCAAAGCTGTCACTAGCGTACATGATGTAAAATATACTACTGGTGCATTTGATGTAAAAATTGGAAAAATTATCACAGAATAATTTTATCAAAACTAAATAAAAAACAAAAAAAGTGTAGAAAATAATCTACACTTTTTTTATTGGGAAAAATTAAAATTTATATGTTTTTTTATTAAATAATATTAAAAAACCAGTATTTTTTATATATTTTTATCAATTTATTATTATTTTTTTAATCTTTCGATTTTAATTAAGATGACAGTTTTTATTCGGCGACTTTGATTTTATCTTTATTCTGTACCACCACACACTCAGTCGTAAGCAAAGTGGACGCCACACTACCCGCACATTCCAATGCTGTGCGAGTCACCTTCAGCGGATCAATAATCCCCCTCTCCAGCATATCGCAATACGTATCAGTAAGAGCATCATAACCAAAATTTTCATTATCACTGCTCAGCACTTTTTGCACCACTACTCCATCATCTACACCAGCATTTTTTGCAATTTGTCTAATAGGAGCTTCGAGTGCTTTTGAGATAATCATCGCACCTAATTTTTCATCACCAGTGAGTTCTTTTTCTATAAAATCATTTAACCCTCTTTGGGCTTTTAATAACGACACTCCACCTCCAGCAATTATACCCTCATCGATAGCCGCAAGAGTCGCATTGAGAGCATCTTCTATACGGAGTTTTTTCTCACACATTTCCAGCTCTGACACAGCTCCTACTTTTATCACAGCAATACCTCCATTAAGCTGACTGATCCTTTGCTGTAATGTAGTTTTATCAAATTCAGTAGTAGCCGACTTACATTTTTCTTTCAGCTCTGCTACACGAGCTTTAATTTTTTCATTATCTCCTTTTGCTCCAATGATCGTGGTGCAATCTTTATCCGCTTTTATTCTCTCACATCTACCCAAATCTTCCAATGTGATATCTTTAAAATTATTGAATATATCACTAGATACATATTTAGCGCCAACAGATAGCGCAATGTCGTCTAAAACTTTTTTACGCCTATCTCCAAAAAATGGTGTTTTGATAGCAAGACAGTTAAATATTTTTCGCATATTGTTTACTACAATAGTGGTAAGTGCATCACCTTCGATATCTTCTGCTATGATAAATAAACTTCCACCCGCATTTGCGACCTTTTCTATGATATGCAATATCTCATTTATGTTTGTGATTTTCCTATCTGTCACTAGAATATAAGGATTATCTAGCTCTGCTATCATTTTGCTTTGATCTTGACACATATATGGACTGATATATCCCCGATTTATCCTCAACCCTTCGACTATATTTAGCGAAGTTAGCATATTGTTGCCTTCTTCGATAGTGATCACCCCATCTAGTCCCACTTCTTCAAAAGCTTTAGCTATTATTTCACCAGTCTCTCTACTACCAGATGAAATACTTGCTACTTGACAAATCGAGATATTATCTTTCACAGGCTGACTAATATTATGTATATGCTCGACCACATTTGATATCGCTTTTTTGATACCATTTCTGAGCAGTATTGGATTGGCCCCTGTAGTAAAACATTTCAACCCCTCACTAAAGATTTTCTCCGCCAAAATCGTAGCAGTGGTAGTACCGTCTCCAGCTATATCGTTGGTCTTGGTACAAGCTCCTTTTAATACCTGAGCACCAGTATCTTCTATCTCATCTGCTAGGTGGATTTCTTTCGCTATAGTGACACCATCATTAGTCACCATGGGCTCTGCTTTTATATGATCTACTATCACATTTCTACCCTTCGGTCCAAGCGTAATCTTGACCGCATCAGCAAGCGTCTCTACCCCTCGCAAAAGTCTTATCCTAGCATCATCTCCATTAGCTATAATTTTCTCAATCATTGCACACTCCTATAATATCTATTTGCCTCATCACGATATACATTTTACCGTCCATTTTTAGCTCCACTCCAGCATATCTATTGAAAACAATTTTGTCTCCGACTTTGACTTTCATTTCCACCTTTTCGCCATCAAAATTTTCTCCATCTCCGACAGCTACAATTTCACCAATTTGTGGTCGCTCTTGAGATGTCTCAGGAAGCACTATTCCTGACGATGAAAGATTTTCTTTCACGATAGGAGCGATCACTACTCTATCAAACAATGGTCTCAAATTCATATCTCCTCCTGTCTTGCATTATATAGATAAAAGTCATAAATTTTTCTAAAATATGTCAAAAATATGCAAAATTTAATAAAAATGTACATTTTTACATGATTTTTGTGACATTTTTCATAATTTGTAAAAATTTTTAATAAATCTATATATGCAAGAATATATGTTTGATTATAACCAATACAAAAAATCTATATACAAAAACAATGACAAAATTTTCTTTCCTCTAATATTCTTAGTTATCATTTTATTGCTCGGATTAGCTATATTTTTGCGTCCACAAGCAAACATCTATGTAGAGTATTATTTTGTAGAATTAGGCTCATTTGAGAGTTATAAATCTGCCAACGAATATGCTCTCTCAATACAAGAAAATGGCGGAGCTGGATATATTTATTATGACGAAAAATATCATGTGTTTGCGAGTTTTTATTCCACATATGGCGACGCAGATACAGTCACAAAAAACCTCAAAAACGATTATCCAAAAACAAATATTTTTACACTACAAGTTTTAAATCTAAACAAAAAATCAAACATAGATGACGCGATAAAAAACATCTTTTTAGCTCAGACCAAATTGATACAAGACATGGAAAATATTGCTCTTGATTTTGATAAGAATGAAATCACTTTCGCTCAGGCAAAAATAATGCTAGAGTCATCTCATAAAACTTATCTTGAGAGCCACGATGCTTTCATATCATCATACAAACATGAAAAAAAATATAATGTCCACAAAGGCTATCTTTTGGACATATCTACAGCATTAGACAGCTTATTATCTTGTGTTGAAAACAATCTATCGACCACGCTAAGGTTTACTATCATCGACATTACCTTAAATCATTTTCGATTTTCGTCATTATTTTGATTGAGCTCATCTTTTGCTCGTTTCATTTCTATCAATTGCCAGATAGCTAATCCTATCAAAAACAAAGCAAACAATTTCTTCAACACTGTATTTGAGATATTGTTTGCTATCAGCGCTCCACCTAGACTAAATACACTACCAACCAAAGCCAATATCCAAGTACTTTTATAATCTACCAAATGATTTTTGATATGGATAAATAATGCCACTAATGACATAGGCAAAAATGCTATCAGGTTTATCCCCTGAGCCTGAAGCTGCTCATATGCTAAAAATATAGTAAGTATCGGTATGGTGAGAGTCCCTCCTCCCATTCCCATGCCTCCTACTATTCCACCAAATATCCCTGCTAGTATTTCCCAAAATATCATATCATTACCATATCAACATTCCTATGCCACCTACAAACATAAAGAATATAAATATACCTTTTATTATTTTGTTGTTTAATTTATTTAAAAGAGTTGCTCCCACCACTCCGCCTGCCACTATACCTACCATTACGGGCCAACCAGATGAAAAGCTGATAGAATTGTAGCACAGGTAAACAATAGTACTCACAAGACTAATAGGCAATATTACAAATAAGGCTGTAGCTTGGGCTTTTTTTTGCTCTAAACCAAACAATTTGTTTAGCAACGGCACTACCACCATACCTCCTCCGCCACCGAAAAAGCCATTGATGACTCCTATCAGAGCACCAAAAGCAAGTATTTGCCACTTTTTTATTTTTTTCATAATAGATATTGTGTTCATTTAGGGCAAATTTATTTGCTTTTTTTTCAAGTTTATATTATAATAAATTAGTTTATAGCAATAATTGATGAAGAGGTAACAATGAACACTAAGAAAATTACTATAAGAAAGATAATCTGCTACATCACAGGTCTTATGATCCTAATGATGGCAAATGTTGGCTTGATTAGTTTGCTAAAGCCATCTTTTGAGACTTACGCAGCGAGCACCCCTGCTACAGTCACTATTAGCAACAACAACTTTAACAATGACACTAGGAGTAGCTACCCTTTTGCACCTAGTAGCTACACCGCTTATGTAAAAAATCAGACTAGTAGTAGTCTATCAGGCGCTGACAAGATAGTCTCAGCCGGCGTCATCAAACTAGATGATGAAGAATATACTACAAAGTTTTCTCAAAACGTAGATAGAGGCACTAGTCTAGATAAATATGTCCTCATGATAGACAGCACTGAAAAAGAAGATGACGTAGAGATTAGACATACTGTAAACTACGGCTATAGGACATCATCTGCCTTTACTCTCAGCGCCGACTCAAAGTATATGATATCTGTAGATGTATTTACTGCCCATAATGCAAATATTGGTGGTCTATATCTCTATAATAGCGAAGACGATACAGTATACTCTAGCATTAGAAATATAAATTCATACAATGATTGGACTACTTATTACTTCTTTGTATCTACAAACAATACTGAGTCATTAAGCTTGAAGCTAGGTATGTATCTAGAAGGTGCTGGTACAATACTATTTGATAATATCGGAGCTTTCCAATTAAATGACAACCAATATGTTACTCAGATAGCAAACTTACCTATCAACAGATATGCAGAAGAATCAAATGCAGACCATGTGATCAGCAATTATGTAGTATCTGGCAGTAAATTAGTAAATAGTCTTGACACTTTAGATACTCACAGCTTCGTAGAGTCAAATCGATACGAGTCTGATGTAGACAATATGGATATGACTTCTACTACTAACTCTGACGGTGAAAATAGCTTCGCTCTAAAGATAGCCAACACCAAGGACTCCGCTTCTTATGTCAGCTACTCTACTGATGATGATTTCATCAATGTAGAGCAAAACAAGACTTATAGAGTGTCTGTAAATGTGAAAACCACAAACCTATCTGGTAATGCAAATCTTAAGCTAGTACAGACCAATTTGGAAGACAATGAGACAGCTGTAGATAGCGACATCATCAAAATCACATCAAATACTTCAAACAATGTAAAAAATAATTATACAACCTATTCATTTTATATCAAAGGTCACCCAAAGAAAGACGTAAGCTACAAATTGGTAGCTGGCTTAGGTGATAGCAACACACTCACTACTGGTGAATTTTATATCTCAAATGTAGAAATAAGCCAAGTGACACATAGTGCATATGCAAATGCATCTAGCACTACATCAAAGACTATCGACCTTGTGACTAAAGGTAGCAAAGATTACTCTTATGCTAACTCTACTACAATGCTAGCAAACGGAGCATTTGACGCTATAGAGATCAACGACAGCATAAATGCTTATCCTGCCACACCTTCATCTTGGACAGTAGAAGCTGATGATACAGCAAATCAAGTATATGGAGTAATAAATACTCAATCTACTGCTTTCAATACTCTATCAAATAAAAACACATCAGTATTGATCAATCCTTATGAAAATAAGAATGAAAACGTATTGATGATGTATACAGAAGATGGCGCTGCATTATCTTACACTAGCAGTACAAAGAGCTTGCAGACAAACTCTTATCATAGATTTGATATCGATGTACAGACTCAAAACTCTCCAGTAAAATTATCTCTAGTGACTACAAAGGATAGCAAAGAGATAGAATTGACTGCTGTGAATGTGCCTGTCACTGGTGCTAAAAACTGGCAAACCGTGTCTCTATATATCTACACTGGTTATCAATCAGTCGATGTATCATTAAAAGCTACTCTAGCTAGCGAAAGCTATGGTTATGCTTATCTAGACAACGCAAAGTTTGACTCTAATGTAGCTCCTACTGCTGATGAGTTTAATGCTATATCTAGCTCAGACTTTACAGCAAAATGCGATATGTCAGACTTCTCTTCTAGCAAAGACTTGTATTCACACAACGAAAATGAATCAGTAAAATTTGATATCGTAAATCTTGATAGTGACTTGTCAAATATCATCTACGATACAGAGCATGTAAATAACTTTGCATCATTGGACAATAGAAATGTATTGATGATCAATGCATATAATGATACAAATTACACTTTGACATCAAATATTGGCTTCAAATTTGAAGCTAGCAAATATTACAAAGTAAGTATCAAAGCATATACTCAAAATATCCAAGCAAACGACTCATCAGTAGACACTTCTCTACTAGGTGCAGGTATCAAGCTATCTGGTTATACTGACAGCTTTACCCACATTATCTCAGACAATGTGTGGACTACTTATACATTCTATGTATACAGCGAGACTGAGACCACATCTTATCTAGAGCTATCACTAGGAAATGAAGATGCTGGTAGCAAAGGTTATGTATTCTTTGGCGATATCGAAGTAAATGCTGATATCACTGAGACTGAGTACAATGCTAAAACAAATAGTTCTACAGTAAAAGTATTAAAGACTGAGTCTACATCTGAAGACACTAATTCAGACACTAATACTGATGAAGAGCCTACAAGCAACAATACTTGGATTTACCTAATCCCTAGTCTGCTCACTGCTTTAGCTATCATCATAGCTATAGTAGGTGTGACATTGCGTAAGGTGAAATTTAAAAAGCGTACCAAGAAGACAAAGACTGCTTATGATAGAAATAAGACTGTCAGCAAGCAGTACTACACTAGAAAAGCTACTACTCTTCGTGAAGAAAAGCTTCGTGAAATGAACAAAGACCTAGAGAAAATCAATAACGAAAGAAAGAAATTCGAAGACGAGTACAAGCAAGATTTGACAAAGCTAAGAGAAATGAAAATCAAGCGTGCTACTCCTGCTGAAATAGCAAAACTCGAAAAAGAAATGAAGAAAAATCAAAAGTTATCAGCAAGTCTTGGTCAGACAGCAAATAAAATCAATAGTGAAATAGAATACGCTAAGACTGAAGCTTATCTAAACAATCTCATCAAAAGATTGCAAAGAGATGCTGAAGCAAATCAATTATCCAACAAAGATAATGAAGAGACTAAATAATAAAAAGCCATGTCAAACATGGCTTTTTTCATATATTTTGATGAGCTGGCCTATATACAGTTTTTCACTCTGGAGATTATTTTCAGAGAGTATCTGAGCTTTCGGTTTATCATACTTTTTAGATATATCACCTATAGTTTCAGCTGGTCGCACAATATGCGATATATAATCATTTGTTTTTACTTTTATCCACTCTCCTGCAAAAAATTTTAGATTAGGATTATTTCGCGTGACATTTTCCTTACTGCTAAATATTTTATTAAAGTCGAGATCAGCGTCTCTTACTCTAAAATAAAATTCCTTACAAGGCTTGATTTTCATATTTATATTTATTCTAGTATTGACTTTTTGTGACATAATTTTTCACGAGATTTTATATATTATGATAGGACAAGTATGAAATCAATATTTAAAGCAGTAGCTATCACTACAATATTTTCTATCATCACTCGAGCATTAGGTTTTTTCTTTAGGATTTTTTTATCACGTAAGCTAGGAGCCGAAGGTATGGGATTATTTCAAATGGCTACTAGTATATTAGGTATATTTATGACCTTAGTGTCCAGCGGACTACCTCTGACTACTGCAAAGTTTGTATCCCGCTATGAGGCAAACAACGATATGGTTAAAAAGGACAAATCGGTCACATCTGCTCTAGTGATATCCATAGTAATATCTATAACTAGTGCGTTATTTATATTTCTTATGAAAAACGTATGGGGATTTATCCTCACCGACAATCGTGCAGTAGAGATATTACTCATCATGATACCGAGTATCGTATTTAGTGCTGTCTATGCCGTATTTAGAGGCGCTCTGTGGGGAAAAAGTGATTATTTCAACTGTGGACTAACCGAATTTTTAGAGCAAATTATACGCTTCGTACTCACATTTATAATGCTATTCAATATTTCGGATCTATTCGTCGCCACAAAATACTCTGCTTATGCTTTCAATGTCACTTGCCTACTCTCAGCTATAATAGTAATGCTGATATATTTTAGAAAAAATAAATTAAATTTCAAAAAGGGCGAATACAAAAATATCATCAAAAGTGCCACTCCTGTCACTGGTGTAAGAATGGCAAACTCTCTCGTACAGCCTCTCACCACACTAATTATTCCAAATATGCTCATCTTGGCTGGCTACTCTACCAATGAAGCGGTAGCTAGCTTTGGTGTAATCATGGGTATGACGTTCCCTATGCTTTTTGTCCCTATGTCTATCATCGGCAGTATAAGTATGGTACTGATTCCTTCTATCTCTTCTATGATGAGCAAAAATGACTACTCTACGATCGAAAAAAATATTACTAGATCTATAGAAGTCACGATATTTATCAGTATGATATTTATACCACTATATTTATCTGTAGGTGACTTGATAGGAATAGTTTTATTTGACAATGAACTCTCAGGTCTACTCTTACAGCTAGCCGCAGTGTGTGTACTACCTATATCGCTATGTAATCTCACAGGTAGTATGCTCAATGCTCTCAATCTAGAGGTAAAATCTTTTGTAAATTACATCTTCGGCTCTATAGTATTGTTCCTAAGTCTTATTATCTTCACCCCTATCATAGGCGTAAATAGTATAATAGTAGCATTCTTCTTGTCTATGACTACGATCACGCTATTAAATCTTAAAAAAATCAGAAAAGTAGTGCCTCATTTTAAATTTAACTTATTAAAAATCAGTGCAAAATACGGACTAATATCTGCTCCTACTAGTATCATAGGACATTTTGTATCAAATATCTGCCTGCATTTCTTCAATCCTTTCTTTTCAGCTGTCGCAGGTGGCGGTGTCGCTATCATCATATCTTTTATTCTTATCAAAATTTTTAATATCTATGATTTTAATGATATAAAAGATTTGATATTGAAGAAAAAGCGTAAAAAATCTACCAATTAACTTTCTATATAAGGCTTTCCTATGAGAGCCTTTTTTATTGTATAAAAATGGTAATGTAGAACATAATTATAGTATGTTGATAGTATTTTTAAGAGTTTTAATTATATATATTACTGTATTGGTATTTTTACGTCTCATGGGCAAACGCCAAATAGGTGAAATGCAACCATATGAAGTCGTCATCACGCTTATCATAGCCGACTTGGCTACTTTACCCATGAGCGACACCAATATTCCCCTTTTAAACGGTATATTACCTTTAGCTATCTTGGTATTGATTCACTATTTTATTACTTTGCTTACTCGTAAAAGCGTCAAAGTTAGACGTCTAATGAGCGGAAAACCAGTGATTATCATAAGTCCAAAAGGTATAGAATATCAGTCGCTCATTGACTTAAATATGAATATTGATGATTTACTCGAGATGCTAAGACAAAATGGATATTATAGTTTTGACCAAGTACTCTATGCCATCATAGAAACCAACGGTAAAATCAGCATCATACCTACTAGTGCAAATACTCCTGTCACTCAGCAAGATATCAATCTTCAGACTCCTCCTGCAAAACTACCTAGTGTAATAGTCTCAGATGGAAAATTATTGAAGCATCAAATGAAAATAGTCAATCTTGATAATAAAAAATTAAATAAAATATTGGATTATCTAAACATTTCACTTAAAAACATCATCATATTATCGCTCGACATTGACGGAAAAATATATTATCAGACGAAAGGTGATAACTACAAGGTAATAGAAGATATAAACAAGGAGGTACAATTATGAAAATTTGGATTCCAATCATTGTACTATTATTCGCTGTCACAGGTCTATGTATCTGGGACACTATACATACTGAGCGTGTATTTGACTATATGGAGCGAGAAAGTAATAATATTTATATATCACTACAGTCCTCTGACATTACCAATGAAAATATAGTAAATAAAATCAAAAGTCTCAATGAATATTGGACAAAAGAGATGGATACGCTCTGCATATCCATCTCCAGAAAAGACCTACAACCAATCTCTGATTATCTCCAATATCTATACGCCTCTACCATAAACGAAAGCCAAGATGACGCTGTCACTTACTCTAGATTGCTTAGCTATAATATAGAAGGCTTGAGCGAATCACTGGGTGTAAATGTAATAAATTTATTATAGTAGAGTGATAAAGCTCACTACACACACGATACCCACCAAAATAAAAGCAAATATCAAAGAAATAATGGTCTCAAAACTATTCTCAAAATAATGGCGATTTTCCTTTGGAATGCCGTTATTTTTTATATTTTCCATTATAATATTAGTACACTTTACTATTTTATCTACCTTTTTATCATATGATACGCCTTTTTCCAAAGCTTTAGCATGTAGTATCTTTATCAATACCTTCTCTCGGGTCAAGATCTGCTCCTCATCTGCATCGTACGGCAAGTCCAAATATTGATAACATTTTTTCAATTCTTTCGTCATATTCTTCTCCTACAACATTTTCTTTAAATATGCACCAGTATAGCTTCCGTTTACTTTACATACTTGCTCTGGTGTACCAGTAGCTACGATCTTACCACCACCTTCACCACCTTCTGGTCCCATATCGATGATGTAGTCCGCAGTCTTGACAATATCTAGATTGTGCTCTATGACCACGACAGTATTACCATTACCGACCAATCTCTGTAAGATATCTACAAGTTTTTTTACATCATACGCGTGCAAACCTGTAGTCGGCTCATCTAATATATATACAGTATTGCCTGTATCTCTACGAGTAAGCTCTGTAGCGAGCTTCAATCTCTGCGCCTCGCCACCAGATAATGTAGTCGCACTTTGCCCAAGCTTAATGTATCCCAAACCTACATCTACCAGCGTCTGCAGTTTACTCTTTATCTGAGGAATAGCTTCAAAAAATTCATATGCTTCGTCTATCGTCATCTCTAGCACATCGTAGATAGATTTGCCTTTGTATTTGACATCTAATACTTCTCTAGAGTATCTTTTGCCACCACACACTTCACATGGCACAAATACATCTGACATAAAGTACATTCTGAGCCTCTTCACTCCATCTCCAGCACAGGCTTCACATCTTCCGCCTTCAACATTGAAGCTAAATTTACCTAGATCAAAACCTTTTTCTTTAGCAGTCGGAGTAGAAGCAAATAACTCTCTTATTTTGGTAAACACACCAGAGTAAGTAGCAGGATTACTACGAGGAGTTCTACCTATAGGCGTCTGATCTATTTGTATTACTTTGTCTATTTCTTCTATGCCTAATATCTCATCGAGATTTTTTTCTTTGTCTCGCCTGTTAATTTTATTAAATAACGCCCTATAGAAAATATCATTTACCAATGTGGATTTTCCGCTACCACTGACACCTGTGACACAAGTAAGCACTCCACGAGGTATGGCTACATCTATATTATCAATATTGTGCTCACGACAGCCTAATAAACGAATGTATCCATTCTTTATCTCTCGACGAGTGCTCGGAACCTCTATCTTCATCTCTCCTGATAAAAATTTACCAGTAATTGATTCTTTTGAAGCCATCAAATCTTTCACACTACCTTGAGCTACTATCTGTCCGCCACCGACACCAGCTTTTGGACCGATGTCTACTAGATAATCTGCCTGCCTGATAGTGTCCTCATCGTGCTCTACCACTATCAATGTATTGCCTAGATCACGTAGATTTTTCAACGTATCGATTAGTTTATCATTATCTCTCTGATGTAGCCCTATGCTTGGCTCGTCCAAGATATACAATACTCCACTAAGTCCACTACCTATCTGAGTAGCGAGCCTAATCCTTTGCGCTTCACCGCCAGACAATGTGCCTGCACGCCTAGAAAGCGACAAATAAGTAAGCCCAACATTGATAAGAAAAGAGAGTCTAGCAGTGATCTCTTTTATGATACTCTCTGCTATCAATTTCTCTGTCTTAGTGAGTTTCAAACTAGTAATAAATCCAAAAAGCTTGCTGATAGACATATCGCATACATCAGCTATGCTTTTCCCTTCTATCTTTATAGACAAAGCGCTAGGATTAAGACGTTTGCCTAGACATTCTGGACAAGTATCTTCACTCATGAGCTTGTAGATTTCTTCCTTTACATACTCACTCTGAGACTCTTGAAATCTCCTCAATAAATCTGGGATAATACCCATAAATAACATATCTTTTTGAGTGCAATATTGGTGAAGATTTGGAGCTATCTTTTCTCTATCTCCGCTCTCACCGTTTATCAAAATACTCCTTGCCTCTTTTGAAATCTTATAATATGGAGTATCTAGCGTAAAGCCATGTAGCTTAGCGAGCTTAGTAAGAGCTTTCTTTGTGATGCCAGTAGCGTCTATATTAAAGCCCATCACGCTCAAAGCACCTTCATTGATAGACAAACGATCATTTTTGACTATAGCATTTTCTCCTATCTTGATGACATAACCTAATCCACCGCATTTTGGGCATGCACCAGCATGATTGTTGAAACTAAACAACGTAGGCTCAATGTCTGGAATAGATATACCACAATCTATACAGCTATATTTCACGCTATATAGTTTGTTTTCATCTTTCACGTTTACTATGACCAAGCCGTCTGCCATCTGTAAGCATTTATCTATCGACTCAGTGAGACGTGAAATAATATTATCTTTCTTTACTATCCTATCCACCACCACATATAGATCATGACGTTTGTTTTTTTCAAGCACTATAGCATCATCTAGTGAAAATATTTCACCATCTATCATGACACGCACAAAGCCGTCCTTTCTTAGTCCGTCAAGAGTTTTTTCGTGACTACCTTTTTGACTTCTGATAATCGGAGCCATAATGAGCATTTTAGCTCCATCTTCATTTTCCATGACTCTATCTACTATCTGATCCAAAGTTTGCACTGATATTGGCTTACCACAATTTGGACAATAAGGCTTACCTATACGAGCAAACAATAATCTTAAATAATCATATATCTCTGTGATAGTGCCGACCGTAGAACGAGGATTGTTGTTGGTACTCTTTTGGTCAATAGAAATGGCAGGACTCAATCCATCTATACTTTCTACATCAGGCTTATTCATCTGACCTAAAAACTGCCTAGCATAGCTAGACAAACTCTCCATATATCTTCGCTGTCCTTCTGCAAAAATAGTATCAAAAGCAAGTGTGGATTTTCCACAGCCACTTACACCAGAAAATACGACTAGCTTATTTTTAGGGATAGTCAAGTCGACATTTTTTAAATTGTTTTCTTTAGCACCTTTGATAACGATATTTTCCAACATATTATCCTCTATTATTTCCAAAAAGTTATTCAAATATAATTGTATCAGATATTCATCAAAATTTCAAGTGTAAATTTCTTTGTTTATACAATTTTGTCAAATTAATTATTGCTTCAATATTTACTTGACAAAAAATATGAGAAAATTAAACTAATAAATATAGGAGAAAATATGAAAAATAGAGCACAAATTGATGAAAAATTTAAATGGGATCTATCCTCATATATCACTGATGAAAATGATATAGAAAATACATTTCAAATCATGGAAAATTTAATAAAAATTCTACCTAAATATAGTGGAAAATTAAATAATGCTGATATTTTACACGAAAGACTCACAAAGTACGAAAAAGATTTCAACAAAGTATACAAACTAGCGCATTTTATTAGTCATTCGCTAAATGTAGACGCTTCTGATACAAAGATTTTGAAGTTATCTCAGCGCTTTGACAATCTATATACAAAAATTAATCAAGCAAACGCTTATTTCTCACCGCAATTGCATGACCTAGATGACCAATACCTAGAGTCTTTATTGCATGACAAGAGATTCGACGACTATGACAATATGATAAAAGATATCATAAAGCTAAAACCTCACAAGCTCGACGAAAAGACTAATCTTCTTTTATCCAAAATGGGAAATTTCCTAGGAAATAACTCAAATATCCATGGTATACTCACCGACTCTGAGATGAAATATGAAGATGCTATAGATTCTCAAGGCAAAAGACACAAGCTTGACAACGCTTCAGCTACAGTATTTTTAAGGAGCAAAGATAAAATGCTCAGAAAGACAGCATTTGAAAATAGATTGAAAGCTTATGGAGAATTAAATAAGACATTTACAGAGCTGTATCTAAAAGATATTGAGCTTGACAAGTTTACTTGCTCTATCACAAACTATGACTCTACTCTAGAAAAAGTTTTATTAAGTGAAGATGTACCTCATGCTGTGTTTGATCGTATTATCGAAAATGTAAACAAAAATATACCTTTACTACAAGACTATATCAAATTTCAACGCAAAATAAAAGGTGATAAAAAGTTTGCCTATTATGACTTATTTGAAGATAGCAAAAATAATAAAAAAATCTCTATAGAAGATGCTCAAGATATTTTACTCAAAGCATTGTCTCCTATCGGTGAAGAATATGTCAGCAAAGTGCGAAATAAATTTAGAGACAAATCTATAGACTATATGCCTAATCAAAATAAAAACTCTGGGGCGTATTGTTCTCATTGCTATAATGCAAATACTCTGATACTTATGAATTTCAATCATGACTATGGCTCAGTATCTACTCTAGCGCACGAAATGGGACATTGCATAAATGCAGAATATTTCAATCAAGCTCAGCCCATAGAAAAAGCAGACATTTCTATCTTCGCAGCAGAGATGGCTAGCACTGTAAATGAAATATTACTCAATCTCTATATGCAAAAAAATGCTAGTAATGAAGAGAAAAAATATTATATTCACCATTTCTTGGAAGATGTAAGGAGCACTATATATAGACAGACTCTTTTCTCAGAGTTTGAATTATACGCACATGAATGCATAGACAAAGAGATACCTATTAATTATGAAGACTTAAACAACAAATATTTTGAACTAAACAAAAAATATTATGGCAATGCTTGTATACTGCCTGATTGCTTGAAATACGAATGGGAAAGGATTCCTCATTTTTACAACGCCTATTACGTCTACTCTTACGCTACTGGATTGGTCACAGCTATTACTCTAGCATATAGGATACTACACGAAAAAGATTTTAGTAAAAAGTATATCGAATTTTTATCAAACGGCGTAGCCAGACCTGCTGTAGATGTACTAAAAGATATCGGTATCGATCTTACTACTGATGAACCGTACAAGACAGCATTCAAATTTATCAGCAGTCAATTAGATGAATACAAATCACTTTGTAAATAATAATAAATTAATTGCAAAAAATAAATGTAAATGATATAATAGGAGTAAATATGCTAGATAAAAAATCTACAAGTGTACTAAAGGTCTTGTACAAATTGGCTGAAGGGACAAACTATAAAGTCGTCACAGGAGACGAAATCTTTGCCTCACTCAGTCAAAAATCTTTATATGATTTAGAGAGCATAAGACAGATTATAGATTTTTTAGAAAAGCAAGAATATATCAATATCAAATTTAGTGAAGAAAACACTTACTGCTACTCTCTTTTGCCTAAGGCTAGGATTTGTCTCGAGCAAGAGACCACAAAGTCAAAAGTAAAAAGGACTGCTCCTCAGATTATGACCTATCTATACACAATGATAGCGTCATTTATCGGTAGTATGCTAGCGTTGTTGATATTCTTTTATCTCACTTTTTAGAAGGAAACTATGCTTACGCTAAAAGAAAAATATGTGATGGAATATGTATATCAGAAATGTCAAGGCAAAAAGTCTTGTCTTATTTCTCCGCGGGAGATCATCTCTTACACTGCAGATAAATATGTAATGTATCCTGATGAGTTAGAAAAAATCATGACTAACCTCAGCTATGACAATTACATCGAATTATTCAAGTCAGATAAAAAAGGTAGTCCTGTATTTTGCGTTTCACTTAAGCTAAAAGGTGAAGGCTTCCATAGAGAATTGACAAACAACAAGCGAAATCTCTTGATCACACTAGGTAGGACTTGTATACTCGCTATCATCACTGCCCTTATCGGTGTCCTTGTTCGTTTGATATTTATGTAAAGGTCTATATGGAATATCGCAAATTTGAATTAGTATCCAAATATAAGCCGACTGGTGACCAGCCAGAGGCTATAAAAAACTTGGTAGAAGGCTTAAATGATGGATTATCAGCACAAGTATTAAAGGGTGTCACTGGTAGTGGTAAGACATTTACTATGGCTAATATTATCGCCAAGGCAAATCGTCCTACTCTTATACTCGCCCACAATAAAACATTAGCAGCACAGCTCTGTAATGAGTTTAGAGAATTTTTCCCAAACAACAGAGTTGAGTTTTTTGTTTCATACTATGATTATTATCAGCCTGAGGCATATATTGTATCTAGCGACACATACATCGAAAAAGATATGAGTGTAAATGACGAGATAGACAAGCTTCGTCACAGTGCTACTAGCAGTTTGCTCGAGCGTAGCGATACTATAGTAGTAGCTTCCGTGTCGTGTATATATGGCTTGGGCGCACCTAAAGAGTACTATGACCTACATATTTCACTCAGAGTCGGTGACAAATTGTCCCGTGAAGACTTGATAAAAAGGCTCATAAATATCCAATACAATCGCAACGAAATAGAATTTACCAGATCGACTTTCAGAGCGAAAGGTGACGTGGTGGATATCTTCCCTGCTGACAGTAGTGAAAGAGCTATCAGGGTAGAATTCTTTGATGATGAGATAGAACAAATCAGTGAATTTGAAGTAGTGACAGGCAAAGTCTTAAATCGCTTAAAACACGCTTCAATATTCCCAGCCAGTCACTATGCAGTAGGTAGTGAAAAACTAAATATTGCTTTAGACCAGATACGAGTAGACGCAAAAGCACAAGAAGAGTTCTTCATAAAGCAAAATAAATACATAGAGGCTCAACGTATAAGAGAACGCACAAACTATGATCTCGAAATGATGCAAGAAATGGGCTACTGCTCTGGCATCGAAAATTATTCTCGATATTTTGATGGTCGCAGTGCTGGAGAGCCTCCATACACTCTGCTAGACTATTTTCCAAATGGCTTTTTATTATTTGTAGACGAGAGTCATATCACTTTACCCCAAGTGCGAGGTATGTACAATGGCGACAGAGCTAGAAAAACAAATTTAGTGGATTACGGATTTAGACTACCTAGCGCGTATGACAATCGTCCATTAAATTTTGAAGAATTTAATACTCGAATCGGTCAAACCATCTATGTATCAGCTACTCCGAATGAATATGAGCTATCTCTCTCTGGACAAGTAGTAGAACAAGTGATCAGACCTACGTATCTTCTAGATCCTGAGATAGAGGTCAGACCTAGCGAAGGTCAGGTAGACAATCTTTATGACGAGATAAAGAAAAATATAGACAAACACGGCAAAGTACTAGTCACCACTCTTACAAAGAAAATGGCAGAAGATTTGTGCGCATACTTTGGCGAAAATGGTATTCGAGTAAAATATTTGCATAGCGATATAGACACACTCGAGCGCGTGAAGATAATCAATGAGCTCAGAGCAGACGAATTTGATGTACTTATCGGTATCAACCTACTCAGAGAAGGTATAGACCTACCTGAAGTCACTTTGGTAGCTATATTGGACGCAGATAAAGAAGGATTTTTGCGTAGCGCTACTTCACTCATACAAATCGTCGGTCGTGCAGCGAGAAATAGTGATAGTAAAGTCATCATGTACGCTGACAGGATTACAGATAGTATGAATCAAGCAATCACAGAGACTAACTATCGCCGTGAAAAGCAAATGAAATACAACACCGAGCATGGAGTAAAACCTATGACTATTAAAAAAGATATCGTAGACTCACTCAAGATAAGAATGGAAGCCAGCGAAGAAAAGATGTCAAAGCAAGATATCTCCAAGAAAATCGAACAATTAAAAGGCATGATGAATACAGCTGCCTCTCAGCTTGACTTTGAGACAGCCATAAAACTACGAGAAGAAATCTCAAAACTAAAAAGAAAATTGAGATAAAAAAAGAGTTGCTTATCGCAACTCATTTTTATTATTCTACATCACCAGATTTTGGCTCTTCGTCAGAGGTTTCTTGAGCTTGTGGCTCTACGGTCTCAGTAGTCTCTTCAGTCTTTTCCTCCACTACTTCTGCAGTGTCCTCGACCTTCTCCTCTACTACTACTTTTTCCTCTGTCTTTACTACCTTTTTCTCAGTCTTTGCTTTCTTACCAGCATTTGAGCTACCCCCCTTCTTGCCAGTAAATGTAAAGTACAAGATCACGCCAGCTAGCAATACTAGAGATACGATGATTAGAATAGTACCTACTAAAGCATCATTGTTTTCTTTAGCCTGAGCCTTACTTACTACATTAAATTCATATCTCTCTGTAGTTTCGTTTTCATAAGTGTCTTTTACTGTCAATTTCAATGCTACTTTACCTGCACCTGAGATGAAATATTGACCAGTAGTCTCACCAGCAGTCACATTATCACCGACCAATTCGTAAGACAAGTTTGTCCATGACATATTGTCATTTGTGATAGTGCTATCGTCCTTATCAGAAATGTTTAAGCCAATATCATAAGAATATAACTCTTTACCATTGCTAGTAGCAGTGATAACAAAAGTCTTCTTTGACTTGTTTACATTCAATACCACTTCGATATCGTTTGTACCATCATAAACAATTTCGTTTGCCAATTTTGTCTCTTCACCCACAGCAAACACTGGAGGAGTATTGTCACCTACCTTGATACTAAATGTCTTAGTAATCTGAGCATACTCAGTAGTAGCTGTATAAGTGACAGTATAAGTACCTTTTGAGTACTCGTTTGTAGTAAATGACCAGTAAACTAGTCCATCTTCATTAGTCTTTCTTACTGCATTGCCAGCTGTAGGAACATTACCGCTAGGAGCTTTTACACTCACAGTCACGATCGCATCATGGCTAGCTACTGCATTTGGAAGGATAACTTCAGCATTTTTATCCGCATTTGGCTTTACTTCAAAGTCATTCAACCATTTCAATTCTGGAGCTTTTACATTGATAGTCAATTCTTTTACAGTCTTTCTACCATTGTATTCACCAGTGACAGTCACTTTGTACATTCCTACACTATTGAAGATGTAAGAATTAGCGTCATAACCACTAGTCTGGTAATCAAGACCTGTACCATCGTCTTCTACCACGATAGATACTGTGCCACCCTTAGCTGTCAATTCTGTCTTGCCATCAGAAGAACGAAGTGCTGTCTCAAAATCGATCACACTACCAATCTCTGCTGTCACCACAGAACCTGTGCGAGATAGGTTATCTCCTACTACATCTACTGACAAGCTAGGATTTGAGCTATCCACTACATTTAATCTAAAGTATACTACTGTAGTATTGCCAGCAGCATCTGTAGCACTATAAGCGATATAGTACACGCCTACTTCGCTAGTCTCGATGTAGCCACCTTTAATAGTGTTGCCATTATAAGACTTTCCTGTAGGATATTTGTATTGTAAACCTGATTTTGCATTCTCAGGTGAATCAATATAATACATTACATTCAATTTTAGACTTGGATCAGCGTCTGTAAATACAACATTTGGTAATTGAACCTTCACAGCTTGGTCAAAATCTTTTAGATCGATAAGTTTATCAGTACCATCTAAGAAGTCATTTGTCAATCCGTCTGTATCTTGTACATATTCGATACTATAATCAGGAGCTATCTTTTCAGCAGTGCTCTTGATATCTAATGCTTTAGTATCAGCTGCTACATAACCATAGTCATTGATAGCCACTGCAGTCACATAGACTTTAGTAGCAGTCTCTTCTGTCAAATCTAGTACATAACTATCAGTACTATTTTCTGCTAAGCCTAGCTCTTTGATGCCTGTATATCCTAGAGTAGCCATAGCATCTCTAAATGCTTGAGTATTTACAATGTGAGATTTATTGTCATGAGTATCTAACAAATCTTTGATTGTATCTTTAATATTTGTAGCCATATTTGCTACATTACCAGTATGGTAGAACATTACTGTCTTTAATCTAGTATCTTCTTTATCACTATAAGTCATACTAACAGTGATAGGTTCATCAGTCTTTACATAACCGTCTTTTAGATTAGAAATCTCTACTGTAGGAGTGATCTCTGCGATTTCTTCAGCCTCTGTAGGTAATGTGATAGGATCAGCAGAGACAGTGATAGTATAGCTTGTCTTAGTACCAGGTACATAAGCGTATCCTGTCCTTTCCTTTACTGTCTTAGCTATAGCTCTATACTCCAAAGTATAAGTACCAGCATAGTTTGATTGTTGATTTGGATCAGCAGTAAATTTAAACTCTACAGCTTTAGTCCAATCACCAATATTTTGATCACCAGAATGGTTGTATCCTTCTTCTGTATTAGCTACGTCTACTAAAGTGTGAGTATCTTCGTCATATCTCTTATTATCAATGTAATAATAAGTGTTTCCTCTCTTGAGATAACGCACGAAAATCAAATCATTGTAGCTAGCAACGCTATCGCTACCATATATGGCTGGTAATACGATATTGTCTGAGCCATATTTTGTCTTTAGCTCTGTAGCATAATCCTCTGGAGCTACTGTATCAGTTTTTGCGTAGTCATAAGAGATATATGACTCAGGAGTACCAGTCACTGTCACTCCATCTACATACAATGTCTCAGTCTTTGTATTGCCATAAGCATCGCGCACTGTATAAGTGATACGATAGTTTCCTGTCATTTCATCATAGCTGTCAGCATGGAACTTGCTAGCAGTCATGTCAAATGTAAATGTGTTGTTTGTAAGGGTCTGGTAGATTGAGCTATCTCCTTCTTTCTCTATCTTGATAGAGTCAGTATTGATTGCTACATTATCTTCAATATCTGTATTGAATGTAAGCTCTCGTAATTCGATACCTTTTTTACCCAATGATAATGTAGGTTTTGTAGGTGTAGATGCAAGAGTAAGCTTTGTAGGCTGTACAAAATTATCCTTTACAGAGATAGTGAAAGTCTTCTCAGGACGATTTGCACCCTCATAAGTATACTCTACAGTATATTGACCACTCTCGCTAGGTATAATGTAGTACTCTTTTTTCTCAGAGTCATACTTAAAGATACTGTTAGCACCATTAAGTTCTTGTTTTACATTGTTTTTAGTCACTTTTGGTACCACAATATTGTTTACTCTATCTGTAGTGCCGTCTACAGTCTTAAAGTAAGCTGTAGGAATCACATATCTATCAGTGCTAGTCTTCAATTGATTTGCTACCAATTGTTTTGAACCATCAGCCTTAGTGAAGTCAAGCTCATATGAAAGATTTGATACAGTGACTCTGTAAGTGTTTGAATAATATTTTCTTACTACAGCATTTTCGCCTGAACCTTCAGTAGTGCTCACGATGTATACAATCTTGTATTCACCTTCGTTTTGAGCATTGACATTGACATATTTTACGCCATCAATAGTAGTGACATATTCTATACTATCATCATCTTTCTTGATACCGAAGAAATTTGGCTCAGCCTGAGTAGATGCACCATGCACATAGTCATGATTGCCACCAGCTGGATCGATCACACGAATAGTGTAATCCTCGCTAAATGTCTCAGCAAGTAATGGTACAAGGAATTTGTCTCCCTCTCCCACATTTACCTCTTTGTTAGGTATTTTCACTGCGTTGATAGCCATGCTATATTCTGAGAAGGTATAGCTAGTAGCTGCAAATGCAATAAGTGATGGGCTAAATGCTAAAATAAAACTGCATATAGCAAAAGCCATAAAGCAAAATGCGACTTTTAAATACTTCTTTAAACTTTTCATTACTGTCTCCTATATAGTTTAAGTCTATTTGATTGTAATAAATATTGAGAAATTTGTCAAACAAAATCATTAGATATTTGCAAACTTTACATAATTAGTTTAAGATTTTAAACAAAAAATATCAAAAGAAAAAAAACTAGTCTTGTCGAATAAACAGACAAAACTAGAAATTTTGCTATAACTTACTGATTTGTTCGTTTGCGTAATCTTTTGTGATAAGATTAAACCCATCACTGCCGACCAAGAAATATTGTTTCTCTCTATGTTTATTTAATTTACTGAGGAAAGAGCTATCCAATAGCTTGTATCTTTCCACCAAAATATCATTCAATACTTTAAAATCCAAAGTCTTAGCCTCGCTGAAGGCTCTTTTTGTCTCTAATGCCCACTCTGTAGGCTCGATTTCTTCGCTCACGAAGTCGCACAATACATTCATATCCTCTGGCGTAGTGATAAATCTTGTGATAACCTTTATCCTCTCTATGATAGTCCTAGGTAATTCTTTTACCGCATTCGCGTCCATATAATAAAACTCACACAATCTAGTCGGCTCTCCAAATACTGACTCTGACATCCTAGGTCTCTTTAGTATCACTCTATCACCATAGACACCGCGTCCACGCTTGTACTCGACCACTTCGTAGAAATTGTTTATAAGAAAATCTAATAAGCTCCAATTTCTCTCGTTGACCTTTGTCATGAGACCCCCTTATGACGCTAAAGCATCAATCAAGAGTACAATATTCTTTTTCTTTCCTTTATGGTTATCATTCCAGACTTCATCAAAGTCACTAGGTGCATTGATGTCGCAATCGAACTTAATAGCACAATCTACCATTGCACAAAGATATTTCTTTGCCTCAATGTAAGCATCTACTACAGTAGCACCGTCTGTAAAAATACCCAAATCATGAATACCGATAGTGAAACCATCACCATTTTGGTCTTTGTATACCACTGCTGGATAAACTAAATCTTTCATACTTTTCCCTCTTATATGACTTCATTATATCATAAAAAAAATTGAATGTAAAATAATTTTACTGACAATTTTAAGCCCTATTAAAAGAAAAAACTCCCATAGTGGGAGCAATATTATAATGAATTGTAATTAGTATTGTTGACGCCATAGGTAGTCTCAAATATAGCTGCTGTGTCAGCGTATTTACCTTTAAACTTTCTAAATTCTTTAGCCATTTCTTTTTCTGCAGAGAGTATACCTTCTTTCTCTGTGATCATGCCTGTCAATATAGAAGCTTTCTTTTCTGTAGACATTGGTTCATTTGATAGCTTGCCTACCACATCAGTTTTAACAAACTCCACACCATCAGCAAACAGCCTTTTACCCATAAGTAATTTTTTACCAGATACAGTCCTTACCATAAGACGCCTCCTTATTTATGACTACATAATAACATAAAAAAATTAATTTGTAAATAGTTTTTAACAATTTAATTAAATATTTTCAAAATTCAAAAAAATACTATAAAATAGATATTTAGAGCAATTTTTATTTATTTTTTTAAAATATTTTTTAAAAAATTATTTTTTCGAAAAAAGAAAAAAGACACCAAAATTTTGATGTCTTTATTATTTTATTTTATTCGTCCTCATCTTCGTCAAGGTCGTCAAATTTGATAGCCACATCTTGATTGCCGAGCATACCAGCATCGTCTTTGACTTGCTTTGGAAGAATATTCCTATACATAGGAGCACCAGTACCAGCAGGTATCATCTTACCGATAATGATGTTTTCTTTCAAACCTTGAAGCTTATCTACTTTACCCTTCAATGCAGCCTCTGTCAATACATTGCTTGACTCTTGGAATGATGCTGCTGACAAGAATGACTCAGTAGTCAATGATGCCTTTGTGATACCTTGCAATTCACGCTTAGCTGTAGCAGGTACACCACCTTCTTGGAGAGCTTTCATATTTGCCTCTTCATACAATCTGATATCTACAGTATCGCCTGGTAGCAAATCTGTATCTCCAGAATTTTCGATCTTAACCTTACGTAGCATTTGCTTGATGATGATTTCCAAGTGTTTTGCATTGATAGATACGGCTTGAGATTTGTACACTTGCAATACTTCGTTCAACAAGTATTCTTGCACTGCCTTCACACCGCGAGTACGCAATACATCTCTTGGATTTAATGGACCTTCTGTAAGAGCTGTACCTGGAGTGACTACATCTCCATTCTTTACTTTTATAGTAGAGCCGAATGGGAGAATATAGCTTTCTTCTGTACTACCCTTGATGACTACCTCAAAACGTTTGTCGATTTGGTTGATAGATACTTTACCACCAATCTCACAAATCACTGCAGCACCTTTTGGATTACGAGCTTCGAATATTTCTTCTACCCTTGGTAGACCTGTAGTGATATCGGCTGATGCAGAACCACCACTGTGGAATGTACGCAATACTAGCTGAGTACCTGGCTCACCGATAGATTGAGCAGCTATGACACCGACAGCTTCACCAAGGTGTACAATATCATTTGTAGACATATCTCTACCATAACATTTAGCACACACACCTGACTTTGCCTTACAGGTCAATAAGCTTCTGATCTGTACTTTTTCGATACCAGCCTCTACGATTTCTTTAGCTAGGTCATTTGTGATAAACTGGTCAGCCTCACAAATTACTTTCTTAGTCTTAGGATTGATGACTCTCTCAGAAGAGAAACGTCCTACGATCCTATTTTCTAATGTCTCGATGACTGATCCACTTTGTTTGATCTCTGTCACTTCGATACCCTTCACGCCTTCGCCAAGGTTAGCAAAACAGTCTTCTTCTGTCACTGTAGTATCTTGAGCGATATCTACCAATCTTCTAGTCAAATAACCAGAGTCAGCTGTCTTCAACGCTGTATCCATTAGCTGTTTACGAGAACCACGAGCCGCACTATAATACTCTAGAGAGCTTAGACCGCGTCTAAAGTTTGACTTGACTGGAATATCTGAGATACCACCACTCGCTGCGTCCATGTTTCCTAACATACCGCTAAGTTGTTTTAGCTGTCCTTCACTACCTCTCGCTCCTGATACAAGGATTACTTTTAGAGGGTTGAATTTATCCATTTGGTCAGATGTCACTTTTACAAGCTTTTCACTAGTCTTTTCCCAAATAGACATATTTTTAGATTTTTTATCGTCATAGTTTACAAAACCTTGCATATATAGGTCATCGTTTTGTCTTACTTGCACATCAGACTCAGCGATGATATTATCTCTTTCTTTTGCCTCTGTGAGGTCGAAGATTGAGAATGACACACTAGATAATGTACTATACTTATATCCCATATTTTTGATATTGTCTATCATAGTCACAGTAGTATTTGTACCATGCTTACGATAACAAGTCTCAATCAATTTTTTATAATAACCTTTCTTTACTTCGTCATTGACTTCAAATTCAAAGGCATTTTCTCTCTTTGTCCTATCTACAAAGCCTAAATCTTGAGGAATGATGCTATTGAAAATAATCCTACCAAGAGTAGTCTGTGTCCTACCAGTGATCATTTCACCTTCAAACTCAACAGTCCTTCTTAAGTTAATCTTAGCTTGTAGACTCAACATTCCATTTTCATGAGCAAGGATAGCCTCTTCTTCATTTGAGAATGTCATACCCTCACCCTTGGCACCAGCTCTCTCAGCTGTGATGTAGTAATTACCTAATATCATATCCTGAGAAGGTACCATATTTGGAGCGCCATCACTTGGTTTCAATACGTTATTTGATGCCAAAAGCAACATTCTAGCCTCAGTCCTAGCCTCTACACTAAGCGGAACGTGCATACTCATCTGGTCTCCGTCAAAGTCTGCGTTGAATCCTCCGCAGGCTAGAGGTGGCAAACGAATAGCTTTACCTTCTACTAGTATTGGCTCGAAGGCTTGTACAGATAGTTTG
Organism: Clostridiales bacterium; assembly: GCA_015055745.1. GTDB lineage: Bacteria > Bacillota > Clostridia > Christensenellales > UBA1242 > Onthoplasma. The sequence goes on from SVHS01000004.1 coordinate 49,793, forward strand.
TGCAATGTAGGTGCACGGTTCAAAAGTACTGGGTGACCTTGTACCACTTCTGTCAAGATATCGAATACGATAGGTCTCTCTTGGTCTATCATACGAGTAGCTTTCTTTAGATTGTTTGTAGCATTTAGTTCCAACAATCTCTTGATAATAAATGGTCTAAATAGCTCTAGAGCCATCATTTTTGGCAATCCGCACTGATAAATCTTTAGCTCTGGGCCTACCACGATAACACTACGTCCTGAGTAGTCCACACGTTTACCCAATAGGTTTTGACGGAAACGACCATGCTTACCTTTCAATGACGCTGTGAGTGACTTTAGGTCTCTCTGACGACTTCCTTGCACTGCTCTACCACGTTTACCATTATCAAACAATGCGTCGACAGCCTCTTGAAGCATACGTTTTTCGTTTCGCACGATAATCTCAGGAGCACCTAACTCCATCAATTTCTTCAAACGATTATTTCTATTTATTACTCTACGATACAAATCATTCAAGTCAGATGCAGCAAATTTTCCGCCGTCAATCTGAACCAATGGTCTCAAATCTGGTGGAATGACTGGCACTACGTCCAATATCATCCAACCTGGCTTATTGCCACTCTTCATAAATGCTTCGATAACTTCCAATTTCTTGGTAGCCTTGAGCTTCTTTTGACCTTTTGAAGTACGCATGATATGAGTCAATTCCTCACGCTCTTTCTCTAGGTCTACGTTATTTAACAATTCCTTTACAGCCTCAGCACCCATACCAGCTCTAAAGCCGTTTGGACCATATTTCTCTATAGCCTCTCTATACTCTCTATCTCTGATGACTTGCTTGTAAGTAAACTCTGTATTCTTAGGATCAAGCACTACATAGCTAACATAATACAATACTTCATCGAGAAGCTTTGGAGACATATCTAGCACTATACCGATACGAGATGGCACACCCTTGAAGAACCAAATATGGCTCACTGGACAAGCAAGCTCGATATGTCCCATACGCTCACGTCTTACCTTTGAGCGAGTCACCTCTACGCCACACTTGTCACAGACTACGCCTTTGTATCTTACTCTCTTGTACTTTCCGCAGTGACATTCCCAGTCCTTTTTAGGTCCAAAAATTCTCTCACAGAAAAGTCCATCTTTCTCTGGCTTTTGTGTACGATAGTTTATAGTTTCAGGCTTTGTGACTTCACCTCGAGACCAACTTCTGATCATCTCTGGTGAAGCTATACCTACACGGATAGAGTCAAAATTGTTTAATTCAAACATTTTCTTTATCTCCTAAATCTTCGTTTTTTATTAGTCGTCCAAATCATCAAACAATTCAGACTCATCGAATGCTGTAGCATTCACATCATTTTCAAACTCTTTCTGAATATCCTCAAACTCAAGAGTGACATCTTCTAGCGCTTGTTTGTTTACTGGCTCTACTACAGCCACTTCATCACCTTCTTCGCTTACTTCGTTGATAGTGAGCTCGTGATTGTCAGCAGTCAATATCTTTACGTCTAAGCACAAGCCTTGCATTTCCTTGACCAATACCTTAAATGACTCTGGCATACCAGGCTCTGGGATAGGTTCGCCTTTGACGATAGCTTCATAAGTCTTGATACGTCCTTCCACGTCGTCTGACTTGATAGTAAGCATTTCTTGCAATAATCTAGATGCACCATAAGCCTCCAATGCCCACACTTCCATCTCACCGAAACGCTGACCACCTAGCTGGCTTCTACCTCCTAGAGGTTGCTGAGTGATCAAAGCATAAGTACCGATACCGCGAGCGTGAATCTTATCATCGACCATGTGATCTAACTTCAACATATACATTACGCCGACAGTAGTCTTGTTTTCAAAAGGCAATCCTGTACGTCCGTCGTATAATTGCATCTTACCATCTTCTGGTAAATTGTTTGCTTTCAACAATTCTTTGATTTGATCTTCATTTGCACCATCAAATGCTGGAGTAGCTACTTTCCAATCAAGATGTTTTGCTGCCCAACCCAAGTGCATTTCCATTAGCTGACCCAAGTTCATACGAGATGGGATACCTAGTGGGTTCAATACGATATCTACTGTCTCACCATTTGGCATATAAGGCATATCACTCTCTGGCAATACCACTGAGATAACACCTTTATTACCATAACGTCCAGCCAACTTATCGCCGACCTGTAATACTCTCTTTTGAGCGATGTAAACTTTCACCATCATGTTTACACCTGCATCTAATTCATCTTTATTCTTTCTAGAAAGAATCTCGATACCTACTACCACACCTTCTTCACCATGTTTTACCTTCAAAGATGTGTTTTTTACTTCTTTTGTCTTCTCACCGAAGATTGCCTTGAGTAGTCTCTCTTCTGGAGTGAGATCTGTCTCACCCTTAGGAGTCACTTTACCTACCAAGATATCTCCGACTCTGACCTCTGTACCGATACGTACAATACCATTTTCATCTAGATTCTTGAGTGCTTCTTCACCCACACCAGCTATATCTCTAGTGATTTCTTCATCACCTAGCTTTGTAGTACGAGCTTCTACTTTCACTTGCTGGATACTGATAGATGTAAATGCATCATCACGTACTACTCTTTGATTTACCAATATAGCGTCCTCAAAGTTGTATCCTTCCCAGTTCATGAAGGCGACTGTCATGTTTTTACCTAACGCAAGCTCACCTTTCTCAGTGTCTCCGTCAGCTAGCACATCTCCAGCCTTTACTTTCTCGCCTTTCTTTACTAGAGGTTTTTGATTAAAGCAAGCTTTTTCATTAGTCCTTTCAAACTTTCTAAGCCTGTGATTTACTATACTACCATCAGCGTACTCCATAGTAATGTAGTCTGCTGATACATATTTACACACACCATCTTGCTCGGCTAGCACCAATGCACCTGAATCTACGGCGATCTTATGCTCAATACCTGTACCTACGATAGGACTCTCTTGTCTAATGAGAGGTACTGATTGACACTGCATGTTTGTACCCATCAAGGCACGGTTCGCAGCACAGTGCTCTACGAATGGTATCAAGCTAGCACCCACTGACAACAATTGTCTAGGACTTAAGTCTACCAAGTCTATCATGCTAGCGTCCACGCGCTCAGTCTGACCATTGTGACGACAGTCGATATAGCCAGCCTTGATAGTCTTGTCTTCATTTAGCTCTACTGTAGCCTGAGCGATAAAGTGACCTTTCTCTTCATCAGCCATCAAGAATACTACATCATCGCTCACCTTACCTGTCTTAGAGTCTACCTTTCTATATGGAGTCTCGATAAATCCATACATATTTACCCTAGCATAAGCTGCGATAGATGTCATCAAACCGATAGGCTGACCTTCTGGTGTCTCTACCACACAAATACGTCCATAGTGAGATGGGTTGATATCACGCACTTCTACTGTAGCACGCTCTTTCTTTACACCACCTGGACCAAATGATGACAAACGACGCTTATTTCTAAGACTAGCAGCAGGGTTTGTCTGATCCATAAGAGCAGACAATTGGCTGGTAGCCATAAATTCTTTAAATACTTTGTTGATATGTCTAGCGTTGACGATCTGACTAGGTGTGATATCTGTCAAATCACGACTCTGCAATGACTCTCTTACTTGAGTCTGTAGCTTTGTCATACCTCTACGGAACTCATCACGGAGCAATTCTCCACAAGTAGCTACTCTTCTCATAGATAAGTTATCTATCTCATCAGTTTCTCCGATACCGTCGATCAAGTTTAGATGATAGCTCACTGTAGCCAAGATATCGTCTAGAGTCACTTGATAATCTTCTAGCTTCCTAGCATTAGCCTTGATAGCAGCCTTTAGAGCTTCTTCATCATCTTTATTTGCCTTCATTATCTCTTGAAGAAGAGGAAGATATACTAGCTCAGTGATACCAAACTCTTCCGGATTTAACTTAGCATAAGCTTTTAGGTTGACACGATTATTACCTACCACTCTGACTAGCTTGTCCTCGACAATGATATCCACAGCGTTGATACCAGCATTTTGGATAGCCCAAGCAGTATTTGAGTCGATCATCTCACCTTTTGCTACATATACTTTCTTGCCTTGCTTTACATCTGCACCAGCGATCTGGTCTGTGATACGGTTAGCAAGAGACAATTTCTTATTTAGCTTAAATCTACCTACTTTCTCAAGGTTATAATGTTGAGGATTGAAGAAACGGTCGTTGATATATGATAGAGTATTTTCAGGATTTGGGATCTCACCTGGACGAGTACGACGACCAAACTCTATCAAAGCGTCCTCTTGAGTAATCTGAGGCTCTTTGTCTAGAGTATTTACGATAAATGGGTGATGAGCAAAGATATCTAGTAGCTCTTCGTTGGTATAGCCAAAACATTTCAACAATACACCAAGGCTCATCTTAAACTTACGCTCTACTGTCGCACGAAGAGTGTCACCTGTCACCTGCTCTGTCTGTATCCACATACCATAGCTAGGCTGAATAGCACCATTGTAATCCATACGGCCATATTTATTTAGCTCACCGCCAAATATAGCTCCTGGTGCTTTGATAAGCTGATTAAGTACGACCCTCTCTACACCATTGCAGATAAAACCACCATCTTTTGACATGTAAGGGATATCGCCAAGGAAAACTTCTTGATCCATGATCTGACCAGTCTCCTTCACCAGCAATCTTACTGTCACATATAGCGGGATAGTGTAGCTTAGTAGCTTAACTTTACATTCATTCCAAGAATGCTTTGGCTCATCTCCAAATCTAAAACCCAAAAAAGACAACTCAGCTTTGTTTGAGTAGTCTATAATAGGATTAAATTCGTTCAATATCTCCCCAATATCCGCTTCTAAGAATTTTTTGTAAGAATCCTTCTGTATGTCTAGTAAGTCTGGCATTACATAAGGTACTTCTTTTTTCGCAAAACTGTATCTCTCAGCCTTGCCTTGCTTAATTTTTTTGATGTTGAGTGTGTTTGAATCCATTCATTAACTCCTTATTAAGTTGTACAAATCTCCAGTTTATACATAGTATAAAAGTCCGAGCATCTCTCTAGAGACTATTATTCATACTGAGCAATTTTAACACAATAAACTAGTTATGTCAATAGATTTTAACAAATATTTTTATTAATTTTTGCCAAAATTTTTGATACTAAACGTCTAATTTTTGTCTTTTTCTGTATTGGTATGTACAAACTGCTTCACATATCTAGATTGCTCTACTTTATCTATGTATGGGTCTATATTTTTACTTACTGCCGCGTGTATATTTAGCATATTTATCACTTTATCGATATCAATCTCATCTAGACGCTCTCTAAGCGTATCTAACAAATACTTCACTCTCGACAAATAATAATATGAAAAATCAAATAAAGCATAATCTTTTGGCAGACAATCTTTGTATAGCACAAATCTCTCTTCCAGCCAATCAATCATAACATTTTCCGTAAAAAAATAATGGTCGATAGTCATAAACACCATCATCTCGTATAGATTTTCCAACCTATCAAATACCATCTCGATATTTTTCTTACCTTTTGATGTATTTAGGAATGATAAGTAAATTTTTAAGAAAAAGTTTGTATCCGCCACCATCTCTGCATACACATCATCTTTAAAGGCTACGAGAAGAGCTTCTCTTTCAATCTGTACTTCCATCTCAAAATCCTGCTGATATCTGCACATTTTATTATTAAATAAAACTTTTTTCACATCATCACCGATGATACTGAAATTATCGTCCACTACATCTTTATTTTTCTCAAAAAAAACTTGTAGATCTTTTTCACAAAAATCTATCTTTGACATTTTATTATACTGTTTTGAAAATAATTTATTTATTAAAGACATACTTTCTCCTATGTGTCAAAAATATCCACAGCTGTAGTGGCGATATGTGATATATCAAAAGAAAACTCTTTCATAGCTATTTGATTATCATTCATTTCGACTATATTTTCTTGAAGACTCTTCAATCTAGCAAGATATACCAACATAGTGTCCATTAGCTCTGTATTAAGTATAGGCTTTTCTTCTAGAAAACAAGTATTATTCCAACCAAGTTCAATATCTTCTTCAAGTTTGTAATGTCTCATCACCTCAAAAGCTACAGCATCTCTCAAAAACTGTATTCTGTCTAATATCTTATCCAGCTCTTCAAATGTAAGCTCATCTTCACAGTGATTGATATACGCCACATACACATTGACATGACGATTGATACCAGCTATGGTGTCAGCAAAAAATTGATTATTCGACAGATCAAACAATATCTTGGAGTCCCTAGCAACATTCATAATGTGAGGCTCTATAAACTCGCCAATCTCTTCATGGTGAGAGATCTTTTCCATATCTTTATAGACAAGCTTCATGTTTTTATCAAAAGCCTTATCATTATACGCAATCAGAGCCAGCACTGGAGCACCAAAATCAAATGGTTTACTAGGATCAAATCCATATCTTAGCTTATTTATTAGTGACATATTTTATCCTTTTGCACATTGTAGCACAGATTTTTATTTTGTCAATACCAAACATAAAAAAGTCCTACATCTGTAGGACCCTTAATTAAACCACTTTATTTTTTAGCAACAGCCGTCTTTTCTGTCCTTATTGCCACAACCACAGCCACAAAGCAACAACAATATGATAATCAACAAGCATGGATCGATCTTGCAACCGCAATTGCAAAGGATCAATATCAAGATGATAATCCAAGTGCAGTCGCCACAGCCAGTATTCATGCAACCACAGTCATGACCACAGTCGCCTCCAAAGAATTTATTAAACATTATTTCCTCCTAAAGTTTTTCTAAATATGTAATCTACAAAAGTTTTTTCTTTGGTACCTCAAATTTTCCTTTGTATACTACATACTACGCAAGAAAATAAAAAAAGTTACGCCAAATGCTAATTTTTGCGTAAACTTTAATATATGTCTAATAATTTCCAAATATGCTAATTTTTTGTCTAATCATTTGTTTTAATACAACCATGTTATTTCCACACTTGGCAGAAATATAGCAAGTATCGTATGGATATGACTTTAATTCACCAATTTCTTCATCGGTCAATTTATCCACTTTATTGTAAACAAGTATTACTCGACTAAGATCTACTCCTAGACGCTCAAATTCTTTTTCCACCACCTCTATCTGCTCATACTTGTGAGGATCACCCGCATCTACTACCAGTAGTAATACATTGGCATCGATAGTCTCTTCTAGAGTAGCTGAGAACGCGTACATGAGTTCATGAGGTAGATTGCTGACAAAACCTACTGTATCTATCAACACATATTCCACCCCTTCGTCCCAAACTTTTTTAGTAAGGACATCTAGAGTCGCAAATAATCTATCATCTGCATAGGTATCAGCTTTTGATATAGCATTCATGAGTGTAGATTTACCTGCATTAGTATATCCCACTAGCGCAACACTCTTCATTCTGCTAAGTCGTTGTTTTCTAGTAGTCTGTCTATGTTTTTGTATCTCTTTTATCTCTTTTTCTAGTCTATTGATATCTTCTTGGACTTTACGTTTGTCTAACTCAAGCTTACTCTCTCCAGTACCACGCATACCTACTCCACGACCAGAGTGCTCATTGTTTAAATTGAGCGTAGCGAGCCTTGGTAATGTGTATTTTAATTGAGCCAACTCTACCTGAAGTTTACCTTCTCCAGACTTTGCCCTACCAGCGAATATATCCAATATCAACATAGTCCTATCGATAGTCTTTACACCTATTATCTCTGCTAGATTCCTAAGCTGTGAGCCACTGAGCGGACAATCAAATATTACCACATCTACACCCAGTTCCGCCACCTCATCTCTTATCATCTCTACTTTGCCCACACCAATATAAGTCCTGGCATTGATTTCCTTCGGCTGGAAAATATTTATCTTCACCACTTCTAGCAAGGCAGATTCACTGAGTAGCTCTAGCTCTTTTGCCATATAATCCGCCTCTTCACTAGAGAGATACGGACACACCAAATATGCTTTTTCTTTCTTAATATCAATATTTGTCATAATTCCTCCCTTGAGGCAATAAAAAAACGCCCCGTATTACTTTGATTAAAATAAAAAATCACATTCAATGCTCATGGCACTCACCTCTAATGTATATATTTTATCAAAAAAACATTGTACTGTCAATTTTTTGGAAGAAAAAGTTATTCGCAAAATTTTATTGCCAAAAAATACATTTTCTGCTACAATGAACATATGCGCATATGCAATCTAGCTAGTGGTAGCAGTGGAAACTGCACTTATATAGAGAGTCGCAATACTAGACTACTGATAGACAATGGCAAACCTTTGTCTTATGTTTTCAATTGTCTCAACGAGCTAGGTGTAGCACCTGAGAGCATAGAGGCGATACTCATCACACATGAGCACAGCGATCACATAAAAGGCATAGAAAAATACGCACGCACGTACAATACCAAAATATATGCGCATATGCACATAAGTGAAGTTTTACTTAATCAAATACATGTAGATAGGGAGCAATTTGTTTTCTTTGATAGCGCTTTTGATATCGGAGATATACATATCGAGCCCTTTGCTCTACCCCATGATAGCAAATTTTGTGTAGGATATAGACTAAATGAAGAAGACGCCATAGTCTCTGTCTGCACCGACCTTGGCTCGTTTAGCGATGAGACTTTTGAGATAGTGAAATCTAGCGCACTCATATTTCTAGAGGCAAACTATGACCCAGAGATGCTCATGAGCTATCCTGGATATCCACCTTTTCTAAAGAAAAGAATCAATGGTCCTAATGGTCACTTGTCCAATCTTCACTGTGCCAAGGCGATAGAAAAGCTAGTCCACGCAGGCACTAGACTGGTGGTACTTTCTCATATTAGCGAGCATAGCAACACGATCAATCTCGCGGTCAGCACGATAGCCAATTATCTCGAGAGCAAAAATATCATACCAAACGTCAACGTTCGTCTAGACATAGCTCATCATGAAAAAAGAGGCACAATATTCCGTATCACACCTACTAGTCAAAAATAGTAGGTTTTTTGATACAAAATAATTGACAATCAGTTATTTATCTGCTAAAATCATTCTCAATGATAGCACTCATACTTAACATAGTGATTATTTGCAGCTTGATTCTACCTATCAAATTGTAGAATAGCGTTTTGCTGTAAAGGTAATGTCAGCATACGCTGGCATTTTTTAAAGTATGTATCATGAAGGAGAAAATGATGAAAAAAGAACAAGGTAATCTCGACTATGTCCAAATGGAGCAAGATGTACTCAAGTTTTGGCAGGAAAATGATTGTTTCCACAAGCTACAGAGACAAAATGCTGGTCATGAGAGATTTAGATTCCTCGACGGTCCCGCCACAGCCAACAACAGACTAGGTGTACACCACTTTTGGGGACGTACACTAAAGGATTTGACTATCCGATACAATGCCTTGAAAGGTAAAGACTGTCACTATCAAAATGGCTTTGACGGTCAAGGACTTTGGGTAGAAGTAAATGTAGAAAAAGAATTAGGTCTAAATGGTAAACCTGAGATTTTAAATTATGGTATAGACAATTTTACCAATAAATGTATGGAGAGAGTCAGCCATTTCTCTAAAGAAATCACAAATCAAAGTATCCGTATGGGTCAATGGATGGATTGGGATAATAGCTATTATACCAATAGCGACCACAACATCACATCTATCTGGCACTTTTTGAAGGAATGTGATAGCCATGGCTGGATTATCAAGAAAAATCGCCCTATGGCATGGTGCCCTAGATGTGGTACTAGCCTTAGTGAGCACGAGATGTCTAGCTCTTATCACGAAGTAGTACATGAAGCAATATTTGCAAAATTTCCAGTAAAAAATAAAGACTACAAGATAGTCGCATGGACCACTACTCCATGGACATTGTCTGCAAACGTAGCCTTGGCTGTCAATCCAGACTTTACCTATGCTGTAGTAGACTTCCATGGCGAAAAGCTATGCCTTGGCAAAGATCGTCTCTCTATCTTGAAAGAAGAAGTGACCATCTTAGAAGAGATGAAAGGTAGCGAGCTAGTAGGTCTAGAATATGAGACTTGCTTCCCTGAGCTAGGCGAGCAAAGCTTTGCACACAAAGTAGTAGCTTGGGATCTTGTAGACAGCGCAGAAGGCTCTTGTGTAGTACACATAGCTCCTGGCTGTGGTGCAGAAGACTTTGAGCTAGGTCAAAGATTGGGTCTACCTGAGATTTGTCCTATCAATGAGCAAGGCATCATGCTAGAGTCTACAGGCTTTTTGGCAAACAAAAAGACTACTGATGTAGTAGACTTAGTCATCAATAGACTACGAGATGATGGCAAACTACTCTACTCTCACAAATACAAACACAGCTATCCTTATTGCTGGAGGTGTAAGACTGACCTAGTATACAGACTAATCTCTGCTTGGTTTATCAAGATGGACGACATCAAACCTATGGCACTAAAAGCGATAGAAGATGTAGAGTTTAAGCCAGAATATGCAAAGAAGAGAATGGCAGATTGGCTAAACAATATGGGCGACTGGAATATCTCACGTAGCCGTTTCTATGGATTACCACTTCCTTTCTATGTATGTGAAAAGTGCAATAAAGTTCACGTCATAGGTTCTTTAGAAGAATTGAAAGCAAAAGCTATCAATCCTGAGCTAGTAGACAAATTGCCAAATATACACAGACCATGGATCGATGATATCAAAATCAAATGTGAATGTGGTAGCATAATCTCTAGAGTACAAGACGTAGGTGACGTATGGCTTGATGCCGGTATCACTCCATTTAGTACAAAAAAATACTTTACTGATAAAAAATTCTTTGAAGAAAACTTCCCTAGTGATTATGTATGTGAGATGATCGAGCAGATCAAATTGTGGTTTTACTCACTACTTATCATGAGCGTAGTACTTACTGGCAAAGCTCCATACAAAAAGCTAGTCACTTATCAATATGTCCGAGATGAAAAAGGTGGTGAATTCCACAAAAGTGGCGGAAACTCGCTAGAAGCTGATGTAATAGCAGACAAAGTGGGTGCCGATGTCATCAGATATTTGTACTGCTCTTCTTCTCCAGTCAATGATATGAGATTTGGATTTAATCTCACCGATGAAGCTAGAAGAAAATTGTTAGGTTTCTGGAATGTATACACTTTCTTCAATACTTATGCTTGTATCGATGAGCCAGATATCGCTCACTTTACTCCAAAATTAGAAGACCTATCTATATCAGATAAATGGCTAATCGAAAGCATCAACAAGTTTATCGAAAACAGCGATAAAAACTATTCCGAAGATAAAAACTATTTAGTCGTAAGGGATTTTGAGAAGCTAGTCGATGACTTGTCAAACTTCTATATCCGTAGCAACCGTAAGAGATTTTGGAAATCTGAAGACAAGCAAGACCAGCTTACAGCGTATTGGTGCCTATACCATGCTATAAAAGCTATCGTAAGAGTCATGACTCCTATCATTCCATTTATTACAGAGTACATCTGGCAAAATCTAGTAAGAGAGATCGAAAAAGATTCAGTGGAATGTATCATGCTTAGTGGTTATCCTACCAAGATATACGACAAGACATTTAATGATATCTTAATTTCTACTGAGATAGCTAGAAATATCATATCATCAGCTCAGAGACTACGTAATGAAAACCAGATCAAGGTAAAACAACCATTGAAGACTATGTTTGTAAACGGTAATGATGATGTAGCTCAAGCTGTAGATCTATATAGAGATATCATAGAGAGCGAATTGAATATCAAAAATGTAGTTATGGAAAAGGACAATTCAAAATTCAATATAGAGCTATTGAATCTAGACTTCCGTAAAGCAGGCGCTGTACTAAAAGGCGACGTGCAAAAAGTAAAAAATATCCTCACCAACGCTTCAGATGAAGAAATGGCTAATATGGTGACAGGTTATAAAGCTGGCAGTGTCAATGTAGGAGAATTTACAGGTTTGGCTAGTGAATTATTCATACTCAGTACAAAGGCAAAACAGGACTTCGTCATCGCTAACGAAAACGATGTCACTGTAGTATTGGATATTACTTTGGATAGAGACTTGATGCTAGAAGGTCTAGCTCGTGAGCTAATCCGCTCTGCTCAAGTGATGAGAAAGTCTGCAAACTTCAATGTAGAAGACAGAATATATATCGAGTTTAACACAGATAGCTCAGACCTAAATGAAATCATCTCAAAGTTTGGTGACAAAATCAAAGCTGAGCTTCTCGCCCACTCTATCGGACATATATCTGATGCAGAATACCACGAGACTGTGGAGATAGCAGAAGAAAAGATAACTATTAAAATGAAAAGATAATAAAAAATCCCTAATCATAGGGATTTTTTCATTGTCAAAAAACTATTTATAAAAAATTTATCAAAAAGTGTTGCAATTTTTTTTATTTTCATATATAATTATAAAGTCTATCCCCGTATAGACATAGCCTTAGCTCTCAATGAGTTCCCACAATGCGAACGCTATAACTTGAGAGCTCCCACAAGACGTATGTCACAGTGGGAAAGAGGAGCAAACAAACTAAGGCTTACATTTGCGAGTAGCAAATTAGCTATAGTGCACTTTGCGACAAGTGGCACCATCGCCAAGTGGTAAGGCTCGGGTCTGCAAAACCCTCATCACCAGTTCGAATCTGGTTGGTGCCTCCACGCCGGTGTGGCGAAATGGCAGACGCACAAGACTCAAAATCTTGCGGTGGCAACACCATGTCGGTTCGACCCCGACCACCGGCACCACTACTAAACTAAATCGAACCATGAAAATGGTTCGATTTTTAATATACACTTCGATAGTTTAGCATCAAGGGTAACCATTGCTTCGCAAACTACTCCTATGCTTAATTATTTTATCCTATTAATTAGTCATTTAATAATTCATTGCTTTTTGCAATGATTTCTTTTGAATATTTTGCTTTTCTTTTAGATAGTATAGCATGAAACATCGGATAAGCACTAGACACCATACCGATACCGATTAAACCTATCACTATGCCTATAGGCATCAAAGCAGCTACAGATGCACCGATAATCTTCATAGCTAGACTCATGCCAGTACCCAATACCAAAGTACCGATAGAGCCATAAGTATAAGCCACCACTTTAGCTGGATTTTTCACCTTTTTATCCAATTCCTTCAATTCATCTAGTTTGGTCTTTTCTGTAGATTTTTCTGAATAATAGCTTTTAATCTTTTCTGCTACTTGTTTTTCATTTTTGTTTGTCATATTTCCTCCTTATTATTTTGACATTAGTATTTTACGAAAAAGTTTTTTCCAAATTAATAATGTATTATAAATATTTTGTAATTTATTTGTTAAAAATTTGTAAAATACAAATCTCATTACATAAAAGGAGAAATTAGATTAAATATTCCAGCCAACGCACGATAAAAGAGATGATTTCTCCTCTTGTTTTTACTATTGATTTCTTCTGAATATGTAAGAGTATTTTCAAAGTCGATATTGATGTCACTCAGGGTAGATTGCTCACTCGTAAATATTGCACTCTCAAACTGTTGTGTAAAGCTCCTAAGATCCATATTGATAGATCCGACTATAGCGCTATGCTCTGTCAAGATTACTTTGCTATGTACAAAACTATTTTTCATCACATACAGCCTAATACCGTATTTAATAAGCTTCTCTGCATTATTTCTAGACACAGTATAGACAAACTTTTTATCCGCCACATCAGGCAATATTATTCTCACATCTATTCCTGAGCGAGCTTTGTTGATGAGGAGATTGGTAATCGTCTCATCAGGGATAAAATACGGTGTCATGATATATAACTTTTCCTTAGCATTGGCAATTTCGTTTGCATACATATTTTGCGCTATAGAAAAGTTATAATTAGGTCCACTGACAAATGGCACATTCACTCCATCGCTAGTGATATTTTCTGCTTTGCCCAAATAATGTAAATAATCTATTTCTTGATTGGTCAAAAATTTCCACTCAGTAAGATACGCTAGGGTAAAATTATCTACCGCGCTTCCCTCTACCTTAATACCTGTATCTTTCCAAAATCCATGCATTCGTTTTTCATTGATATATTCATCAGCCAAGTTTGCTCCGCCTGTATAAGCCACACGCCCATCTACCACTACTATCTTTCTATGATTTCTAAGATTAAGAGCGATATTAAATACTGGCACCAATCTATTGAATGCCTGCAACTTAACACCCATCTTGACTATCTTCGCCTTGGTCTTTGCCTTGAGTGTACGATGACTACCCATATCATCATAGACGATCCTTACATCTACACCTTGCTTGACTTTTTCTTCCAAGATATTTAAAAACCTATCTAATAATACACCATCAGAGACAATAAAATATTCTATAAAAATATATTCTTTGGCTGATTTTAGAGTTTCCAATATGTCATCAAAAAGTTTTGTCCCACTACTAAAATATGTAGTATGTCCGTCTGTAGTAATAAACCTTCCTGCATTGTAAAGATAGTCACAATTTGTCTTGACATCTTTGTTTTTTATCTTAGACAGATCTGACTGCTGTAAAATACCTTCTGTCTCTTTCAAGATTTTATTATATTTTTTGCGTGAGCGAGCAAAAAGCACTCGTTTGTCTGACAAAATATAGATAATGTACCCAAAGCTGAAGCTCACCATCAAAAACAATACCCATGTAGCTTTTGCCTGTCCATGATAATCACTAGATAACACATGGATACACGCGATCACTGTGAATATCACAGTAATATTAAATACCCAGCTAAAAAGCCTCATAAAATAAAGATTAGCCAAGATTAAAAATGCCACCTGCAATACAATAAGGGACAAAACAACAATAGTCTTCAGTACGCCTAATCCATTGGACTCGGTCTTAACTTTTAGAGCCAATATGTGCTCACTTTGTCTAATCCTACCTATCAATCTATTGTTCATACTTTTCACCTGTGAGAGAGATTACCCTTTTTGTAATATCTGATAAATCTTTTTGTATTTCATTACTCTTGTCATTGAAATATAACTTTTCTTTTTTTATTATTCTGGGCAATGCAATAGAAAATATCACAATTAATACACCACCTAACGCCAGCAAACTAATACTTCCGATAAGGCTTGCTGTTAAAATATTTACACAAGACAAAATGCCCAATACCATCAATAATACACCTATCACACCAAAACATAGACCAAATGCTGTAGATTTGGAGTATTTATTTTTCTTGATTTTCACTTGCTCATTTAGCTTTTCTTCCATATAAATTTGCAATAATTGCAATTCGTCCTTATTTTCTATCTTATGCGGTCTAGAAAATGTCAGATCGACTATATCTTCATATCTTTTATTTTCTTCACTGGATACTAGATCCCAATGAAAAACTTTATAATACTTGATTATTTCTTTTTCTTTGTCTTTTTTGACGTACAATTTTAATGTATCAAAATCATTGATATTATTTTCTTTCATCGTCCAACAACTCTTCACTCAATTTTAATATTTCTTCCGAATATTTATTCTTCATATTTTTTAGTAAATGAATATATACAGGATATGCAATACTAGCTACTAGCACACCTATACCACTGACCACTATGCCACCTAATAGTATGCTCCACTCTAGCACCATGCTGAATCCAAGTCCAAATATCAGCAATCCTACAATTCCCAGTATCACAGCTACTACAAAAGGGATATTTTTTACTTTTCGGTCTAGCTTTTTCATATAGTCGATTTTAGTCGATTGATGTTCTTTAGGCAGATAACTATTTCTGATACTCTCTATCTCTCGCCTTTCCGCACTAGTCGGAGCTTGATACTTGTATTCAAAATCATTCTTGTTCACTGTTTTTCTCCTCTAGTTTTTTTAATTTTTTATTGGCTTTTATTATCATAAAAATACCTAACGCAAGTATCACAAAAGCTACAGCACCACCTGTAAGACCATTTGCTATGCTAGTATTGTTTGCTGGTGAAAAAGCTTGAAACATAGCCACTTGTAATACCACTATAGACACCAAAGCACTTACTAGATTGATATTCCTAATATTTTGCACATACAGGTCATCGTGTTTTCTTGCTTTGAAAATATTGATTATAGCCAACACCAGCTTGTAAAATGTATATGCAGCCACCGCATATATCATTAGTCCTGCGTACTCAAAGTACATATTTGATGTATAGATGAGCACTATGATGCCAGACAATGCTAATGTAAGCAAGATAAACATCATACCGCTATATCTGTAGGCTCTAGCCTTCTTTTTCTCAGTATTGTATTTTTTCTTGGAATAAAGTATATTTCCTTTCATTAGTATGAGTGTAAGATAATATACTGTGATAGATATGTACCATGCAGATTTTGTCATGATAGCTAACACACCCATAAATATGACGTAAGATAGATTTAATAAAAACGAAATGATAGAAAATATGATAGTCCTATAGCCAAAATTATTGAGTAAAGTACTAGTAAATTTGTGCTTATGTAGTGTGTCTATTATCCTGCTTTTTATCTTAGGTGCAAATATGACTATCGTATACACAAAATAGATAAGACTCACAGCAGACAATACATACAATACGATATGTCCCACAGTTTGCTTTGGCACTAAGATTACCAAGACTATCGTACCTGCTACACATAGCACAAAAAAGATATAAAATAAGGCTAACCATATTCCTTTAGGTTGTTTTATCTTGCTCCACACTTTGCTCCAAAAATTCATATTATCCTTTCCTTAACTTTATAATGAATGTACTGCCTTTACCTACTTTGCTCTCTACAGAAATTTCTCCACCTATGAGGTCGATAACTTTTTTCACCAAGGCTAGTCCTAGACCATTTCCTTCGATAGAATGAGACGTGTCTCCTTGATAAAACTTTTCAAAGATATGTTGCCCCACTTCATTGGAAATACCCGCCCCAGTATCTTTCACCCTGATAAATGCATGAGTTTTGTTTTGTTTTAGGCTAATGGTAATCTTGCCACCCTCATCAGTAAACTTGATAGCATTTGAGATAAGATTATTTAATACTATCTCAAGTAAGCTCGCTGAGCTCACTATTTTCATTTCATCTATATCACAGACGAGCTCTAGATTTTTCTTCTCTATGAGATTTTCGTACTGCAGAGTAGTGACTCTCACCAGCTCCGCTAGATCTATCTCCTCTATCTCAGGCACTATTTCTTGATTTTCTAGCTTATTTAACTTCAAAATATTTGTGATAAGATTGGATAGCTTTTGAGTCTGCACGATTAGTCCAGATAGATATTGCTCTCTCTTTTCTGTACTCAAGATGTCGCTACTGAGTGCCTTGGCGTAATTTTGTATCACTGCTAGAGGAGTCTTGATTTCATGAGATACGTTGGATATAAAATCATTTTTTAAAAGTTCATTTTTTTCTAGTTCAGCTGTCATAGTATTGATATTCTCAAATATCATGTCGTATTCGTCGTATCTATAATAGTCGTGCATAGGGGTCAACTTTACGCTAAAATCTCCTGAAGCTATCTTTTCTGTAGCATTAAGTATCATCTTGACCGGACTTTCTACCATTTTTTTTCTCCTGTATAGGTCTGCTAGACTGCAAAGAACTCCTCCTACCAGGATAGTAGCAAACACAGCCAACCCGACTAATAACGTATTGCCATTTGTAGCTTTGTTGACCAAATAATATACGGCTATTGAACCACTAGAGGTGAGCCCTATAGTGATAGAAAATAAGAAAAACCCAAGCAACGAAAAGCCTAAAAATCCATCTTTATTTTTTTTCACTGAGTACCACCTTGTAGCCCAAGCCATGCACTGTCACTATCTCAAAACCATCACATCGGCTAGTCTTGTCTCTTAGCTTGGCCATATACACGTCTACAGTCCTAGAAGTAGCTGAACTGTCATAGTCCCAAAACTCTTCCATTAGCTGTGAACGTGTAAAAGTCTTCTTAGGATAAGACAATAGCTTGTACAACAAATCAAACTCTCTCACCGTGAGAGCCAATTCTTCTCCGTTCACATATGCCATATGCTCAATATTATCTAGTGTGAGATTACCTACGATTAGTTTTTCATTTATAGTAATATTTGTCCTACGTAGGATAGCTCCTATCTTCATCAAGAGCTCATCGATATCAAAAGGCTTGACTATATAATCATCTACACCAAGCTTGTAGCCAAGCTGCTTTGAAAACTTGTCATCTCTCGCTGTCATAAAAATAATCGGAATCTGAGCATTTTTGCTCCTTATGTTTTCCACCAATGTAAAGCCATCTACCTTCGGCATCATGATATCACTCAATATCAAGTCATACTCTCTCTTGCCTAGCTCATTTAGCGCCTCTTCGCCATTGGCACAGCCGACCACATTGTAGCCATTACCCTCTAGGTAAGCACAGACTGAATTGTTTAACTCTCTATCGTCCTCTACTATCAATAAACTTGCCATACTTTTCTCCTATGTACATATTAGCATATTAAAATATAAATTAACATCTTAAAAATGTAAAAGTTTTGTAAAAAATGAAAAATCCACCCATTCGAGTGGATTAGTATTATTGATTTTCCTTGAGCATTTGCTCCAATTGCCACACATGACGCATAAAGAAATCTTCTTTCTCTTTTAACGTGATGAGCTGATGACCTCTGTCTGTAGATAATAATTCATAGAAAGTCTTAAAAATATTATCCCAGCTAAAACATTTTTCTTGGTCTAGTCCGATATAGTGAGCGACATTTTCTGTACCTTTTGGCACTATAGGATGAAGAAGTGTATTAGCTACAAAAATCATCTGCAAAGTATTGGCTGTGAGAGACTTTAGCTTTTCTTCATCAGCACCGTTTACTTCTTTGACCCAATATTTATTGATATTTCGGATAAATACGTCCAAAACATTGTATACTTGGTGGAATTTTTTGTCATGCATAAACATCTCTACATCTAATATAGCTTTTTCACATGTAGCCATGACCTCATCAGAAATCTCAGCCTGTGGTATCACTCCTCCAAAATGATTTTGAGTAGAATAAAACACAGTTCTTAATATTCTATTGTATACATTAGTGAGCAGATTTCCTTCTTTTACCATAGGATCTAATTCTTCTGTAGGATTTGGATTAAAGGCTTTTGGCATTAGGCTAACATTATTATTTGATAGATTCATCGCCAAGAAATGCATTCTAAACTGCTCTGCTGTGTAAAAATTTAAAAATTCTTCTGCCATAGGTGGCTTGATACTACCTGATGAGCTAGCTTTTTGATTTAGATATAAGATTGATTTGATAGGGTTAATCTTAGTAGTCTGCAGCTCACCGTCTACTGGCTCCAATACAGGATTTTTACCCTGAGTATATAAGAAAAGTGCCTGCTGAGCTGGACCGTAAAAGTATAAATTATCTTCACCTAAAAATTGATATACTTTTGCGTCTCTAGAGCACCAAAACTTTTTCCATTCATCATCGTCTTTTCCTTGACTCTCTAAATAAGTCCTAGAAAATGAAATAGGTGCAAACAAACTCTCTGGCCATACATAGAAAGTCTGATTTTTTAGCCCAT
Source organism: Clostridiales bacterium (assembly GCA_015055745.1). GTDB lineage: Bacteria > Bacillota > Clostridia > Christensenellales > UBA1242 > Onthoplasma. Next base: position 69,328 of record SVHS01000004.1, read on the forward strand.
TTATCTCTGGACAAGGCACACCCCAAGATATATCTCCTGTGAGTCTAAATGGTGTCAATGTCTTGCCTGTACGATAGCGGATATTGTGACTAGCAAGCACTTCGCACGCTTTTTCACGCATATTAAGTGTCTCAAACTGTATAGTCATGCTAGGAGCTTTTTCATTAGCACTGATATCCACATATGTAGGAAGCTGGTCTTTGATAGCCTCTAGCTCTGCTTGATATGAGCGCTTGATATATATCTCTGGTTTTTTAAAGAACTCTTTGATCTCTTTCACCATAAATGGTGGAGTATCTTTATCTTTCTCTATCGAAGATATCCAGTCCTGCAATAGTGGGATACATTTATCCAAGTCAAAATATAGATTCTCTATCTTGACCAACTCTGGAGTCTCTCCACTGAGAGTACTCACTGGGTCTATCAAATCTTGTGGCAAATACTGATGTCCCAAGCCACACTCGTCTGCATATCCATGCTCACTAGTACAGCCATCTATAGGACATTTGCCGACGACCTGTCTACCGTTTAATAATGTATCAAACTTTTTATCATAAAACTGCAAAGAAGAATGCTTGCTCACCATGCCAGCGTCTATCAATTTTTGCAAAAACTCTACACACACTTCCTCGTGTATCTCTTTTGCTCTACCCAATGCGGAAGCATAAAAACCATTGAAACCAATCTCGTACTTTTTGAATATCTCTGCCTGCTTCTCATGATTACCTCTGACATAGTCTTCTATCGTACCTGTGTAGCCTGACTCGCATAGCTTTCTATATGACTCTATACTAGGTGAGCCGTAGCAATCTGTACCAGATGAAAAGATAACATTGTCATAGCCTATCCTATCACGCAAAAATCGAGCGAAGATATCCGCTCTAAGAGTCATACCCACATGACCGTAATGTAATAGTTTATTTCCATAAGGCATACCAGATGTCACCACTGCTCTCTTTGGAAACTCTGGTCTAGGTCTCACAAAATTTTCCATATTTACTCCTTTGATTATTACATCTCTCGTCTAGAAGATATCGCCTTAGACAAAGTGACTGCGTCTGTATACTCAAGTTCACTACCCATAGCGATACCTTGCGCTATGCGTGAGACTTTGACTCCGAGAGGCTTTAAGATATTTGCTATATACATAGCAGTAGCCTCACCCTCGACATCAGGATTTGTCGCCACGATAACTTCCTCAGTACCCTCAGTCTGCACTCGTGACAAGAGCGAACGGATATTGATATCATTTGGTCCTTTACCCTCCAGAGGATTGATCACACCATGCAATACATGATAAGAGCCATTAAACTCTCTCACCTTTTCCAGTGCTGAGACGTCTTTTGGCTCTTTTACCACACATATGATAGGTTCACGCTTTACTTTGCTACAGATATCGCATACTTCTTTGTCAGTAAAGTTTGCACACACTTTGCAGTAATGTATCTTTTCTTTTGCCTCTATCATAGCACCAGCAAAATCCTTTACTTCATTTTCACTCATAGTTAGCAAAAAGTAAGCATACCTTTGTGCTGTCTTTTTACCAACTGAAGGTAGCTTACTAAATTCATTTACGAGTCTTTCCATCGAGTCTATCTGATTCATTACATCAATCCACCAAGACCACCCATAGGTCCCATCTTGTCCTTGCTCATCTCATCAGCTTTTGCACTGGCGTCATTTATAGCCACGATGATCAAGTCTTCTAACATCTCTACATCATCAGGGTCGACAGCCGTCTTGTCTAACTTGATAGATTTTATCTCTTTTTTACCATTCATGGTGACTACTACCATCTCACCACCCGCTTTGCCTACTATCTCAGCCTGCTCTAGCTCTTCTTGAGCCTTCATCATCTGCTCTTGCATCTTTTTTGCTTGTTGCATAAGGGCGTTCATATTCATACCGCCACCAAATCCACCATATGCCATAATCTTACTCCTTAAACTTTATTTTTGACTTAAACGCATCTTTTAGACTATCTTTTATATCCTGTACAGATGCATTTGATTTATCATATTCGACTATCATATTTTCAATGCTATCGTCAAATAGTTTTACCAACTTTAATAATACACCAATTCGCTCACTGTTGTCAATCATTTCGTAGCTACCCAAATCATTGGTCGTGATGATAATATTCTTACCTATCTGAGCTACTTTATTGACTGTGGTGAGAGCATTGGATAGGGCAAACATATTATTTTCCTTGACCTTGATAAGCACATTTCCCCATATCTTTTCTATCTCAGTCTGCTCTCGTATAGGCTCGGCCTTTACTGGCTCTTTTACGACTTGCTTGGGAGCTTCTCGTCTCACTACCGTCTCCACTGGAGATGAGTCTATACTCATCAATTGCAAACAAGCTGTCTCAAATAGATTTTCTGGATTTAGACTATACTTTAACTCTAGCTCTATACGGGCAAACTGTGAAAAAGCTCTTTTTAGATAATCTATATCAAATAGATTGCTCATCTCGACAAAGCTCGCATACTCTCCTGGTAAAATATCTAATATCGAATAATCACCCACTCCCACCTTTACCATGATAAGATTTTTGATGAAATCAGCCATCTCTTTACATAATACTTGTATATTTTTACCTCTTCCGAGTGCTGATTTTACAGCTAAAAATAGCTCTGACACATCTTGATTGGCTATAGCCTGCAAAATGTTTTTGATACTATCTCTATCTGACAAGCCTATCACTTTTTCTGTATTTTCATATGTAATATTATAATCACAATAAGACGCTACACTGTCTGCGATAGACAGCATATCTCTCACACTACCTTCACCCGCTTTTGCTATCAAATGCAGACTCTTTTCGTCGTATTTGATTTTCTTTGCGTCAAACACATTCTTTAAATGTTCTACCAGCTCTTGGATAGGCAATAATTTGAAATCAAATCTTGTACATCTAGATAATATAGTCGCAGGAAGCTTGTGTATTTCAGTAGTCGCTAATATAAATATCACATGCTTTGGAGGCTCTTCTAGCGTCTTTAACAACGCATTAAATGCACTCTCTGTGAGCATATGCACCTCATCTACGATGTATACTTTGTATTTTCCGATAAGCGGTGGAAAATTTACTTTTTCTCTCAAGTCTCTGATCTCTTCCACTCTATTATTTGACGCTGCATCTATCTCTACTATATCAGTATTTGGCTCGCTGAGTGCTACACACTCGGCACACATACCACAAGGATTGCCGTCATGAGTATGAGTACAGTTTACCGCTCGGGCAAATATCTTCGCCGTACTAGTCTTTCCTGTACCTCTAGGCCCACAAAATAGATACGCATGAGTGAGTCTATCTGTCTTGATTTGGTTCTTTAGTGTCTTGGTGATAAAGTCTTGACCTACCACTTCATCAAAATTGCTCGGTCTAAACTCTCTGTACAACGCTAGATTCATCTACACTTCTCCTTTTATGGCTCTCAATTTTTTCTTTATAGTCTGCAAAGCATTGTCTACACGCTTTGGTGTCATACCTGTAGCTTGAGCAATATTTGTATAGCTCTCACCATTTAAAAATAACTTTAATATACTAAATTGTTCATCTGTGAGTACATCTCGCACCTTACTTATGACTATAGTATTCATCTCTTTGTCTATAAAGTTTTTTTCTATATCACTATTTTCGTCCACTATCACGAGTCTCATGATCTTTTCTTCATCGCTCGTACTAGACCCATCATAGTATTTGATAGGCACATACGTATTTAGTGGTGTATTTTTCTTTCTATTCGCATTTTTTACAGCATTTTGTAGCTGTCTATGTATACACAAGGAAGCAAATGCACTAAAGCTGTGATTTTTGCTATCATCATACACACCGATAGCCTTGTACAAGCCCAACATACCTTCTTGGATAAGGTCGTCAAATTCTCCCCCTACCAAAAAATACTCACGAGATATGGCGATGACTTTTGGCTTAAATATCCTAAAAAGCTCCTCTATCGCCTGCTCGTCGTGCTGTTTTGCCTGTCTTATTAAGTTAGAAATCTCTACCTCTTCCAACTATCTACTCCTCTGTCTCACTACTTCATATATGGCTATAGCACCTGCATTTGATGCATTTAGACTATTTACTTTGCCAAACATATCTAGTGACAATACTTCATCTACATTTTCTCTTACTAGTCTAGATACACCTTTACCCTCACTACCTATCACCAAAGCTGTAGGGTATGTAAAGTCTGCTTTATATAGCTTCTTATTGCCTGCCTCAAGTGCATATATCCACACTCCTTGCTCTTTTAACTCTTTGATAGTCCTAGTAAGATTGGTCACCATCGCGACTTTCATATGAGTAACAGCTCCTGCACTCGTCCTATATACCGTATCTGTCACTTCACATGCCCTATTTCCAGGAATGATCACACCATGCACACCTGCACACTCACTGGTCCTAATGATAGCACCTAGATTGTGTGGGTCACTGATACCGTCGAGTATCACTATAAATGGCTTTTCTTCTCGTCTCTTAGCCTCGAGTAATATATCCTTGACTTCACAATACTTAAAGTTTGGCACATATGCCATGATACCTTGATTTTTGGTCTTGACACGCTTATCATAATCCACTTTGGACAAGACTTCTACCTTTATACCTTTGGCTCTTGCTCTATCTACTAGGGATAAGATATCTCTATTGCCATTATCTTCTGCCACAATTTTATCTATCCAGCAGTCTGCATTTAATAATTCTCTAACTACATTGATACCATCTACTATCATAATCTCTCCACCACGTATTTTTCAAACATTTTCTCTAGCTTTTTTGTATCATTATTTAGATACCAATACCCTACCAAAGCCTCAAACTGTGTAGCTAGACTGTATTCCTCTAGAGTGCTATTTTTAGCTTTATTATTGGTATGTGCATTTCGCGCTCGCATTACTACATCTATCTCGTCTTCAATGAGAGTATCTTTTATATCTCGCATAATCTCCGCCTGAGTCCTCGCACATACTACTGCATTTGCTCGCTTGTTTAGCCCATTTGGCTTTTCACCATATGTCAAAATCAAATGTTTTCTCACCATGAGGCTAAACACACTATCCCCAAGATAAGCTAGCGTAAGTGCATTTTTGTAATAATTTTCGCCATATTCTTTATCTTTCATAGAAGGAATATATCACAAAAGTGAAAAAAAGTAAAGAAAGTATCTAAAAATCTTTGACAAATTAAGACAAATTATTTAGAATAGTATCAAATCAGGGAGTATATATGGAATTCATTAACACAATGAAAAAGAGAGAATTTTTAGAAATGGGGCTAAAAGCATTGGCATCTATCTTGGCTGCATTCTTGGCGATAATATTGATGGAGGGCATGATTTATAGCATAGAGCTAAATGCTTTGAAGACCAAAGGTCATACAGGTGTCCAGTCTATCAATACTTCTACTACAGCTTATTGTATCAAGCAAGGTGAAGACAAATACTTTGTAGTTTATCACAATCCTGACAATGCTATCGAGGGACAAGATGAATGGGCTGCTATAGCTGGTGAGCAAAATTATAAGACAAGAGCACAATGTGAAGCTTTGTCTGCTAAGGAAGTAGTATTCCAAGCGCCAAATGCATTTATCTTCACTATCGACGCTATCGACTATGTCATCATGTCAGTATTTGTAGCCATAGTAGCTGGATATTTTGTATATAGATTTTTGAAATTGAAAAAATCATACGAAAAATTGGTAGAAGAATATAAGACTACTGGTACTATTGAGATAGTAAATGTATAATAGAGACACCGATTAAATCGGTGTCTTTTTTATATAAAAAATCATACTTGTGCACAATACAAGTATGACTTATTATAATTTTAATTTTGCACATAATAAGTGTATGACTTATTATAATTACCACGCGATTGCGAAAAATCTTATCAAAAGCGGACACTGTATTGGGGTAAGTATTTTCGATAGATACCGTCACATATACCCTGCTATGGTACTATACTTTGAAAATCATCGCCCTATACCTATCAGAGAATATATGTGGCAAGATTATCTACCATTACTTGATGAATACAAGATAAGGATCAACAATCCTCAAAATATCCCACTAGAGTAGCTCACCTGTCTCGATTGAATATATGTACATATGCGCTACCTTTTTATTATACGCCTTTTCGACTGCAAGCTTGTATAGCTTTAGTTGTTCGGCGTATTTTTCTTTTAGTAGTCTTATCGGTAAGCGAGAAAATTTATAATCCACTATCACAATATCTTCTTTATTTTCTATCAATAGATCCACTACACCTTGCACGAGTACTTTATCAGTCACTGCACTATCTACGAGTTCATTATAAGGCACATACATCATAAATTCAGCCTCTTTTTTGATATCTATGGCATCTTTCACTAGCGGAGAAAGCACTTTGTGAGCCAATCTGATTTTGTCATAATCCACATCTAAAAAATCTGTATTTTTTACATACATAGTACTTAAATCCAGCATCTCCATCGCCGTATGATAATGCGTGCCTATCTTGGCTCTATCTTCAGCATCGTATTGAGTACTATTTTTTAGCCACATTTTAGTGGAGAAGCCTTTTTCTTCCACGCTGGCACTATTGATACCTGTGACACTGTTTTTTAGTGGAATATTAAATTTTTCTCTATGCGGATACTCAAAATCCAATCCTCTCATCTCCACAGATCTCTCAACGTCTACCTCTTCTACTCTATCTATATCTACACTATCAATTAGCTCTATTTTACAATTTTCTGTCTCCAGCCCGTCCATCGAGAGCCTATCTTGATAGCAAGCGAGTATCATATTTGCATAACTATTTTTACTGATATCCTCAGATAAAAGCTTGTCTGTATAGTTTCCTAGTATATATAGCTTATTTTTTGCTCTGGTCAACGCTACATATAATAATCTCAACTCTTCTTTATATCCTTTTTGATTGTTTTTTATCTTGATAGCGTATTTTGTGAGACTATCCATCTTGACTCTATCCGCGGTATCAAAATAATCTATACCTAATCCTATATCAGCATTGAAATTGATACTATCCGTATCCCTTAGATAAGAGAAGATCTTACTACTGTTGTATAATATGACTACTGGATACTCCAGCCCTTTACTCTTGTGTATAGTCTGTATAGTGACGCTATCTTCGCTATCTTGAGAGCTAAAGTCTGAGGCTTTGCTCACATTGCTTTCTATAACCTCTACAAATTCAGCCAATCCAAGACTATCTTCTATAGTAGATAATTTTGACACAAACTCTTCCACTTGACGTAATTCTTTCTCCCCATTGGGCTTACGCAAAATGAAATATCTTAGCTTCATATCATCTAAGATATAGCGAATGAGTTCTTTATTTGTCCTAGTGTAAGAAGCCTTTTTGATGCTATTTATTTTCTCAAAACCTATACAGATATTGTCTTTTTCTTTGTTTTCCACTAGATTTTCATAAAAACTCTTTTCTTTATCCCTAATGCTAACTATCTGATCTATATCTATATCAGTGAGACTATTGAATGTCGCGAGATAATCCAAATCATCAGCATTACCTATGATCACTCTCAGTATAGACAAGACTAGACTGATACCTTCACTATTGGTGACATCAAGCTTATTTGTAAGATTGAGAGGTATAGCATTATCCTTTAGCATATCTATGAGGATTTTTGCCTTTTCATCTTTTTCTGATCTGGAAAGGATAGCTATGTCTTTATATGTCAAATTTCGCTCTGTCTTGAGATTTGCATCATAAAATGGTGTACCAATCAGCTCTGTGATGATTTTTACCACCAATCCCGCCTGCATTTCTTTAGCATTTTGCAGATGCTTTCCCTGATGATTTTTTACGCTATATACACCATAGTCAACATCTTCATCTCTAGACTCTTTCACTAACATAATTTTTACTTTGTCATCTAGAATATCATCTCGCTTTGGCTCTATCATACAGTCATGGGCATAATCAATATCCGCCGTCTCCACAGTCATAAGCTTGGAGAAAATATCATTGATAAAATTCAGCACTCGCGGATTTGATCTAAAATTCACATTCATATCAAACACGCTTTTGTCTCCTTTAATCTTTTTCATGCCGTTGTATTTATTTAAAAACCACTCTGGACTAGAGCCACGGAAACCATATATTGATTGCTTCACATCGCCGACCATAAATACATTCGTATCTTCTCCTACAAGACTACTCATCAATCCATCTTGCAAAGGATTGACGTCTTGATACTCATCGATGAAAATGTATTTATATTTTTGTTGCAATTCTTTTCGGATATTTTCATTTTTCAACAATTTTAACATCAATCTATTTAGATCATTAAAATCAATTAAATTGTTTTTTTCTTTTAATTTATTATAATTTTTTATAAAATTTTTCAAAAATTCCAAAAAAACATTTAAATATTGTGTTATTTTTATATTTTTTTCATTAAAATTTTCATTTATTTGATTTTTTTCTAGATTTTTTTTGATTTCTATTATCTTATTTATTTCTCTATTTAGTTCTTTTAAACCAACATTTTCCTTACACTCTTTCACTGAAAATGAAGGTAAATCAAATGCATTTAGACTTTGTAGATTGGTTATAAAACTCATCTTGCTATTGAGGCTATCTAAGGCTGAGATTATATTATTTAGCTTCTCTTTTACTTTTGCGTCAAATGTAGAAAAAGATTCGATTATCTTTTGACGAATGAGATATGCTGTATAGCACATATGTTGATTTATTACATTTTCGCTTTTGATACTATCTTTGTATTCTAGCAAGGCTTCATCTAAAAATTCTTCATAGTCATCGATATTCATAATATTGTGATAAGTATTCATTGCGAGTTCTTCTATAGCATCAAGATTTCGTCTATTACCACCAAACAAATCCAACAATATATTTATCTTATCCGCATCACGAGAAAATTGGTCAATAGTCCTCTTCATAGCACGAGTAAGATAATAATCTCTCGTCGCATCGCTGATGATTTCTATATTTGGAGAAATCTCTAGATCATAAAAATATTTTTTGATAGTCTTGGAGCTAAATCCATCTATGGTGTCTATGCTAGCAGTCTCTATTTTATCAATGAGATTCAATATTTTAGCCTTATCTTCACTAGTCTCAAGACGCTCATACATTTTTTTCTTTAGTCTATCTTTCATCTCACCAGCTGCCAACACTGTAAATGTCACTACAAGTAAATTATCCACATCGACATTATCATTTAATAGCAAATTTGCTATCTTCTCTATCATCACAGTAGTCTTACCACTACCAGCTCCTGCACTGACCAATTGGTTGGAGGCAGTAGAATCCAATATATCTTGCTGTATTGGTACAAATTTACTCATCATCTACCTCCTTAAAGCTATCCAAATTTACTTTACTAGCCTGACGATATTTTATAGCACTGCTATTCTTCATGCAAATATGCCTATAATCGCAATAATCACACGGTTTGCTAATCTCACTAGGATTTGGAGCTATATAGCCTGAGCGTATTTCATCTACTGCTTGCTCAGACACAGTCTTTGCATAATTTTTAAGCATACTCATCTCATTCATCTCCAGCTCTTTATATCCATTGTATTTAGTCGCTTTGCCATCTTTGTTTAGCTTGAGATTTACTATATCGCTCTTCATGCCAGGCTCCAGCCTCTTGTCCAAAGCATGGACTACAAAATCCTCATTTACAAAAAATCCTTTTAATGAATAAGTATTTTCTACTTCTTTTGAATAAGCGTTGTGCAAAGGCAGATAAAAATTTCCGACAGTTCGTTTATTTAATATATTTTCTATAGCAAGAGAATACAAAAATAATTGCAATTTATTACCATAATACAATTCTTTAAGACTTGCATCTGCTCTACCTGATTTGTAATCAATAACTCTCAACATATCGCCACAGCTATCCACTCTATCGATCTTACCAATGATGTCGATGTTTTTTAATTTCAACGCTGTCTTATCTTTAAAATCAAACTCAAAATATGTCGGTGCAAACAAAGAATTTTCATCAATATAGTTTACACCTTGTATCACCCTAGTCGCCTCATCTATAAGGTTGATAAGCATAGGACTATCTGCATTCAATTTTAATCTCTCATCACGCTCCACATAAGCAAAAATCTCATCTCTGCAAAACTCATAAATATCGCCGACTTGTTTCTTTGATTTGTAATACTTGTACATAATATCATGCAAAAGATTACCTATATCTAGTGACAAAATCTCACTATCCAATCTAGGCTTAATTTTTAAGATATTAGCTAAAAAAGAATAAAACGGACATTTAAAATAATTTTCCAATTGAGATGCAGAAATAATATTTAAATTATCATAAATTTTTAAATTTTCTTGAGAAATTGTATCTAATTTCTTGTTTTTTACAATACTTTCATCGATTTTTTGATTTTTTTTATCATTTTTACACAAATAATCCACATAGTCCCATTTTGATAAACTCACATATTTACCATAATCAAAAGGTGTAAATGCGACTAATTCTATACTTTCTCCATCTATATCCACCTGTAACTTTTTCAATATTTGTTTTATCAATTCACTAGGCACATCTGAGTGTGTAATAGTAAGCTCCCGCTCAAACAAAAGCGCCACATTATACAGTCTCAATTTTGAAAGTTTATTGATATGTGCGATAGTCGGTGAAAGCTTGTGCGAAAAGTTTAATTTATCTATCTCGGCATCTAATATAATACCACAATCAAACTTCAAATTTGGAGCATTGATACTAGTCGCATTGACTATGTAATACTCATCAAATATTTCCATAGTATTGTTTGCATCGACGACTTTGACAGCATCGATCGTAAGAGGTAGATTATTTATTTTCACCACACTTGCTATATGTAAGTAAATATCATAAAAGGCATTTATTTCAATCTCTGTATTTATTTTCAAAATATCATCAAATAGCGCATAAATCACTTCTTTGGATTTTGAGAGGAGCACTTTATTTAGCGCATCAGTATTAGACAAGCCATTCAGAGTCTCATCTATACCAATCTGACTATCTAGCTTTTTTAGTCTTTCGATTGTATCCTGCGCATTAGCCTTACTGTCGAAAATCAACAAGTCCATAAAAGTCACAAATTGATTTCTTACTTCCTCATCTATATCAAGAGAAAATCTATCATCTATCTTTCCTCTAAATTTGATGATAGTCAATCTCTCTATGAGCACCCTTTTCGCTTCTTCGTCCAGCTTAAAAAATGGTGAATTTATGATATCTATGAGATTTGAAAGATTGTATCCTTCAAGGTTGTATTTGAAAATACTTAAGAAAAATTTATATAAAATGCTTTTTGTCAGTGAAATTTCACTATCAATATAGTAATTTATCTCGTATTTTGCAAAAATTTCTTGGATAATACTAGCATAACTATCCAATCCAAATATTGCCACACCAAATGTATCAAAGCTCTTTCCTTGTAAAACTTTGTCTCTAATGTCTCGCGCCACAAACTCAATCTCACTAGCGACAGAGTTTCCAGAAAAAACTTTCACAATATCATCTGTGAGTGTAAATTTATCGTCTTTTATGGCAAACAAATTGCTTTCCAAAAATTTCTTGAGAGGTCTCTTATCTACTTCACAATCTTCCACCGCAAAAGGTAGTTCATTTATATAAACAATATTTTTTAGCTGGGTATAAATCTCATCGTTGTAAATATATTTATTATCCGCCTTAGAGTAGCAATCCAAAATGATCACTTCTGTCACTTTTGCTAGCTGCTCTATGATAGAATACTCTATAGCGGTAAAGTCATCAAAACCCACAAACAAAATCTTAGTATTTTCCCTACCTTTAGCCACATGAAATGCTGATATCAAAAACAAATCTGATGCATCTAAAAGTCCTGCCTTGCCTTCTTCATAGCATTTGTACACAAGAGCTAGATCAGATATCTTGTCAGCGAGATTTGAATCACTAGAAGTATATCCCATCATCTCCTCAGCAGAAATCTTTGACGCCTTTAGCTGACCAATAGTATTAAAGATATCCTCAGCGTAGCTAAATGAATACGCTTTGCTCTTAAGGACTTTCAGTTCATTGATATGCTCATTCAAGATTTTATGTATCAAAAGAATGCTCGCCACTTTACTTATTTGTTTCTCTTTATCCACATGATAAGATTTTTTTGCAAAACGATTGAGCGTACTTACTCGGATATTGAAACTTGCACACTTGTCCATGTGTTGAAACAAAAATTTTTCCATAAACAAGCTAAGTTTGTCTGGAACTATGATTTCAATATTGTCATTCTCGTGTTTTTTACAAAAATTCACCGCTAAGTATAGCGATGTATAAAGTGATGGTACGTTCAATATCTTTATCATACACACATTTTAGCACAAATCTATAAATAAATCAATATGATGAATAATATTTCACTTTCTCCACATAATACTCTCGGAGGTGCTATATGGCTAACAGTAAACAATGGAAACCTGGTGAGACTGTTCCAAAGTCAGCTACTTATGTGGCTTATGACTCAGAAGGTCACAACGGTGGTAGTCTTTACTTAGAAGAAGGTAAAAGATTCCCTGCTACTCAGCACTCAGGTAGCTATTACACTTTAGGTGAATAGTGCTCAATAGCCGAAAGGCAATGAAAAATAGCCATATTAGTGGCTATTTTTTGTCAAAAATTAAAATTTGTAAAAATCTAGCATTTTAATGTTGACAAAAAAATAATTACTTGGTATAATCTACTTGTTTTCAAATATGAAAACTAATATTATTTCACTTCGATATGGAGAGTTACTCAAGAGGTCGAAGAGGCGTCCCTGCTAAGGATGTAGGCGTCGAAAGGCGCGCGAGGGTTCAAATCCCTCACTCTCCGCCAAACCACCACCTATGGTGGTTCTTTTGTTGTAAATACCACTGTATATCCACCGGAAAGGTGGTTTTTTTTACACTAATTTTGTCGCCTGAGCTCAATTTGAGTTCAAAACCACTATCTCCTTTTACCTATAAAATAGGGCAAAATCGACATCTCACTAAAAAGTCGAGTTCAAAACTCCATCACCTATGAGTATAAAATGAGTTTAAAATCCTTGCAAACCCCTATAAAATAGCAAAAAAGTGAGGTCTCATTTCCCTCACTCCTGTAATAATTTATTAATTTTTTATTATAAATCTTCCATTTTTTGATAAAACATGCTATAATTCACAAACATTTCAAGGAGAAATATAAATGGAAAAGAAATATCAAGTTTTTATAAGTTCAACTTACACTGATTTAATTGAAGAACGTAAGGAAGTCCAAAAAATTTTATTAATGGCAGATTGTATACCTGCGGGAATGGAAGCCTTTGTTGCTACTAACGATGAACAATTTGAAGTAATCAAAAAAGTAATTGATTTGTGCGACTATTATGTATTAATTATCGGTGGAAGATATGGAAGCATTAATTCACAAACCGGATTAAGTTATACAGAAATGGAATACGACTACGCAGTATCAAAAGAGATTCCTGTTCTAGTATTTGCTATTGACGAATCTATAGAATTATCTGAAGATAAAAAAGATAAAGATACAGAAAGTTTATATAAACTAAGTCAATTTCGAGCAAAAGCAATGACCAATAGATTGGCCAGCATCTGGAAAGACTTAACCGACTTATCTGGGAAATTAGCAATATCTATAATGAACGCAAAGGGTGTAAATGTTAGACCTAGCTGGATACGAGGAAATGATTACAATCCTACTGAAAATTTAAAAAAATTATCATCATTACAAGAAGAAAATATTAAATTAGCTGAAGAAAACTCATTGCTAAAAAAATCTATCGATGAGCTAAGTTCAATAAACGATGAACTAGAATTTGATGATTCAAAAATTAAAATAAGATATAGTACTGATTATTATACGGGCTCAAGATATTTAAACGATTATCACGATAAAGAAATCACATTAAAAGAAATATTTGCTTATGTTTCAATAAACATGATCAATATTAGTATAACTGAAACAAGTTTATGTGATTACATTGCAAAATCTGTAGGAGCAGACAATGCTAATAGATTAACTGATAAAAACATAGCAAAGAGAATTTGCAATCAATTTATATCATTAAAACTAATGGACACCAAATGGGTTGATGGCAGAGGCTTATATTATTATTTAACAAAAAAAGGCAACAAGCTGAAAAACGAATTAAATCTCTTCAAAAAGAAAACAAAAAATTAAGAAAACCGCCTTGTAAGGCGGTTTTTACATATTGAAACCAACTCGAGTGTTAATCTGTTTTCTTATTATCATATTAACCCTGCCTTTTATCATATAATCATAAGGTATTTGTCTTAAGATATTTGGTATTTCATCAACTTTTATTGTTTCACAAAAGTCTTTATAGTTCATAATTATGTAATCAATCTTATTCTTATATTGATAAAGGAATCGTAGCATATTTTTATCTTTACTCAATCTATAAACCCATAAATGTTCAGGCTCTTTTGCTTCATCACAAACATTTTCAATCATTTCTAAACCACAATCGGAATATTCTATCATATAAATCTTTATATCAAGTTTTCCTTGGTAATTATCAGAACTTGATAAATGCTTTTTCAAATTATTACAAAAAGATTCTTTTAGATTATCATAACTGTGACAAACATCTTTTCGAGACCAGTTTCCCTCTCTACGTTCCCCTATTTCCATATTCTCACATGATTGATTAAATTCTTTAATATGTGGATTTATCTCTTTTTCAAATTCAAATTCATCTATCTTCTTCGCTGAACCTTTTCTAGTTTCTTTTGAAGATGTAATTTCAAAATGTTCAATAAATCCATCTTTAAAAACAAAATCTGGAAATTTACTCAAATTAGGATTTGGTTTACAGTTTTTTATCGCAATAAAAACTTTTTTAATATCTTTAAACTCCATACCAACAAAACTTTCTTTTCGAAGGTTAATATAATCCTTAATATTAAACATCATATCATCATCTCTTAGTTGATAATATCGATTCGATAGCATCATTTGGAAGTTTCTTTCCTTATAGCAAAAGAAAAACTCTTTAACCTCTTTCAAACACTCTCTTTCAGAATCTCCTCGCATCTTTTCCCTCCAATATAAAAGAGAAGTAAAATTTAATAAAATTAGGTTGTAAACTTTTTATTTACTTAAATCATGTGTAGTTATATAAACAAATAAACTTTTCATTAAAGACTCTCTATCCTTGTTCGCTTCTAAAATCAGTTCCATTTCTCTTTGCGAAATAGGACCAAAAAGATTTTTAAAAAAATGTTTAAATGTTGCTTTTTGTTCTTCCAATAATGCTTCATCATAAGATTTTGAAGTTATTAATTTTATGAGCAATTCTGAAAATTCATTTATGTTATTATTCATCTACGTTCTCCTTTAATTTATATTAACCCATATAACTGCCCCTATAGGGTGTTTATAAGGTATCGGTTTTTCATATCTTTTAGCATTAGAAATTATCCAAGCATAAGTGTTTTTGTATGGAAGGTTTTCCACACCATTCAATATACAATGCTTATCTTTATTGTTTTGATAATCCGCCAAGGTTAATTTCTTAGAATCCATTATATCACATTCGCCATAAATATGTTTGGTTCCACTTTGAATTAAATAAACTTTTCCACGAATTTTTGTATTTGAACTTCTAATTTCCCAAATCTTTTCATTAGAAAGAATTTTATTTAACCAAAACTCTTTTATAATCAAACCTTTCATATAAACTCCTAACATACATTAAATTTATAAAACTTATCGAATGTGACTTAAAGTCGGTTGTAAAATAAGTCACATTCTTGATACTATTATATAAATAAAATTGGAGAAAGTCAATGATTAAAGAAAAAGTTGGACAAAGAATAAAAGAATTAAGAACAAAACAAGGGTTAAGTCAAGAAGAATTTGCTTTTAAGTGTGACCTAGATAGAACTTATATAACAAGTTTAGAAAGAGGTAAAAGAAATATCTCACTTGAAAATTTAGAAAAAATAGCAAAAGCATTTAATATGACTTTAAGCGAGTTTTTTAATTTTTAATACCAAGGAGAAGATATGGATAATATTTGGATATTAACAGAAGAAAGACCAAAAGAAAGTGTTGTAAAAACAATACTTGAATTATTACAAAGCGATTTTAACATCTTTTTAAATGTTGGAGATGTTGTTATTAAACCAATTATAGAAGAAAGTTATTTTAAATTTACATATATTGTTGAAGGAGTAAACTCAACAAATTTTGATAAAGTTTATTTAAAATTAGTCAGTGGAAATTCTAGTTTTATTGATTATTTAGTTTGCAAACAGGAACACGAACCAGATGATGGCGATTGTTCTAATATTCTTATGGCAGTAGAAGAAACAAAAACAAGTGATAAAGAATCAAGAAACACAGGAGTTTCTCAACGAGCAACCAAATTTATATATGCAAAAAAATATTGCCCAGATGCAAAACTTTATATGCTATATAACGACGAACTTGAAAATGATGAAGATAAAAGACCTAGCGATACTAACATATTTGGAACAAACATATTGTTAACATTAGGAGTTAAAATAGTTGGCAAAAGTAATCTTACTTGGTTTAATCCATTCTCATCAATCGATGAAGTAATTGCTTTTAAAAATGAAATGAGAGACCCACCTGATGGAAATGTTCCTATTAAAATTACAAAAAATGATAATGTAATTTACATTTCAGGAAGATTGTCTAAACCAAAAGAAGCAGGAAATATCTGTCATGACCCAAACATTGGAACATTATCAATGATTAGTGGTGTTTTAAGAGCTCTTGGTTGGACACAAAGAATAGTTATTACAAGACATGGAACAACTCAACAATATGTTTCAAGAAATAAAACTAATAAATTCCTATATGTATGTAAATTACTAAATTTAGAAATGGACGGATTGACAATTACATATCCCGATGCTTATAGAGAAAAATATTGGCACTATGAAAAATCATCTGAAAAAGTCGCTTCTATACTTCTTCATATAATGTGCTCTAATGTTGGTATTAGATATATTTATGAAAATCATGCTGGTTGCGAAAGAGGATATTTCAAAAATGCTAATGGTGATTTAATCACTTTACCTAAAAAAGACACTCACGGCGAGAATTTACTAATCCCTGATGTTATACTTTCTGATACTACAAATAGAAATATTTATTTAATTGAGGGTAAAAAATTAACAACTCTACAAGTGGGTTTAGCAGAAATTGAAGATTATGATAGCATTGAAGACGAGTATATAAGAGTTGAATATCCAAACTTCAATTATTATAGATATCTTTCAATCTTTGGTGGATATTGCACATTCTTACCAGATAGAAAAATTATGTTATACCTTAATAGTGATGGTTTAATCATTTTAAATAGAAATTTACCACAAACGTTCTTAAATCACTTTATAAGAATAAGAAAGGGCTAAAAATAGCCCTTTCTTATTTAATAATTTACAATTAAAACTTCTCTCGTTCTTAATGTTTTATCTTTTTTGTGATAACTACAATTTGAATAGTCGGAATCAATTTCATAAACCTTATATTTTTTACTCCATTCCAATAGTCCATTGTTCACGATTCCATTGTGTTCAATAACATTAGATAAGGCAAACTTAATTCCTTTTTCATTTGCCTTATCAAGATAATTTAACAATTCTAAATCTTGTTTATTTTTCCAATCTTTAAAACCACGATTACCATCATTATACGAACCTGTGGTTATTAAATATGGTGGGTCGCAATAAATAAAATCTTGACAACCCAAATCATCTAACTTAATATCAACAAAATCATTTGTTTTAAAATCTATGTCCATGTCTTTTAATTTGCTGGTAAATTTAATAAGATTATCTTTCATTGTATCTGAAAAACAACTTCTGTTTTTACCAAACGGATTATTAAATTTATGATTATTATTGAAGCGGAATTGATAATTAAAAGAATAACAAACCAAAGTATATAAATCTATTAAATCATGATATTTATTAAAATGATTTCTTAGCTCTTTATATCCTGATTCATTTGTTTTAGATAATTGAAATTTATCTATATTGTTAGAGATTTTATTAAGAATCTCATCACAATCCATATCTTTAAACTTTTTAAATAAGTTAACAACATAAGTATTGATATCATTACAGATATATTTATTTGCTTTTACATTTACTCCCACATTAAAACCACCAGCAAACAAATCTACAAATGTGTTAATTTCATTTGGAAAGAGTTTAACTAATTGAGGCAATAACTTATATTTGCCACCAATATAATTTAATGGACTTTTTATAAAATTCTTTGTTTTTGTGATTTTATTTAATTCAATATTTGAAACTATATTTTTAGTTTCTTTTTTTATCGTATTTGAATTTACTTTCTTATTCTCAATATAGAATAAATATTCTTGATGTTTATCTTTCTTTAAACTTTCATTCTTGTTTTTGTATCTATTATAATCAATGTCATAAACTTTTACTTTGTTATCACAACATTCTTCTAATATGTTGATAATAATTTCTTTTGACATTAAACCGTCGCCACTATAACTAACAATTATATGTTTAAATTTAGCATTGCTTATTAAGTCTCTAAAACTTTTTTCAACTTCGCTTTTAGAACAGTATTTAGACTTTTCCTTTATGTATGGTCTAACTCCTGTAACACCCTTTATTTCGGGACTATCATGCTTCGCAATAGTTTCAAGAACATGATAATTAGGTAGATATTGTCTTTCATTGTAAGGTGGGTCAATATATAAGATATCACCTTCAATATGTTTAATTAATTCATTTGCATCTTCATTAAAACATTGATTTTGTTTTTTGTTATCCACAACATCAAGAAAACTAAATTCAAATCTTTTAAAAGCTCTTTTATCCCAATCTTTTAAGTATGCTCCATAAGTCCCTGTTGTGTTAGAAACATAAGGAACACCCTCAATCAATCCTGCCAATAAATAATAATATTCACTTTCAGTTACTGCTCCTTGATTTTTCCAAAGTTCAATTTGCTCTCTTGCAAAATCAATTCTATTCGCATTTT
>SVHS01000001.1 GCA_015055745.1 Clostridiales bacterium
TATGCCTTTTGATATTGTGTTTTCATTTCTTCTCTTATCAAGTACCTTTCATGGCATAAAGTAGCCAATAAAAAAGAGAACTAGATATTTTTCTAATTCTCTTAATTATTACACTAGTTTCAAAAGTTAGTGACTAAGCTAGAGATTTTTATTTTTACGATTATTTATTTTCTTTTTTTATTTCGATAGCACTGACTGGACAAAACTGAGCACAACTACCGCATCTGATACATTTCTTAGGGTTGATTTGTGCTTTACCGTTTACTATACTGATAGCATTGACGGGGCATATAGACATGCATGCTCCGCAGGTAATACATTTCTTTTCGTCGACCATATTTTCTCCTTTGATAACGATATATATTGTAGCATACAATGTTTGCAATGTCAAGGTTTAATGCACATTCATTTGTTAGTTTAAAATTATGTAAAATTGGGATAATAATTATATTATAATTATTTTTTGAAAATAATTAAAAATATTTGGAAAAAATGTAGAATTAGGGTATTATATAAGTATGAAATACGATGTTGCAGTCATAGGGGGAGGACCTGCAGGGCTTAGTGCTAGTATTTTTACTACGCGTGCTGAGCTAAAGACTATATGTTTTGAGAGGCTGGCCATAGGTGGTCAGGCGTCTTTGTCTTATGATATAGCAAACTATCCAGCTTTTGAGTCTATATCAGGCTTTGATTTGTGTCAAAAAATGTACTCGCATGCGGAGGCTACTGGCACAGAGTTTTCTTTTGAAAAAGTCGAAAATATAAGTGAAATAAAAGGTGGCTTTGAGATAAAGACCACCGATAATATTTATTATGCTAAAAAAGTCATCATTGCTTGTGGAAATAAAGCGAAAAAATTAAATTTAAAAGATGAATTGAGATTCATAGGTAGAGGTGTGAGCTATTGTGCTAGCTGTGACGGCAGATTTTTCAAGGGGAAACCTGTAGCGATAGTGGGCGGCGGCGACAGTGCGTTTGAATATGTGGATTATCTGTCAAAGTTAGCTTCCAAGATTTATTTGCTAAATAGATCAGAAAAATTTAGAGCAGGAGCGAGCAAGGTAAAGAAAGCTAAGAGATATAAAAATGTAGAGATTTTGACCAATGCTAATATATTGTCTCTAAATGGTAAAGAGAGGCTAGAAAATGTTTTGATAAATCATGATGGTGAAGAAAAAATACTCAATGTAGAGGGTGTATTTGTAGCTATCGGACATGAGCCAGACTTGAGCTTCTTAGATTTTGAGATTGAGAAAGACAGCGCTGGATATATCTTGGTAGATCAAGAGATGAGGACTAGCAAGAAAAATGTGTTTGCTTGCGGTGATATACTTAGCAAGCATTTCAAGCAAGTGATCACCGCTTGTGCAGACGGTGCTATAGCTGGAAACTCTTGTATAGGAGATTAACGTATGATAAATAAAAGGATAAAAATTTCAATATGTTCGATTCTGATGGCGATGCTAATGTTTTTAGGGGTGTCTATCGTTTTGCAGCAAAAAAATACTGTCTACGCTAGTGGTGGAAATACAGCCACAGCAAAATATATTATAGATGCTGACGGAAAGCCATATCAATCAAATAGCGTGGTCGGTATGGCTACTGGTTCTGGTGATTTTACTCTAGGCTCTCAAGAAAAAGAAATCTCCGCTACAGCATATCACTCTTATCAGCTGGTAGGGTGGAATGTTATCTATGATGAGCAAGGCGGAAAAGAGCAGTTTGTAGATGAAGAGACTGATACTCTCACAGATAAAGATGGCAAAGAGATCGGTGTCACTCTTACATATTTAGATGAAAACACTGACGGATATTATGATAAAGGAAGCTTTGTATTAGATGAGGTCTTTGAAGACATTACGGTGTGTCCAGTATTTGACTATATTTATTATGATTTAGATATCACCGATTTGGTAAAATATTCTTCTCACGACCATACTCTTACTGTAAATGGTGACACTATCTATTACGAAGATCTTCAGGGAAATAAATATACCAAAGCGTATATCAAGTCAAGCGATAAGTATTTATATCTCGGTGACCTTTATCTTGTAAATGGCAAATATTGTACTCTTCATTATACCAATGCTAGCATATCTAAGGCAGAATATATCGAGTACACCAAAGGTGCACATAGGCTAGGCGAGACATTAAATATTAGTTTGGACGTAGATATTGTAAATGGAAATTTTGAGGCTAGTAAAAATATAGAGATCGTGGGATTCAATTCTACCTATGGTGAAAGCATTGTACAATTTATGCAGTACGATGCAAATGACACTACTCTTCAAAATAGGTATTCAGTACAAGAAGACGCTTATGAGAGAGCAGAGTCATATACATTGCACAATGCGAAAATCTATGCAGCTGATGACTACACAAATACTATCAAAATATATACTCAAAATATGTACATAGCCAATCTAGATGTAACGATAGATGGTGCTACTCCTATAGAGTATGAATTGACAAAATACACCAATGCCACGATAGATGGTACTACTTATGCAAATCTGTATAAACGCAACGGCAAATATTTTACTCAAGAATCAAATGTGAGAAATACAGTGTTGGTAGAAGACGCTGGCGATATGACGTACGATAGTGAGGAGACTATCACATACAATGACGGTATAGAGATACTGAAAGCACACAATACAAAAGTGCTAAATGCCATAAAGATTAGTGACAGTAAGTATCTAGTGAGGTCTAGTGAACACAATGGTGGACTATCTCTTACTGTTATGTTGAATAGTGTCATTAGCTATGAGACAGACGGCAGTACATACAATTATTACAAATTTTCATCAATCGATGGATCTTCAAACAACAGTAAGGTATATTCTACTATAGAGGAAAATTTTGACATCGTCATAGATTATACTTCTATTGCTTATCAGGTAGACTTTGAGATTAATCTATTGGAAAACGGTAGCTTGACTCCAGCTTCTGACTTGGGTACTTATGACTCTATAGGAATGCTACCTGGTAAAGTGCTCACATTAGATAAATCAAATGCTGATGATTTTATAGCTATTACGGGATATCAGTTTGAGGGATATACTTTTGATGATAATATTACAGATTACATTGGATACGAAGTAGACATATTGAAGCCTAGTGGTACTACTATCAAGCTTTGCTATAGTAAAATCAATTATATCCTTACTATCCAAAATCTAAATAAATGTGTCATTGGAGATTTGTACGCAGTACAATCTATCACATTGGCTAGGACTAGAGCAGGTAAGACTACAAACACTACCGCTAGCTCTCAAGCTATAGATAGGGATAGCAATGCTTATTCATTTAGTGGTATATTGAATATCGGAGATAGTGTCAAGTTAAATACTATCAAAAACAACGGATTTATATTTAGAAATTATAGCTTTGAATCATACACCGATTATCTAGAGACCAATACTTATTTTGATACATTAGATTTAAGCGCTGATTTCATTAAGACTCATGCAGTGGGTAATGAGATAGTAATATATGCAAATGAATTTTTCGAATACTACACACTCACATATCAGATAGACCCTACACTTGACACCAAAGTTAATGCAAATGTCTTGATGGCAGGTATCGAGGCTACTATAAAAAACACTACTAGCACTACTACCAATATCGTCAAAAAAGATATTGATGGACTAGAGATAAGTGTAGACAACAACAATACTGGCAGTGAAGTGGCTTGCATAGAAATATCTGGTCTAAAATATAATGACATCATTACTCTTACAGCAGAGGCTAAGACAGTGACTGTCAGTGCTACAGAGAGCTATACTTATGTATTCAATCTATTTACTGCAGACGATGGAAAGAGTGAGCTAGGTAAGACTGAGTCAGGTGGTGTATATGCTCATGAAGCGAAGATTACAGGAGATATCGATATATTAGTAGTCTACTCTATGCCTAATACCAAGATACGAATATTAGTCAACAAAGACTTTGCAGAGATTGTGACACCTACTATATCTATTGCTCTAGATAAAGAAGGATATAACAAGATATCTGACACCGAATATGAAGATGTGGCTGTAGGTAGTGTGGCTACTATCACATTATCTGATATTAACTTTGGCTATAGATTCATAGGATACACAGCTGAGCTCAGCAATGGAACATTTGTTAGAGATGATATTACAGGTCTCACATTTAATTATCCTGTCAATACAGAAGCGATACATACTATTACATTAAATTTTGAATTGATCACATATACTGTAAATATTACTCAATATGGTGGCGGGCTATCTGAGGCGAATAATACTCTTACTCGTACTTTAGATGTGTCAAATTTGACTATAGATTTTGATAAACCTGTCGGATACTATATTAGCAATACTAATGTCGTCAAGACGATAGGCGCAGTATCTACCGAATATCCTTATGCTAAGATGAATGAAAGCAATGACTATAGAAATAATGCGACTAATAATAAATATAGTTATACGTTTGAACTAAATGAATTTGTAAATATTATGACTACGTATAGCACAAACGATGAGCTAGGTATCGATATTTATTATACGATTTATACTTATTCTGTCAGCATAATATATTTTGTGGACAATGGTAGTGACTCAAATCTACAATTCCCTACTATGACTATCAGTCTTGATGGAGTGACCACAAGTTATGACAGTCAAAATAAAACTTTAATATTTAACGGTATTCCATATGGTACTGAAGATATCAAATTTACAGTAGATAGAACTATGCCTACCGGCTTATATGGCAAAGGCTTTACTGTGGTATCAGATTATAATAATTTTAGTCAAGATTTGTCATACTTATCGCTAACGACAGGATTGACTCAAGATTTGGAATTTAGATATATATTGTCTTACAGAACATATACCATAAGTTATACTATAGACGGAGCTAATGGTGGAGCTCCAGAAATATACGTAAATGATAAACTGTCAGAAAATAGTAAGATATCACAAGGTCAGAGCTTGGAAATTAGAGCAAATGCTGATAGAAAACAGGGCTATAAATTTTCATCTATCAAATACAAGAATGCTAACGGCGAAGAGGTGACATATACTGAAAGTGATACATTTGAAGATAATAGCTTCAATATTTTAGATTATTTCATCATAGAGAAAGATAGCGCAGAACATATAATATTCACTATACAGTACGAATCCATAACCTTCACTTTTACCAATATTATCAAAGAAGAAGGGAAAGAAGATGGTCAACATTCATTCTCTGCGGACGCATATTTCAATGCTACAGGTATTGTTATAGCTCTATCAGACTATGCTAAATGTACGACACCAGTGTCTGCTACTATTAGTGATAAGCTTCATATTGATATACAAATCAATGCTGATGCAAATGGCTACGACTTACGCAATGGATTGGTGTTGAAGATCGTAAATATTGGCGGAGTAGATTATACTCCTACATTGTCTAGTCTTGGTAATTATTATATCGATATAGCGCAGATGAGTGTTTTGTTGACTGCGATATATGATAGTGGGGCTAGCGTAGAAGACGATAACGATATAGATATTTATTATTATTTCACAGTACAGCAAAAAACATTGACTGTCACTACCAATATCGAATCTAAGAGCTTCTATACTGGAGATTTGGCTGTCACTATACAGGATATGAATTGGAATCGTTCTAGCTTGGGTAAAAAGACTTCAGTGAGCAATTCATTACAATTTTTAGGTTCATCAGTGATATCTTATGAACTAAAAAATAGCTACAAAGATGTATTTAAGGTGACTACACTCAAGTTATATGATAAAAATGGTACATCTTTGAATGCAGATTATACCAAGAATAAAGGTCAAGAATTTGCAAAATATGGTATTATTTATGATACAGAAGAGTACACTTATCAAGACTTTAAAACAAATATTATAAAACTTAGCTCAGGTATCAATGTTAGATATATGCAAGATCTAAAACTAGAGCTTCAAATCGAACCTATTATGTACATTAGACAAAATGGACAATATCAGGTAATAACTAATACCACTTATAATATAGAGAGAGATTTGCTAGCAGATAATCTAGGTGTGGCTCAAGAGCAAAGTGTAGATGTAGACCAATCTCACATTTATCCAGATATCAAAGCTCCACAAGAAATCATAAATGCTATGTCTATTACATATGCATCAAGAGAAGAATTGGCGGGACTTCCTAGAAATGCCGGTACATATGTGGTGACTATTGGTTTCAACGATACAGATTCTTTCGGTTGGTTTTCGGAATTGGATTTATCTTGCGAAATACTATTTACAATTCATAAAAAGACTTTATATATCGATAAGACTACTAGTATACCTACTACGACTAGGATATACAATGGGTCATATACCTTTGGAATAAATGAAAATGGTGTAAATCTGCTACAATATCTCACCTTTACAGACAAAGAAGGACTTACTATCAAGTATAGCGATGTGTTGGCAAACTATGATCCGACAGTAGATTCTTTCTTGGTACAAGGAGGATCTGCTTATATCACTACTGGAGGTAAAGACGGATATATCGCTGATGCCAATCAAATCGAAAATGAATATTATAATCTTTATATCTATGGATTGGAGCTGGTAAACAATAGCTTTACTCAAAACTTTGACTTAAATGGTGATAGTGTGGAGCTAGAAAATTATATTAGGATTACAAAGAAGAAACTCACTATATCTGGACTAGAGGTCTACAATAAAGTGTTTGACAACACTCCAAACGCGACTCTAAAATCTACGGATAAAATTTTACTACTCGGTAAAATAACAACAACCGAAGGTGTAGATGATGTTTCATTAAATATCGATGATTTAAATGTCAGATTCTTAGATTATAATGAAGGCACAGACAAAGATGTAGAAATCATTTCACAAAATGCGCTTCAAGGTACAAAATCTCACAATTATTATGTAGATAATTCGACCGTATCAGGACTTACTATCTATCCATATCGCAGATATGTAGAAATAGAAGGTTTAGGTGAGGTGACGGTATACAATAGAGTAGGTCTCACAGACAATACCAAGGTAGATTTGATACCGCTCAATGCTAGTCTAAAAGTGACACCAATATATGTGGATACGAAAGAATATGTAGATATGTATCCGATCATATCAAAACATTTGACAAATCGAAAAGTTTATGCTATAGGATATAAGTTAGTGCTAGAAGTAAACGGACAAGAGCGCGCGATTGACCATAATTTGCATATTCATCTACCAAATGTAAGCAAATTGACAGATGTCTATTATATTGTGGGTGAAAGGTCTGGAGCATTGGACTATACTATGGAAGATGGTAGAATACTCATCAGTATGTCACAGCTAAATCAAGATATCACCACTGTGATTTTATTACAGCAGAGAGCATTGTTGAAGCCATGGCAAATCATATTGATAGTAGTATTGGTGGTGTTGGTAATATTAGCAATAGTGATTACTATCGTCATAGTGCGAAAGAAGAAAAAAGAAAGATATAGTATACACGACAAGATTTAGGAGACAAGAAATGTTTGAATGTAAGTACAAATTAGAGCTCGAAGACAGCATTGTGAGTGCAAAGTATGTCTACAAATCACAAAAGAGGACTCAAGACAAAGTGATAGCTATCATGATACCAATCCTTATGCTATGCATGGTAGCTATGCTAGTTTATGATATAGTCATGAAAAAGCCTTTTATATGGGATATAGTCTTATTGATAGCGTTGGTAGTATTAGAGATAATGTATCTCATAGTCCCTATCATGCTAGTCAGGTCTCAAAAGAAATCTTTCGTTCAGCAAAAGCTAGGCGAGATGGATTATTTACATGTAAAAATAGACGAAAATCTATGTGTAGAGACTCTGTACAAAGATGACAAAGAGATGGCAAAAAATATACACAATTTAAAATTGCTCACCAGTTATCTCGAGGATAATAATCGTTTAATATTGGTGTTTAATAAAGTAGAATTTGTATGTCTCAGAAAGGCAAATATCACTGGAGATATAACTAAGCTAAAGGCTCATCTTCAGCGCGTGATGTCAAAATCAATAAGCAAGAAAAAATAGGCAATTTGCCTATTTTTTTTGTATTTATAGATAAGAAGAATTATTTGTTTTCAGAGTTTGGGCTGGTAGGTCTTCTCATTGGCTGAGCTGACTGGCTAGCTATGGTCTGAGTAGGTCTTACTGGCTGAGTAGGACGAGTAGGCTGAGCTGATGGCATAGGTCTAGCAGGAGCTTGAGGTTGAGGTCTAGGCACGCTAGCGAAAGCGTCTGTACTAGCACTTAGATTTGATATATTGTTTGTAGCCATACTAGTCCTCAAGATCGTCTCGTTAGCACCGACAGAGTCTTTTTTATTTGTAGCTCTTTTTACCAATTTTGCATGTTTAGTCTTCAATCCAATATCTTGCCTACATAGTAATTTAAAGTGTGCTAATCTTACACTGTTTATATTTTGGTCTTTGTCTAGAGTGATATCATAAAATTCTTCAGCCAATTTCATGTCGCTCACTACACATATCAAGTCATTGTAGCAAGTCTTGGCTTTTTCTATAAATTCAGGCCTAAGAGTGACTTCTTGACCACGCTCTTCGATCTCATCTATCAGAGATAGAGCAGAAGTGATGGCTTCTTTTTTCATTTCAAAATTTTTATCAAATAAGATGACGTCCTTTTGCAATATATCCAATATATTTGACCTAGTAAGATACAGTATGATGACGGCAAACACTGCTACTACCACACCAGCGACACCGCCCCACATTGCGATATTTTCCCACATAATTTCCCCCTTAAAAGTATAATTATTATATCAAATAAAATTTCTTTTCACAATCAAATTACTTATATTATTTGCAATAAATACAAAATAAATGTTGAAAAAGATAAAAACGAGCAGGATATGAAAAAGCCACACATAGTGTGGCGATTTCTACTCGGTCGGAGAATGAATCTTACTTCTTCTTCAACAATTGCTTGAAACTAGCACTAAGTTTGATAGTAGGCACTTTGCAAGCAGCCACTTTAATCTTCTCACCAGTGAAAGGATTAAGCTTAGTCTGAGCTTTTTTAGCTTTGATACCTACGTTGAAGTAACCGATAAAGTGCATTTCCTGACCAGCCTTTAGATTAGCTTTGATTTGCTCACCTGCAGCATTAAGGATAGCCTTTACTTGCACTTGAGTGCAACCTGTAGCCTCAGCTACTTGTTTGATAAAATCGCCTGTGCTAACTGTGTTCATAATTTTCTCCTTTTCTGTTGAATTATTCAACTGTAAAAATGCTAGCAAAAAAAATTATAAAAATCAACTATTTTTAAGGTGGTTTTCAAAATTTTTACAATAATTTATAAATCAAATATTTTGCTATAAAATGACAAAGAGATACTAGATTGTTTTATGGACTACTATAGCGACGAAATATAACAATATATTATATATTTATATAATAAATTTATAATAAACTATTGCAGTTTAGCTTGATTTGTGATAATATATAATGACATTTTAAATAAAAAGAGGATTTATGGACATAAGAAATATAGCAATAATAGCACACGTAGACCATGGTAAGACCAGCTTGGTAAATGCTTTGTTAAAGCAAGGTGGTATTTTTAGAGACAATCAAGAGGTACAGGACAGAGTGATGGACTCAAACGCATTGGAGCGTGAGAGAGGTATCACTATTCTTTCAAAAAACTGTTCTGCTTTTTACAACAATACTAAAATCAATATCGTAGACACTCCAGGACACGCAGATTTTGGCGGTGAGGTGGAGCGAGTGCTCAAGATGGTGGACGGAGTATTGCTAGTAGTAGACGCATTTGAAGGACCTATGCCACAGACTAGATTTGTGCTAGAGAAAGCTCTAGAGCTTAACCTAAAGGTGATCATAGTAGTCAATAAAATCGATAGACCAGACGCTAGACTTGATGTAGTCGGTGATGAAGTATTGGAGCTAATGCTTGACCTTAATGCTACAGACGAGCAGCTAAATAGTCCTATCATATATTGTAGTGCTAGAGCTGGTATCGCGACAAATGATTATAAGGTAGAAGGCAAAGATATGAATCCACTCTTTGATGCGATAGTAAATCATATCGATCCACCTAAGATGAATGTAGATGCTCCGTTCCAGATGCTAGTATCTTCTACTGAGCAAAATGATTATCTAGGCAAGCTCGCAGTGGGTAAAATCGAGACAGGTACAGTCAAGCTCAATCAGACAGTGTATATCAAAAATTATTTTGATGAGACAAAGCGATATTCTGGTAAAGTAGTCAATATTTTCAATTTTGAAGGATTGAAGAGAGAGGCTATAGAGGTAGGTCGCGCTGGAGATATCATCTGTATAGCGGGTATACCAGATATCACCATTGGAGACACAGCTAGTGAGACTCCAGATATGGAAGCTATACCTTTTGTGAAGATCAGTGAGCCTAGTGTCGAGATGACATTTATGGTAAATGATAGTCCATTCGCTGGTAAAGAAGGTAAATATGTCACCAGTCGTCATATCAAAGATAGACTTTACAAAGAGGCAGTAAAAGACTTGTCTCTACAGGTGCAAGACGGTGATACTGCGGATCAATTTAAGGTAAGAGGTAGAGGAGAGATGCATCTATCTATCCTTATCGAAAATATGCGTCGTGACGGATACGAATTTCAAGTAAGTAGACCTAGAGTATTGTTTAAATATATTGATGGCGTGAGATGTGAGCCGATAGATAAAGTGGTGCTAGATGTACCAGAGGATAGTGTGGGTACTATTATGCAGTCTATGGGTATCAAAAAGGGTGAATTGATAGATATGTCACCTATTGGTAGTCGTATGAGATTGCAGTTTAAAGTACCTAGCAGAGGACTTTTTGGCTACAAGTCTCAGATGCTCACAGATACTCGTGGTGAAGGTGTGATGTCTAGCATATTTGACTCATACGAGCCATACAAAGGAGAGATCGAGGGTAGAAACTTCGGTTCTCTCATCTCATACGAGACAGGTGAAGCTATCACTTATGGACTATTCAATGCACAAGGTAGAGGTAAGCTTTTGGTGAAAGCTGGAGATAAAGTATATTTAGGTCAAGTCGTGGGTATGAATCCAAAGGGTGAAGATATCGTGGTGAATGTTTGTAAGAAAAAACAGCTCACTAATACTCGTAGTAGCTCTAGTGATGAGGCTTTGAGACTTACTCCTATCCAGACTATGACATTGGAGGAAGCCCTTGAGTTTATCGCCGATGATGAGCTCGTAGAGGTCACTCCTCAGAGTATAAGGATCAGAAAAGCTATACTAGACCATCAGTTAAGAGCTAAGAGCAAAAAGCCTATAGTGGAGAATTAATGAGAAATAGAAATGAAATTACACAAGGATTTATGAAAGTAGCGAAGCGTATCGCTATTACTATCTTGTGTTGCATACCTGTATTGATCATATTTGGATATCTTACTAGGAATATTATCACTCAAGATTGGGTGCAGATTATCTGTTTTATAATAATCATGGGTGTGGCTGTATTGATAGAAGAATTGATCGTACGCAATCGTGAAAAAAATAAAAATGATGTGGAGAAAAAAGACGTATTCAAGTAATACTTAGTAGTCTATATCTATTTATTAAAAAACAACAAGGAGAAAAAATATGGCAGAAAAAGCAAAGATTTTACCGAATGATTTGGAGGCAGAGCAGAGTCTGTTGGGCTGTTTGTTTATTTCGCAGGACGCTTGTGCGGATATTTTCCCGAGTATAAATGCTAAAGACTTTTACTCCATAGCTCACCAGAAGATTTATCAGGCGATGCTGGATAATTATTTTAAGGATATCGCTATCGACTACATCACAGTGAGCAAGATATTGGAGGTAAAAGGCGAGCTAGATGAAGTGGGAGGCTTGGGATACATTACTGACCTTACAAACTATGTGCCTAGTGCTGCAAATTACAAATATTATGCAGATATTATCCGAAATGATAGTATCTTGCGTCAAATCATTGAGGCTAGTCAAAAGACTATAAATGATGCTTTTGAGTCTGCTGATGCTTCGGCTATATTGGCTGGTGCGGAAAAGAGTATATTTGATATCGCGCAGACAAGGAGGACCAACGACCTTGAGCATATCAAGAAAGGTGTCAATGAGGCGATAGACCTTATGGAGAAAATCTCTATCGACCCTAATGCTAACGCTGGAGTAAAAGTGGGCTTTCCTACATTGGATAAGTATACAAATGGCTTCAAGTCTGGTGAGCTTATCATTATCGCAGCTCGTCCAGGTATAGGTAAGACTACTTTGGCTGTAAACTTTGCTATAAATGCCGCTATCAAGTATGGCAAATCAGTGGCTATGTTTGACCTAGAGATGTCTGCATTGCAAGTAGCACAGAGATTTATATGTAGTACTGGTCGTATCCCTATGGATATGGTCAAAGGTGGTACAAAGGATAATAATGCTTGGGCGACACTTTTTGAGACTAAGAAATTGTTGGAAAATACAAATATTTATGTAGACGATACGACTACTATCACTCCAGCTGAAATCTTGTCTAAGTGTAGGAGGTTGAAAGCTCAGAGCGGATTAGATATGGTCATTATTGACTACTTACAATTGATGAAGAGTGAGAGACAGACCAAAGATGGCAATCGTCAGCAAGAAGTAGCTGATTTGACTCGTAGTATCAAGCTAGCAGCGAGAGAATTGGGTGTGCCTATTCTGCTATTGTCACAGTTAAATCGTGAAAGCGAAAAACGTAGTGATAAGACACCTCAGCTAAGCGACTTGAGAGAGTCAGGAAGTATCGAGCAAGACGCAGATATAGTAATGTTTATCGCAGATGCAGCATTGGAAGATACAAAAGAAGACAATGATGACGCGATAGATTACACATTAGTCATCGCAAAGCACCGTAATGGTATGCGTGGCAATATTCCTATAAAATGGAAGAGTGAGTTTACACAATTTTACGAGCCAGGAA
The DNA here is from genome assembly GCA_015055745.1 of Clostridiales bacterium. GTDB lineage: Bacteria > Bacillota > Clostridia > Christensenellales > UBA1242 > Onthoplasma. The sequence goes on from SVHS01000001.1 coordinate 12,959, forward strand.
AAGATACATTATACACTAAAAATACTAGCAAGGTGCAAAAAGATGTGGTCTTGACACCTGTCGAGAGCGATGATATAGATGATGTGTTCAAAGAATAAAAAGGAGAAACTTTTATGATAATCGATGAAATAAAGAAAGATAATGTGCAAGCGATGAAAGATAAAAATACTTTAGCACGTGCTATCTACGGTGTGGTGATGAATAAAGTGTTGCTTGCTAGCATTGAGGCTAAAAAGGACGGCAAAGAGCTACAAGATGCTGACACAGTACAAATATTACAAAAAACAATAAAAGAGCTTAGTGAAGAGAAAGAAAATTATCTCAAAGCAGGTAATACTGCTGAAGCTGAGAATATCGAAACACAAAAAGCAATCATTTCAAAATACCTTCCTCAAATGCTTAGCGAAGAAGAGATCAGGGATATCATCAACAATATGGACGACAAGTCTATCCCTAGCGTGATGAAGCACTTCAAAGCGAATTATGCTGGCAAAGTCGATATGGGATTGGTAAATCAAGTTGCACGTTCTTTGTAATCGTTTGTGCACATTTGCATAAACAATTATCATTCTGAGAGTGGGCGAAGAATTTAAAAAGGTAAATATATATATGAGGATTGTAGTAGAGAGAGTAAAGTCCGCCAAGCTATCAGTAGATAATCAAATAGTTAGCGAGATAGGACAAGGCTTGTTGGTATTTGTAGGTGTGTGCGATGGAGATAGTATATCTATAGTACCCAAAGTGGCTAATAAAATAGCTACCATGCGAATATTTGAGCGAGACAATAAAATGAATGAAAGTGTACAGGATATCAATGGCGAGATTTTGTTGGTTTCAAATTTTACACTTTGTACAAAAGATACGAGTGGTACGAGACCTGACTTTTCATTGTCGGCGGATAAAACTACTGCAAATAATTTGTATATGGCGCTCGCTAGTGAAATAGATAAGCTAGGAGTACCTGTTAGACTTGGAGTGTTTGGTGCAGATATGCAGATAGATACTCATCTCGACGGACCTATCACTATATACAAGGAGATAAAATGATAAAGCAAACACTCGAGACTAAAGATTTGATTTTGACTCGTAGTAAAAAATATGACGTGGAGAAATTGCATAACAATTTTTTGGGTCAAGAAGATACTGCAAAGTATATGCTTTGGTCGGTGACGAAGTCTCCTATGGACGCGAAAGAAAAGATGGAAAAATGGCTTGAGAGTCATAGATTGATGTATTTAGCTTACGAGAAAGAGAGCGATGAGCCTATAGGCTTCGTGACTATAGACGAGCTAAAGAATAAGCCTACAGTATTTGGAGACATTGGTATTTGCGTAGGAAAAGAGTATTTGAGAAAAGGCTATGGTAGTCAAATGTTGAATGCTGTATGTACTTATTGCCAAGATGAGCTATGTGCGACGAAATTTATTTACTCGCATATGGAGGGTAATATAGCGAGTGAGAGATTGGCGAAGAAATTTGGATTTCAATGTATAGGTACAAAAAAGAAGATGAAAGCAGGTAGAGGATATAAGGAAATATTTTACGAGCGTGATATAGACTAAAACCAGGGGGAAATGTGGAAAAATTAGTAGATACGAGCAAAACAATTCATGATAAAATCGTGAAAACAATGATAAAGTCATTAAAAAATGTGGAAATCAAAAAAGTTATCGACGCAGGTAGTGGAAAAACTAGTGCTAGCATATTGCTAAAATATTTCCCTAATGCTTTAGTAGATGCTGTTGTTTATCCAGGAGACAATAGGAAGAAAAATCCTTTGGAGAATGCTATCGGCTCAAATAGATTAGAGATTGTCGAAGCAGATATGTGCAAGACTTGTATTAGGAAAAAATATGATTTTTGCTTAGCTCATTTGATTTTGGGTGAAGCACACAATTTTGGTAATCATTTTTCTGATTTGTTCCACCAAGTAATGGATCTTAAATCAAAATATTATTTGATTGTGGATATACTAGAAGATCCAGCAGTACATTTTAGATATGTAGAACAATACCTAAAAGAAAAGGACTTTAAGATACTAAAGAAAAAGAAATTTCGTAATCCAAATCCAGAGCATTATCCAAAATCTAAATACGATAAATATAAGTTAGAGTTTGATAGTAAACATTTTTTGGCATATTTAGTTGCGCGAAATGAAAATTAATAAACAAAAATTTAGTATATTAATAGGAAAAATTTAAGGAGAAAAACATGGGAAATAAAGAAAAATTTTATATTACAACTGCGATTGCTTATACTTCTGGCAAACCTCATATTGGCAATACATATGAGATTATTTTGTCTGATGCTATAGCGAGAGCAAAACGAATGCAGGGATATGATGTTTTCTTTATGACTGGCACTGATGAGCATGGACAAAAAATAGAAATGAAGGCTCAAGAGCAAGGTGTCTCTCCAAAAGTTTTTGTAGATGATGTGGCGGGGAAAATAAAAAATCTTTGGGATTTGATGAACATTTCATATGATAAATTTATACGTACCACTGATGCTGATCATGAGAAAACTGTGCAAAAGATATTTAAAAAGTTTTATGATCAGGGAGATATATATAAAGGACATTATGAAGGAATGTATTGTACACCTTGCGAAAGTTTTTGGACTGAGAGCCAGCTCGTAGAAGGCAAATGTCCAGATTGTGGTAGAGATGTAAAGCCGAGCCAAGAAGAGGCGTATTTCTTCAAGATGAGCCATTATGCCAAAAAATTGGTAAGACACATAGTCGCTCATCCAGAGTTTATACAGCCGGTAGCTAGGAAGAATGAAATGATGAACAATTTCTTACTCGCTGATGAGTTTGTAGGCAAAAGTGATGAGGAATTGTTGACCGCGATAGAAAATGATAGCATAAAAACGAAATTGCAAGATTTATGTGTAAGTCGTAGCACATTCAAGTGGGGTATCCCAGTAGACTTCGATGAAAAACATGTGGTCTATGTTTGGCTTGATGCGCTAAACAATTATATCACTGGTGTTGGCTTTGATACTGAGGAACCAAGCAATAGGTACAAAAAATTATGGCCAGCAGATGTGCATGTGGTAGGTAAGGATATCGTAAGATTCCACACTATTTATTGGCCGATTTTCTTGATGGCTTTAGGCGAACCATTGCCAAAGCAGGTTTTAGGTCACCCTTGGTTATTGCAAGGCGGAGACAAGATGAGTAAGTCAAAAGGCAATGTGCTGTATGCTGATGATTTGGCGTCAGTATTTGGGGTGGATAGCGTAAGATATTATGTGCTTCGTGAGATGCCTTATGCCGCTGATGGCACTATTACTTGGGAGCTTTTATGTGAAAGAAATAACACGGATTTATCCAACATATTGGGCAATCTTGTAAAGCGTACTTTGGGTATGAGCAATCAATACTTTGATGGCAAAATCGTAAATTATAATGTTTCTGAGCCAGTAGATGAAGATCTAAAATCATTGGTAGTATCTATCAAAGATAAAGTAATCAATAAGGTAAATGAATATAAGGTTGCAGATGCATTGGAAGAATTGTGGACTTTATTTAGGCGAGCAAACAAATACATCGATGAGACTGAGCCATGGAATATCAACAAAGATGAAAACAAAAAAGAAAGACTTTCTACCGTGTTGTACAATTTGTTGGAATCAATAAATATTGGTGCCAATTTGTTAACACCATTTATCCCAGAGACTGCTAATAAAATATTTAAAGAATTGAATGTCTCTAGTCGTAATATTGAAGATTTGGATAAATTTGGTTTGGTCGAAGAATACAATGTGACTAAAGAACCTCAAATATTATTCAATAGGATAAAATTACCAGATATTCAGCATATCATCGATGATATCGTAGCTAAGCAAAAAGCAGACAATGCTCCAAAGATAGAATTTAAAGAAATGGAACCTATCACTATAGATGATTTTGCCAAAGTGCAGATGAAGGTCGGTACAGTATTGCAGTGTGAGGCAGTGCCAAAGTCAAAACTTTTACACTCTACAGTAAGAGTAGGTACAAAGACTTTGTCTATCCTTAGTGGTATAGCAAAAGCATATACACCAGAGCAAATGGTGGGTAAAAAAGTAGTAGTAATTACCAATTTACCTCCTAGAGAGATGAAAGGATTACTAAGTGAAGGTATGATTATCTGTGCTGAAGATGAGAGTGGCAACATTTCTCTTTTGAGTCCAGAGAGAGACATTATTCCAGACGGTAGCGATATTAGTTAATAAAAAGACTGCTAGTTATTAGCAGTTTTTTATTTATTCATATATTAAAAATTGACAATACATACATTGAAAGGTATAATAATCATATGGAAATGAAGCAAGAAGATTATAGTGAAAAATATAGAAGAAGAATGTTTGAGCTTATTGATAAGATATACCAATACTCCGTCTATAACTAATCTTATCAAGCATGGGTTTTTATTAAGGTCTAGAAGGGTAATATTGCAATAGAAGAGTTTAAAGAGCTTATTGAGATTATTACCAATCACAATCCATATATTTATAAATGTATTTAATTGCCAATTACCTAAAGAGCGAAATAAAAAATTGGATAAATTGTATAATAGTTTGATAGAACGAAATGATGAAATAATACAAATGATTTATAGTCGTAATACACATGAAGAAGAGAATGACTTATTTTAAAAAAGATGTTTTATAAAGCATCTTTTTTTGTGTGTAATTCACTTGATTTTTTGATAATTTTTCGGTATAATTATGTTATATATTCATATATAACATAAAATTTTTTTATTATAAAAAGTTTTGTGGTAATATATAACATAAAATTTTAATTTTTTCAAGGAGAATAAAAGTGACAGACGATTTGAAAGTGACAGGCGAATATGGTGCAAGTGCTATTCAAGTGTTGGAAGGACTAGAGCCTGTAAGGAAGAGACCTGGTATGTACATTGGCTCTACTGATGAAAAGGGCCTTCATCATTTGGTGACTGAGATAGTGGATAACTCTATTGATGAAGCATTGGCAGGATATTGTAATGAGATAGGTGTGCTTATCAATGCTGATGGTAGTGTGAGTGTGAGTGACAATGGTCGAGGTATACCTACAGGTATTCATGAGAAAGAAGGTATCTCTGCTGCAGAGCTGGTACTTACCAAGCTACACGCTGGTGGTAAATTTGGCGGTGGCGGATACAAGATCTCTGGTGGTCTGCATGGTGTGGGTCTATCCGTGGTAAATGCTCTCAGTGAGACTCTTATATTGGATATTTATCAAAATGGTAATCATTATCATCAAGAGTATCATAGAGGTATCCCTACAGAAAGATTGGCTATAGTAGGATCAGTGCCTCAAGATCATACGGGTACTACTGTGACCTTTATGCCTGATTATGAGATTTTCCCTATCACTGAGTTTAATTATGATTTATTGAAATCTCGTCTTAGAGAGATTGCTTTCCTAAATAAAGGCTTGCGTATCACTATTGAGGACAGACGTGAAAGCATGGAGCAAAATAATGTCTATCAATTTATGGGTGGTATACAGGAGTTTGTCGCAGACTTGACTGAAAAGAAAAATTGTATTTTCCCTGAGCCAATATATGTGGACAAGGTTTATAAATACAAGAGAAAAGATGAAAACGGCGAATCTCAAGACGCTACTTGTGAGATAGAGTTCAGCTTCCAATATACTGACACATATACCGAGAGTATCCATAGTTATTGTAATAATATCAACACCGAAGAGGGTGGTAAGCACGTGGACGGTTTTAAAAACAGCCTCATGAAAATCATCAATGACTACGGTATGGAAAACAAGCTCATCAAAGATAAAGTAAAGCTTAGTGGAGAAGATACTAGAGAGGGTATCATTGCTGTCATTTCTGTCAAGGTAGAAGAGCCTCAGTTTGAAGGACAGACCAAGACCAAGCTAGGTACTGACGAGATAAAAGGTTTTACAGCTAAGGCTATGGAAGAATTCTTCAAAGATTATCTCGAAGAGCACCCAAAAGAAAGCAAAGAATTGATCAATAAATGTATGCTTTCTCAGCGTGCTAGAGAGGCAGCGAGAAATGCGAGAGAAGATACTCGTAGAAAGAGTGCATTGGAGTCTACTACTCTACCAGGGAAATTGGCAGACTGTAGTAGTAAAAATGCTGCAGAGTGTGAGATATTTATAGTCGAGGGAGATTCAGCTGGCGGTACAGCGAAGAATGGTCGTGATAGGCGTTATCAGGCTATTTTGCCTCTTCGTGGTAAGATATTAAATGTAGAGAAGACTCGTCTAGCTCGTGCACTAGAGAATGCAGAAATAAACTCAATGATTACAGCATTTGGTTGCGGTATTCAAGAAAATTGTGACCCTAAGAAGCTAAGATACGACAAGATTATCATCATGACAGATGCCGATGTGGACGGTAGTCATATTGAGATTTTGATGTTGACATTCTTCTTTAGATATATGAGACCTCTTATCGAAGAAGGTCACGTATATGTAGCTCAGCCACCTCTATATAAAGTGCAGAGGGGTAAGCAGGTGAATTATTATTATACTGAGGAAGAAAAAGTAGCAGCATTGCAAGGTATGGAAAAAGGTTATGACATACAGCGATACAAAGGACTAGGTGAAATGGATACAAATCAGCTATGGGAGACTACTATGGATCCAGAGACAAGGACTCTAAAGAAAGTGACCATGAAAGATGAAGTGGCTTGCAATGAGATATTTGACATACTAATGGGCGATAGACCTGAGGCTAGGAGAGAATTCATTGAGAAATATGCGACATTGGTTCGTGATCTTGATGTTTAGGAGACGATATGAAAGAAACATTTGAAAAAATAGACAATACAAAATACATTGACATTGACGTAGAGCATGAGATGAAAGAGTCTTTCATATCATATGCTATGGCAGTCAATGTATCTCGTGCCATACCAGATGTCAGAGACGGTCTAAAGCCAGTGCATAGACGTATCATGTATGCTATGGGAGAGATAGGACTCACTCATGACAAACCTTTTAGAAAAAGTGTAAAAGTGGTCGGTGAAGTGTTAGCAAAGTATCACCCACACGGTGATAGCTCAGTGTATGACGCTATGGTGCGTTTGGCACAAGACTTTACTATCAATGAGCCTTTGGTGGACGGACATGGAAACTTCGGCTCAGTGGACGGTGATGGTGCTGCAGCGATGCGTTATACAGAGGCAAGACTTAGCAAGATTGCTGATGAATTGTTGAGAGATATAGAGAAAGATACTGTAGATTTTATGCCAAACTTTGATGCTACATTATTGGAGCCAAAGGTTTTACCTAGTAGATTTCCAAATTTGCTAGTAAATGGTAGTGATGGTATTGCGGTAGGTATGGCTACAAATATTCCTCCGCACAATCTAAATGAAGTCATCGATGCTGTAGTAGCTATGATAGACAATCCAAATATTACTATCGATGAATTGATGGAGATTATCCCTGCGCCAGATTTCCCTACAGGTGGTGAAATCTTGGCCAATGCTGCTATCAAGCAAGCCTATCTCACTGGTCGTGGTGGCGTGGTAATGCGTGCCAAGACTGATATAGAATCTTACGATAACGGTAAGAGATGGAGGATAGTCGTAAATGCTATTCCTTATCAAGTAAATAAGGCTAAGCTTATCACACAGATAGCTACGTTGGTAAAAGACAAAAAGATAGAAGGTATCAGTGATATTCGAGATGAGTCTGATAGAGACGGTATGCGCATCGTGATAGAGCTAAAGAGAGAAGCAAATCCTCAGATTGTACAAAATTTATTGTTCAAGCAGACTCAGCTTCAATTATCTAGTGGTATCATCATGCTAGCATTGGTAGATGGTCAGCCTAGAGTATTAAATCTACAAGAGATTATCTTCCATTATTTAAATTTCCAAAGACAAGTGGTGACTCGTAGGACTCAGTATGAGCTAAACAAAGCAGAAGAGAGACAACATATCTTGCAAGGCTTGGTGATAGCGGTAAATAATATTGATGAAGTTATCAAGATTATCAAAAATAGTGCTGATAAATCAGTCGCTTTGAAGAGCTTAGAAGAGAGATTTGGTCTCACTGAAAGACAGTCTAATGCGATACTTGAGATGAAATTGAGCAGACTCACTGGTCTAGAGGTAGATAAGCTAAATGGAGAATTAAACGAGTTAGAAATCACTGTAAAAAATCTAAAAGAGATTTTAGCTGATGAAAATAAGATTAGCGAGATTATCAAAAAAGAGTTATTAGAGGTCAAGGCAAAATTCCCTACTCCAAGAAAGACTGAAATAATCATGAACTATGACGACATAGATATCGGTGATTTGATTGATCGTCATGATGTAGTGATTTCTCTCACAGGACAAGGTTATGTCAAGAGATTGCCAGTCAGCGAATACAAGTCTCAAAACCGTGGCGGTCGTGGAGTAAATGCTCATAAGACCAAAGAGGAAGATTTTGTCAATGATATGTTTGTGGTAAATAGCCATGATGATGTAATGTTCTTCACTAGTTTAGGTAAAGTTTATGTGATACGTGCATATAATATCCCAGAGGCTGGTAGACAAAACAAGGGTAGAGCACTGGTAAATCTATTGCCACTAGAGAGTGATGAAAAAATCAATACTATCTTAAAATATGAAAACAATAGAGATTCTTATTTAGTACTTGCTACTAAGAATGGTCAGATCAAGAAAACTAAGATATCAGAGTTTGAAAACATTAGGAAAAATGGTAAGATAGCTATCAAGCTTTTGGACGGAGATGAATTGATCGGTGCCAAGATAGTAAATGTCGAAGATGAATTGATGGTAATATCAAACAATGGTAAGAGTCTAAGATTTAGAGCCAAAGATGTGCGTACTGTAGGTAGGTCATCTATGGGAGTCAAAGGTATGAAGATAGAAGCTGATGAAGAGATCATCGATATGATAGTATTAGATCCTGAGCATGATATCTTGACCGTGACAGAAAAAGGCTATGCAAAGAGGACTCGACCTGAAGATTATCGTTTGCAGGGTAGACGTGGTAAAGGTATCAAAGCAGGTGTGTTCAATGATAAGACAGGTAAAGTGGTGGCTATCAAGAGCATCACTGCGGATAATGATATTTTGGCAATATCTGCAGATGGCGTGATGATACGTACTCATGCGGATTCTATAAACTTAGTCGGCAGGACTAGTCTAGGTGTGAGATTGATGAAAGTTAGCGCTCAAGACAGTGTGGTCAGTGTGGCTGTAGTGGATAGGCAAGAAGAGGAAGAAGATATTGAGTCTACTGAAGAAGTGACAGAAGAATAAATAAACAAGTGAGCGTGGGCTCACTTGTTGCATTTATCTAATTATTAATTAAAAAATAAATTTATATTTTTAATAAAATTATTTATTAATATTATTGATTAAATTTAATAATTTGTTTTAATTAAATAAAAATATTAAAAAAATAAATTTTCTAAAAAATCATAAAAAAATAAATAAAATTAATTAAATAATAATAAAATATTAAAAAAATTATGAGTAAATGCAGATCATGGACAAAACGAATATTGATACTAATGCTACTTTTGATAGTGGTGTTTGGTTTGTGTGCATGTAGTAGTGTCAATGCGATGACGATTACCAATACTGATGGTACGGTGGACGAAATTGTCATGATTACTCTTGATGTAGAAAATGCTGTGGACTATATGACGTTGAAAAACGACATACAGTCTAGAGCTATACAAGAGGCAGAAGAGATTAAGCAGGATCTAAATAATCGTGTCATAGAAGATTTATCCAAGACGTCAGATGAAGAAACTATAGAGGCTCTAAATTCGTTTAAAGAAGGAGTGTCGTTGGCGAAAGCAAAGTGGGAAGAAGACACTTTTACCATAGCTATTCGTTTTAAGAATGTAGACGTATATAAATATTACTATAGAGTAGAAGACGCCAAACCTGAGACCAAGATAGAGGAGAGTTTCTTCTACGACAAAGTGTATTTTTATTATAGTACCATGTATGTAAGGCACAATATGCTGTACAATGAATTGTACGATTATTATTCTAGTGAATATGGGGATATCATAAATAGCGAAGATAGTAAAGTGATGTATACGTATGTGACTGATCTTAGGCGAGAGCACAGTGATGCAGATCATATTACTAATAGAAATGGGCAATATTATCACACATGGGTATTAGAGAGTCCTAATGACACGATCACGATTTATTACAATGTGGCCAACTCTGGAAATTGGATACTAGTGGCTATCGGTATTACTCTAGTAGTATGTTTGATATTGGTCACTATAGGTGTGACTGTATCAAAAAAAAGAAAAAAAGATGATGTAGTATAGCATCATCTTTTTTACCAATCATATCTTCTGGAAGGGACTTTTATATCATCATAAAACTTCAAATAATCATCAGTAAATTTATTAGTGGTAGTCTTCACGGGTTTAAAAGAAACTTTCTTTTTATATTCGGTATTTTGTTTTGGTAATTTTTTTAGTATTTTTATTTTAGCCATAAAATTTCCCTTTATTTTTAATTATTTTAATAATTTTTTAAACTAATATCAAAAATTAATTAATTTTTAATAATTATATCATATTTTAAAAATTTTTCAATATTATTTTAAAAATTTATAATAAAAAATTCCATCAAATGATTTGACGGAATTTAGAGCTCTTTTTTTCGTTGTATGGGCTGAGTACTACAGTGTCCATTAGTAGACTAGCTTGGACATCTATGATACGTTGATTACTGCTACCTTTAAATCGAAGAGTAATGTCTTTCAATTCTTCCTTAAATTCTCCATCTACCAATATATCGATATATGAGAGTAATTCACGAGTCCAAGGACAGTGTGCTCTACTAGGTTTTAGTAGCTCATCATCGTATAGATATCCAGTATAGCACCAGATAGTCTTGTTTGGATACAAAGCTTTTACAGTTTTTACAAAATCAATGAGCCCCTTTTGATTGGCAGGCTCCATAGGTTCGCCACCGAGAAGTGTGAGTCCACTGATATGTGAGGGAGCAAGGGCGGAGATAATCTTTTCTTGCACATCAGATGTGAATGGTGAGCCGTAGTCAAAGTCCCATGTTTCTTTATTGAAACAATTTTTGCAATGATGTGTACAGCCACTCACAAATAATGAGACTCTCACACCCTCACCATTTGCTATGTCATTAAATTTGATATTTGCATAATTCATATTTTATAAGTGTAATACTCTGTCTTTTATTTCTTGTGTCCTACCTTGGTTCCAAAATTGGCTACCGATATATCCGCAAGTACGTCTTGCTACATTCATCTTTGTCTGATCAGTGTTGCCACAGTTTGGACATTTCCAGATTAGTTTACCGTCTTGTTCTTCTACTTCGATTTCACCGTCATAGCTACATACTTGGCAATAATCTGATTTTGTGTTTAGCTCAGCGTACATGATATTGTCGTAGATAAACTTGATGACCTCAAGTACTGCTTCGATATTGTTTTGCATATTAGGCACTTCTACATAGCTGATAGCACCGCCTGGACTAAGTGCTTGGAATTCACTTTCCAATTGAAGTTTGCTAAATGCATCAATAGGTTCAGTCACGTGTACGTGATAGCTGTTTGTGATATAGTTTTTATCAGTCACACCAGGTATGATGCCAAAACGTTTTTGTAAACATTTAGCAAACTTGTATGTAGTGCTCTCTAGTGGTGTGCCATATAGTGAATAGTCGATATTTTCAGCTAATTTCCATTTCTTTGTATACTCATTTAGCTTTTTCATGATCTCCAAGCCAAGATCTTTACCTTCTGGCTCAGTGAGTTTCTTTCCATTTAGATAATACACAGTCTCCCATAGACCAGCATAGCCTAGAGAGATAGTAGAGTATCCGCCATGTAAATATTTGTCTATAGTCTCACCAGATTTTAGTCGAGCTAGCGCTCCATGTTGCCACAATATAGGGGCCACGTCTGATACGGTACCAGTGAGTCGCTCATGTCTGCATTGCAACGCTCTATGGCAAAGTTCCATTCTTTCATCGAAGATTTCCCAAAACTTCTTCATATCTTTGTGAGAAGATAGGGCAATATCGATAAGATTTACAGTTACGACACCTTGATTAAATCTACCATAATATTTAGGTTGATTGTTTTCATCTACAAATGGAGTCAAGAAGCTACGGCAACCCATACAGGTATAGCAGTGACCTTCACCATTTTTATCTACTTTCAATTCTAACATTTTCTTTTCACTGATATAGTCTGGCACTAGTCTCTTTGCTGTACATTTTGCAGCCAACTCAGTGAGATAATAATATTTGCTATCTGGGTGTATATTTGATTCTTCTAGTACATAAATAATCTTTGGGAAAGCAGGTGTCACATACACACCTTTTTCATTTTTAACACCTTGATAACGTTGCTCGAGAGTCTCTTCAATGATCATCGCTAAGTCTTCTCGCTCACGTTCATTTTTTGCTTCACCTAAGTATAAAAATTCTGTGACAAAAGGAGCTTGACCATTAGTAGTCATGAGAGTAATCACTTGATATTGAATAGTCTGTACACCTCGATTGATTTCACGACGTACACGTTTTTCTGTGATGGCGTGTAATAATTCGGGGTCTACCTTGCCACAAGCCATTTTTAGCTCGTTTTCTACTTCACTTCTGATTTTTTGTCTGCTGATATCTACAAATGGAGCAAGGTGAGCAAGGCTGATACTTTGTCCGCCGTATTGACTAGAAGCTACCTGTGCTACGATTTGTGTGGCGATATTACAAGCAGTAGAGAAAGAGTGAGGCTTATCTATCTTTGTACTAGAGATGACAGTGCCATTTTGTAGCATGTCTTCTAAGTTTACAAGGTCGCAGTTATGCATACGTTGAGCAAAATAATCTGCATCATGGAAGTGGATTAGTCCGTCTTCGTGTGCTTTCCAAATATCCTCAGGGAGTAAGAATCTTTTGGTCAAGTCCTTACTCATTTCGCCAGCCATGTAGTCACGCTGTACACTATTTACAGTAGGATTCTTGTTGCTGTTTTCTTGCTTTACTTCTTCATTTTGACAGTCTATGAGCGAAAAGATTTTATCGTCGGTAGTATTTTTTTGTCTAGCGAGCTGTCTATCATAACGATATGTAATGTAGTGCTTTGCTACCTCAAATCTACCTTCTTTCATGATGGCGAACTCTACCATGTCTTGGATTTCTTCTACACCCACAGCTCTGCCCATAGACTCACATTTTGCAGTGACATCAGTGGTAATCCTCTCGATTTGTTCATCTGTGAGACGCTTTGATAGCTCATCAATATTATTGTTTGCCTTGGTGACGGCGATACGGATTTTGTCAGCGTTAAATACGACTTCTTGACCGTTTCTCTTGATTACTTTCATAATTACTCCCTTTTAGTTTTTTCAAACAATTTGTCCTTTTGTTTGACTTTACGATATCATTATACTATAATGAGAGTGTAAAAAGTGTTGTTTTTACAACAAAATGAGGTAAAAATGGAACATTTTGAGGATTTGAAAAAAACCAAAATTTTCAGTTCTTCCAATGAGCTTGATTGTCAAGCTATGATGTTTTGTTTTAAGACTAGGTTCAAGACTTTTGAGAAAAACGAGCGTATCGTATCGCAGGGTGATGATATGGAAGAGGTCGTTTTGATAGTCAAAGGCGCAGGTATAGTGGAGAATATCGATAGTATGGGCAATATATCGATAGTAGAGAGATTGAGACGTGGAGAGATCTATGGTGTCGAGTCTGCGTACGCTGGAGATATTACATATAAAGATAGCTTGATAGCGACGGAAAAAACAATGGTCTTGTTTATGAATAAGCACAGACTTATCAATCCGTGTGAAAATAAATGTAGGCGACATGATGCTGTGGTGAAGCATTTGATGCAAATGGTGGCAGAGAGCAATATTAAGCTACTTGAGAAGCTTACGCATATTTCAAAAAAGACTATAAGGGACAAGTTGTTATCCTACTTTAGCTCCATAGTGGCAAAAAAAGGTTCAAATTATTTTGAGATACCGTTCAATAAGACTGAATTGGCAAATTATCTTTCTGTAGACAGGAGTGCTATGAGTACCGAGCTAAGTAAGATGAGAGAAGAGGGCATTATAGATTTTGATAAAAAACAGTATCATTTGATAAATAAAAAATAAGCCGTTGGCTTATTTTTCTTTTCCTATAAAGAACACAGCGATAAGACCTGGGCCTGTGTGACAACCGATCACTTGAGTAAGGTCGGTAATGACAGGCTCTACACCAAGAGTATATTTTAGAGTGTTGGCAAATTCTTTTGCCTCAGTCTCAGCTAGAGCGTGAGTGATAAATACTTGCTGCTTGTCTGCTATTTTTTCTTCTACTATCTTCGCCATCTCTTGTAGAGATTTCTTTTTGGTGATGACTTTTTTATAGCTAACTAGTCTACCATTCTCGTCCACTCTTAGTACTGGCTTGATATTTAGTATAGTGCCTAATATGCCAGAAAATTTACCCACTCTACCACCGCGTACTAGATATTTTAGCTGGTCAACAGTAAAATAACTACATATGTATGGTATTAGCTTTTTTACTTCTTCTGCTACTTGGTCTATAGGCATGCCTTGGTCCATATATTCTTTTGCCTTCAATACAAGCAAACCTTCTCCCATAGAAGCATTTAGAGAATCTATCACTACGATCTTATTTTCATGAGTATCATTTAGTTCTTTTGCGACTCTAGATAGTGTACCTGTACTTCCACTCAGAGCTGATGAAAATCCGATATGTAGTATATCTTCGCCTGATTTTAGTAGCTCTTCGAAGTATTCTTTGGCGCCAAACTCATTGATTTGAGCTGTGGTAGGAGTGCTACCATCTTTCATCTTTTGATAATACTCAGTTATAGGTAAATCATCACTCAGGTCATCATATGTTATGTCGTCCAATATGATTTTTAGAGGTACCATTTTTATATTATATTTTGAGTAATACTCTTTGGGTAAATTTGCTGTCGAATCTGTGCTTAATATCATTTATTTTTTCTCCTTATATTTCAATTTTACCAGTGTCTCCACGCTGTTTGTCTGAGGGAACATATCAAATGGAATAATTTGCTCCACAGTGTAGTCATCTAACAATATTTTTAAATCTTTCGCTAGGGCGATAGGATTGCAAGAGATATATATTATATTCTTGACACCTATGATTTCATGCACACTTTGTCCACAACCCTTTTTAGATGGGTCTAGTACTACAGTGTCTGCGTGCAGATATTTTTTTATCTCTTTATCAAAGTCGCCAAGTACATTTTGTAGGTTGGAGATATGGTTGTCTCTTTTTAGCTTTTCTGCTGATAGGTGTGCGTTTTTATTGATCTCTATGCCGACCACATTTTTTGCTTTGGTTGATAATATGGCACTCAATAGTCCTTGTCCACTAAAGCCATTAATGATACTGTCGCCACATGAGACAAATTCTAGCACTTTTTTGTACAATTTGTCTTGAATATTTATATTTGTTTGGTGAAATCCAATTAAATCGACAAAATATGTCAAGCCAAAGTTATTTATTTTGATGTTTTTGATACCTGCGATATGATTAATTTTACCACTGATGACTACAGAGTCTCGGCGAGTATTGATGATTTCATACAGACCGATAGATGAAAATTCTTGAGATAGTCTAGTATAAAAAACTGACAAATCTATATGCTCTCTAGTGACGACTCCTACCAATATCTGATGAGCGATATTTCTTATTACTAGATTTCGTACAGGAGATGTGTCTGTCACATATACAGCCATAAAATCTCTAAATATCTCCAGTACTTTATTTGTTTGATCGTCTGCAAGAGGGCAATAGCTGATGTCTATGATGTCATCACTTTTCTCATGCTTGAATCCACATATTTTTTTGTCTACAGAAAATGAAAGTTTGTTTCTATATCCAAAGTCGTGATCACAAGGGACAGTGTCGGATACTGAGAAATCTTGTCTTGCGATTTTCTTTAGGGTCTTTTGGACAAGAGTTTTTTTGAAGTGTAATTGCTCAGCATAATCCATATGCTGAAGACTGCACCCACCGCACGTAAAAAAGTAAGGGCACTGTGGGGTGATACGGTGAGGACTCTTGCTCACTATATTGTCTACTTTGCCGATAGCATAGTTTCCCTTGTCTGACAGGATAGAGATTTCGATATTTTCTCCTATGATGGCGCCGTCTATAAGTACGACTTTACCGTCCAGCTTCGCCACACCTTCGCCGTTCATACCATAATCAAATATACTAACCATAATTGATACAGCCTTTTAATCCGTCTTTGATGATGGTGCTCAGGAAGTCGCGCACATCTTCTAATCTGCAGTCTAGCTTGCCTTTGAGCCAATTGATATACACTTCTATAGCACCGCCGACGATATATTGTACTACCATTTTAAATCTTTCATAATTTGTCACATATCTCATGACCTTAAAGTTATTTTCGATAGAGTTTAGTATGATAGTTTTTAGCTTATCCATAAGATTTTCTGTAGTGCTGGCCTGTATGATTAGCTGATAATAATGGATATCTTTATACAATATCTCATTTAGCTTGTCTAGTACTAGCTCTGGAGTCTTGTCTATCTCAGTGAGACGAAATTCTTGCTCTATATGTTTAAAATTACCTGCTAATTCATTCTCTATATATTTAGCTACACTTTGGATATTGTCAAAATGTAGATAAAAAGTACCTCGATTTATACCAGCTAGCTTGACGATCTCAGTCACATTGAGATTATTTTGATTGTTTATCAAAAGGTTTAGATATGCAGAGGCTATCTTCCTTTTGCTTTGTATTGAATTTTTATACTCTTGTTTTGCCATGAGACTATAATACAAAAATTAGACACCTTTGTCAAATAATGTTGATTATTTTTGGTAATTTTTAGAAATTTTTGTCTTTTTACTAAAAACATTTGTAATTTTATGTAAGACCTATTATAATGAATTATAAACAAGTGTTGATTTTTTAGAGGAGATTTTATGAAAAAAGTAGCATTAGTGATAGACAATTCTGGCAGTATGACACCAGAGGAAATGGAGCAAATCAAAGTATTGAAGATGATACCTATCTCTTTTATTATTAATGGTGAAGAATATTTTGAAAATAAAAATATGACTTATACTGAATTTTATAACTATTTGACTGATAAAAAGACAGATGTGAGCACTTGTCAGCCTAGTATAGAGGTGATAAAAGAAGCTTGGAGAGAGATTTTAAAAGAATACGATGAGATAGTATATATTATCTTGTCTAGTGGTCTTAGCGAGTCATGCAATACATCTATCAATGCTAGTCATGAGGAAGAATTTGAGGATAGGGTGTTTGTCGTAAACAATCAGCGTGTAGCATTCATGAATAAGATGCCTATGTACGAGGCTAGGTATATGATAGACCATGGCAAATCAGGCTGTGAAATAAAAGAATATCTTGAGAAGACAAAAGGTGAATGTGGAGCATACATCGCAGTAGATACTTTAAAGTATCTCAAAAAAGGTGGTCGTGTGACTCCTGCTGCGGCAGCTATCGGTACATTGCTAAATATCAAGCCTATCCTACAAGTGCACGGTGGCAAGCTAGACGCTTTTGCTAAAGTGATGTCTATGAAGCAAGCTAAAAACAAGATGATACAAGCGACACGTAAAGAGATAGAGGAGCGTTTCCCAGAAGAGGCAAAGCAAGGAAAGGTATATATAGGTATGGCTCACAGTATGCAGGACCCAAATTCTCCAGAGCTAAAAGCTTTTGAGGCTGAGGTACGCGAGCAATTTAGTGATATGCCGTTCTTTACACATGATCCATTGCCATTATTTATCGTATGCCATACAGGTCCAGGAGCTATGGCTGTAGGATATTGTGTAGATAGAATGGGTGTCATCGCTGATATGATGAAAAAATAATAAAAATCACCAGATTACTGGTGATTTTTATTACATTTCGTCCATTTTGTCGAATGCTTTTTGGAGCTGCATACCGATGCGGACACCTTTGCAGACCAATTGATTTGACGTACATAAGTACAAGTCATCTAACTTAAACATAATCTCCCAAGACAAGTGGTCTACGAGCTTTTTGTGCTCATCGTCTAGTAGCTCTTTGATAGCATTTTCGTCTTGCTCTATGATTTTTTTGTCTTCTTCACTCAATTCATCATTTTTGATAGTCCTTAGTAGATAGTCAGTCAGAAAGCACCAGTCAAAATCTTCCATATTTTCACCTCCTTATGAAAATGTTATCATATTAAATAAAAAAAGACTTGAGTTCCGCCAAATGGTGGTTTTTTATTTTTACAGGTTATATGCTTGATAAAAATTTTTACAATTGATATAATTAATTTGAATTTACAGGGATAGAAATGAAAATATTTGCAGAAAGACTACAGGAATTAAGGACAGATATGGGATTGACGCGAAATAAACTTTCAAAACTATTACACGTCGATGATATGACAATTACAAGATGGGAACAAGAAGAAAGAATTCCAAATATAGAGCAAATATATAAAATTGCAGTATTTTTTGATGTGACTGTGGATTATTTAATAGGTATACAAAACTAATGGACAAGTACGAACTAATAATCAACAAATCAAGATTTATAGCACTAAGATATGAGCTGTCATCTCTAGATGAGGTGGCGGATATTTTGTCTGCGCTCAAGAAAGAGTACAAAAAAGCGACTCATATCTGCTATGCTTATGTCTACAATCGTGATCAAGTGAGTGAAAAATGTAGTGATGACGGAGAGCCTGGTGGTACTGCTGGCTATCCTATCCTCAATGTGATAAAGAAAAAGAATCTAACCAATACCATGGTGGTAGTAGTTAGATTCTTCGGAGGTATAAAGCTCGGAGCAGGAGGTCTTACTCGTGCTTACACCAAGGCTTGCGCTGGTGTACTAAACTAATCTATAGTGACCATATGGTTTGCTTGGATAATAGCGTAGCAGGTCTGACTCACGCCGTCTCTCTCTACTATGATAGTGAGAGTGTCTCCTATGCGCACGTTTAGTAGATAATCTCCAAACTCAAACCATCTATTGATAGTATATTCTGTGCTGTTTATTTTTATAGATTTTATGATATCTCCCGCCTCTAATCCCATAAAGTGACCGAGTCCAGTAGATGTCTGTGAAACCGCTGAGATAGTGCAGTCATCTACGATACTTATTTCACCAGTAGTAGCGTCATATATTGACCTACTATTTTTTGTAGTGCAAGTGATATCTAGATAAACCTTTTTTACTTGAGAGGCACGATTATTTTGTTTGTAATAATATATAATATTATCCACCACTTTGACCACATTGTCATAAGGTAAAGCGTAGGCGATATTATCTATATCAGATGCTACAGCCTTTGCGTTTACTATACCGATAAGCTCGCCTTCGTCGTTGAATAATCCGCCACCAGAGTTTCCGCTATTGATAGCTGTATCTATTCTCATTACTCTAAAGTTTAATACTTGAGTGTCGTCGGCGCTATATATTGGTACGATCTCACTTTCTACCGATATGATACCTTCTGTGACGCTGATATTTTCGCCATTTGGATTACCTACAGCGATGGCAGCCTCAGCGACATCATAGTCGTCAGCCACAGTGACAGCCTGAGCTGTCTCATTGTATTTCTTGAGGTCAGATGTATTTACTCTCAATACAGCTAAGTCGTATTCCATAGAGCCGCCTACATAAGTCGCATCTACAGAGCCTTCTCCGTAATGATAATTATTATTTTCATAATACACGCCTTGTGTGCCGTATTGGTATACCGTTATTTCATTAGAGACATTGCTAATAGTATATTTAGAATACACTACATGATAATTTGTGACAATATAGCTAAATTGGTCTTCCATTTTGTAGATAACGCCAGCCCCACAGCCTTCATTTGTCCACACGCTCACAGCTGACTGTAGAGCCTTGCTACTAGCGTCTTTTACTGTGTCTGGATAATATTTTGTCTCGACATAATTCTGTATAAAATCATCAAAATTTATACCATTTTCTGTGAAATATTCTTTGAGTACCTCTATGGTGACATCTTCGCCGTCTTTGCCATCTTTGCCATTTTCTACAGTGATCAAAGATGTGGAGCCGTCAGAGTAAGAGACAGTGTAGGTGACCTGAGTGCCTTCTATCTCTGTCTTTTGTATATTTGTCACATATACTACCTTGGCACTACTGAGTGAGCATCCACCCATCACAAATGCTAAAGGTGCTAACAATATTAACAATAAAAAAGATTTAAATTTTTTCATACCCCACCTTAGTATTTATTATGCTTAATATTATACAAATTATTTTTTGAATGCGCAACTAATTTTTGCTTTAAAATAATAAAAAGAACATTGACATAAAAAATATAATTTGATACTATTGTGATGAGGGGATTTATGGATACGATAAAGAAAAAGATCAATCATTTGATACAAAATTTTGATTTCAAAATGGAAGAATTGGGTGAAGTAGAGAAGATGTATAGAGGTCAGTTTTTTGACCCGAAAGACAAAGCATATGTGAGACTCTTGAAGCTTTCTCGTGAGCTTTGCACAGAGTTTTCTTCTCTCAATGGTCAGATAAACCAAGATACTACAAAAAAAGAAAGGAAAGCAATCCGCCGTAGAAGGCATCAAATCATCAACCTTCTATTCCCTATACATGGTATATTGTCAGGCGTGGGTGATCGTCTCAGTGTGGTGATAGGTACGGTAGACTTTTTGGGTTGCGGATATATGAATCGAGCAGTGCATTTTTCACCTTACACATTAGTGGAGTGTAAAAATTACACCATTTTCGCTACCAAGATAGATGTAGGAGATGAAGAAGTCGAGAGATTAGGAAACCTTATCAAGTTAAATCGTGTCCGTATAGGTAAAAACACTTGGATATGTGCTGGAGTAAAGATAGCTGGCGGAGTGAGTATCGGAGACGGTACAGTCATCGGTGCGGGTGCTGAGGTAAAAGATTCCATACCGAGCAATGTATTGGCGGTGGGTAGACCGTGTAAGGTGGTGAAAAAAGTCACTCGTCAGCCTCTAGACAAATATCATGAAGTAAATTTGGAGAAGAAACAAAAAATATTGGCTCACTTGGCGAGTCTTGGATTTACTCGTGGATTAAATGGCTACATAAAAATGCTAGAGGGGAAGAAGTTTAACTCTATCGATGTAGTATTGGGCAAGCTCTTCAATCTTTCTCATGAGTTATCCAATGAATACAACAATCCAAACACTTCCAAGGCTAGGAAAGAAGATATATTGGATATTCTCTTCCCGCATCATGGTGTTAATCTCAAGGTTGGCACAGACTTGTATGTAGATATGTTGGGTATGACGGAGATAGGAGATAATGTCACTATCGGCAAGTCGGTATATATGTCTGGAGCGGTCACTATAGGTGACAATGTAAGTATAGGTGACAATGTATTGCTCTATGGTACAGGTCATAGTATAGTAGCAAACGAGCGAAAAGTCGGATTTTCTGTCACCAAAGGGTTGTACGAATATTCTCAATCAAGCCCTATAGAGATAAAAGGAAATAAAAAGATAGGAAAAAATTCTATCATTTCACCAAATAGCATAGTAGATGAGGATTTAAAAGAAAATTCATTATATGTGCGAAATAAAGTGATAAAATAGTCAAAAATACTATAAAAAATAATCAAACTCTACTCACAGTAGAGTTTTTTTGTATCCTTTTCTAATGAAATTATATACAAGTGTTGATTTCTAATTTTGATAAATTGATGTTTAGAGAACAAATTGCCATTTTCTCTTGAAAAACGAGTACAATATTTATACAATAATCTCAACCAAAGGAGGATTATGGACAAAGAAGATCAGCGAGTTATCTATTTTAAAGATGAGCTCAATGATGAGTTTTGTGATAAGGTCGCCATAGAAAAGACTATAGACAAATCTTATGTCTATATCAAGAAAAATCCTTTTTGGCATATTGGTCGATTTATACTGTATAGATTGATCGCTACACCACTAGCTTGGCTCTATCTTAAAATCAAATTTCATCACAAGATAGAAAATAAGAAAGTGCTAAAGCAAGCCAAAAAATCAGGATATTATCTTTATGGTAATCATACGCAAGAGTTAGCCGATGCCCTTATTCCTTCTATGGTTTCTTACCCAAAACAGTCGTTTGTTGTGGTCAATCCTAGCAATCTGGCAATAAAGGGTATAGGGAAAGTTGCTCCTATACTGGGAGCGCTTCCCCTACCTAGCGATATCGCTAGTACAAAAAATTTTTTGGAGGCATTAAAATACCACGGAGACAAGCGTCACTCTATAGTGATATATCCAGAGGCGCATATTTGGCCGTATTACACCAAGATACGCCCATTTAGGTCGGCTTCATTTAGATATCCTATCAAAAATGACTTGCCTGTCTATTGCTTTACAAACACGTATCAGAAGAGACGTGGTAAGACTCCAAAGATAGTCACTTATGTAGATGGCCCATTTTATCCAAATAAGGATTTACCTTATAAAGATATGGAGCAAGACTTGAGAGATAGAGTGTATCATGCGATGTGTGAGAGGAGCAGACAAAGCACTGTCGAGGTAATCAAATATATACGAATGAATGATGACGACAACGGTGAATAAATTAACTGATTAAGGAGATGAAAATGATTAATGTGTTGTTTTCGGGGAATGAGAAGGTGTTTGATGGTGTGCTGACTTGTATGCTATCAATATTCAAAAGAACTGACACGACCGAACCATTTAGATTTTATGTCTTTACCATGGATATCTCTAGGATAAAGCCTGAATACACAGCTATATCTGATGAAATGATAAATTTTTTGGATAAAGTGAGTAAAAAGTACAATAAAGACAATCAAGTAATCAAAGTAGATGTCACAGATTTGTATGATAAGGAATTTGCTCATTGTCCAAATGAAGGCGCATACTGCTCACCATATACATTGCTTAGATTGTTTGCAGACTTGGTGGCAGACATACCAGAAAAATTATTATACTTAGATGTGGACATTATGTTCAATCGAGATATTAGATTGCTTTATGATATTGATGTGAGTGATTACGAATATGCTGCAGCTAGAGACCATTATGGTAAGTTTTTCTTAAATCCAAATTATATCAACGCTGGTGTATTGCTTTTCAATATGACAAAGATAAAAGAGACAGGTCTCTTAGAGAAAGCTAGACAGCTTATCAAGACTAAGAAACTGCTCTTCGCAGACCAAGATGCTGTATATCAGTCTACTACTAAAAAGCTTATGCTCCCACAAAAATTTAATGATCAAAAATTTTTGAAGAAAGAGACTATTGTGAGACATTTTAGCAAGAGATTGTTTTGGACACCTTATCCACATACAGATAATATCAAACAGTGGCATATAGATAAAATGCATAAAAGATTTAAATACCATCAGTTTGACGATATATTAAATGAATATTTAGATTTGAAGAAAGAATTTGAAAATGATAAAATAAAGGAGAATTATTATGAATAAAACAAAAGAAATTCCAATTTTCTTTTCTTGTGATGACAATTATATCCCATATCTAGCAGTGTCTCTGGAGTCTTTGGAGGCAAACGCCAATAAAGAGTATAGGTATTTGATAAAAGTTCTCCATACAAATACTATTAGTCCTAGCAATCAAGCAGTGATAAACAAAAAATATCACAAAGATTGTTTTGATATAGAGTTTGTAGATATTTCACAATATGTGGACGACATAGCTAGCAAGCTACATACGAGAGACTATTATTCAAAGTGTACATATTATAGATTATTTATTCCTAATCTATATCCTCAGTATGACAAAGCTTTGTACCTAGATAGTGATATCACTATAGTCGGAGATATTTCAGAGCTTTATAATACTGATTTAGGTACTAATCTAGTAGGTGCTATACCAGATGAGAGTGTGCAAAATATCGAACCGTTCCAAATCTATGTAGAAAAAAGGATTCATTGCAATAGTTATACAGAGTATTTCAATGCAGGTATTTTGGTGATGAATTTAAAAGAATTGAGGACATTTGACTTTGAGACTAAGTTTATAAACATGATTTCTCAAGTCACTTTTAATGTGGCTCAAGACCAAGATTATCTAAATGCTATTTGTAGAAATAGAGTAAAGCTAATATCCACTGTTTGGAATAAAATGCCTATGCCAAATCCAAATGTGAAAGAAGAAGATATTAGATTGATGCACTTCAACCTAGATATGAAACCATGGCAAAGAGATGGTGTAATGTATGAAACTAAATTTTGGGAGTATGCTCGTCTTACAGACTTTTATGAAGACATAGTAGAGTATAAGAAAAATTATCCACCTGCATGGCTAAAAGATAGAGAAAGAGAGACAATCGAGCTTATCGCACTTACTCAAAAACAATCAGAAGAGACAGAAGAAAATAAAAGAATATTAAATGTAATCAATAAGATTTGTAATAATTAGGAGATAAAATGAGTGACCAAGTAGTAAAGAATCCAGAAAGAGTAGCGATATTGCAGAAGATCGAAGAACTGGAGAAAAAAGGTATCTTTGATCAAGATGCGGAAAACGACCCAGAAGGCAGAGAATTGTTGCCAAATGAAGTGGATTATCTTTGCAAAAAGCTTTCTAGCAAAATAGCGAGAAAAATGGCGTATAGTCAGTCACATAAATTCGCAAAAAAAATGATGAAAGCAGGTCAGCTGGTAATCAAAGATATAAGAGGTATAGAGTATTTAAAAAATATGGCCACAGGTGCTATGATTACGTGTAATCACTTTCATCCATTCGATAGCTTTGCTATAGAGATAGGTTTTGAGGCAGCAGGATTTAAGAAAAGGAAAATGCACAGGATTATAGACGAGAAAAACTATACTAGCATGCAAGGGTTTTTCGGATTTTTGATGCGCAATTATTACACTTTACCACTCAGTAGAAACAAGCGTACTATGGTGAATATGATGAAAGCTGTAGATACACTTTTGGCTAAAAGACATTTTGTATTGGTGTACCCAGAGCAGAGCTTGTGGTGGAATTATAGGAAACCAAAGCCACTCAAAGACGGAGCATATAAGCTCGCTGTAAGAAATAATACACCAGTAGTGCCAGTATTTATCACTATGGAAGATACTGATGTGTTAGATGGAGATGGATATCCTGTACAAGCATATACTATACATATCTGTAAACCTATATATCCTAAAGAAAATCTATCAAAGCAAGAAAATATTGCTTATATGCGTGATGAAAACTATCGCGTATGGAAAGAAGTGTATGAAAATACATACGGTATACCTCTCACATATACAACAGTACAATAAAAAACTGAGCTTCATGCTCAATTTTTTTATCTAAATACTATGTAAAATATCGTATCTTCTACAAACATAATGAGTCCGATGACGATGAGTGGTATAAGTAAAGCTTTGTTGAATTTTGTCTTAGTAGATTTTTTGTTGTTTTTGATGATCATCACTATCACGCCGACTAACAATGAGATACCTACTATACCTAGCTGATAAAGCATGGATATATATGCGTTGTGACTACTCATCTTATTTACCACATTTGCACCCAAGCCATTGCCGAATATGAGTGTCTTTGGGTGAGTAAATATATAGCTGAGGTACTCTAACCATAGGTTTACACGACCTGTAGTGATCATATTTAATACATCTTTAAAATCTCGACACTCTTGTAGTGAGCCCAAGAATCTTTCGAAAAACAGAGAGCTTACCTTTGGGAAAATTAGTATGATAAGCAAGCCACAGCTTATGACTATGCCTGTAATGATGAGTGTGCGTTTTGGATTTTTCTTTACTAACCAAATGAATATACATAAACATATAATAAATAAGGTAATAATATAAGTCTTTGATAATGTGAGTAATCCAAGAACTGCCAAGACACCAAACAATATACTAAATTTTAACTTTTTTTCTTTTGTGATGATCATGCAGGCTAGTAGAGATAGTACGATTTCACATGCCATAGCAAATACATTTGTGTGGTCAAACAATGCTTGGAATCTTACGATATCTCCTGCGGTATTGATTCTAAATATATTTTGTAGATGAGGTGAGATGTGATATGTAAGACTAAATGCTGATGCGATGATAAAGGCATAGCTGACCATACATATATTTAGCTCAGGTCTAAATGTATTTGGTCTTAGCGAAAATATGATGATGGCTAGCAATATAAACAATATAAGGCATAGCTTGAGCCAAACATTATTATTGTATTCTCCGATAGGTAGTAGACAATATACTACAAATACTGCAAGACTGATGATTAATCGACGATTGAGCTGTTTTTTTTCTTTGACGAATATTATGATGCAAAGCTTTATGATATATAGCACTATAGCGACAAAGTAGAGTAAGGTGCTAAGATGAGGATTTAGCATGCAGAAAGGTATGCCGAATACTATATAAGAAAATCCGTTTTCTAGATTGTCGGACAAGACCATGACTGTGAGTACAGGGAAACTAATCCATATCATCTCACCCCAAAAGCAATTTATAAAAAATAAATATAAAAGAAAAACACAATTTATTATCAATCGATCTTTGATATATTGTGTTTTAAAATCCTGCCAAAAATTTTTCTTATTGTTGTGCATTGTCGTCAGTAGTCACCTTTATCTCTATATCTTTATTATGTAGGTCTGGCTGATAGGTGATTTTACCTTTGGTGTCACCAAGCTCTTTTGCTAGAGCATGACCTTTGTCATATTGTTCTTGAGTGATTTTGCCTGTGCGTAGTAGATAATCTGGGTAATAGTAGTCTCTATTGCCTTCTCCAGCACCCTCGCTACTACCACCATTGTCCTTTTTAAATATAGATATCACTGTCTTAAATAATATCTTGACATCACCCCAAAAAGTAATGTTTTCTGCATATTGTCTATCTTTTTCAAATATATCTTCCCAAGAAGCATCAGTCCTACCACCTGATAGCTGAGATATACAAGTAATACCTGGTCTACAATTGTAAGACTTTAAGACATCTTCATCATAGAAGATAGCGTCTTTTGCTTGTCTAGGTCGAGGTCCTACTATACTCATATCTCCTTTCAAGATATTTACGAGCTGAGCCAATTCGTCTATAGAAGTCTTCCTCAAAAATTTACCAAACTTTGTCACTCTATATTTATCGTGGAGGAGATTGCCGTTTTCATCTTTTTTATTGTTCATACTTCTAAATTTATATATACGGAATATCTTGCCATTTTTTCCATGTCTGTAGTGGGAGTATATAGGTGGCCAACCGTGAAAGCATAGTTCCAGTATGATGACTATCAAAAATAAAGGCGAAAGTACAATCAAGCCTATGAGAGAAAGTATGAAATCAAAAAATCTCTTGAAAAACAATTCATATAAAGTGCGTCTTTTTTTCTTTTGTTTTACTTCTTTTGACATAAAAAATATCCCTTTAAAAATTTTTATTTTTTTTGAGTAAATATATAATAACACATTAAATTTTATTTTTCAAGGGATTATCTACTAAATTACAATGTTTTTACTTGTCATTTTTATAAATCAATTATTTCTTCATCTCTACACATTAGAGAAAAATCTTTTATCTTATCATTTAATGTATCAAATATTGTGGTCAAAGTGTGTAGATTTGTGGATAAAGTGTATTTATCCATCGTGGCATACAAAGTGTGGTAGACTTCTATGGAATACAATTCTTCATTTAGCAGCGTAAATGCGTGATCCAATAGTCCAATTTTTTCAAAAAGTTTTAGATATATGGATTTCAATTTTTTGCTTAATAAAGCAGTTTTTATATAAATATCGTCATCTGATATGCCGATATTTTTAGCACAAAGTATCTCGCTTTTCGCGATTTTGATATAATCTTCTATGAGAGATAATTTTATCTTGTTTTTTGTCATAATTTTCCTCTTGCATAGTCTATGTAAAAAAATAAAAAGTTATGAGGTAAGATGTGTAAAATTTTTATCTTGATATCTACAAAAAATCTTGACAATTGTATATCCTTGTGATAAAATCTAATCAAGATAATGACGAAGAGAGTAATTGCACAGTAGGATTTATGAGTGAGGTGAGGATAGTGCGAACTTGCCAAATCTGGTGTAATGAAGGACACTTCCGAGTCTGTAGTTTAATCAAAGTGGTCGCTTTGTGGCGACAAGTTAGGTGGCACCGCGGTGATTTCATCGTCCTAATGCATTTTTGCGTTAGGGCGTTTTTTGTTTTAACGCATTCGATTGCTATATTCAAGCAATTATAATTGAAAAGGAGAGTATTATATTGAAACAAGTTCAATATAGATAATCTCTTGTCACTTGCGATTTGCAAGCATCACAATTGAAAAGGAGAGTATTATGATTACACAAATTTCAAAATTAGCAGTGGGTAGAGTAGATTTTTATGCTATGGTAGACACAGTGCGAGACAAAAAGAGTATGCAGTTTATCGTCGTAAAAGATTTTTCTGGCAAAATTCAATTATTTGTAGATAAGGAAAAATATCCAGAGGTGGCAGAGACATTTTTACACTTAGTACCAGGTGCGACGGTAAAAGTATCTGGAGAATTGGTAAAAAGCGAATATGTAAAAATGGGTGGACAAGAGGTACTAGTAGATGCAGTAGAAGTGACTAGTCATGCTGAGCCAAATCCTATCGCCGATGATAGTACTATCGATTATAGGTTAAATTATCGCTGGATAGACCTAAGGACAGAGAAGAACCTATTGCTATTTAAGGTACAGACAGCTTTTGTCAATGCGATGAGAGAGTTTTTGGTAGAAAAAGAGTTTGTGGAGATTCATTCACCAAAACTAATCGCCACAGCTAGTGAAAGTGGCTCAGAAGTATTTGAAGTAAAATATTTTGACACAAAGGCATATCTTGCGCAGAGTCCACAGTTTTATAAACAAATGGCTATGGCGGGCGGTCTAGGTAGAATATTTGAATGCGGACCTGTGTTTAGAGCAGAAAAGTCTCACTCGAGGAAGCATGCTACTGAGTTTACAGGATTTGACTTGGAGTTTTCAAATATAGAAAGCGTAGAAGATGTCATGGTGATGGAAGAAGAGCTTTTGGCTTACGCACTAAAGGTGGTAAACGAAAAATATGGCGAGCAAATAAAGGAAGTCTTTGGAGTAGAGGTGATTACTCCTACTGTGCCATTCCCAAGAATTAAGCTTGCAGACTTGTATAAGGAATTGGAAGCACGTTATGGTTATACTTGTCCAGTAGAAGAGCAAGATGATTTGACTACCGAGGCAGAAAAATTGTGTGAAAAGTTTACAAAAGAAAAATATGGTCATGAGTTTGTATTTGTCACGGATTTTGGTGCTAGAAAGCGTGCATTCTATCATATGAGAAAAGATGGTATACCTCAAGGATATGATTTGATCTGGAAAGGTGTGGAGATTACTACAGGAGCACAGAGAGAGCATAGATTTGATATTCTATTACAGCAAGCTCAGGAGAAAGGTTTGGATAAAGATGTAGAGTTTTATCTACAATTCTTCAAATACGGTTGTCCTCCCCATGGTGGATTTGGATTGGGTATCGACCGTATCACTATGAATTTGTTAGAGCTAGCAAATATCAAAGAATCAATGTTCTTATTCCGTGGTCCAGATAGGCTCACACCATAGTAAAAGGAGTATTTTATGCAAAGAATAGAGATAAAAGATTTACAGAAGACATACAAGGACTACGCAGATCAAGAAATCACTGTATGTGGCTGGACAAGGACTATCAGAGATAGTAAAAATATCGCTTTTGTAGAACTTAATGATGGTGCTTTCAAGAGTGTGCAGATTGTAGTAGAGAAAGACAAGGTGTCAAACTATGACGAGATAGTAAAGCAAAATGTAGGGTCATCATTTAGTGTCAAGGGTTTATTGGTACTTACTCCAAATGCACAACAACCTTTTGAGGTGAGTGCTAGACAGGTGACAATATTGGGAGAGAGCGAGGCTGATTATCCGCTTCAAAAGAAAGGTCACTCTATAGAGTATTTGAGAAGTATTCCTACTATCAGACCTAGGAGCAATCTATTTAACGCTGTATTTAGGATTCGCTCAGTGGCAGCTTTTGCTATTCATAAATATTTCAATGAGAGAAATTTTGTGTATGTGCATACTCCTATCATTACATCAAACGACTGTGAAGGTGCTGGAGAGATGTTTCAGGTGACTACTCTAGATTTGGATAGGGTGGCTAGCAGTGGCAAGGTAGATTATACTAAAGATTTCTTCAATAAAAAAGTATCTTTGACAGTATCTGGTCAGCTTCATGAAGAGTGTATCACTCATGCTTTTGGCAAGACTTATACTTTCGGGCCTACATTTAGAGCAGAAAATTCAAATACTACACGTCATGCGGCAGAGTTTTGGATGATGGAGCCAGAGATTTGTTTTTGCGACTTAGACGAGCTAATGGACAATGAAGAAGAGATGATAAAATATGTCATTTCTTATGTGATGATTGAGTGTAGAGATGAGCTAGAGTTTTTAAATAAATTTATAGACAAAGGTCTTATCGCTAGACTTACCAATATCGTAGAAAACGAATTTGTGCGTCTTGACTACACTGAGGCTATCGAGATGTTGACCAAAGTCAAAGATAGATTTACGTTCCCTGTAGAGTGGGGTGTAGATCTGCAGAGCGAGCATGAGAGATATATCACAGAGGAAATCTTTAAAAAGCCAGTATTCCTAAAAAATTATCCTAAGGATATAAAAGCTTTCTATATGCGCCAAAATGATGATGGCAAGACGGTGGCGGCTGCAGATTTGCTAGTGCCAGGCATTGGTGAATTGATCGGTGGTAGCCAAAGAGAAGAGCGCCTTGATAAGCTTACAGAGAGGATCAACGAGCTAGGTATGAATATGGAAGACTATGCTTGGTATGTAAATACTAGAAGATATGGTACCAATGTTCATTCAGGTTATGGCTTAGGCTTCGAGAGACTGGTGATGTACCTCACTGGTGTGAGCAATATTCGTGATGTCGAGCTTTATCCTCGTACAGTCGGCAACATTTTATATTAATAAAGAGACGACCGTTATAAGCGGTCGTTTTTTTATATCTGTTTTTGTACAAAATGTCTATTTTTGTAATATTTAGTTGACATTCTAGACCTTTTGGAGTTATTATCCATATAAAAAGTAAACTATCATAAAAATGTCGAAAATTCTGTGTATGTATTGATACAATTAATTTTGCACAATACATTTATAGGGAGAAATTATGAGTGAAGATAAATTGGCTTGTTCTGTCGTGATTACTGTATATAATGCAGAAAAATTTATAGAGCAAACCGTACGCTCTGTTATGAATCAAACAGTAAAAAATATAGAGATTATTTGTGTAAATGATTGCTCTAAAGACAATAGCGTAGAGATTATCAAAAGGCTAATGACGGAAGATAGTCGTATCGTGCTTTTGGAAAATGATACAAATCTTAAAGTATCTCAGACTAGGAATAAAGGTATCCAATATAGTCATGCAAATTGGATAGCTTTGCTAGACTCTGATGATATGTGGGAGCCTGAGTTTTTGGAGAGGGTAATAGCTAGACGCGACGAGACTGGTGGAAGAGTAATACACACATCATATAGATTTATGGCTCATGATGGCAAAATACTTGATTCTACATTTATAGTAGATGACAGTATTACTTACAAACAATTATTTAAACAAAATAAAATATTGCCATCAGCATCTTTTATAGAGAAAAGTTTGTTGCTCAAATATCCATTTTATGCTGATAATGTGCATGAAGATTTTGTATGCTGGTTGAGTATATTGAAGGAAATCAATGTGGCATATGGAGTCAAAGAGCCGTCTATGCTTTATCGCTTGACCGAAGGATCAAAATCTAGAAACAAGTTTAAGGCAATCAAAATGTCATATAATACGTACAAAGCACACGGTGTTCCTTTCTTCAAAAGATGGTATTACACATTTTGCAACGCTATAAACGGCTTAAAAAAATATAGTAAGATAAAGAAGTGACAAATGAAAAAACTGGTTAATTATTTTTATCATAAGGAGTTTTTCACGCAAGGTTTATTATGCGTCCTTATTTCTTTTAGTTTGATAGGAACGTTGGTATCATCATGTGAAAAGTTTTTTTTGATTATTTCGGCGATTTTATTTACTATAATATGTGTTGTATTAAATATTGAAAAATGTTTTTCTATATTGATGTTTTTGATAAGTTTTAGAGCTATAGGTGGTAATATCTTAGGTAATATCTCTTTATACAACATATTCATGTTTGTATTTTGTGTAGTTTTTGGTATCAAATATATCATATCACTTATAAAAAAGAAAGCAAGATTTTATCGATTACCAGTTATTTTTAGTTGCCTGTTGATTTTATATTCATTTATCAATTTCAACAAATCTAATATTGCAGATATTTTATTTGTTGCTATATTACTAGGTATATCATATCTCTTGTTTGTTAATTACAAAAATATTAATATTTACAAAGTAATCAAATATTTTATTTTTGGAATTATTTTCTCTGCATTAATTGGTAGTATCTTAGTAGTTATACCTGCTACTAAAGGTATTGTATTATATATACCAGAGGTTAGATTTCAAGCTTTGGTAGAACATTCAAATCATTTACAGATACTTTGTTTGATTGGGTTGTCTTTGCTGGTATGGATGTTTTTTAAACAGAAAATCAAAATTATTCCATTTATATTATTATGTACTATTTTGTCTGTAATAGGTTTGACGACAAAATCTAAAGCATTTATAGTGATTTTCGCTGCGTTGTTGTTAGTTTTCTTATTTGCTTTATTTATGAAAAACAAAAAGCAAGGAATAGTCACTTTTGCTAGTATTTTATTTTTTGGAGTTATCGCTTATATCATTTTCAATGATGAGTTTACTTCCTTAATAAATAGATTTACCAAGTACGATTATTCCAATTTTATGGACATGATCTTGACTGGAAGGTGGACAATATGGGGGACTTATTTAAAGGTATGGAGTTCTTCACCTTTCCATATATTATTTGGTTGTGGAATGACTGCAGGACAGGTGGGCTATTTTGGTACTCATAATTTGTTTATCAATTTGATTTATAAAATAGGAATTTTGGGGATATTGCTAATCATTGCGTTGGTTGTATCTTATTTGGTGTTAGTAAATGCAAAAATTAAGAGGCTAAACATCTTAAATTTGATACCATTAGTAGTATTGTTATTGACTTCATGTACAGAAACAATTTGGGGTGCATCAACATTGTTTTTCCCATTAATAGCGATGACTATTTTTAATCCAGAGAAAAAAATGCAGATCAAAAATGATAGCATAAAAAAATCAAGTAAAGAATATGGTATGGAAAGTAAAAAAATTAGTGTAATAATCCCTGTGTATATGGTAGAAAATTATCTAAGAAAGGGTATAGAAAGTGTAATCAATCAAACATATATCAATTTAGAAATAATATTGATAGACGATGGAAGCAAAGATGCTTGTTCTAAAATTTGTGATGAGTATGCATTAAAAGATCGAAGAGTCAAGGTAATCCATAAGGATAATGAGGGTGTAGCTATAGCTCGCAATACTGGTCTAAATTTTGTCAATGGCGATTATGTGACATTTATGGATCCAGATGATATATTGGATTTGACCATGTATGAAAAATTGGCAAACAAGCTAGAAGAAGAAAATGCCGATTTGGCGATGTGTGGTATAAAACATATTTTTGAAAAAGATGGATCAGAAAAACTCTTTATTGAAAACAATTTAGAAAAAGTCAAGACAGAGTCTATATATCCTTATTTCCTAAAAGTCGGCAGTTTGGAGCATGATGGTGCTATATACACTGAGAATATTATGGGTAGCGTCTGGAGATGCCTATTTACAAAAGAAATTATTAAGAATATTGAATTTCAAAATTTGAAATTGTGTGAAGATTTAGTATATTTGATAGAGGTGTTTAATAGAAAGCCAAAAGTGGCAATAGTAAATGAAGCATTGTATGGATATTTACAAAGAGAATCTAGTGCAATGCACGCTTTCAATGAAGAAAAACTAAATGAAAAGATAAAAGCCTTTAAAATGGTATTGGAGAAAATAGAAGATAAAGTAAGTAAAGATCAACACAATGCATATAAATTTCATGTTTATTCTAGTTTGGTGAATGAATTGGTTAAAAATAAGCAATCAGATAAAGTTGTAAAACTAGTAGAAACAGATTTTATGAAATCATTATATTCAAAAGAAAATTATAAGCTGGCATTGAAGAATGCTGAAGGTATAAGGCATAAAATTGCATACTTCTTAATCTTCCATAAGATGATAAAAGTATATTCCTTATTGTTAAAATTTATCTAAAGGAATTAAAGAATGATGAAAGTAAGTGTTATTGTACCAGTGTACAAAGTAGAAAAATATCTAGATAAATGTGTGGAAAGTGTGGTCAATCAGACATACAAAAATCTAGAAATAATTTTAGTAGATGATGGTAGCCCAGACAAGTGTCCGCAGATGTGTGATGAATGGGCAAAGAAAGATGAAAGAATAAAGGTTGTACACAAACAAAATGGAGGTCTTAGCAGTGCTAGAAATGCTGGCATAGAAATAGCTAAAGGCGAATTTTTGATGTTTGTGGATTCAGATGATACAATCAATCCTCAAATGATAGAAATCTTAATAAGGATCCAAAGTGAAACTTCATCAGATATCACAATGTGTTCGTGGAAAAAGGTCCATGATATCAATAATCCTAAAAATAAGACTTATGACGTAGAAAAATTGGTTTGTGTAGTATATGAGAATGATGAGGTTTTTGCGCTTCTTTATAATAAAAAAGTACCTCTTATCATGGCTGCGTGGGCTAAAATTTATAAAAGAAATTTGTTTACAGATGTGCGTTATCCAGAGGGTAAAATACATGAAGATGAGGCTGTCATTCATGAGATATTGAATAATTGTAAAAAGTTAAGTTTTATTGATTATCCAATGTATAACAATACGCAACGCCGTGATAGTATTACTGCTACTACTTTTAATGTAAAGAGACTTGTTATGTTGGAAATCATGAAGGGGCGTATTGATTTCATGGAAAAAAACAAGCCTCAATTTATCGACTCAGCCATTCATCATTATGTGAAAATTTTGATTTTGTATTACCACTATGTAAAATGGGCAAAGATGTCTCAGAGTATATTGAATCAAATCAAGGCAGAAATTGATCAATATTGTGCTCAAGGATATACTAGCAAAATCACTAAGATGTTTTATAAATTTCCAATAATACTTGATTGGGTATTAAGAATCAGAGAAAAGATTATATAAGAGGCAAAAATGAAAGATATAGTATTTGTTTTAAATATTGGATGTTATCCTGTCCCGGCTATAAAAGGTGGTGCAGTGGAATCTTTGTTGACTGCATTGATAGATGAAAATGAAAAACAAAAAAAGTTCAATTTTCATGTAATAATGTGCAAAGATAAAAATGATATTACCCAATATGACTATTCAAGCTATCAAAATACGAAATTTTATGACTATTATCAAGGTGGCTTGAAGTTTAAGATTGGTCGTATAGTAAATGGTGTAAATAAAAGGTTAAATTATGCATTGCCTTTATATTCAGCTTATGAGAAATTTATAATAAAGACTATAGACAAAATAAATCCAGATTTTATGGTTTTTGAGGGTTCGTTTAATGCTACTCTTAGAAAATTATCAAAAAAATATGATAAAGATAAATTGATACTACATGTACATCATCAAATCTTACCTAAATACAAGATAGATAAATATTTTGGTAGAATGTGGTGCGTCAGTGAATTTATCAAAAATGATTGGATTGCGAGTAAAAAGCTATCACCTGATTTCAAGTATCAAGTTTTAAACAATGTATTGACTTCTTATTCATTTTACAATGAGATTAGCAAAGAAGAAATTAAAGATTTAAGAGAAAAATTAGGATTTGCAGATGATGATTTTGTGGTAATATATTGTGGCAGATTAGTAGAGGTCAAAGGCATAGATATTTTAGTAAAAGCTATAAAAGAGATTGATAATGAGCATATAAAACTCATGGTGGTGGGAGAGTCAGGATTTAAAGATTCAAAACCTCAACCATTTATACAGACATTAAAAGATATAGTTTGCAATGACGATAAAATAGTATTTACAGGCTATGTGGAAAATAAAGATCTATATAAATATTATTCAATAGCTGATTTGCAAGTGATTCCTTCAGTGTGGGAAGAAGCTGCAGGTATCGTGGCACTAGAGGGTAAAGTAAGAGGTTTGCCTCAGATTATTACTAATTCTGGTGGCTTGCCAGAATATGCTCGAAAAGATGCCGTCGTATTGGATAAGGAAGACAATTTACAGCAAAATCTTGTAAAAGAGATATCAAATTTTTACAATAGGAAATATGATTTTGACAAAACTAAAGCTTTTGCACCAAGTGTTAAAGAATATTATGAGCAATTTATAAAAATCATAGAAGAATAGGGTTATATATGAGTAAAATTTCAGTTATCATTCCAGTGTACAAAGTAGAAAAATATCTAGATAAATGTGTGGAAAGTGTGGTCAATCAGACATACAAAAATCTAGAAATAATTTTAGTAGATGATGGTAGTCCAGACAGGTGTCCGCAGATGTGTGATGAATGGGCAAAGAAAGATGAAAGAATAAAGGTTGTACACAAACAAAATGGAGGTCTTAGCAGTGCTAGAAATGCGGGTATGGAAGTGGCCACAGGTGAATATATAGCATTTTTAGACTCCGATGATTTTGTAGATATTACAATGTATCAAAAGTTATATGATAAAATGCTAGAAGAAAGGTCTGATATATGTATGTGCGGGATTACTCATGTATACGAAGATGGAAATACGCAAATCATTAAGGAAACTAATCTTACTAATCTAAATAAAGAAAATGTCTTCAAATATTTAATTGTATATAATAGTTATGTAGAAAAAAATATATTTTATACTGATAATATTATGGGAAGCGTATGGCGTTCTTTGTATAAAAAAGAACTATTGGACAATTTATTGTTCACAAATATTTACTGTGAAGATATTATCTTTATGATAGATGTCTTTCAACGAGTAAACAAGATTTCTGCAGTAGATGAAAATCTTTATTATTATTTACAAAGGCAGGGCAGTATTACAAAAGTATGTAATGAGTCACAAATACGTAAACATATAGATTTTGCTAAATTAATGAAAGAAAAGATTTATGGTTATGTAGATGAAGATGCGTATAAAGCGCAATTATTCCACATGTACGAAACTCCAGTATCTATGTGTATATATTATAAAAACAAGGAACTATTTAAAAGGTCTGTAAATGACAAGTTTTTAAGCAGTTTGAATACTAAAGAAAATTATAAGGCAAGGCAAAATTTAGATAAAAACTTTAAAAGAAAAATTTTAAATTTTTTGGTACATCATAAAATGTACACTATGGCTAGAATTCTTTATAGACTTGTGGGAAAGTCGTAAGGCATAGGATAAAATTAATAAAGATAGGAGAGAGAAGTAAAAAATACATGGCTAGAAAGGAAAGAACAGTAAAAAATAGTATTGCTGCAATATTTAGATATGTAGTAAAATTGATATTGCAATTTGTAATACGTACAATGCTGATCTATAAGCTCGGTGTAGAATATGTCGGGTTAGATTCTTTGTATGCAAATATTATTTCTATGTTGTCTCTTGCTGAGCTCGGTATAGGTAGTGCGATAGTGTTTAGTATGTACAAACCTATAGCTGAAAATGATGTAGAAAAACTGAAAAGTCTAAATGCCTTATACAAAAAGCTATACATGATCATTACGATAGTTGTGTTGGTTGTTGGTATAGCGTTGATGCCGTTTATTGAGTTTTTTATCAGTGGTGAACCTAATGTAAATGTAAATTTATATGTTGTATATGTGATATTTTTGGCGAATACAGTGATTAGTTATTTGGGAGCTCACAAGCGTTCATTGCTATTTGCAAATCAGAGAAATGATATAGAAAACAATATACTTACCACGCAAATAATAATCATGTCAATTGTGCAAATTGCGGTGTTGGTGATTTTCAAAAATTATTATTTATATGCTATTATGATTCCTTTGTTTACATTGGTAGAAGTAATAGCTGTAGTGATTGTTGCTAATAAATTATATCCAGAAATAAATGGAAAGGCAAAACCCCTAGATAAAGAAACAAAAAAAACCATATCTAAAAATATAGTGGCTACAGCTTGTCATCATTTAGGTTCAGTAGTAGTCATGAGTACTGACAATTTATTGATATCAAAATTTTTTGGACTTACGATGTTGGGTACGATTTCTAATTACATATTGATTTATAATGCAATAAATTCTCTAATACAATTGTTTATTGGTGCGGTTCAAGCTAGTGTAGGAAACATGATAGCCACTACCGATAAGGAAAAGGTATATAAATTTTATAAACTTTTAAATTGGTTTTTTGCATGTGTGACTGGTTTTTGTAGTATAGCTTTGATGTGTTTGTATCAACCATTTATGACTATATGGGTAGGAGATATAAATGCATTGGCGACTATTTGGGTGGTTTTGTCGATAGTAGTTCGTTTTTATGTCACTCAAATGCGATGTGTCACCAATATGTTTAAGACGTGTGCAGGATTAATGTGGAATGATAGGTTTAAGCCTATCATTGAATCAGTCATAAATATTGTGGCGTCTATCATATGTATTCAATTTTTTGGAGTAGCTGGAATTTTTATAGGTACAATTATTTCTACTATTTGCGCTCCATTGTGGGTAGAACCTCTTGTGTTGTACAAAAATTATTTTAATAAAAGTTTGAAAGAATTTTTTACTCAATATATAATATTTACCATTGTGACACTAATTGCAGGAGGATTAACATATTTTGTTTGTACTTTACTACCAACAGTAGGGGTATTATATTTTATATTAAAGATGGCAATTTGTATCTTTGTACCGTTAATGATTTACCTATTATTCTATTTCAAGACGGATTATTTCAAACAATGTATTGTGTATGCAAAAAATATATTAAAAAAATAGTTAAAAAAGGACCTCATGTGAGGTCCTTTTTTATTTGAATATTTGGCTCAAGATTTTCCAGTCTTCAGATTGGATATCTTCATTATAGTTTTCCATACAAATGCACAATTCGTCTGATTGCTTGTCACAGCGGACAAAGCCACCTTTGAGATTGTATTTTTGTAGATATCTTTTTAGTTCTACAAATTTCTTTGATGAAAATGGATCTATATCTTCACTTTTTCCAGTGCGAGTAAATCCACCTTTTGTCTCGATAATCCAAATCTCACCCTTCAATGAAACAATATAGTCGGGATAGAAAAGTTTTTGGTGGTTTGAATTGTCTAGGTATACGATGGATAAATATTCCTCGCCTTTGTCTCCGTTTTTATAATACCATTCTACTGCATTGCATTTTTCACAAAGTTTTTCAAATTTTCTCTCAGATGCAGATCTTGGTTCGGCAGAAAGTAGATATCCGTTGTATACATTTTTTGAGCTTTCTGTTTGGTCTTTGTTGGTGATATCGTAGGTAAATAATGTCTCAGTAGGGATTTTAAATTCTTTTTGAGATATTTCTTTGACATCTAGTACTAGCTGAGCTAATACTGTAGCCATAGCCTCACAGATAGTGTGCTTTAATAAATCTATATTGTTGATTACAAAGGCATATAGCTGACGAGTCGTGAGTGATAATAATTTATCATAATACTCAGTCTTGTCTACAAATAATTTTCCAAGTATTGTATTCATATAAGAATACTCCAAACCTATTTCTAGACCTAGACGGCTGACATTGTCATGATATACTCTACCATGAGTATGAGTGTTTATAGATTCGCCAGCATTGATTTTATTAAATTCATTTTGGTTTATAGGTTTATCTAGTAAAGAAACTTTTCCAGATAAACTTGTGATTATGATATTGTCGGAGAAGATAAATCCTCTCGTTTCCAATCTGGTCTTATTTTCTGATTTGTTGTTTGTAAGACCAAACTCTTGCTTCATGTACAAAACGATAGACTGTAGTGCTTTCCTAGGGTCTCTTATGTCAGTCACCATTTTTCTTTGCTCTTTAGTCAATGTAAATTTTTTAAATTCGTTTTTCAAAAACAAGGTCTTGGCATCTAATGCATTTTTACCTAAGCTTGATTTTACGCCAGCAGTAAATTTGCTATCAAAGGTATATAGATAACAGCTATCCAACAAGTCACTGCCATAATGCTTTGCTTCTGGCATGCGTCTGATACGTCCGATAGTCTGTATCTCAAATGTCTCATCCATATTTTCACGAAGCTTTACTAATATGCTAGCTCTTGGACAGTCCCAGCCAGTAGCTACAGCTTGCTTTATGATGACGGCTATTTGCTCTGAGTTGTTTACCGAAATATTTTCTAGATTTTCATGTCTACCAGACAACCATAAAGACAATTTATTGTTTTGATAGTTTATACCTTTTTCTTCAAAAAACTTTTCTACTATAGACAATAGAGTATCTGAATTGTTTGGTAACTGGACGATGATCAATGGATTGATATTGACATTTCGGACCAAATATTGCTGATGAAGCTCTTGCTGTTTTGCTAAAGCTTTGTCCAATAAGTAGTTTGTAAGATTATCTGTAGAGACTTCCTGTGGGAAATTTTCATTGATCACCAATAGCTTTTTTATCAAGCCTTCTGCTATAACGTCTTCTTCACTGACTTCTATCAATTTTGCTTTTTTGTCAGGGAGTGGGGTAGCAGAGCATCGAATGATTTTATCTGTTTTAAAATACTGTACTATCTCATCAGCCTTACCAGTAAAGTTTTGATGACTTTCATCTATTATTACTTTAAATTTTAAACCATCTGCGAAAGCTCTTTCTATGTATTCTAGGAAATTTGTCCTTTCGCTGTCTTTCAAAGCAGTGTTTCCTTTCTTCGTGAGTTTTTCCCAGTTTATAAAGCAGTTATCATTTTCTTCAAATCCGCTAGTCATGACATCGCATAAGAGTTTTGTCTGAGCGTTGTGGATATATCTATCCATCTTTTCTTTGCTTTGTTCTTCTAGATTTCCTTTACCAGGGGTCAGCCAAACAAAGACTGTCTTAGAGTGGCCTTTGATGTATTCGTCCATAAAGTGGGTGAGAATAATTGTTTTACCACTACCAGTAGGACTCTTCAAGATGATGTCTCTTGTATCTTCTTCCATACTTTCCAATAATAATTTTATGGTTTTTAATTGAAAATTAGCTAATCGTATATTCATTTTAACCCTCCATATCTTTGTAGTAATAGTCAGGTATTACGCTTGTTTTGATATTCTTTTTCTTAAATAAGTCTTCTTGCTCCTTAGTAGGTAGCACATCAAGACCTAAATATATGGCTTTACACTCAGCAGGAATGTGACTAATGAATTCATCTAGCTCTTGATCGGTCAATATGATGGCTACTTCGTTACTGGTGTCTATATCTATACCATTTTCTAATTCGATTAACTCTTTTGTGTGTTTCAAAAGCTCATCAGCGTATTCATAATAAAGCTGGTCTGATATAGGCACAAAATCTACTTTCATATATTTTAGGCTAGCTTTGTAGTCTTCTTCTTGAATAACTCTTTTCACTCTTTCGTAAGTCACATCTCGGCAAATATTATTTTCATTATTTGTACAGAGTATAAACTTACGATTTCCGTCATCTTCTGCATTAAGTTTCATCACTGCATGTCCAGTCGTACCACTGCCAGCGAAGAAATCCAATACAATCGCATTTTTTTTGTCAGCGATTACGGCATAAAGGCAGTCATATACGTTCCAAAGAGATTTTGGGAAATCAAATGGAGATTCTGGCACAAGATGATTTATGATTTTCTTTCCATATTCATTTGAATCATAGCGAGAATCTATCCATACTGTTCTATAAGTTCCAAATGTTTTGCCCAATTCTATTTCATAAGTATTTTTATTTTTCTTTACCCTTAATAGATTTTGAATGTTTTCTACAGTTTGTCGAGCATATCTCCACTTTCTTTCTATGCCTTTTATATCGATAGGGTAAATATAGTACAAGTCATCTATTTTTTCACATTGCTTTGGATGAATTGCCTCGTCGTATAAGACGTCTCCAAAACCAACGATCTTCTCGCCATCTGTAATTATAGGATAAAAACAATTACGAGCATCTGATCTTAAAGATTCTCCACCATTGTCTCTTAGATTTCTCCAATCAATTTCTTCTTCTGAAATTTTTCTACCACCAATTATCTTTTCACCTTTAGGTATTACAAAATAGGCAAATTCATTTGTGTATGAAAAGTTTTTTCCTTGTATTCCTCTTGGGTTGTGCACAATAGTGACGCAAACATATTCATATCCTTCGCCAAAAATTTCTTCGAGTAATAATTTTAATGTGGCAACCTCATTTTCATCTATCGCACATATCAAGACGCCTTTAGGGGTAAGCAATTTTTTACACTTTGCCAATCTTTCACTCATCATGCTAAGCCATTTACTGTGTTTGTACATATCATTTGAATCAACATAATCATTATTATATTTCCACGTTTTAGATCCTGTATTATATGGTGGATCAATGTATATTAAGTCGATCGCTCCTTTGTGGGTTTTTTCTAGTAGATTAAGAGAAGCGAGGTTATCACCTTCGATTAGGAAATTCATTTGCCCGTCATTGTTTATATACAAATCTTTATCTTCTACAAGTATAGGAGTATTGTTTTCTAAGATTTCATCGATAGCTTCTTTATGCTTTTCGTACACGATACCAAATTTTTTTCCTTTAATATCATTTTTTATATCCGCAATGTATGAAAGAAGTCTTGACGTATTTTCGTCTTGAGGACTAGCTGTGATAAACTGTTCGATTTGATTTATCTTATTTACGAGACTTTCTCTTTTTTCCTTTGAGATATTAGTATCCATGTCTTACTCCTGTATAACTTTTAACTTTGTTTTGTGACATATAAATAAATTATAACATATTTTTAAGATTTTGGTAAGCTTTTATGGCTAAATTATATCAAAACTCTAAAATAATAGTTCGAATCTATCCTAGGAATTGAACAATGAAAAAAAACCTTTAGTTTACGCAAGCAAATATACAATATTGCTTATAAACCAAAGGGAGTTTTCTATGGAGCTGTTACCGGGATTGGAACCCGGGACCTTCCACCTTACCAACTCGATTTCGGGCTTGTATATGAT
The DNA here is from genome assembly GCA_015055745.1 of Clostridiales bacterium. GTDB lineage: Bacteria > Bacillota > Clostridia > Christensenellales > UBA1242 > Onthoplasma. The sequence continues at coordinate 56,181 of SVHS01000001.1, forward strand.
TAACTACACTCCATATTGTGTTTTAATTTTTATATCTTTCAATATCTTGTGTTCAATAATTTTCATTTTGTTCATTTTATGCAGTTTTTTGCGTTTTGTATACCAATTTGTATACCAAAAAGTATGCCAAAAGTATGCCATTTTATAGATGTTTATCGAGGGTTAAGGGTTAAAAATTTAGTAAAATTTTAATATTTTTGAAGGTGGATTTTTATACAAATCCACTAATTTTTTATAGCCAAAGAAAGCAATATTGTAAAATATAATGCATTTTTAGATAAAATATGCTATACTTAATATTATAAATTTGGTTTAGGAGTTTTTATGAATATTAATAAAATAGATGAAACTATAAAACTATACAAAAATTATTTGAGACATAATAATCAATCTAAAAATGATTTTAATGATAGAAAGGCTAGAATAGCGTATTATCAAAAATTTAATAAAGAAAGTTTTTTAAAAATAACAGAAGAAGATTTTATTGAGTTTATCGGAAAATTGTGGGCTTCTTCAATGTATGGTAGTAAAAAATATTTAGTAGATCAAATGATATTAAGTAATAAAGGGTTTGACAACTTAAAGTTGATTCTTGCGGATTTTATATATGGAAAACAAGATTTGTCATCAAGGTGGGATAAATTCCTAAAAGAAGCAAAGTTTTTTGGTCCTTCATATATGAGTGAAATATTGGGGTATATTTATCCAAATGATTATGCATTGGCAAACAATCAGGTTATTAAAGCCTTGGATTATCTAGAAATGCCAAAAGTTCCACATTACAACTATCAATTTACTGGTAAAAAATATTTAGAAATTTGTGATACTGTTAAACATTTAGCAAAAAGACTTGGCGACGCTGGGGTAGATTGTGAAAATCTGCTCGCTGTAGATTATTACTTGTGGGAAGTGACAAGATTAACAGCCGATAAATCTTTGAATGAAATTAAGACAGCCGAAAAACCTATAACTAATAAAGAACAGGAGTTTATTCACAAAGAAATAATTGACAAGATTGTTGAAATTGGTGGATTGCTTGGATTTGAAGCAAAATCTGAAGTTAAAGTTGGAAAAGGTGCAATTGTGGATGCTGTTTGGAGTATAAATATTGGAAATATGGGTCAAATAATGTATGTTTTTGAAGTCCAAACAAAAGGAAGTATTGATAGTTTGCTTTTAAATTTGCAAAAAGCTAACAATAATAAATCTGTCCAATCGATAGTGGCGGTTTCGGACGAAGTTCAACTTCAAAAGATTAAAAATGAAAGCGAAGAAATTGATACGCTGAAAGATTTGAAACTGTGGGACTATAAAGATGTTCTAAATGTTTATGATTCTTTAAATAATGCTATGACTTCTATAAATAAGCTGGGATTGGTGCCAAAAAGCTTTTAGTAAAATGTGAATAAAATTTTACTGATTGAGATTTACTGTAAAATATTTTAACAAATTTGTTGAAAATGCTTGACAAATTTGTTTTTTTATGCTAGTTTAATTTTGAAAAATAACAAGAGGAGGGTTTATGCAGCTTAAAGATGTCGCTGAAATTCAATATTCCATACCTGTTGCAACCAAAAAGAAAGAAATAGTGAATGGTAGATGGCTAAATGGATCTGGATTGTTAGAAAATAATCAAACAATTACGATTGATACATCGTATGAATATGATTTCAAGTCGGTACTTCAGGTTTCGCAAGATGATTTATTGTTGAAAAGGATATCTCCAACATTTGTAAATATTTATGAGGATATTCAAAGTGCTTATATAGGCACAAATATTATTCGCATTCGTGTTAAAGAAGAATATGATCCTTATTTTGTTATGTTGGTTTTGGAAAATCATCTAAAAGAACTTAATGAAAAATCAAATAATGGTACACGCATAAGTGCGATTAATAGGGAATCCTTAGAAAGTGTTGAAATTCCGAATGTTGAAATTAAACAACAAAAGAGAATAGGAAACTGGATAAAACTAAAATACAAATCAATGCTCCTTCAAGAAGAGCTGCATAACAAGATTGCATTAAAAAACAAATTAATAGAAAAACAAATTTTATTAAAAATAAAGGGAGAAAATTAATTATGGAAATTAAGAAAACTACAAAAAGTGATATAACTAAGGCTTTATGGGCGGGAGCTGATACATTTAGGGATAATATAGATGCGTCAAACTATAAAGATTACGTTTTGTCAATGCTATTTGTTAAGTATTTGAGTGATACTTTTAAAGAAAATGTTGACAATTTAAAGAAAGAATATGAAGGTATAAGATTAGAAAGACAAATTCAAAACTTACCTTTTGTATTAAAGGAAGAAAGCACATTTGACTACTTATATAAAAATAGAAGCAATATCGATATTGGTTCCTTAATTTGTCAAGCACTAACAGAAATTGAAACTTCGAATCCTATTTTGGCAGGTGTGTTTAGAGGTATAGATTTTAACAGCGAAGCAAATTTGGGTAAGAAAGAACAAAAGAATCCCGTTCTAAGATCTTTGCTAGAAGATTTTGCAGGTTTAGATTTAAGACCTAGCATGATAGAAACAAAAGAAGGTGAAGTTCCTGCTGATGTTATTGGTGATGCTTATGAATATATGATTGGCGAATTTGCAACTATGGCTGGTAAAAAGGCGGGATCATTCTATACTCCACAAGCAGTTTCTGAAATTATGGCTCAAATTGTTGACCCTCAACCTAGAGATAGAGTTTACGACCCAACATGTGGATCAGGTTCTTTATTGATTAGGGCAGCTAAAAAGGGTGGTTTAGATAAAGTTTCAATTTACGGACAAGAAAAAAATAATAGTGCAATTTCAATGGCTAGAATGAATATGTTTTTGCATGAAATTAAAGATGCTAAAATTGCATGGGGCGATACATTGGCAAATCCTCAACATCTAGATAGTGATGGCAACTTAATGAAATTTGACTGTATTGTTGCTAATATGCCATTTAGTTTAGATAAGTGGGCAAATGGATTTAATCCTGGCGGTGAAGTGGTCTCAGACGATGATGAAAAATCTGCAAAGAAAAAAGTTGAGTTTAAGATGGAACCGGGATTGGATAGATGGCATCGTTTTGATTTGGGTGTTCCTCCTGCAAGTAAAGGTGATTGGGCATTCTTACTACATATGATTTACAGCATGAGTGGTGACGGAAGAATTGCGGCAGTTGCACCACATGGGGTTTTGTTTAGAGGTGCAAGTGAGGGAAAAATTCGTAAAGAAATTATTGATAAGAACCTCATTGATGCTGTTATTGGATTACCTGAAAACTTGTTCTATGGCACAAGCATTCCTGCAAGCATTATTGTATTTAGAAAGAACAAGACTAATACAGATGTTTTGTTTATTGATGCATCTAAAGATTGCGATAAAGTAAAAGCAAAAAATCAATTAAACGAAGAAACTCACGTTAAAACAATTGTAGATACATATCAAGCTTATAAAAATGGTGATTACACTGCGGCAGAAAAAGAAAAATATAGCCATGTTGCAACATTGGAAGAAATTAAGTCTAATGACTATAACCTAAACATTCCTAGATATGTTGATACTTTTGAAGAAGAACCAGAAATTGATATAAATCAAGTAAATGCTGATATTGCACAAATAAAATCTGAACTTGCAGAAGTTGAAAAGCAAATGCAACAATATTTAAAAGAGTTGGGTTTGGAGTAGATTATGATAGAATTTGATTATAAAGCAAAAACTTACACATGTCCTTATTGTGGAAATAAACAAGCATTTGAATATAATTGTAAAGTTCAATCATGTGGATATAATAGGTCGTGGAGTGTAAGAGGAGATTGGGTTAAATCTGATGTGAAAGTTTATCACATAGAATGTTCAAATGAAAAATGTAAACAGATGTCTGTAATAGGATTTATTGAATCTGGAAACAGTCAGTTTGATATAATCCCAAGTTTTACTTGTAAGACATTTCCTAATTATGTACCTAAACAAATAAGAGATGATTATCAAGAAGCATGCTCAATAATAGAATTGTCTCCTAAGGCTGCTGCAACGTTGCTAAGAAGATGCCTACAAGGAATGCTTCATGATTTTTGGGATATACATGGAAAAAATTTAAATGCAGAAATAACACAATTAAAAGATAGGGTATCAACAAGCCAATGGAAGGCAATAGATGGCGTTAGAAGTATTGGAAATATTGGAGCTCACATGGAACAAGACATTAATTTGATTATTGATATAGATTTGGGAGAAGCAAAAAAATTACAATCTTTAATCGAACTTTTGGTTGATAAGTGGTATATAAGCAGGCATGATGAAGAGGCCTTGTTTGATGATATATCAAATATTTCCGAAGAAAAGGAAAAAGAAAGAAAAGGCGAAAATTAAATTTATGGAGAAAATTATGAGAGAGATTCCAGCCGGGTGGCACACTGTAACATTAAAAGAAGTTTATGATTTCAAAAATGGTTTAAACAAAGAGAAAGAGGCGTTTGGAAAAGGTACACCAATAGTAAATTACATGGATGTGTATAAAAACTACGAGTTAACTGTTTCAAAGTTAAAAGGCTTAGTTTCTTTAAGCACTAATGAAATACATAACTTTAATGTGAAAAGAGGAGATGTTTTCTTTACTAGAACTTCTGAAACGATTGAAGAAATAGGTTTTTCTGCAGTGATGAATGACGAGTGTGAAAATGTTGTGTTTAGCGGATTTGTTTTAAGGGCTAGGCCTAAAAATAATATTATAACTAGCAACTATGCTAAATATTGCTTTTTATCTTGGCCAGTGAGAGAAGAAATAAAAAGAAAAAGTTCATATACAACTAGAGCTTTAACAAGTGGAAAGATGTTGGGTGATGTGGAAGTTGTTTTACCTAAAACAGCAGAAGAACAAGATAGAATTGTTTCCATATTAGATTGCTGGGCGAAGGCTATTGCATTGCAAGAGAACAAAATTAAGAAGTTGGAAGAAAAGAAAAAAGCTCTTATGCAAAAACTTTTAAAACCTAAAGAAGATTGGAAATCATTTAAACTTGGCGATGCATGTGAAATAAAAACTGGTAAACTTGATGCAAATCAGATGGAAAATAATGGTAAATATCCGTTTTTTACATGTTCAAAAGAAATATATGCTATTAATAATTATGCTTTTGATTGTGAAGCTCTCTTAATGGCGGGGAATGGAGAAATTGGGGATATTAAATATTATAACGGCAAATTTAATGCTTATCAAAGAACCTATGTGTTGTCAAATTTTAAATTTAATATAAAATATGTAATGTTTTACTTATTGCATAATTTTGATAAATCTGTGTGTAAGGGTGTTCAAAAAAGCTCTATGCCGTATATAAAATTGGAATTATTGAGCAATGCTATAATTTATTATCCACAGAACTACGATAAGATAGTAAAATTATTTGATACGATAGAGTCAAAATTGCAGAAACAAAAAGATTTATTAAACAATTATAAATTACAACAAAAAGCTTTAATGCAAAAATTATTAACAGGAAAGGTAAGAGTTAATGGATAATTTGGGTGTTATTTCAATTGCTGTTGCTGCGGTTTCTTGTTTAATTTCTTTATTTAGTTATTTTAATAATAGAAATAAAGAGTATATTGAAAAGCTTGATGCATGGAGAAATAATTTTAGCAATAAGATCAATAATTTCTTAGAATTTTGTGGAGAAAATAATGCTTTTGCGTTTAAATTTGATTATTCTAATAGCTTAATGTTTAATTTCAATTCAAAAAAGGATTCAGAGCAGTATAATGCTTATGTAAAATCAATTGTTGTACAAAGAGATAAACTTAATACCTTGTATCAAGAAGCAAATGCTGTTATACATATATCTTTCGATGAAAAAGATGAAAATCAACTTTTAATTGAGAAAATGATTAATGAATTGTTTTTATGTATGGACAACCACTTGTCATACATCTTAGATTTGAACGATACTAGAGAAAAGTTCTTTTGTAATATGCTAAGAGAAAAAGATGTTATGGATTTATTGAATGAAATGTTCGATAATATAAAGAATTTAACATTATTGCATCGTTCAATATCAAGGCTGAAGAATGAAACAGTAAACAGTATAGATTTAAACTTAATAAACAATAGAAATATTTTAAATTTTTCAACTAAAAAACTATTAAAGTTAATGGTTAATAATCTTAATAGTTTTGATGAGTTTAAGTTTTATAATAGTAAAAACAATGATGGGTTGAAAAAAGAATTTTGTGAATGGTTAGTTAGATTTGAAAAAGAGATAGATACAAACAAAGAAGAAATTTTAAGTATATTAAAATGTGCTAAACGAAATTTTCAAAGAGGTATATAATGAAACATACGATATTTAATGAAAGACCTGAATGTCAAGACAGGTTAATAAAAGTTTTAGTTGGATTGGGGTATAAATATATATCTAGATCTGAAGCCGAAGAAAAAAGAGGAAACTTAAAAAATGTTTTATTTGTCGATGAACTGACAAAGTTTTTAAGCATGCAAACTTATAAGTATAAAAACACTAAATATCGTTTTTCTGGCGAGTCTATTGTTAATGCTACAAGAGCAATTGATGCATCTCTTTTGCAAGGTTTGTCAATGGCTACTAAAGAAATATATAATCTGTTGACTTTAGGTATTAGCGTTGAGGAAACTGTTGGCGTGGATAAAGATATGCCTATTAAGCAATCGTTTGATTTGCACTTTATAGATTTTGATCATCCGGAAAACAATATTTGGCAAGTTACAGAAGAGTTTTCTGTTGAAAGAAATAATGGACAGTTTGCAAGACCTGATATTGTTATTATGGTTAATGGTATTCCATTAGCAGTTATTGAATGTAAGAAATCAAGTGTTGATGTAAAAGAAGGAATTAATCAAAATGTAAGAAACATGTTGCCTGACTATATACCGAATTTGTTTAAGTTTAGTCAGTTGGTTTTTGCTGTCAATCCAAATAAAGTGAAATATGGAACTTGTGGTACAGGTGCAGATTATTTTGTTGAATGGAGAGAAGATAAAGACTTATTAAATTGGCAAAAAGATGTGTGTGAAAGAATTGTTCCTGATAAGCAAATTTTAGAGCAAGATAAAATTGCTGTATCAATGTTATCACAAAAAAGATTTTTAGATTTAATAAACAACTATATTTTATTTGATGGAAATATTAAAAAGGTTGCAAGACATCAACAATTTTTTGCTGTTAATAAGGCAATGGATAGATTGAATGGTGTTGATAATGTTGATGCTGAAGGCGGTGTTATTTGGCATACCCAAGGAAGCGGCAAATCTCTTACAATGGTTATGCTTGTAAAAAAGATTTTAAAAGGAAAAGCTTCAGATAATCCCAGATTTGTTATTGTTACAGATAGAATAGATTTAGATAAACAAATTAAAGATAATTTTGCCAAAACGGCAATGAATCCGGTTAGAGCTGGAACTGGTAAAGGACTCAAAGCTTTGCTTAAAGATAAAAGTAATATTATTATAACCACACTGATTAATAAATTTGAAACTGTTATAAAGAATAGATATATTGAACAAAGTTCTGATAATGTATATGTCTTAATTGATGAAGCACATCGTAGTAATTATAGTGCTATGTACAATTACATGAAAGAAGTTTTACCTCACTCTAAAATGATTGCATTTACAGGAACTCCATTAATTGCAAATCAAGACAAAAATACTATTAAGAAGTTTGGTGATTTAATTCACAGTTATACAATGAAGAGAGCAATAGAAGATGGGATTACTGTCCCGTTGGTTTATGAAGGAAGAAAGGTTGTACAAAATGACCCAACAAAAACTATTGATAATTATTTTGAAAGCCTAACAACTGGTTTATTGGAAGAACAAAAGAAGGAATTAAAAGAAAAATTTAGCAAGTTTAAAAGGTTGGCAGAGGCTACAAGTAGAATTAACTTATTGGCTTTCGATATTTGTGATCATTTTAGATCTTATTGTTTACCAAAAGGATTAAAAGCAATGGTTGTTTGTTCGTCAAGAGCTGCAGCTGTTGAAATGTTTGAAATCATTAAACAAAATAGTCGTGGAGATATACAACCAGCAGTTTGTATTTCTTTTGGTGCAAATGATGAAGATGAGGAAAATATTACAAATAGTGATTTAAAGAAAATAAACAATTATCATAAAACATATGTTGAAAAGTTATTTGGAAATAACGATGAAAGGTATGATGAATCAATAACAGATAGATTTAAGAATCCGGAAGGTGATGTCAATATGTTGATAGTAAAAGACAAGCTTTTGACAGGTTTTGATGCGCCAGTTGCAGGAGTTCTTTATGTAGATAAGCCAATTCAACAACATTCATTGTTACAAGCTATTGCTAGGGTTAACCGTGTATATAAAGGTAAAGATTTTGGTTTAATAGTTGACTATTGGGGAATATTCACAAAGTTAAATAAAGCTATCGATATGTATGACGATGCTGAGTCTGGTTTTAATCAATTTGATAAAAGTGATATTGAAGATACCATATTTGGTGCTGTTGATGAAAAGAATAATCTAGAAAAAAGTTATTCTACTTTAAAAGAATTCTTTACATTATCAGAGAACGCTACAAGTAATGAATGGCAAGAATACTTAAAAGAAGAGGCTGTAAGAAAAGAATTTTATGAAAAACTTAAAGATTTTGAAAAAAGATTGTTTTTGGCTTTATCTAATAGAAGTATTTTTGTTGAGGTTGGTATTGATAAAATAGAATTTTACAAAAACAAATGGTTGTTCTTTAAAAAATTGAGAGAAGCGGTTTCAATGCGTTATGATGAGGTTTCAGATTTTGCGAAATATGAAGAAGGAATGAAGAATCTAATAAATACATTTGTCAATGCTACCGATGTTGTGACGGTGGTTAAACCAGTGTCAATTGGTGATGAAAAAGGTATGGAAGATGCTATTAAACAAATGGATTCTAAAGCAGCAAAAGCAGACTTTATTAAAACTAGAATTGAAGCCAGGTTAAAACAGGCTAGATATGAAGATCCATTATTGTTTGAAGAATTTTCGGATAAAATTAAAAAAACATTAGCGGAATATGAAATATCAAGAAATGCAGATGTGTATTTAACTGAAATGGAAGAGATGGCAAACGATATTAGGAATGGTATTACAACAAAAGAATATCCTTCTTCTATTAAATCAGATACTGATGCTAAAGTTTTCTATGGTTCAATAGTCAATAGGATAACTAAGACTGTTGGGAAGATAAGTTTGAATCAGGAAGAAATGGTTGCTGATTTTGCTATCAAAATTAAAGAGGCAATAATAGATAATACAAAAAGAGATTGGAAATATAATGAATCGGTTCATAAGCAAATACACAGAGTATTAGATGATATAATTTTTGATTTGTTTGATGAATTGTTGATTGATACAAATAAAGAAGAAAATATTGATATTATTGACTTAATAGAAGATGATATTATGAAGGCTGCAGTTGTGAGGTATTAATGATAAAAAGTAAATTAGAGCTTGGTAAAATAAACGGGGATATTTATGTTCTAATTGAAAAAAAAGATATAAAAAATGTTCACTTGAAAGTATTTAGGGATTTGTCAGTAAAATTATCGGTGCCTAATAAAGTTCCGGATGATTGGATAATATCTTTTTTAGAGAAGAAAAAGGAATGGATAAATAAACAGATATTTAAGTATAAACAGTCTTCAGGATCTAACAATATGGTATACTTAAAAAATGGTTGTTCGATTCAAATGTTGGGTAAAGATTTCCGAATATATATAAAATCAGGTAAAAAGAAAATTGTAAAAGAAGAGAAAAAACTTATTATATATCTTGAGGATGTTTCTGATTTGGAAACAGCTACAAAAATTTTTGATGATTGGTGGAAGAAAGAATCTAAGATATTATATGAAGTCAAAGTGAAAGAGTTTTATAATTCTATATTTAAAAAATATAAAATAAATATTCCAACAATTCAAATTAGAAAAATGAAGACAATGTGGGGTAATTGTTGTCCGCAAAAGTCGTTAATCACTTTAAATAATTATTTGTTCAAAGCTAATACTTTAGGTATAGAATATGTGATTATGCACGAAATGGCACATCTTTTATATCCAAAGCATAATGAAAATTTTTATTCATTCATGACTATTCATATGCCTGATTGGAAAGAAAGAAAGCAAATTTTGGATTTGGATGTCGTTCAGGGAGTTTAAAAAAATACGAACCTTTTTGGTTCGTTTTTTTGGAGCTAATGACGGGAATCGAACCCGTGACCTCCACCTTACCGGAGTGGTGCTCTACCTACTGAGCTACATTAGCATATACGTGATTTTAGGCTGTTTTTGAGTTTTTGGGGTAAATTTTTTACTTTGATTTTACATTTTTTGGTATAGTATACCAGTGTGTATACCACTGTTGATAAGAACTATATATAGCGGCGAGCCAATAAAACCGTCTATATATTGTGGTCAAAATACGGTTAATGTAAGGGTTTAATACGCTTTTTCAGGCCTTACCAAGGCAGCCCTCTACCTACTGAGGTACATCAGCGTGATGAAATTTTAGGTGATTTTTAAGATATGGATTTTGGCACTTTTTATTTACCAGGGTAGTGCGATACCTCTGCTAAAATAGCAAATTAAACCGCAATGACAGTTAGATAATACCAACAAATTTTAAAATAGTCAATAGATTTAAAAATATTTTATAACTTAATAAAAAACATTTGCCAAAAAGGAATAAAAAGTTTATAATAACAGTATCTTAATATAAAAGGAGAAAGGTTATGAAAGGAATGGTTAAATGGTTTGAAAATGCTCCATTGTGGCTAAAAGTTATCTTCGCTCTTCCTGGATTGGATATCATCTGGGCTATCTTCCGTATCGTGAAAGGTGCGGCTTATGGAAAGACTGGTCTTGTCCTTGTAGGTATTCTATGGTTATTACTAGGTTGGGCTATCCTTTGGATTATTGACATTGTTTCTATTCTCATTAAGAAACATCCTATTCTTGCTTAGTGCAGAAAATGAAAAAACTGACTATTTGTCAGTTTTTTTCTTTGTTTCTATAGGCTTCCAAAATGCCTCTATCAGTCTTGATTCTCTAAAGTAGCTCACATTTGGACAAATCTTTCTGTGTATGATGACGCCACGACCTGCTGAGATAAATCCTATGATGTCGTCTCCATACATTGGATGACAACAATTTGCAAACTTCAATAAAATATTGTTCAGTCCATTTAGAGAGATTTGTTTCTCAGTGGGCTGAGCTAGGGTAATGGTACTAGTATGAGGTGATACAAAGGTCTCTTCTTTAATTTGTTTTTGATAGATAGACGCCAGTTTGTTTGCTATCATTTTTGGTGCGATAGCGTTGGTGCCAATGTTTGCAAACAGTTCATCTTCCTCAGTGTAATTGTAATTTTCCAAGATAGTGCTAAGACCTTTTTGCATGAGTTTGCTTACGGAGTAGCCTTTTTCTTTGATAGCATTTTCTAGCATGGATTTGCCGAGTTTGATAGTCTCCTCTTTCATATTTTTCTTAAAGAAGCTATTGATTTTTCCTCGAGCTTCACTTGTTTTACATATCTTTAGCCAATCACGAGACGGTCCTTTTGAGTTTGGATTTGTGATGATTTCTACTACATCACCATTATGTAGCTCGGACTGAGTAGGAGCCATTTTACCATTAACTTTAGCACCTACGCATTTATTTCCGATTTCACTATGAATACTATATGCAAAATCTATTGGTGTGGAACCGCTAGGTAAATATACTACTTTCCCTTTTGGAGTTTGTACAAAAATTTCGCTATTATATATGTCTTGATTTAGTGAAGATGCGAGCTCGTCGATAGAAGTATTGTCATCTTCCATCATTTGTCTGAGCCAAGCTAGTCTCATATCTAAGCTATCTTGCTTGTTTTTCTTTTCTTTATATAGCCAGTGTGCTGCGATACCGTACTCAGCGTACTTATGCATTTCTTCTGTCCTTATCTGTATTTCCACAGGGAAACTTTCGAAAAGTACTGTGGTGTGCAAAGACTGATATCCATTTGGCTTCGGTGTTGCAATGTAGTCTTTAAATCTTCCTTCAAAAGGAACTACTATAGAATGCAATCTACCTAAAAGAGCATAACAATCTGATACTGATTTTACTATGGCGCGCACTGCTATAAGGTCATAAATATTGTCTAGAGAGTGGTCTTGTAATTTTTTGTATATACTGTAAATATGTTTTTTTCTGCCGTAAACTTTGCCTTGAATGTCAAGGTCCTGCATACAGTTTTCCACCAAAGCTTTTAATCTTTCCACTATTGGTTGACGTTTGTGGAAGCGTTTGTCTACTTCAGCTTGGATTTCGGCTTGCAGCTTTGGATTGCTTAGTCTAAAAGCTCCGTCCTCTAACTCTGTCTTGTAGCCTGATAGTCCTAATCTTGCAGATAATGGAGCGAAGAGCGAAAATATTCCGTTTGCCAAATCTTTCTTCTCGTTATCTGATTTGTCGTCTAGATTTCTAAGCTCGGTCACTACAAAAGCAATCTTTAGCATGATGGTCCTGATGTCTTTTGTAATGGCAAAAAACATCTTACGGATATTTTCTGCCTCAGTCTCTTGCTGAGAATAATTTATCTTGTCTAGTTTGTCTAATATTTGGATATTCCTGTGTATTTCTGCAGGATATTTCTTTTCGATTTCTTCCAATGTTAGCTTGTTGTTTTTGAGAGCGTAGTAGAGCACTCCTTCTAGCTTGACATCATTTCCTAGGTTCATGTCTGATAAGATGTCTAAAAAGTCGCTTAGCTTCTTTTGGTCAAAATCTTTTAATAAATCCAACACTTCATTTATCTGATTATTCATATACAATCATATTAGCACAATATTAAAAATTTGACAATTAATTTTAGCAAATAAAAAAATGTTTTAAAACCATCAAAAATCCAAAAAACATACAAAAAATATTAATTTTAATTAGATTTATTGAGATTTTTACAATTTTTTAAACAAAATTATTTTGTTCTATTTCATCGGACAGGCAAATAAAATAATTTGAGGCAGTATGTACAAATTAAATATCAATGAAGTTTATCAAAATTTGCAGTCTAGTAAAGAAGGATTATCTATCAACGAAGCTAGCGAGAGACTCAAGAAGTATGGTAAAAATGAGCTAGAAAAAACCAAAAAGCAATCTTTCATTGTTCGCTTTTTCAAACAATTTCTAAATATTATGATTATTATACTTTTGGTGTCAGCCGTGGTGTCGCTTGCTATAGCTATTATCAATAAAAAGTATGCCGATTTATTTGAAGGGATAGTGATATTATTTATTGTGGTGATGAATGCTTTGATAGGAGTCTTCCAAGAGAGTAAAGCTCAGGCATGTATCGATGACTTGCAAAAATACAACAAGACGTCAGTAAGGGTAATACGCAGTGGTGTGTCTATGAAGGTGGATAGCACTGAGATCACAGTCGGAGATATTGTAGAAATGGAAGCTGGTAATATCGTTATGGCGGATATCAGACTGATCGAGACTAATAATTTTGCTTGTGATGAAAGTTCGCTCACTGGTGAAAGCGTCCCTGCTGATAAAAATGCAGAAGTGGTATTGAAGAAAAACACAGTGCTCGGTGAACGTATAAATATGGCGTATTCTGGCAGTATGGTGACAAAAGGTAAGGCAAAAGGTGTCGTCGTGGCAGTGGGTAAAGATACAGAGATAGGTAAAATAGCTAATATTTTATTTACATCTAAAAAAGAAGTGACACCTCTACAAAAGTCCATCGATAAAATCGGAAAATTTATCACGTGGACTGTATTGGCTATTTCTCTCGCTATACTTGTGATAGAGCTCTTTAGTGGCAATTCGGTAGTAAATGCTATGATGACAGCTGTAGCTCTCGCTGTGGCGGCAATACCGGAGAGCTTACCTGCTGTGATTACTATCATCATGGCACTCGGAGTACAGCAATTGGCAAAAAGAAAATGTATCATCAGGCGCTTGCATGCTGTTGAGACATTGGGTAGCTGTGAAATAATTTGTTCGGACAAAACAGGTACACTCACTATGAATAAAATGCAAGTGGTCGATGTGTACAATAATAATATTTACAATCCTGATAGTAAATGTATAGATCTAGATTTTTTGCGATGTGCTTATATTTGTAATAATGCTAAACTAGAAAACAAAAAAGTGGTAGGTGAACCTACCGAAGTGGCAATGTATGAATATGCAAAAAACAATTGTGAAATAGTACCTTCAAAGATTATTCATGAGATTCCTTTTAATAGTACTAGGAAGATGATGACAGTACTTATCAATGAGAATGGAATCAGAAGCTTCACAAAAGGTGCGCCAGAAATTTTGATAAAAAAATGTAAATTTATAAAAATTGATGGTAAAATACAACCTTTTTCTGATAATTTGCGCGAAAAAGTCAAAAAAATTAATAATGAAATGACGGATAAAGCATTAAGAGTAATAGGCTTGTGTTGCAAAAATTACGATGTATTTAATCCAAATGATGTCTTAGAAGATGATATGGTCTTTTTGGGTTTGATGGGGCTGATGGATAATCCTCGTCCAGAGGCTAAGGAAAGTATTGAGAACTGTTTTAAAGCTGGGCTAAAGCCGATCATGATTACTGGAGATCACAAGAGGACAGCTTTTGCCATAGCTCATAAATTAGGTATAGCGAAAAGTCTAGATGAGGTTATCACAGGAGAAGAATTAGATAAATTGTCTGATAAAGATTTGAAAAAAATGTGCCATCAATATACGGTATATGCTAGAGTTAGTCCTGAGCATAAAGTAAGGATAGTGAAGGCGTATAAAAAACTAGATAAAATTGTGGCTATGACAGGAGACGGAGTGAATGATGCGCCGAGTCTAAAAATAGCGGACATCGGCGTAGGTATGGGAAAGTCAGGTACAGATGTGGTAAAAAATGTAGCCGACATGGTGGTGACTGATGATAACTTTGCAAGTATCGTCGTAGCAGTGGAAGAAGGAAGAAAAGTATATAGCAATATCCAAAAAGCACTACAATTTTTGATATCTACAAATTGTGTAGAAGTGTTTGGAATGTTGGTAGCGTTATTATTTTTTCCAAAATATACATTTTTACTTCCTGCACAAATGTTATTTATCAATCTGGTGACGGATAGTTTACCCGCATTTGCTCTTGGTATGGAAAAGGTAGAAAAAGAAGTCATGCTATCTCCACCTAGGAATAGTAAAGCAGGATTGTTTGGAGGCAAAGTAGGCGTAGCTATCATTTATCAGTCTATATTGCAGACTGTGTTGGTGCTAGCAGTGTTTGTTATAGGAGTGTATTGCTATTCTCCTGATGTGGCTAGTACTATGGTGTTCTTCACTATCATTTTCATGCAGCTACTACATAGCGTCAATTGCAAGACGAACAATAGCATCTTTGAGAAAAATCTTTTTGACAACAAGACGTTTAATCTTTGCTTTTTGATTACATTGGGTATAAACCTGCTGGTAGCTTGCGTGCCATTTATGTATACATTGTTTGGATTGGAGTTTTTAAATTTATCTCAATGGATCATGGTGATAATCACTTCTGTATTGATAATACCGTCATGTGAATTATTTAAAGTGCTATTGTCAAATAATAAAAAATTTATAAAAAACATAAAAAAATCGTCAAAAAATGCAAAAAATAGTTAAAATTTTGATAAAAAATCAAAAAATGTCATATATTAGGTGAAAATACAGCTCGGAAAGAGTTGTATTTTTAGATTTTATATATGTGAATAAAAATTGATTTTTAGATAACAATATAGGTAAGGGAGGGAATATGAGTATAAGAAATAAGAGAGCTTTATCTACATTGGTGTATTACACTTTGGCTATAATGACATTTTTATTATCTGCATTCTTTGTGTATGCGTTGATGGTGAAAGATGTAGTGATTTGGGCTAGAGTGATTTACTTTATCTGGATAGGTCTAGTGATAGGTGTGGTAATCTTTGATATCATCTGTACTAGAAATAAAGAAGCAAAGACTATCTCAGGATTGATTATCTATGTGCTTAGCGTATTGGCTGTCATTATGGCTGTATTATTGTATGCGATGAATAGCGGTGCTACAGGTCTTGCTACAAGCTTCTTCAATCTATTTATTTCTATCTCCATCATTTCATTGATGACTACTGGACTCATGATAGCTACATGGTGTGTGGGTGAACATATGGTAGAGCATCAGACTGTGGAAGATGAGATGGAAGGAGAATAAAAAAACGAGTGGAATGGTCCACTCTTTTTTTACAAACTAAATCCTCCGTCTACAGAGATTATTTGACCAGTGATAAAGCTAGCGTCATCACTAAGTAAAAATTTTACTAATGATGCTACATCTTTGGGCTGTCCTATTCGAGAGATAGGAGTATCGTTTATAATAGCTTGGATACTATCTTTGTCTATAGAACTATTCATTTTACCCTCTATTAGTCCAGGACAAACAGCATTTACCGTAATATTTGATGGACCCAGCTCTTTAGCTAGAGCTAGAGTGAGGCTGTTGATAGCACCCTTGCTAGCAGAATATACACTTTCCATACTAGCGCCTACTTTTCCCCACATAGAAGAGATGTTTACTATCCTACCATATTGTGCGCTAATCATATGCTTTGATACTAATGCGGTGGTCATGACGAGTGATTTTACATTATTATCAAATACTGTGTAATAATCTTCTTCCGTAGTGTCTTGAATTTGCTGTATTTTTGATATGCCTGCCACATTTACAAGTCCATCTATTTGTATATGGTTTTTAATAATTTTATTAACTAAGTTAGTAATTTGTGAGATGTCTGTCAAATCGCATTGATAATCAAAAACTTTGGCCTTTTTTATCTCTTTTTTTAGAGATACGATAGGCTCATGGTGATGATTGTATATCAATATTAAATTGTTATTTTCTTGGTCTAGTGATTTTGCTATAGACAAACCGATGTCTCCACTAGCTCCTGTGATTAGAATTGTTTTCATGACATGATTTTAGCATATATTTTTATATTTTGCAAGAGGGTAAAAATATTAGATTATTTTTCTTTGAGAAAATATTGACTTTTGAAATATTAATTATTATAATTAAAATATGAAGAAATTTTTAAAGATTTTGATTATAGTGTTATTGGTGGCTGCAGCGGTTTGTGCTACTGTGTTTGTTTTCTTTAGACAAAAAGGAGAGCGAGATGTCAACACTGGCTCAATAGTAGCTTATATTGGTTCTATAGAAAAAAAGACTTTTAATAGCAATATGGAGACATTGTCTAATAATGTGAAAGCCTACAATGCTAATGATACTCGATTTGATTTTGTGGAAGATACGAGTGACAATCTAGACACTATCTTAGAGACATTGATTACATATTACATGGCTGACGATACAAATATCGCCGATGCAGATATAAAGTCTCAGTTTGAGTCGGTCAAGGCTTCTAGAGCACGCGTAGATGATATGTATACAGAGTTTGATATCAAAAAAGATTCTAAATGGTTCGCTAGAGACAAGGGAGCAAATGATATCTACAGACAAATATCAGACTATCTTGTGAAATATGCTGATTTGGTAAATCTAATCAATGCAGATGTGCAAATTGCAAATAAAAATGTGGATATCAAGTTTGCCATGTTTGAGATATATGCCAATGTGGTATCAAATACTTTTAAAGAATTTGAGACTGATGCCAATCAGCTTGTGTCTGTAAAGAAAATCGAAAATATAGATTTATTAAATGATGAGATGTTTGTACAAAATTCATACATAGAGTCAGCCAAAGCATTTACTAGTACTTGCAATGATTTTATAAAGTATTACAATCAATGCGACAAACAAGAGTTTGCTAAAAATTTAGCTGGCAATGTGGAAATAGATGCTATCACAGAAGACTCTTCAAATATAGAAAAAGCTACTTATTATCTCAAGTCAATCTATGGATTGATATAAGGAATAATTTATGATGAAAAAATTATTTAGTATATTATTAATAGCCGTATTATTCATTCCTTCAATGATGTTGTTTTCTGCGTGTGGAAAAAATAAAGGATATGATTTGTCAAACTTAAGTACAGATTTTTACAGTATCGCTGATAAAAATAACAATATAGTCAAAGTGGCAAATAAATTGAAGTTTGACTACAGCCAGCATCAAATATCAGGAGATACATATTTACTCGAAACAGTTTATACTGTAAAGCCATACACTACTATTAAGGATTACAATCTAGTGTTGGATAATGTGATGGCATTTGTATACACACATATTGACTTGTGTAGCAATAATTCTATAGCAATTGATTCGGAGTACAAAAGTAAAGTAAAGAGTGATTTAGACGCTTTTAGCGAGGCGATGAGCGATACCAATATTCATGTAAATTATTTTGCCGAAAGGATAAAACAAAGCTATACAGACTCTAGCATTGCTATCACTAGTTCAGCTTGTTTGTCTAGGTATCAAAATTTGTTAGATTCATATGACAATTTGTATCAGACAGCTATCAATTTTAGCAATACATTATCAAATATATATTTTAACCATGCATTAAAAAATGCCAACCCAAATGTATACGATATAGCAGTGGAGGATTTTGACCCGAATATTGTGGTTAATAAATTGAATAGTAGGATCAAATATCAGATTAGCAACCTAAGTGAGACATTTGTGGAAATGTATATCAATGGTGGAAAACTATCTGAGAGTATTGTGACTAAAGTGGGAGATGCTTTTGGTAGTTTCAATTTAAATAAATATAATTATATCGACAAAGTAAACGCTATCGATGTGGAGATAGATGAAAACACGGTATTGGGAAAGATTAGAGAAAATGGTGTATTGAAAGATAGTTATTCAGAGTTTTATGACTTGTCTATCCAAGCTTACAATTTGCAGACTATTCTAATGAATGATAATGAAAAGTTTTTATCAGCTAGTAATGCTATTGATTATTTGACAGCTAAAGCAAACACTGATGCCACAGCTTATGATAATATGTGTGTGAGAGTCATAGAAGATTATGATTATGCTATCAGCTCATACAATACAGTATTAGTAGATATGATAGCTTTGATAAAATAATGACGGAGAAGAAGATGACAGAGAAAGAATGTTTAGAATTAGCAGATTTGTTGTATCCAAAGCATTTGGATACAGCTTTTTACTTGGACAAATACCAGCCGAGAGATATAGCAGGAGAGGTGACTCGTATCGCTCCTAGCCCTACGGGTTATCTACATATAGGACAGCTTTATCAGGCAGTAGTACATAGAATGTTGGCGGACAAAACTGATGGTATTTTCTATATCAGATTAGAGGACACTGATGGTAAACGTGAAGTACAAAATGCTGGACAAATAGCCTATGATATGCTTTGTCGTTTTGGTCTAAAAGCTGATGAAGGATACAGAGGTGATAATTTAGAAGAAATTGGAGATTATGGTCCATATGTGCAGTCTCAAAGATTGGAAATATATCGAGCTTTTGCACATGAATTAGTAAAGCGAGGCAGAGCGTTTCCTTGTTTTTGTGAGATGACCAATGGCAAGGAAGAGATCCTAAAGCGTCGAGAGGAAGAGCTCGAGGAGTCAAATGATTTAGAGGTAAAAGACCCATGTAGAGATTTATCTCTAGATGAGATCAAAGCAAAATTAAGACAAGGAAAGACTTTTGCTCTTAGATTAAAATCAGAAGGGAATACAGATAAGACATACAAATTTAAAGATGCTATCAAAGGTGATAGAGAAATAAGAGAGAATACAAAAGACGATGTGCTTATCAAATCAAATGGTGTGCCGGTTTATGCCTTTGCGCATGTGGTCGACGATACATTGATGCATACTACTACAGTAGTCAGAGGTCAAGAATGGTATCAGTCATTGCCTGTGCATATAGAGTTATCAAAAGCATTTGGTTTTGTACCATTTAAGTACGCACATACTCCGAACATTTGTGTATCTGATGAGAATGGTAACAAACGTAAAATCAGTAAGCGTAAAGATACTTTTGCAGATGTACGTTTCTTCTTGCGCACAGGCTATCCTACTACTGCAGTCATTGAATATTTATTAAATCTTTTAAATAGTGATTTTGAGATTTGGAGAAAAAATAATCCAGATTTGCATTATACCGAATTCCCTTTTAGTATCAAGAAAATCGGTGTCACCAATCCTATGTTTGATTTTATGAAGCTCAATGATATTAGTAAGACTATCATCTCAAGATACACCACTGAAGAAGTGTATCAGAATCTATTATCATGGGCAGACGAATGGAATCAAGATGCTCACAAAATCATAGTAGAAAATAAAGATGTCTTGATGAAAGCCTTATCTATCGATAGAGGTGGAGTACGCCCTAGAAAAGATATCACTTACTTTAGCGAAGTGTTGGATTTGTATGCTTATGTATTGCCAGATTTTACGGCAAAATTCGATATAGATTTAGGCTTAGCAAATAAAGAAAAATTGGTGGCATTTTTATGTGATTATGCTGACAATTTCACCGAGTTTGAAGACAATCAAGTATGGTTTGAAAATCTCAAAAACATAGCATTAAAATACGACTTTGTAGACAATAAAACATATAAGCAAAATCCAGAGGCTTATGCAGGTAGTGTGAGTGACGCGTCTAAGTTTGTGCGCATTGCTATCACAGGTAGAGAAAACAGTCCAGAGCTTTATTCTATCATGAAGATTTTAGGTGTGGGTGAATGTAGAGAAAGAATAGGAAAATTAATTTCTTATTTAAAAAATAAAAAAATTTAAAAAAATTTCGACAAGAAAGGTCAAATCAAGTGACTTTTCTTTTTTTTTATTTTATTATTAATATAAATACGGAGGGGTAATGGAAAAATATATTTTTAACGAGTGTGTGTATTTAGGGGCTAATGCACGTACTTGCTTAAAAGACGAGCTCAAGAAACGTAAGCTCAAGAAAGTATTGCTCGTGTCTGATGACAATATCATCAAGAGCGGTGTATTACTAAAAGTCTCAAATGTACTTGATGAGGCAAAAATCAAGTATAGTATCTATTCAGACATCAAGCCAAATCCTACAGTGGAGAATGTACAGAATGGTGTAATGGCACTCAAGAAATCAAAAGCTAGTGTCATCATTGCGGTAGGTGGCGGTAGTGTCATCGATACAGCTAAAGGCATGGCTATCATCGCTACAAACAAAAAGTATGCTGATGTAGTGAGTCTAAACGGAGCAGTAAATACTCCAAACAAAGCATTCCCTTTGATTGCTTTACCTACTACAGCAGGTACTGCTGCAGAGGCTACTATAAATTATGTCATCACTGACACCAAGATTCAGCGCAAGATGGTATGTGTAGATCCACACGATATACCGATGATGGCTATAGTAGATGCGGAGCTAATGGTGACTATGCCAAAGGGTTTGACTGCTAGTACAGGTATGGACGCTCTTACTCATGCGATAGAGAGTCTAGTGACCAAGGGCGCTACACAGTTTAGTGATATGTTTGCTCTAGAGGCTATCAGGACTATAGCAGAGTGGCTACCTAAGGCTTATAAAAATAGTGAAGATATCGTAGCTCGTGAAAAGATGGCATATGCTCAGTATGTAGTAGGTATGGGCTTTAGTAATGTCGGTTTGGGGCTAGTGCATAGTATGGCACATCCTTTAGGTGGTAGATTTGATATAGGTCATGGTGTCGCTAATGCAATGCTATTGCCTACGGTAATGCAATATAATGCAGAGTCAGATGCAAAGCTAAAGTATAGAAAGATAGCAGAGTGCTTTGGCTACAAGACAGAAAAATTGTCTGATGACAAGTGTGTAGCGTTGGCTATCAATGCGGTGAAGAAATTGGCAGACAAATTGGATATACCAAAATCATTGAAAGAATTAGGTATCAAGCAAAAGGATTTAGATGTGCTTAGTCAAGACGCTTTTGCTGATATATGTACAGGTGGCAATCCACGTGAAACTAGTGTAAAGGACATCAAGTCTCTTTATAAATCATTGCTTTAATAAAAAGGAGGGGGAAATATTTTATGAAAGCATTAACAGGTTATAGTATAAATAAAGACGCTTACAAAGCAGGTAAAGAAGCAGCTAAAATGGCTGGTAGAGACAAAGATGCGAAGTTGGTATTCGCATATATGAGTTGTGATTATGATGTAAAAGAAGTCATCAAGGGTATCAAGGAGATTTATTCTTGTCCAGTCATCGGTAATACAAGCTTTACTGGTGTGATAGTACCAGAAGGTTATATCGGTGGAGACAAGCCATTCGTAGGTATCATGGTGATGTCAGATCCTAGTATGGTAGTCGGTGTAGGTTTCGCAGATAGAAAAGCTTATCAGAGTGCTAGAGATGCAGGTGAAGCAGCTACTCGTGATGCTCGTATTATGACTAAGATGCCTATGGGAGATGAGCCAGATTTGATGTATATGGTAGCTAGCCCTACAGAAGAAGAATTTTTCCTAAAGGGTGCTAATAGAGTAGTGGGTCGTGTTCCTTTATTCGGTGGTAGTGCTGCAGACAACACTATCTCAGGAAACTGGAGTCTATATTTAGATGGCAAGTCTACAAATGAAGGTGTCGCTGTAGCATTGATGTATATGAAGGGTGGATTTAAAAATGAATTCACAGGAGCATATAGAGAGACAGCAGATATGGGTATCATCACAAAGATAGAAGGTACTCGTAGATTGGTGGCTATAGATAAAGAACCTGCAGTGAAGAAATACGCAAAATGGCGTGGTATGAAGACTGCTGATCTAATGGGAGACAAGCTTTTAGTAGAGACTATCACTAGTCCATTGGGAGTAAAAGATAGATTGGGAGATCTAGTAGCTATCCGTCACCCAATGTTTGCAAACGATGACTTCTCTATGAACATCGGTGCAAATCTAAGTGTAGGTACTACAGTGATCCGTATGGAAGCAAGCGTAGATGAGCTAGTAGCATCAGTAGGCAAGACTATCAAGGCTTTGAAGAAACAATGTAAGAAAGAGATCGTAGGTTATCATTTGGTACACTGCGGTGGTAGACGAGCTGGTATCGGTGATAGGATTCACGAAGTACACAAAGAGATCAAGAAAAACGTCGGTGGCGTACCATATATTATGGAATTCACTTTCGGTGAATATGGATTCGTAGATGATGGTAGAAATACTACAGGTGGTTTGATGCTAAGCTTCACAGCTTTTACTAAATAGGAGGCTGTATGCAAAATATCATCAATGGCAAGCATGTAGACGCTAGTGATAAGGCGACTATCAATATAGTCAATCCTTACACTGGTAGAAAGATAGACACTGTGCCAAATAGCACTCCAAAAGATGTAAATCGCGCAGTAGAATGTGCAAAAAAGGCACAAAAATTGTGGGTAAAAGTGCCTGTCAGTAAAAAAGTAGAATTATTAAAGATTTTCTTGGGTGATGTCGATGAAAATAAAGATGATTTGGCTAAGACTCTCTCAAAAGAGACTGGTAAGCCTATCGCTCAAGCGTACGCAGAGATAGCTAATATACGTATTGGCTTTGAAGCGTTTATGGAAAAGGCAAAGCACCTATATGGCAATGTTATCCCAGCGGGTACAGAGGCTGGTCAGGATAAGACTATCCAGATGACTGTACGTGAGCCACTAGGTGTCATGGCTGCTATTATTCCGTTCAATTTCCCTTGTGATTTGTTTGACCAAAAGGTCGCTCCAGCTATCCTTGCTGGCAACACTATCATAGTAAAGCCACCTCACCAAAATCCACTCACTCTTATCAAGCTAGTGGAATTGATGCATCAAGCTGGTGTGCCAAATGGTGTGGTGCAAGTAGTGACTGGTGAGGGTAAGGTTGGAGAGGCACTTGCAAAGCATCCTGATGTGCATGGTATTACATTTACAGGTTCTACTAGAGCTGGTGTGTCAGTGTATCAAAATGGTGCTTCACACTTGGCTCATGTGGGACTAGAGCTAGGAGGTAATGATGCGTTTATCGTATTGAGCGACGCGGATATCGACCTTGCTGTAGAAGAAATGGTCTGGGGTAGAATGTACAATACTGGACAAGTATGTTGTGCTAGCAAGAGATTTATCGTAGATAAGACTGTACTAAAGCAATTTGAGACAAAGGCTGTCGCTAGATTGAAAAAACTCGTAGTCGGCGACCCTATGAATAAAAAGACAGATATCGGTGTGTTGGTCACAAAACTTGCTTGCGAAAAAGCTATGGGACAGATCAAAAATGTAGTAGCTCAGGGTGGTAAGATTTTATTAGGTGGCAAAGCAAATGGTGCTCAATTACTCCCTACTGTAATTACCAATATTCCAAAGACTGCTGATGTGGCAAAAGATGATGAAATCTTCGCTCCAGTAGTGAGTATTATCCCATGTGATGGAGTAGATGAAGCTGTAGAGATAGCTAATCAATCTAGCTATGGATTATCAGGCTGTGTATTTACTAGCGATATGAAGACTGCATTTGATGTATGTTCTAGATTGCAATGTGGTGGTACTGTTATCAATGGTGCTAGCTTCCATAGGAGTTTTGAGATGCCTTTTGGTGGATACAAACATTCTGGTATCGGTACAGAAGGAGTCATGACTACTTTCGAAGAAGTGACTAAGATAAAGACTATTACTTTAAAAAATATTTTAAGATAAAAAATTTAATTATTAATAAAAAATAGGCACATTGGTTTTTCGTGTGCCTTTTTTATGATGAAATTAATTTTTTACAATTTTTCTTCATATGTTTGGAGCAGGTAAAAGATTTATGATATAATATTTGCATTAAAAGGGGGATTTATGGCGACAAGGAAAACAGCTAGCAAGACTAGTAAAAAAGTAACATTTGATATTGACGTTGATTCGAAGTCTTCTAAAAAAATGTCTAGAAAAGCTAGTAAACAGCTCAAGAAAGTTAGCATTGGTGCTATTTGTATTGCTGTGTTGCTCTTGGTTGTGGGTGCGGTCGGCGGATATTTTGGTGTCAAGCTAATTAGTAAAAACGATTGCTTTGTATTGAATGGAAATGACGAATTGACCCTCACTATAGGTCAATCATACACTGACCAAGGTATCACAGCAGTAGCGTTTGGCAAAGATGTATCTGATGATGTGATTATCGAGACCAATCTGACAAAAAATGATGACGGTACATACACTGCTACAGAGGAAGGTACATATTATATCACTTACAAAGTAAATCATTTTAAGTACAATAGTATATTTAAGGTACAGAAGATCAGATTGGTAAGTTTTGTCGAGCCTAGCGTAGAGGAAGAAATGGAGGAGGATAGCGATGAAAAAGTCCAAGTTTCTTAATATCTTAATTTGTATCTTGGCGCTAGTGGTAGGTCTGGCTGGTGGCGCAGTAGGTGTCACTTATGCTACCATGCCAGATACAGAAGAGCTTATTGTCGGCGAAGAGACATATTATTCTTACAATGATCATGGAGATATACAGACGGTCGAGCTTACAGGAGATGCGGGAGAGATGTCTATCCATTTCCTTGAGCTTGGCAATAAATATACAGGTGACTGTACATACATCAAGATAGGAGATGTAGATATCCTTATTGACTGTGGCTCAAAGTCCAGCAGTATCTCTACAGTGAGTGCATATCTAGACAAGTATGTGACTGATGATACCCTTGAGTATGTCATCGTCACTCATGCTCATCAGGACCATTATGCAGGTTTTGCTACTAGTGCCAAGATAGATAGTATATTTGATTTGTACACTTGTGAAAAAATCATCACATTTGCTACTACCAATCAAAAAGCTAGCTCTACATATAGCGGAAACAATATCATATCATATGCTCCAGCTAGCAAGTCTGAGTCTACGATGTACAACAATTTCAATAGAGAATTAAATGCCGAAGTCAGCAATGGTGCTACTCATATCACAGTGGCTCAGATTTTGGCTGATGATATCACTTATCCAGACGGTAAAATCGTACTTGATGCTACCAATAATGTCAATATGCAGATTTTGGATAGTAAATATTATTATGAAGAAGCAGAGAGTGAAAATGATTACTCAGTATGCACTATGTTCAATTATGGCGAGAGATATTTCTTGATGACTGGAGACCTAGAGGAAGACGGAGAGGAGTCTCTAGTAAGTCTCAATCCTATATTTACTGACCTTAAAAATGAATGTGTGGCTGGCACTAGAGAATACGGTGTAGAGCTATATAAGGCAGGTCATCATGGTAGCAAGACATCTTCTAGTGAGATTTTGCTCGACCATATCCGTCCAAATGTGGTGGCAGTATGTTGTTGTGCAGGTAGTAGTGAGTATACTAAGACTGTAGATAATCAATTCCCTACTCAAGCTTTTATCACTCGTGTAGCTAAATGGACAGAAAATATCTATGTCACTACTATGTGTGTGGATTATAAAAATAATGAGTTCCAGTCAATGAATGGAAATATTGTCATAGTATCTACACAGACAAATGTGGGTATAAAGTGCTCAAACAATGATACAAAGCTTCGCTATACTGATTGGTTTAGTAAACTGGTGGTCGATGAGACTGGTACCGAGCGACCAAATCGTGTCTGGCCATCAAATTCTTAACGCGCAGGTGTTATTAAAAAAAGGACTGAAGACAGTCCTTTTTCTTTGTTTATCTAGAGTGGGTGCTCGAGGAATTTACCTTTCACTCTTCTGTCATCCTGAGCATAGTCGAAGGATCTAAAGAGATACATTCAGCTACGCAAATAAATTTGCTTCGCTCAGTATGACATGTTGCGTGTCTAATCTTTTCTAGTAAAGAAATTTATAAATTTAGCAAACTTTAATGTAATATCGTTGGCGTGTTTGATAGCAAATCTCTTAAAAGCTGCTTTACCAAATATCGTGAGTCCTGCTATGATAGCTGATACTATAGAAGGTATCAGTATCGACAAAAAATCACCACCAGAGATAGCTAGTTTTACCAATATACTAGCACCAGCAGCACCTGACAAGATACCGCACACATCACCTATGACATCACAGCAGATAGAGGATACTTTATCTGCATTTTTGTTTAGGGCAATAGCTTGCTTGCTACCTTTGATTTTCCTCGCTGCCATAGCAGTAAAATGCTCGATATTGCTACTGGCTACTGCTAAGCCTAGCATATCAAACAATACACTGATAAATATAAATACAAATATTATAATGATAGCTATAGCTACTACAGTGTCTTGTAGTATCAGTTCACTCAAGATACTAAACGTCAGAGAAAGAAAAATAGCCAAAAATAGTACCACTACTGGCCAAACCCATGCTTTTTGAGATTTTTGTCTGTGATTTTTTTGTTTCATATATAAAATGCTTAATGCATGAAAATTCATATTACGAAGGCAACACTTTGAGTAAACCTTGCGGCATAAGGTTCGGTTGGATTTCCCAATTTTGCACTTTTCCGTTACCAGAAAAGCAGTTTCCTTTTACGCAAAACTTGCACCGAATCGCCACTGAGACCACACTATAATCCCCAAAGTGCCTCGACACGCGAACAGTCTAGAAGATTTCCTTGACAACATTGACTAAGCTTATCTTTATTTTGCGGATAAAATTTCAAAAGCCACTCATTACTAGACTAGTACTACATCTAGATACTGAGTTCCCGCCTTATCCCGATTAGTCCACTCAAAGCAGGCTACTCTGTACACAACTTTCGTCGCATACAGGTTCTGTCCTTAGCGGTAATAGCGAATCTGATAATCCGTGTCTCACCCTCTAAGGTCTCCGCGATAATTGGGCTTATGTATGTATGCCATTACACACCACCCAAAAATCTTAACTCCCAGCACCAGCCCCAGTTTGGGCAACCAAAGCCAGCACCAGAAACTTCATAGGTGTGCCAGCGATGCTTGTTTCAGCATCCTCGATTAGTCTAGTTGACTAGAATACTGCACCTTCGTGATAATAGTATATTAGCATACTTAAGACAAAATGTCAAATATAAAAAATAATTAAAAAATGTATTAAAATTGTACATTTCAGCATAATATAAATAATGTCGACAAATTTCTACAAAAAGATAACATAATGACAAATAATTAATGAAAATTTAATACAAGAATTAATAAATGTTTGCTTTTTCACGTTTATTTTGTTATTATCATTACAACAAATCCAAGTGTAAGGGGGGATTATATGAAAAAATTTAAAATTGCTATTTGTGCTTTGCTAGTATTATGTAGTAGTTTTATCTTTGCTGCGTGTGGCGAAGATAAAAAGGATTTTGATGTTAGCAAGATCGTAGCAGATCAGACAAAAGAGTTTGTCTATGATAGCACAGCTAAGACTGTGTCTGTAAACTATCCTGATGTAGATTTTGAGGTGGAGTATGCACTCGAGTCAGATAAGTATAACTATATGTCAGCTAGTGAGCTAAATATGGTAGACGCAGGTACATACAAAGTTTATTACAAATTGACTGCTGATGGGTACAATGACTACATTTCTCCAGAAGAAAAAGTCATCACTGTCAAGATTGCTCCAAAGCCTGTGACTGTAAATATATTTGACAATCTATATTTCAAGAGTAAAGGATCACCTATCAATATTCGAGATAAAAAGACAGGAGTGGTAAATAATGATAATTTAGGTATCACATATACTGTAAAGAAAGAAAATGGTGATGAGATCAATACTGCTACTGCTCAGCTTGGTGAAGTATATGATATCATAGGTAGCTGGACAAATACAAACTATGCTGTCACATTTACACCAGCTAAATTGAAAGTGACTGAAGCTGTCGAAGTAGTAAAAGGTAATACTACTACATATTATTCAGACTTTACTACAGCTGTATCTGAGGCATTGAGTGGCTCTATTATCAAATTGAATGATAATGTTCGTTTGACTAGTCAGTTGACTATCGATAAATCTATCACTATTGATGGTCAAGACAAGTTTGTGATGTATGCAAGTTCAGAATATACTGATGATCAAATGATATTATTGAATAACACTAGTGCTACACTAGAGCTAAAAAATATCACTGTAGATGCAAAGAATAAAGCAAGAGTTATCAAGGCTAGTGCTGGTACTCTAAAGATAGAAGAAGGTACTACCATTACTAATGGTAAATCTAATAGTTTTGTAGGTGGTGTGTTTATTACACAAAAAGCTAACTTCATGATGAACGGTGGCTCTATCACAGGAAACTCATATGTAGGTGCTACTGAGAATGATGAGTACTACAAGATTTACAGTACAGACTTGTGGATTGGTGCTAATGCAACAGGTACATATGCTTCTGTCAATGCAGGATACGTAGGTAATGCTTATGTAAATTCTAATGAATACAGTGCGTATGGTGCTGGTAAATTTACAATAGAAGCTGGCGTGATAGATAATCTATATGTAGAATATGATGCTGGATTTGGTGCCAAATTTGAGTATAAGAATGGTACTGTAAATAATCTAATGGTGTCTACTACTGTATCTGGAGAATATGTGACTCTAGAAGTAGTAGAAGGTCAAGAAAAGACATACAATGGTGGTATTATCGGTACTATCACTACTGATGGTGTAGTACATGAGTTTACTAGTCCTGCGGATTTGATTGCTTATGCTACAGAGCACCCTACAGACTATAGAAAAGCATATCTAGCAGATGAGACTAATTTCAGAGCATATGCTCATCTTGTAAATGAAGTAGTATTGATCGGTGATCTTGAATTGTCTGAAATGTATACATTTACTACTAGTGCTGTCATCAATGGTCAAGATAAATATACAATCTCAGCTAGTGATTCATTTACTGGTAATCAAATGTTCTTGGTACAAGGTACTAATCCAGAAGTGGTATTAAAAGATGTCACTTTAGATGGTAATCAAAAGACAAGAGTAATTAGAGCAGAGGCTGGTAAATTGGTAGTCGATGGTGCTACTATTACTGGAGGTATGTCTGCTTCATACATTGGTGGTGTATATATCACATATAGTGCAAGCTTTGAGATGATAAGTGGCTCTATCACAGGAAACTCTTATGTAGGTGCTACTGAAACTGATGAGTACTACAAGATTTACAGTACAGACTTGTGGATTGGCTCAAATGCTTCTGGTACTATGGCTGCTATCAATGGTGGTGAAGTGGGTAATATGTTTGTCAATTCAAACTCTTACAGTGCACAAAATGATCCAGATCATGTATCATTCGTGATGAACAATGGTGAAGTGGATAATGTGTATGTAGAGTATGATGAATATGGAGCTAAGTTTGTGTTTGTAGGTGGTAATATTGATAATATGTACTTGTCTACTACTACAGCTGGTACTTATGAGACTATCGACACAGTCACTGCAGGTACATATGTAGGTGGTGAAGGAGAAGTAGCTTAATAAAAAAACGGTGTTTGATTACACCGTTTTTTTATATCAATAACAATATTAGGCTCAATATTACGAGATAAATGCTGAAGAAATAAAGTTTATTTTTCTTTACAGTCTTTAGCATAATCTTTATAGATAATATACCAAATATAAATGATGTCACCATGACTATAAATATACCTAACCAGTTTATTGTGATTTGAGAGGAGAAAAGCTTTATGCATTCGTATACAGCACTAGCTATAATGATAGGTATGCTCATTAAGAATGAAAAGTCTAGCGCTTCTTCTTTATTTACTCCTAACAGTAATCCACAGGCAAGTGTCGTACCACTACGAGAGATGCCGGGTAGCAATGCAAAGCCTTGAGACACTCCCATGATGAAGGCAGATTTTTTATCCAAATATTTATTTTTCTCTTTTTTTAAGTCGGCGATGAGCAGTAGTATAGCAGAGGCCAAAAATCCCCATACAAGTGTGCTAGTATTGAAATTGTCTTCCAAAAAGTGATTGAATAATAGTACCATAATCACTGTAGGTATAGTAGCTATTATTAGATTGAGATTGGTCTTATTTTTTGGATAACGGACTAGCTCAGTGAGTCTGTTTTTATAGCAAAATATGACTGCAAAAAGCGTGCCGATGTGCGCCACTACGCTTAGCAGTAGTAGGTTGTCCAGCTCAAATAATGAGCCAAATAAAACTATATGACCACTGCTAGATATGGGTAAAAATTCGGTCAATCCTTGAATAATTCCTATTAAAATATAGTTAAATATTGTTTTCACTTGAAATTTTCTTTAAATTAGTATATTATATAAGCATAAAAATTATTACTAAAAGGAAATTTACATGAAATTAGGAGTAGTAGGCTTACCAAATGTAGGCAAAAGCACGTTGTTTAATGCTATCACAAAGGCTGGAGCAGAGTCTGCAAATTATCCATTTTGTACTATCGAGCCAAATGTTGGCGTGGTAGATGTGGCGGATAGTAGATTGGACGAACTAGCAAAATTATATAATACAAATAAAATCATTCCTGCTCAGATAGAGTTTGTAGACATTGCAGGACTAGTAAAAGGCGCTAGTGAGGGCGCAGGACTTGGAAATAAATTTTTGAGTCATATAAAAGAAGTAGATGCTATAGTTCATGTAGTGAGATGTTTTAAAAATGATAAGATTATCCACGTAGAAGGCAATGTCGATCCTATCAGAGATATCGATACTATCAATTTAGAGCTTATCTTGGCAGACATAGACAGTGTCACTAAGAAAATAGATAAAATAAAGAAAGTAGTACATGGTGGATCAGCTGACTTGCAGACACAGAAAGAGTATGAGCTTCTCAATAAAATCATGGATTTATTAAAACAGCAAAAGCCAGCTAGATTGCTCGAGTGTGATGCTGAAGAGAAGAAAATTGTAGACGGATTTTTCCTCATCACTACCAAGCCTATCATATATGTGGCAAATACTTCTGATGAAATAGATGATTATCAGAAACAAAATATAGAGAAGATCAAAGAAATCGCAAAAGTAGAAAATGCAGAAGTTATCTCTCTTTGTGCTAAGACTGAGGAAGAGCTAGTCAATATGCCAGCAGAGGACAGAGAGATGTTTAAGATGGAGCTAGGTATTGATTTGTCTGGATTGGACAAGTTAATCGTAGCGAGTTATCATCTTTTGGGTCTTATCAGTTATATTACTGCAGGAGAGAAAGAAGTTCGTGCATGGACTATCAAAAAAGGCACTCTTGCACCTCAGGCAGCAGGTAAAATTCACACAGACTTTGAGAGAGGCTTTATCCGAGCTGATGTAGTAAAATATGATGATTTGATTACACTTAGAGATTATAATGCATGTAGAGAAAAGGGTAAAATCATCAGTGCTGGCAAAGATTATGTAGTGCAAGACGGAGACATTATCGTATTTAAGTTTAATGTATAGGAGTATATGAAAAAAGACAAAGACGATCTTAAGATCGGGAAGAAAATCAGAAGTATCAAGATCAACGAAAGACAGCATTTCCTATTTTTTGTCGTTATGTTGATATTGTTTAATGTTGTGCTATTTTCATCAGTGACTACGCTCCTTACATTTGTACAAGAGTGGTATGTCTGGGTGATATGTGGTGCCATCGTTTGTGTGTGTTTTGGTTATACATTTAGAGCTTATTGTAATATCAAAAATTTTCACAAATGTGAGCTACACGAAAATTGCATAGTATTTAGCTCTATATGGTGTGATATTACTGTAGATATGAGACAAATATATAATGCTGTACCGATAAAATCATTTTTAGATAAGCTATTCAATCTAAAGACCATGAGCTTAGAAATCTATATTAAGTCAAACAAAAGGACAAAATTTACTCTTCATTTTATCGAAGAAGATGTGAATAATCTTAGAGATGAAATCATGGCTTTATCGATAAAAAATAGAGAAATAAATTTAAAAAATACAGAAAATAATATTGACAATAATATAAAAAATAAAATTAATAAAAAATAATTAATTTTATTTAAATTAAAAAGCAAAAAAAGTGCTAAAATTCAGCACTTTTTTTAATTATTTTATTTTAATTAATAAATAATTTTTCTTACCTTTTTTAAATAATATTCCGTCTAATAATTGCTCTTTTTTGATAGACATAGTAGCATCTTTTATTACTTCGCCGTCCATAGATAATCCGTTTTGCTCTATCAATCTACGAGCTTCGCCTTTTGATTGTACAAACTTAGCATTTACTAGCAAATCCAATACACCGATTTCATTTTCATTCATATCAAATTCGAATGTCGGAGCATTGTCTTTATTGATACTATTGCTTGCAAATAGATTTTCACTCATATTTTGAGCTTCTATAGCATCTGCTTCACCACGGATAAATTTAGTGATTTCGAAAGCTAAACGTTTTTTACTAGCTACGATATTTGTTTTTATCATTTCACGTACTTCTACCATAGGTATGTCTGTAAATAGGGCATACATCATCTCGACACAAGCATCTGGAGTCTGATAGATACCTTGATAAAAGTCATATGCAGAAATTTTTTCTTTTTCTATCCAGATAGCACCTTTTTCGGTCTTGCCCATTTTCTTACCCTCTGGAGTGAGTAGTAGAGGATTGGTTGCTCCGACCATGACGCGATTTTTACCGTCTAGGAAATTCATTTTCCTGCCTAGCTCTGTGCCTGCTACGATATTTCCCCATTGGTCAGCGCCACCCCATTCGATATTACAGCCATATTCTCTATTTAAATGTAAGAAGTCATACGCTTGCATTAGCATATATCCCATCTCAAAGAAAGTAAGTCCGCCTTCTTCCATACGCTTTGAGTAGATTTCGTTAGTAATCATTTTATTTACATTAAAATGTACACCCACATCGCGCATAAAGTTTACATAATCATATCCTTGGAACCAATCAGCATTATTGACTATTACTGCAGGATTTTCACCGTCAAAGTCTAAGAAATGGCTATATGCTTTTTTGATGCCTTCGATATTGTGAGCGAGTTGTTCACGAGAAAGCATAGGGCGCATATCTGTCTTACCTGTAGGATCGCCGATAGCTGCAGTAGCACCGCCTACTAGTATCAAAACTTTGTGACCAGCTTGCTGAAATCTACGCAAGATTGTGCAAGGGACACAGTGTCCGATATGCAAGCTATCTGCAGTAGGGTCTGTGCCACAGTATACAGTAGCTTTACCTTCATTTAGTAGTTTTTTTAGAGTCTCTTCATCAGTCGTTTGGTACAATAAATTTCTATCTTTTAGTATTTCGTATAAATTCATTTTTATTTCCTTTTAATCTCTAGATTCCCATAGTCCAGATATCCATTCTTGGATTACATTGCCTTCTATGACATAGTCTTCTATTACATTGTTTGTCTGAGTGTATACAAATTTTTCTATATGAGTATTTTCTACTACTGGTTTGATGACATTATTTACTGTAGGTACTAAAGATAGTCCCACCATCATACAGTTTATAGCTATCACTATTATGCCAGCTTTGAGTACTCCTAGTACCAAGCCGAGTATTTTATTTAATCCGCCCAATATCTTGATACGCTCAATATTATCAAATAGCTTATATAACAATGCTACTATGAGCTTCAATACAATGAAAATCAATACAGCAGTGATAATAAGCATACATATATGTCCTAGACTGGCACCTACTAAAGAGCCTACGGTCTCCGCACTTTCCATATTTACAGCAGTGTTGCTAAATACTGCTGACACGAGCTGCTTTAAGAGGCTATTTATATCTAAGCTATTTAGAGTAGAGAGTATTTCATCTTTGCTAGCGAAAGAATTGATAGTACGTGCAAAGAATTCATTTGTGTTTTGCAAGGTATTTGAGATACTTGTACCTATTAGGTTGCTAAAATCAAATATACCGTTTATCCATGAAGTTACATATTTTGTAGTAAATACTGCGACGGCTATACATACTATCCAACTAAATAAAGATAATATAGATTTTAAAAAGCCTTTTTTTAGTCCGATAATACCGAATATCAATACTATGACGATAATGGCGGCATCGATGATTAGGCCAATAGTAGATAACATACACACTCCTTTTGATTTAAATATTTTAGCACAATGCTATCGATTTGTAAACTTTTTTACTTTAAAATAAATGTTAATTTATCGTATATCTCTATATATAATAGTCAAAGATTTAGATATTTAATGCAAGATTTTGAAGAAACATAGGTTATCTATCTTACAATATAACACAAATTCGTATGAAATTGGTTAGCTTTGTGCAAAATATTTGCTAATATTTTAAATTCGTGATATAATATGATTTACTGAGGTGAATATGGATAAAAAGAAAAAACAACAACCGTGGAAGTCGATATTGATATATGGTGTGATACTTTTAGTCGCAGTATTGTTGATATATTGGCTAGTAGCGGACAATAACAAAGGCAAAAAGATTACCTATTCTGAGTTTGAGCAGATGGTGGAGGCTGGTCAGGTCGCCGACATTGACCTATATGGTTATACCGTCCGTATTAGGAAAGTAGATGGTGTCAAAGAAGAAGCTTTCCCAAAAAGTGTAGATGCTTATTGTACAGTCATGGATTATAGAAAAGTCCATGATTTGATATCAGAATACAATGATAAATATTCTGTAAAAGATGGAGAAAACTTTACATTCGACGAAGATGGCAATAGAGTCATGATGGAAGGTCGAGTATATATCGACTATAACGAAGAGTTTGAAGGCGAGTCACTCCTTAGTAGCTTGCTTCCATACGTGAGCGTGATAGTAGTGATCGTGCTTGGTGTATTCTTGTTTAAGTCTATGTCAGGAAATAGCAAAGGCTTTGGCTTCGGTAAATCAAAGGCAAAATTGGTGGTATCTTCAAACGTTAGATTCAAAGATGTGGCTGGAGCTGAGGAAGAAAAGCAAGAGCTAAAAGAAATAGTAGAGTTTTTAAAGAACCCTACTAGATTTACAGAGTTAGGTGCTAGGATTCCTAAGGGTGTATTATTGGTAGGTCCTCCAGGTACAGGTAAGACTTTGCTTGCAAAGGCTGTAGCTGGTGAGAGTAAAGTACCTTTCTTTAGTATCTCTGGTAGTGATTTTGTAGAATTGTATGTCGGTGTCGGTGCTAGCCGTGTGAGAGATTTGTTTGAAAATGCAAAAGCAAATTCACCATGTATAGTATTTATAGACGAAATAGATGCCGTAGGTCGTCAGCGTGGAGCAGGTCTCGGTGGCGGAAATGACGAGCGTGAGCAGACACTAAATCAATTGTTGGTAGAGATGGACGGCTTTGAGTCAAATAGTGGTATCATTGTGCTAGCTGCTACAAATAGAGCAGATGTATTGGACCCCGCTCTCACTCGTCCAGGACGTTTCGATAGACAGGTGTATGTACACCTTCCAGACGTAAAAGGTAGAGAAGAGATTATCAAAGTCCATGCTAAAAATAAGCCAATGAGCGACGATGTAGACTTCCAGAGGATTGCTAGACTTACTAGTGGATTAGCTGGTGCAGATATCGAAAATTTATTGAATGAAGCAGCATTGCTTACTGCTAGAGATGGCAGATACAAGATCACAATGGTGGATATCCAAGAAGGACTAAATAAAGTCTTGATGGGACCGAAAAAAGTATCTCGTGTTATCAAAGAGCAAGATAAAATTATCACAGCGATCCATGAGGCTGGTCACGCGATATTAGCGCAGGCTTTGGAAAATTGTGACAATGTACAAGAGATTTCTATTATCCCACGTGGTCATGCTGGCGGATATACCTTGACTTTTGACGAGCAAGATAGAAGTCATATGACTAAAAATAAACTTTTAGACACTATCACTATGATGTTAGGTGGTAGGACAGCGGAAGAAATCATGCTAGATGATATCACTACTGGTGCATCAAACGATATTGAGCGTGCGACAAAAGTAGCTCGTAGAATGGTGGCTGAGTGGGGTATGAGTGATGAGATAGGCTTGATTAGCTTCGGCGAAGGCGGAGAGATTTTCGTTGGTAGAGATTATCAGAGACAAGTACCTTATGGTCAAGAGCTCGCTAGTAAAATAGATAAAGAAGTAAAAGACATCATAGATACAGCTCACGCTACAGCTAAAAAGATCATAGAGAGCAAGCGTGATGTATTAGAAAAAGTAAGAGATATTTTGCTAGACAAAGAGACTATCTACAAAGAAGAGTTTGAGATGATTTACAATGGTGCTAGTGTGGAAGAAGTCAAGATTGCGATAGACAAAAAAGAAGAAGAAAAGCGCCAGATGCAAGAAAAGGCAAAGAAAGAGGCTATCGAAGAGCATAAAAATAGAGATATTAAGCAAAGAGTAGAGACAGCTGAGGCTTTGGCTAAGGCTGGAGTTATCTCAAAACAAGACCTAGAAAATATCAAAAAAGAAGCAGAAAAAGAATACAACGAATTGAATAAACAATTGGCAAATGAAGAAACTAATACTGAAGTAAAAGAGAACACAGAAAATCAAGATAAGCCACAAGACGAATCAGACAAAAAATAATGATTTTACTTGCAATTAATCGAAATTTAGTGTATTATAAGTACAACAACTGGTAGGAGAAAATTATGGCAAAAAAAGTAGGAGCGATAGTTAGCTTATCAATCATCGGTATATTGATCATAGCTACTATTATTATGGCAAATGTAAAGGTAGATTACGGTATCAAATGTGGTACACCGGATTCTATCGTAGTAAAATATGGCTCAAAAGCCGAGCGAGTAGTGTCAGATGTGCAGGCAGATAGTATAATTGATATCATTAGTAATGCTTGCAATGAAAAAAGTCTTACAGCATTATTTAATGGTAATCTTGGCAAGAAAGCTACTGTGGTATTAGATAGCACAAAAGGTAAGACATTGCCTACACTTAGTGATGGTTTTTATGTAAGATATCATTATCAAAATACTCAAGATCTAAAGCAAGGCAATAAATTGTACCAAGACAGTGAAGGAAATAGATATACTTACGAGGCATTGGTCTATACAATAAAGAATATCGATGGTGAGGCAGAAGTGACTGTATATGTGATTCCTGATTTGGACAATGCAAATACTTATACACATTATTACAAATTGGACGCTGATTTGGGTGGTCTATATGACTATCTAGTAGAGCAAGGTTTCAATAAATAGTAAAGAAAAAATTTGTGGATTATCCACAAATTTTTTTATCTAAACATATTTATTTCTTTAAGTTTTTGATATAGTTTACTACATCTTCGATAGTCTTCATTTTGGCTACATCTTCATCAGGAAGTGTTATACCAAATTCATCTTCAAAAGCCATGATAAGCTCTACTACATCTAGACTGTCAGCACCTAAATCTTCTATCAGACGGCTATTAGGTGTAATATCTTCTTTTTTCTTATTTAGCTTCTCTGCTACCAATGCGATAATTTTCTCTTCCATGTGTTCCTCCTATTATTATTTTATCTTAAATGTATGAAAAAGTAAAGCAAAGTGACATAGATTGCTTATCAGACACTTTGTTTATTTTTAGTAGTATAAATCGTCAATAATAGTCATACATATGCTTTTTATCCTATATTTTTTGTATCATTTGTGAGATTGGGTGTGATAGTATTTTTAGTATGAAGATTTTGTATCAAGATTTTATCACAGAAATTAAAAATACAGTACAGACAAAGGCAAAGTATCAGAAAGTAATGCTTTTGTATGATGAAAATGTGTCAGAATTGCAAACTATGGAGATACGCTCTGCTGTCAAAGAGATATGTATATTCAATCAAATGAAAATCACAGATTTAGATTATATGGAGATATATAATGGCTACAAGCTCGTCATATATCTATGTAGAGTAGATAGTTTTTTGAGGCTGGATATTCATAGAGAGGATTTTGATAATCTATATATCCCACAGGACGAAAATTTATTACCTTATTTTTTGGACGATAAAGAAAATATGAGTGATTATTCTGACTATCTAGTGATATGTGATGCCAATATAGACATCGCTATGATGAGTAGTGTAAACTTCAATAAATTTTACAATTATTTCAAAGAAATATTATCTTTTCAAAATAGAGATATAGAGTTTTCTTTTGAAAATGAAGAAATCACTCAGTACAATTCACTAAAACTCATGACAAATCTTCCTTCAAATATGGAATTTATAGATATCAGGATATTAAAGGAGCAGGATATAGAGTACAAATATTTACCTATCGTCGACTTGCTACTTATCAATGCTTTTTTATTACTTATAACCTCTATAAAAAATCATGATTTGACATTGGTAGATGTATACAAAGGAGCAAAAGACGACGATAATTTATTAGATAGATTGTATTCTATGTGTAATAATGATGCTTTTTATAATATCATCACTTTGAATTATAATTGTCTATATCATGCAGTCCAAAAGACCAAACAAAAGATTTTATCTTATATAAATAGTGACGGCATTTCAAATCAACAGATAGAGGAAATTGTCACTAAAGTGAAAAACTTTACAAAAAATAGCTCAAATTTTATGTGTAGTCTATATCTTCACAATATTTTCTCAGTATAAGGCAAAATATTACGATTAAAAAAGTATTTTTGGCAATATAATTTATGTATGAAGAAGATGCTTTTGGTAGTGATTATATTTATGATATTGATCAGTGGTGTGAGTGAAAATTCGGACTTTACTCTTCTAGATTATTTTTCTGGACAATATTCGGCTTATACCTCAGTCGATAGTGGAGAGGAAAGTGTAGACTTAGGCTTTTGTTATATAAACTCTGCACCTGTCAAAGAAAATGTGGTGGGAGAAAGTATGGTGATAAATAATCTGGAGGTTGGTAGTGCACTCTCTGCATTGAATGCTAGAGTGGTAAAGACAGAATATCTAGACACTGGCGCTACAGTGATATATGCATATACCAATCTCATATCTCAAGATGTGAATATAGACAATGAAAAAGTAAATCTCCAGATAGCTCATTATGGTGATTATTCCGTCATTGGTTGGCCATTAATTTTAGGAAGTTTTTAAGTTTGTTGTATAAAAAGTAAAAATCGGTCTATCATTCTTCCGTAGGAGGAAATATGGAAAGATCAAACCCTACACAAAAGAAAAAAATTGTTTTAAATTACATTTATGCTACTGTCATTGGATTGCTTATCATTGCTTGTGCTGTAGTGATAGCTGTGGTGAATGCAAACTCTACTACATCTACACAAGGAGTCGTGACACCTAATGAAAATGTACAAGTATCAGTCACCACTTTCGTAGTGCCTGTAAAAAATGCCACAGTGGCAAAAGACTACTCAGGTTCAGAGCTCCAATATAATGATACTTTAAAACAATGGGAAATACACAAGGCGATCGACTTTGTAGCCAATGAAGATAAAAATGTCTATGCTGCGACTGATGGTACGGTATCTAATGTGTATACCAATTATTTGGAAGGCACAGTGATAGAGATATCTCATGCAGATGGATTGGTGTCTGTATACAAGTCATTGAGCGATGCTGTAAATGTATCGGTAGGGGACAAAGTCAGTGCAGGTAGTATCATTGGTCAGGTGAGTGAGTCTATGGCTCAGGAGCTAAATACTGGTGCACATCTACACTTTGAGATGACTAAAAATGGTGCAAAAGTAAATCCTAATGATTATATAGATTTAGGCAATAAGTAAACAATTTAGATGCAATAAAAAATGGACTGATAAAAGTCCATTTTTTATTAGCCTGCAGCCGCTGGAGAATAAGTGTCCAACCAATCAGAAGGAGCTGTAGTCCATACGCTATTTGCTGCGTTGTTGGCTTTTTGGATAGTCTCGACTACTACTTCAATGCTATATGTTTTGTTAGCATCGGCATTTGTTAGAGTGGTAGGTACAGTGATAGCTGTAATGAAATCAATACTATTATTAGCAGTCACTGATCCTTCATAGTAGTAATAGTCATCGTCACCTGCTACCCAGCTGTCAGTAGTAGTAGCCTGTACAGCAGTACTAGCACCATCAGTATTTGTGATAGTTAGTTTTGCTCTCATGAGAGCTTCTGTCATGTCTGCTGGGGCAGTCACACCGATAGTCTGAGAGTATACAGTGCCA
The DNA here is from genome assembly GCA_015055745.1 of Clostridiales bacterium. Lineage (GTDB taxonomy): Bacteria > Bacillota > Clostridia > Christensenellales > UBA1242 > Onthoplasma. The sequence goes on from SVHS01000001.1 coordinate 97,100, forward strand.
GGTAGTGCATCGCCGCTAAATGTAAGAGATGTAGCGGTAGCTCCACCTTGTGTGATACTAATAGTGACAGGGTCACCCAATGTGATATTACCAGCTACATTTGTACTAGCGGTAAAGTAAGCCAAGGCTACTCCTATACCAATAGACGCTAGTAGCAAAATAGATAATGTCACGATAGCAATAGTAGATGTCGAAACTTTCTTTTTTGTTCTTATGTTTGTAGTTGCCATATTTATCTCCTTTTGACAATAGTATTTTGTGAGGAGATAAATTTTTTATACACGATTTATAATAAAAAAAGTGAACCTTGTCGGCTCACCTTTTTATATATTAGCTTTTGTGGCTTTTATTTTGTCAGTATTTCTTGTCACTTTTGATTCCCAAGTATCTACGATACCCTTTTCAAATGATGTGTAATTATTATTAGAAGTATACACTTCATCACTATTTGCAGGATATACTATGTCAAACAACATATCAAAATATGTCTCTCCTGTCAAAGGGTTTATAACTTTTGTAAATAAATTTACATACTCAGAGCCCTCGATATCTTTTGGCTGGATATAGTAGTTTTTGCTACTATTATAAGGTATATCATACGCACTTACATCGTCTATATAAAATAAGAAATGAATGCCGTACTCTGTGATACACATATCGCTCAAGTTGTCTAAGCTGACCTCAGACATAGCACCACGCTCTTGTTTCATCAGTTTTTCTGCCTCGGTGTTAAACTCTTCTACCATGGCGCTATTGCCATCAGTACCCACCACATAAGGCATACCACTTACTAAAGTAGAAGTAGCGTCTCCTGTGTATTTAAACATAAATTGAGTAAATGCAGATAATCTTTCTTTATAATCTGTAAGTTTTGTGATTTGATTATATTCGTTTACTATATTAGATAAAGAAATGTCTTCTGCATTTTCTTCTACTAGACCAGTAGTAGCATTTCTTGCTTTGGCAGTAGTCTGATTAATGATGTTTGTAAAGTCTACATTGTCATTTGTCCTATCTGCCTTGTCGATAGCTTTTAGAGCTGTCTTTTGAGTGTCATTAAAGCTAATCAATGTATGAGTAAAATATCCAAATTGAGCATCTGTATTAGGGTGATACAATATAGTGTCTCCGTCAGTGCCGAAATCTTTTATGTCTGACTTGTAAGTAGAAGTATCGTTTTTGTATTTGTTGTAGCTAATAGTAGATAATCTTTGATATTCGTCTAATAAGTCATTGATATTCAAATTGTTTGGATTTTCTAAATATACAGTGCGTACATTTTCGATATATAGGGACTGGATTTGACTATCAAATGTCCTCTCAAAGTATCTATTCAATAAATCACTAGTCAGTTTATTGTAAGCTTTGCCTTTGCTATCACGAAGGTAATACTCATAATCTATCAAGTCTTGAGCAAACAATGAGATTGCTTTATCATAAAGGATATTTGCTTTTTCTTTTTCATCTGCATTTAACCTTTCTTCAAATCTTGTAAGATAAGCTTCTTTTAGCTTACTTACTACAGTAGTATCATTAAAGTCTTCCAATAAATTTTTATCGATATAAGGAGTACCGATACTTGGCTCTTCTTCGACAATATATTCTATATAATATTCGACGCCAGTATAGGCTGTCTCAGTAGTAGATTTGTGCTCCTTTGTGGCGTCAGTGTAGTAGACTGTACGCTCTTTTACTGTAGCTCTGCGTTTATAAACATAGTCTTCATATTTATAAGCTGTTTCATTATCAGTGTTTTCGTCACTATCTTCTACTATCTCGATATCCAATATGTTTTTAGCAGTTTCGATATAAGTATCCATTTGCTTGTCTAGAGAGTCAAACATCTCACCGATAGCAGTATTTACTTGATATGCACTAGGCTTGTAAGTGTCTCCCTCTGATAAAGCATATTGATATAGTGATTCACGGTCTATGAGTAGCTCGAGAGTCTCTTTGATAGCTTCATCTTCACTCATGCCTTGCTGTGTCACATAATAAGTCTGACCGTAGCTGTTGTATGCGGTCAATACATCAAATCTAGTGATGGCTGTGTCTCCTACGGTCGCCAATATTTCGTTGTAATACTTTTCTTTATTTATAGAAAATGTAGCACAACCTGCGAGCCCTGCTGTCACAATCATCAATAAGCAAACTAAAATAGCTGAAAATTTCTTCACGATAAACTCCAATTAGTATATATAATATCATTGACTATTATAATAGAAATTATAATAAAAAGCAAGAGATTTGACCCATTTAGACACTTAAAAACTCTATAAAATAATTCATAGCATTTTGTACATTGTAAAAATTGGTATCTAGCACTATGGTAGGGACTATACCTTTTTCAAATTTGAAGTGTGATTTGGTGACTTTTGTCATCAATTTTTTGATATCTATATCATCATAAAATACTATAGACATTTTAGCCTTTGTGATAGTGATATGTTTGATATTATGCTTGATGCCGAGCGCTTTTAATAGAGAAATATTGCATAGCTGGTAGATTTCTTTTGGTAGTTTACCATATTCGTTTAGTAAGGCAGATATGGTAGCGCGAGCTGTTTCTTTGCTATCTATATTTGATATCTTAGCGATGATTTTTAGCCTTTCGGACTCGTCTGCTACGAAAGTATAAGGTATCTTTGATGAAATAGCGATATCCATCTTGATTTCGCGCTCGATGTTGACTTTTTCACCCTTTAGCTTACGCAATGTTTCATTTAGTAGCTTTGTATACATATCGTATCCAATTTTTATAATGTGACCATGCTGTATTTTGCCGAGCAATTCTCCAGCGCCTCTGATTTGCAAGTCTCTCATGGCGATCTTAAATCCACTGCCAAGTTCAGTATTTTCTGCCAAAGCTTGCAATCTGCTCGTAGACTCTTCTGTGAGGATTTTTTCTTTATTGTAGGTGAAATATGCATAAGCTTGTTCTTTATTTCTACCCACGCGTCCACGTAATTGATATGATTGACTGAGACCTAATCTATCGCTGTCGATGACTATGAGAGTATTTGCACTAGGTAAATCTACACCATTTTCGATAAGGGTAGTGGAGACAAAGACATTTGTTTCCTTGTCATATAGTCGCTTGATAGCGTTTTCTAGGGCTACTTCACTCATTTGTCCATGGGCTATATCAAATACAGCCTTGTCGTTGCCCAATTTTTCTCTTAGTCTATTGCAAAGGATAGGTAATTGCTCTACATTGTTGTATACTATCAATACTTGACCACCGCGATTGATTTCATCGTTTATAGCGTTGACGACGATGTCTTCGTTGTATCCCATGACATATGTCTTCACAGGTAATCTATCCACTGGAGGAGTGTTGATGATGCTGATATCTCGGATAGACATCAGTGACATACTGAGTGTCCTAGGGATAGGAGTAGCTGACAAAGTCAAAACATTTACATTATTTTTTATTTGTTTTATTTGCTCTTTAGCTTTGACACCAAATCTTTGCTCCTCATCGAGTATCAATAATCCAAGATCATCAAATACCACATCTTTTGACAATAATCTATGAGTACCACATATAACATTTACTTTACCAGAGCGTAGATCGGCCAGTATCTCTTTTTGTTCTTTTGTAGAGACGAATCTATTTAGCATTTTTACATTTACGCCAAAATCTTTTGTCCTCTTTTGTGCGGTCATATAGTGCTGTAGGCTAAGGATAGTAGTGGGGGCTAGGACCGCGACTTGCTTGCCACTTTCCACTGCTTTAAACAATGCACGCATGGCCACCTCAGTCTTGCCAAAACCAACATCTCCACAGATTAGCCTATCCATCACTTTGCCTGAAGTCATGTCTCGCTTGATATCCGCTATGGCTTGTAGCTGATCGTCAGTCTCGGTGTACTCAAATGCATTTTCAAATTCTGTATATAGATAATCATCTTCAGGGTAGACATATCCTTTGGCTGCTTTTCTCTTGGCATATAGCTCTAGTAGCTCTTCGCTCATATCCTCTATAGATTTGATTGCTTTTTGCTTTAGATTGCTAAATTCTTTTCCGCCGAGCTTGTTTGTAGTCACAGCATTTCCCTCAGCCATATATAGTGATAAGCAGTCTGCGTTTTCATAAGGGACATACAAGATGTCTCCACCACGATAGCTAAGCTTGAAATATTCTTTGTCTACACCAGATACAGACACAGTGACTAGTCCTTCGCACTTAGCGATGCCATGAGTGGAGTGTACCACGTATTCACCTGCTTTTGGCAGATATTTTATAGTTTGTTTTTTTTCTTTTTTGACTTCTTTTTTATGAGCGAAATTTGATGAGCCAATATATATTTTATCCTCGTCCTCAAAGCAAATATTGTAAGGGATATTTAAATCTGTCAAGATTATACCAGTAGAATTTACATTAAGTGAAAAAGGTATATTAGTTTCGCTAAATATTCTTTTGATAGAGCCTAGTGTCTCTTGGCTAGAAAGGCATAGATAAATTTGTTTATTTTTGTATTTGTTTAGCTCAATTTGTAGTGATTCTAGATTGTATAAAAATGATGGAAATTTAATGGATTTAAAATCAAAGTTGATAATATTTTTTGTATTAAATTTTATTTGTAAATCTGTATTTTTTAAATCAAAATTATCAAAAAATATTAAATTTTTAGCAAAATTAATATAAAAATCATTAATTTTTAGTATTTTTTCATTATTTTTATATATTTTTATTAAATTTTCTTTTTTAAAAGTTTGATTTATTTTATCAGTAAAATATTCGTATGAATTATTGCAGCTAGACTCAAACTGTATAGCGTTGGCTATTACTATAGGTAGATCTATATCTTTTAGTGTGTAGATAGAGTCCGTAAAAGGATACAAAAATTCTAAAGGGATATCTTCATCTCTTTCGATTAGATTATAAAGTTCAAAAAATAGATTGTCGTCTATCTTTAGTTTGTTTAGATTTTTTAAGATATTTTCTTTTGTTTCACTATCAAATAATGTGATTTTATTTGGTACAATATCTATCTGATTTAGTTTGGTTAGTTTTTCAAAAGAGATATTGTCATAAGTGTATATTTCTTCGATATTAGAGTCAAAAAAATCTATACGCGTAGGGTAGTCATCGATTGGAGTAAATATATCCAATATATCTCCACGCCTAGCGAATTCTCCAGCTTCTATAACACTATCTACTTTTTTATAACCAAGGTACACGAGTTTCTTTTCTATTTCTATGATGTTATATTCATTTATTTTGTCTAGAGATATGATATTTTTTTTAAAAGTCTCAATGTTTGGTACAAAAGAAAAAAGAATCCTTGGAGTAGATATGATGATAGGCGTGGATTTTGCGAGAAGATAACAAGCTTTTATTATATCTTTCAAATTTTCACTACTTTGAAATTTGGATAAAGTGAATGGCTTGTCAAAATCATCTATAGCGACACAAGTCTTGCCGAGTGCAGTGAGCTGGTCTCTCATCTGATGCACTTGCTCTAGATTTGGACAAATGTATAGTGCTCTATCTATCTTGCTAAGTATTGCACCTTGCTCACCTATACCAAGGTTATTGCAAAAAATTGTGTTTGTATTTATTTTTGATATTAGATCGTCGTATCTTGGCATAAATCACCTGCGATAAATTGCTCTATTAATACACTAGCTTTTTCATAAGCTTCTTGCATAGTGGCTTTACTAGTAGGATCCAAAGTAGACAAGACATAATCTCGAAGGGGTATATTTTCATCTCTGCCGATACCTATCCTTAGACGAGGGGTAATACCTACTTTATTTACGATATCTCTAAGTCCATTGTGAGTACCAGCGCTACCCTCCATACGATAACGAATCTTGCCTTTAGGTAGGTCGATGTCGTCCAATATAATCATGATGTCACTCAGTGCGATCTTAAAATACTTGCGCAATTCTTGCACACTGTCTCCGCTAAGATTCATATATGTGTTTGGCTTCGCGATGATATAGCCGTCGCCTTTGCAAATCTCAGCACGACACTTTGTAGTGGTGAACTTTAGACCATTTTTCTTCACAAAAAAATCCACTGCATTAAATCCAGTGTTGTGATAAGTGTTTGTATATTTACCCTCAGGGTTTCCCAATCCTACTATTAACTTCATGATATAATTATATCATAAATATAAAATATTTCAATATGTTTAGTTTTGTTTTTTCAATTAATTTGCATAGAAATAATAAAAAATCTCCGTTTTTAGAGATTTTTTTGTATTTTATTTAGATTTTATCCAATTCCTCAATGATTTTTTTCTTATCGATTTTTTGTCCAATGAATACTAGTTTGATCATTCTATCACCATAGACTTCGTCCCAATCTTTTCTAAACTTCTCATCATTCAATAGTAATTGTTCTATCTGATGTCTAGGGAGGGTGGCATACCAAGGGCCGTTTTCTGTGAGGACTCTTTGTCTGCCTGCTTGCTCGTAGATGTAGGACATTTTGTTGTCGTTTGTAAAGTATACCAAGCCTTTTGTCCTAATGATTTGCTTGCCGTAGTCTTTGTTTGCCCAGTCTTCAAATTTTAGCCTATCAAAAGGTTTTCTTCTATAGTAGACAAATGTGCCGATACCGTATTCTTCAGTCTCTCCATGCTCATGACAGTGGCAATGCTCGTGGTCGTGGTGATGTCCATGGTGGTGCTCGTTGTGGTCGTGACAATGACACTCTTCACCGTCTTCGTGATGACAGTGGCATTCTTCATCGTGATCGTGACAATGTTCATGCTCATCAAGGTCATTTTCTTCCATATCTTTTTCTATCTCTTGGAACCAACCAGCAGATGTCAACACATTTTCCATATCAAATAGATTGGTATCTAAGATCTCTTTTAAGTCTACATTAGAATAATCTGTCTCGATGAGCTTTGCTTTTGGTTGTAGATTTCTGATGATTTTTTTCACGCGAGATAGTTCTTCTGGAGACACTTCACTCACTTTGTTCATCACTAGGATATCACAAAATTCGATTTGCTGTATCACAAGATTTTCTATATCATCTTCGCCGATTTCTTGTTTTACAAGCTCGTCACCACAGCCAAATTCTTGCACCATACGAAGAGTGTCTACAACACTCACTATTGCGTCTAACTTGCAATATATAGGCATACCTTGTTGCTCAAAACTTTGAGTCAAAAAGTTTATAGTCTGTGCGATAGGAATAGGCTCGCATATACCGCTAGCCTCGATAATAATATGGTCAAATTTTCTTTGCTTTACGATATCGTGTATTTGTTCTATGAGGTCTTGGCGCAATGTACAGCAGATACAGCCGTTTTGTAGGGCGACAAGACTCTCTTCGCGTTTGTTTACGATACCACCTTTTTCTATGAGCTCCGCGTCGATATTTACTTCACCGATATCATTGACTATGACAGCGCATTTGTACCCTTTTGTGTTATTCAAGATATGATTTAAAAGAGTGGTCTTACCACTACCTAAATATCCAGTCACCAATGTGATAGGAATTGTTTTAAATTCTGACATAATTTCTCCTTTTTGCTTTTATGGATATGATTATATCACTAAATAATGAAAAATTTAATACTTTTTTTAAAATTTCTTAAAATTTTATTTAAAATTATTTAAAATAAAATATTTTTGTCGTTTTCTTTGCGTCTGCGTTGTAGATTTATATTTATTAGATTAATTTTTGTCTTGAAAAATGAGATAAGATATGTTATAATGCTTTTATGAGTATGAAAATTTTATCACCTGCTGGAGATTTTGAGAGTCTTAAGCAGGCTGTATACAATGGAGCAGATGAAGTATATCTCGGAGTAAAAGATTTCAATGCAAGAAACATTGAAGGTTTTTCGCTAGCTACATTGAAAGAAGCGGTGGAGTTTGCGCATATTTATGATGTAAAAGTGCATTTGACGGTGAATATTCTTTTTAGTGATGAAGAGATGCAATCTGCTTTGGACCTAATAGTCGATGCATACAATCTTGGTGTAGATGCGTTTATTATCCAAGATATAGGGCTGATGAGTATAGTGCATGAGTATTATCCTGAGATAGAGATACACGCTAGTACGCAGATGGGTATACATAATCTCGAGGGTGTGAGGCAGGTAGAGAAGCTAGGTGCAAAGCGTGTAGTACTATCGCGCGAGACACCACTCGAAGAAGTGGCGAGGATTAGAGCAAATAGTGATATAGAGATAGAGTACTTTGCTCAAGGGGCGTTGTGTGTGAGTTTTTCTGGAAATTGCTACCTAAGCTCTTATCTTCATGATGCTAGCGGGAATAGGGGAAAGTGTAAGCAATTATGCAGATTGCCATATGCTTTCAAATATGAAGATAAAGAAATTGCAAATGGATATTTACTCAGCGCGAAAGATATCTGTATGTTAGATAGATTGGAAGATTTAGAAAAAGCAGGAGTGACAGCTCTTAAGATAGAGGGTAGAGCGAGACGACCGTATTATGTAGGAGTGGCTACCAAAATTTATCGCAAGGCTCTAAATGGTGAAGATTTTGACATAGATGAGCTGAGATTGGCATTCAATCGAGGGTATACGGCGGGATATTTTGATGGAAATGGTGATATTATTTCCAATAGACAAAATCATATCGGTATAGAGATAGGTAGGGTAGAAAAATTTGTCAAAGGCAAAAAATTTAATGAGATATTTATATCTAGCGATCGTGAAATTACGCCAAAATCCACTATTAAATTTATTTATAACAACGAAGAGATTACAATATCTGCTTATGATATCTCTAGGAGAGGAGGCTTATATCGTATCACTACTATGCAAACTGTAGAAGTGGGAGCAAAAGCATATATTATCTCAGATTTTATGCGAGAAGAAGAGATGAAAAAATTTGTTTTTCGTAGACCTGTAGAAATCTCTATCTTGGCAAAAATCGGCGAGCCAATACGCGCAGAAATTAGTCTGAAAAATCACGAAATAATAATAGAAGGTGATGTATGTGAGGAGGCTAAAAATCAGCCTCTGACAGAAAAAGATTTCATTGACAATTTCCGCAAAAGTGAGCTGTTTGATGCGATATTGTATTGTGATATAAATGCTGTCTTTATGCCGAAAAAGAGTCTTAATGATTTTAGGCGAAAAGTATATGATATCATCAAAAATGAATTGATAAAAACAGATAGAAATCTATTGAATAAAATATCTCTTCCAAAGTACAAGGAGATAGAAGAGATAGATAGTGCTTTAGATCTTTATATTCCTGAAGTTTATAATGAAATAGATATTGTGAAAAACAAAGATAAGATATTGTATTTGCCGATATTCGCTACCACACATGATGTGGAAATGCTAAAGCAAATTGTGGAAAAAAATAAAATCCCAGTACTTGTAAATAACTTGTATGCATTAGATTTTGATACTGAGAAATATATCGGTGGCGGTATGAATGTCTACAATGGGTATACGGCGCAATACTTTGGGCGTCCATATTTTCGAGCTGAGGGAGGAGAGTATCAGATGCCATATATGACACTACGTCACTGTCCTATGAAGCAACATTTGGGAGCAGACTGTGTTCATTGTCCTTATCGCGAAGGCTACGAATATGTTATGCCAAATGGTAAAAGAATGAAACTCAAGAGATCCAAGATGTCATCATGTACATTTTATTTGACGAACTAAAAAAGACTAGTGAAATTGCTAGTCCTTTTTTAAAAACCTATACATTCAAAATAACAAATCTATCTAAAAGTGTGTCAAAAGTGTGTCAAATTGAATATTTTGTATTTCTCTTAACCCTTTGTAGATATCTATTTTGTAGGGATTTTTCGATGGTTGCGGGAGTTGGATTTGAACCAACGACCTTCGGGTTATGAGCCCGACGAGCTTCCGAGCTGCTCTATCCCGCGCTGTGATATATTATTACCATATTATTATTGATTTGTCAATAAAATTCTAAAAATTTATCGAAAAATTTTCAAGTTTATATAAAATTTTATATTTTTTTGGATAATTTGGTATATTCTCCTGGTAATGTTATTTGTCACATTGAAAAGAGAGCTTATTTTCGTATCAAATAAGTTTGACAAAAGATGTCGAATGTAATACAATTAATTTGGAGGAAGGGAAATATGGCATATATTTTGACAGTAAAAAAATACAAAAAGTTAGATGAACAAAAAACACAGCAATTACAGCAAATCTACAATGAGCTTTCTAGTGAAGATCAGACAAATGTCGTAAAGCAAGGTAAAAAAGTAAAAAATATATCTTTGTTTTGCTCAGGATTATTTTCACTTGCATTGATTGTGTTTGGCATTGTAGGTATTTTCTTACCAGATATCGGCACAATTATGGGTATCGTCATCATGTTGTGTTCTATACCGACATTGTGGTATTTTTATTGCGCTATGACATGGAACAAAGTAGAGCCTTATGAATATTTGCGTTTGATTGGGTCTCAAAAAGTGCAAGCTATCATATCTAAAGAAAACTAAAACAAAAAAACTAGCATTACGCTAGTTTTTTTTCTTAAAACAAATCATCGTCATCATCTTGGTCATCGCCAGATTTGCTTGCCATGACTGTATTACGATTTTTGATATCGTAGTATACTTTGTCTTCATCAAACATTCTTCTTTGGATATATGTGCCTTGTACTTGAGTAAGGTCATAACATTTTGCTTTATATGCTGGTGTGATGACTGTCTTCAATGCGGCATTTGGAGTAAATGTCTTGATGATAAGCTGACCCTTATCTCTAAATGACATCAATTCTTCTGGATAAGCGATAGGGATAGACTGGGTCTGCTTGCTGGTGGATTTTGTTTCTTTTCCGTCTGGACCAGTACTCTTATTTTCGCTAGTGATTTCGATAGTCTTTTTACCGAGTAGTTCACTAAATTCTTTATTGGTAGTCATATCTTCTGATGCGACATATACTTGGATAGGACAGTTATCTTTGATGATTTTACCTTCGTCTTGACCATAATTTTGGTATAGCTGAGAGTAAGATTGTACGCATAGAGTAAAGAATATACCACGGCTACGACCTACTGCCATACTTGAACCAAACTCAGGGAATTTTGGCATATTACCAAATTCATCTAGCATAAAGTACACATTACGTTTTAGTCTGCCGCCTTTGCCTTGAGCCTTGTCCACTAGTCTCTTGTATAGCTGAGTGACGAATAGTATCGCCAATGGATATCTTGTACGTATCTCATCTGGAATAATAAGGAATATAGCTGTAGGTTGCTCATCTATGCAAGTAAAGTCTACCTCTGTATGGCTGGTCATAAAGCTGATGCCTGCGTCACTAAATAGAGCCATCATACCTGTAGCAAATCCCATGTAGTTTTTAGTAGTATTTTCGGCATTTTGTAGAGCTGTAGATGCTAGGTCAGGTACTTTACTAAACTTGTCTCTATAGTCAAATAGATATTTCTTTAGAGTAGCGTAAGTATCTCTGCCGCTATCTGTCATGTTTACTATTTTATATACATTATATAGATTGTATTTGTCTCTAGTCATACCGAGCTCTGGGATAAGACTATCTTCTAGCATTGCCAACATGATGGCGTGTAATAGTCTTCTAGCGGTCTTTTCCCAGCTTGGGTCTTTTGCACTTTCTACTGGTGCTAGTGTATTACAGATGTCTCCTAGAGCTGAGTAAGTCTCATCTTGGAGTGCCTTAGATGTCACACGCATATCGTTTTCTAGCACTTGCCTATCTACATATGCTGTGCCGTTAAATTCAAACCAAGTATTTGCATCATGGTCAAATGCTCTTTGGATAATAAGGTTATAATTTTTAGGGTTGTCGCCAGCAGGGTGTACACGCACTTCTTTTTCTAGATTGAAGCTTCTATGATAAGTGTCGTAAGGATAGGTGAGTGGATTCCACTGCATAGACATAGATGGATTACGAAGGTCTAATACTTTTACATCATAGCCCTCTTTTTTCAATTTATTTGAGCATGTATTGTACAGCTCACCTTTTGGGTCTGTGATCACAAATGAAGGTTTTGAAGCTGTCATGCTCATGAGCTGTAGAGTAGGGATAACGAATCTCCAAGTCTTACCAGAAGAGGTAGTACCGACTACTAATGTATGGATAGGCTCTACAAAGTTTATATCCATATGTGCGCCTTTTTCTTCTGCGCGCACTAGTATACCGTCTTTTTTGCTAGACTTTAAGGAAGATAGAGTGTTGTAATTAAATGATTTGTTTTTCTTTAGATCGTCGTCAGTGACAAAGTCTTTGTCGAAAAATTGTTGCGTGTCCTTGCCCTTGCTGTCCTTTACCTTGTCGAAGCTGACACTTTTTTTCTTCTTGCCATTCAATAGACTGATTAGATCAAATATCAATAAGAAACCTAATGCAAAGAATGTCACTACGGCTGGCCACATTGTACCAAAATACTTAGGATTAGGAGCCCAGCTACCTTCATTGAAATAAGTACATAATACGACAGTACCCAAAAAGGCTACTAGACCGATAATGATATACTTTAGTGCTACCTTAAAAAAACTCTTCATATCAAACCTCGCGATTAATATGCTTTATTCTAATACATTTAGTTAAATCTGTCAAATATTTTATTGGATTATTGTATAAATTATCTTTATGATACAAAGAATAAGGATATATATTATAAAGGAAAGCAAAAAATAATTAATTATTAAAAAAATAAAAAAATTTCAAAAAAACATATAAAATTAGTTGATTTTAATTTTTTAACTTGATAATATATTGTCATGATTTAGCACAAAATATCGTTTTGTGCAATATAAGGGGGAATTTTATGAATATGAATACTATGATGTTGGCTCCAGCATGGTTGACCACATTGACTACGACTCTTAAAAATATTGTAAATCCTATTTTGGGCGTGGTAGCTTTAGTGGGTGTTATTTATGCTATTTGGGTTGGTGTCAAGTTTGTTAAGGCTGATAGTAAAGAAGAGCGTGAAGAGGCTAAAGCTAAGCTTATCTCAGTGATCATCGGTATAGTAGTGACTGGTGTATTGATTGCTTTATTCTACTGGTTGTCATGGATGTTTGAAAATGGCAAATTCGGTTTCGATAGTGCTATTCCTACAGAAATGATCGGATACTTCCTTCATAAGTAAAATAAGAGAGCTTGGGCTCTCTTTTTTGTCATCATGAGCACTCCATGTCATCCTGAGAGAGTGAAGCGATTCGAAGGATCTCATAGATTCTTCGACGCACTTCGTTTGCTCAGAATAACATATGTATTTGCTGTGTATGTTATATTAATCTCAATATTCTCAAAAAACTCTTTATATTTGTTTGTTTTTTATTAAAAATTTTGTTAAAATAAATAATAATATTTGATATTATTAATTAATTTGTAGATTTTAGCAGACAATAAATAAAAGGAGGGGAGATATTTATGGCTGATGAAGAAAATCAAATACCAGAAGGTCAAGAAACTCAAGCATCACCTCAGGGCGATCATCAGTCCCCTCTTTTAGCACGATTGCAAGAGAATGCTGATATGCGTAAGGGAAATAAGACAAAGTCAAAGCTTGAGACCATACGAGAGCGCCTCTCTAGAAGTAAATCTCCTACTTTAAAATTTTTTGAAAAGCGTACAGTAAATAAAGCAAAAGCATTTGCTAAGCCATCTCGAGATAGAAAAGACTCGGCAAAAGTCAGTGCATTAAAAAAGAATATCAACAGCATTTTATGGCAGATAAATGTCTTAACAAAGGCTAATGTTCCACCTACAGTATCCAAAGGTATATCTATGACTCCTGCGCTATTTTGGATATGTGTCATTGCGCTAGGTATCCTTATAGTAGCTGGTTTGGTTTTGAGTATAGCTGACGCTCTAGGTGAGTCTGATGATACCCCAAATGCCCCAGCTCAAAGTGCTCTCGGTATTACTGGTGATGATTTTTACGGGGCGAGATTTGTATATCGTGATGCTACGCTAGCTAGAGAATCTATCATAGAGGATATCGTAGATATAGTAGACCAGGGTATTGCTACAGCTGAGGGTATTACTACTATTACCAAGGATAGCACGACATACGATGTCACTATAGATGTGTCTATAGCTGTGCCTGATGAAGACTACTCATATTCGGGTTTTGATGAGACAAGCTTTGGTTCTGACTATCCTACATTGTATCCAATAGTTAAAGATATAGCGAAGTCAGTATATATGGTGGACAATTCTATAGAGCCTGCTAGTGAAAATCTAGTAGATATAGTAGACGGTATCAAATATTTTGGCTTTAATGCTGATATCATGACATATGTATCTAGCGATATAGCTACATTGATAAATAATAATGTTACATTCACTTCTACAAACAATACAGACCTTACTCTAGCTGATGTGCAGGCAAAAGTGTCTAGCGATATATCTAATATATACACTGATGCTAAATATACCACTAGGACAGAGAAGGTGTTTATACAAGACAATATATTAGATGCGGAAGAAGATACGTTGTCCGTTGCTAGGAAGCAATATATTGCTATGATATTTATGCCAAAGACAGATGTGAAGTTTACATATTTTTCATTTGTCGTGAGTGGTGCCGATTTTAATACATTTAGCATGGACATAAGACATGGCAATGATTTAATAAATGTAGAGAAAGATGAAGAAAGTCTGAGCTCTAGCGAAGAGAAATATTTATACTATGCAGAAAATGTCTCAGTAAATGCTAGTAAATATGAGTTTATTGATGAAAATAATCTTACAGCGTTGAGCGAAGGTATGTCTCTATACGATATCTTGGCACTTAGTAATCATTCAATGTATTTAGACAATACAAGTCGTATAGTGACCTACAGAGCAGACGGTGTCACAGTAAGTATGAATAATACAAATGTTATTAGATTTGTAGAATTCTCTACAGATTGGAAATAAACAGCAAAAATATTTGATAATTTTAGATAAAAATTATATAATTCAGATAAAACGGAGGATTTATGGACAAAATCTTTGATGCGATTGGCGTATTCTTTGGAAATTTTCTATACAATTTGTTTAGTGTAATTTTTCCAATAATACAAGGTGTACAAAACTTGTTCTTTATGTTTGCTGGTATTCAAGATGGAATACAGATTGACGGTGTACCTATCACTAATACTAACTTGGGAAATACAGAGGGTACTGATTCTGGAATAGTTTATTACTTATTCCAGCAATCATTGGTTAGGAATCTATTGATTTCTATCATGGTACTTGCGGTGTTTTTAATGATAGTGTTTACTATCATGGCATTTATTAAAAATGCTTATGTTGCAAAGCAAAAATCATGGAAAGAAATTATTGGCAAAGCTATCATTGGACTAGCTAATTTTGTACTTCTTCCAGCTTGCTGTCTTTTGGGTGTATGGCTAGGAAATATTTTATTGCAGGCTGTCAATGGAGCGACATCTTCAGCTGGTGTTACACGTATGGATAAAAAATTATTTATATCTTGTGCGTATGATGCCAATAAATATAGGACAGGCGAAGCTTCTGGACCAGAATTGGCAAAAAAAGCATACACTCTCATTAATGGTACGGAAGAAGGATTTGATGAGATTAATATAGAAGAAGGTAAGGAAAATGAATACTATGCAGATATAGTAGATCAGATTTTCCAATCAGATAGCGTGTCGGTATTTGGAGCAAATGATGTCCATGAATATTACAATACATGGAAAGTGCATTTTATCATTTTGGTAGTAGCCGGAATATTTATGTTGTATGTTTTAGGCTCACTTGCCTTTAGTATGATTAGACGTATGTTTATATTGCTAATGCTGTATATTATTAGCCCGGCATTGTGTGCTATGTATCCACTAGATGATGGTGCGGCGGTAGGCAATTGGAAGAAAGAATTTGTCAAGCAGACTATCAGTGCTTATGGTGCTGTAGCTGGTCTAAATATTTTCTTTGCTTTGATACCTGTGATAGATCAAATAGGACAGGTTGGAGCTGGAGGATTCCTAGACAATGTGCTACAATTATTCATTTTGGTTAGTGGATTGTTTATAGTAAAAGAATTTATTAGTCTCATATCTGGCTATATTGGTGCAGAAGATTCTTATGCAAAAGGTACGGGATTGCTTGGCAGTGCAGGAAAGAAGGTTGCAGGAGCTTTTGGTACTGTAGCTCTAGGTACTACTGCTGTAGCTACTAGATCTATAGCTGCCTCAATGAGTGCTAAGAAAGGTGAAAGAGGAAAAGCACTTGCTTCTAGCCTATGGGATAGTACAAAGTCAGGATTAAGTAAGGTGTCTGATAAAGTAAAGACTGCTACTGGAGGATCTGTCGATATCGGTGGTACTATAAAAACTGTTAAAGATTCTTCAAAAGCTGGTAAATCTTTCTTGGCAGAAAAACAAACTAAGAAATGGGAAAAAGCAGAAGGAAAGAGAAAATCGGCATATCTTGGTGCGGGCGGCGAAGGTACAAAAGCTATTGAAGAAGCAAGAACATTCTTACAGAGCGGATCAACTGAAATTGATGATGGCAAAGGTGGCAAAAAGACTATTAACTTAAAGACAAAGACTGGAGATTATACTAAAGATGCTGAAAAATATTTTGATAACTTGATGAAAAATGCTGAAGATAATAATGTATCAGCAGATGAGATGAAGAAGCAAATAGCGGACAATGATCCTATTGTGATGAGACAATTAGGTAAAATCGAAAAATCTGCAGATGAACGTAAAGCTAAACTTGAACATAGGCAGCAAGTTAGAGAAGACACGAGAGCTCAAGCAAAGATACAGAAGAAAGTGGGTACTGCTGCTACTGGAAACGCGCAAGCACAAAATCAGCAACCAAATCCTGTCGCATCTCCTTCACCACAACCAAATGCACAGCAAGGTACAGCTGGTACTATGCCGATCAATGCTGGTACTGTCAATATAAATACACCAGCATCTCAACAATCTGCACAAAATAATAACTTTAGTGGACAAAATACTAATGTACAAACTGAAGGTGCTAATGTACAAACTGAAGGTGATGTTGAGCAAACATCAGGAAATGCAGGAGTATCTGAAGAATTGATAAATGCTCTTGATTCACAAATGAAGAGATTAGAATCAGCTATTCAACAATCTGCAGACAGCTTAAATAATAACACTGTAGCATCTTATGAAATGAGATCGGCTGTCAGAGAAGTGGTTGACGAAATCAAAAAATTGGTTGATGGAAATAAAGAGTTAGCAAGATTTACAAAAAACTTGAGTATAGCTGAAGATTTAACTGCTGCACAGTTAATGAAATTAATAGACGAAATAAAAGATAGCTTAAAATAAGATAAAGAGGTAAGATGAGTAGATCATTTTACCTTTTCTCTCATAAGAGAAATATCAAATGAACAAAAAATAATAGGGGAGACAATCATTTATGATAAGATATATACCGGGAAAAACTCGTATTAAAACTGAGTTTTTCAAAAACATTACCTTAGGAGATATTGTACTGGCTATAATATGTCTCATCTTTGCTGTGGTGATAGTAGCCAGCAATTTATTTAGGATAGGTGGTGTAGATTATAGGTGGTATGCTTTATTAGCTTGGTTGGGTATTAGTATCGCATTGTATTTACCTATTGATGATGGCCTAAGGCTATGGAGCAGTGTGACGCTGATCATACGATTCTCCGCTTTCTCAAAAAAATACATCAAGTCAAATACCAAACATCGTGGCTATAAACCAATGCAGATGATTACTCCATTCTTCAATATTGAAATGGGTAAATTGGTAAACTTTGGTGATTATCATGGTATGGTGCTAGAGATTAAGCCTTTGGCACTGGATCTGATGCAAGAGCCGGCTCAAGACGCTATTATTTATACCTTTAGTAAAGCATTGAAACGTATATCTCAGTATCAGAGAGCATGTATAGTCAAGACTGTGAAGCCGATGAGATTTGACGTTTTCTTAAAAAACGATGACAACAAATATGCCCTACTAAATGAGCTATACGAGCAAGGTCAATACACTGAGGCTGAGATGGACTCTCGTAGCTGGATATTTAGAGAGCGTGTGGATAGGCTAAACAATGCTATTAGGTCTGAGCCAATATTGCAAAACCACTTTTATTTTGTATTATTCGGTGAAGATAGGTCAAACCTAGAAGAGACTATTATCGGTATCATGAATGATCTTGGTACTGGTCAATATACCGTATCATCACATATCTTGACTGAAAATGATTTGATCAGCTTCTTAAAGTCAAATTATCAGGCGATATTCTCAGAGAGTGATATAGAAAATCTAGCTCCTAGTCAGTATAACAATTGGATTATGCCAGAGAAAGTAGAGTTTAAAGTGGCTCGAATGGAGATGGATAAGAAAAACTACAAGCAAATGGTGATATCAAACTATCCACTTGAGGTCGGCAATGGCTGGGCTTATCCGATATTCAACCAAGAAGGCACTCGTGTCATCATGAATATCATGCCTGTGGATAAAGAAAAAGGTGAAAAAGCTATCGACCGTGCCGTTATGGAAAAAGAGGCAAAGCTAGATAATGCTTATAGATCTAGTGAGATTATCGAGAAAGAAGCAGATATCCAGTCTTTGCAGACTCTATTGAAAGATCTCAAAACAAACAACGAACAGCTCTATGATGTGTCTATCCATATGCGTGTAGAAGAACAAAATAGAAAAGAAGTAAGAAATGTATTGAAGCAATATGGCTTCAAACATTCAGAATTATTCGGACGACAAGTAGATGCGTTTGTATCATCTAGTGTAAATAGGATAGATACTCTCAAGCATTATTATAGGAGTATGCCATCTACTACTATCGCAGCATCATTCCCTATGGTAGACTCTATCATGCAAGATCCAGCAGGATTTTGTATCGGCTCTTCTACAGCTAGTGGTTATCCTGTGTTTATCGACTTCTTTACTCGTGATAGTAGAGCAGGTAGGATAAACTCAAACATGATGGTCATCGGTAAATCTGGTTCTGGTAAATCTTATGCGACAAAATGTATCCTTACAAACCTCGCAGCTGACAGGACCAAGATGTTTATCTTAGACCCAGAGCAAGAATATGATGTCATGACAAGAAATCTAGGCGGTAAAGTCATCGACGTGGGTACAAACTCATCTGGTATCCTAAATCCTTTCCATATCATGGCGTCACTAGAAGACTTAGATGCAGCAAATACAGATGATGATATCGACGATCAAAATATAGATGATATAGTAAACAAAGGATCAAACAAGACATTCTTTACTCACCTTCAGTTCTTAGAGCAATTCTTTAGAGCAATCCTAGAAGGTATCAGTTCAGATGCATTTGAGACATTGAATACTTTGGTAGTAGAATTGTATAACAATAAAGGTATCGACCAATTCACAAATATCGGTAAGCTCAAAGCAGAAGATTATCCTATATTTGACGATTTGTTTGCCTTGATCCGAAAGAAACTCAAGACGACTAAAGATGCTTTCTATAGAAATAATCTTTTGATATTAGAGACTTATATTCAAAAATTTGCTACAGGAGGACGAAACTCAGACCTATGGAATGGTCCGACATCAATCCTTACTGATGAAAACTTGATTACATTTAACTTCCAGACACTATTTGCTAGTAAAAATAATAAGCTTGCTAATGCTCAAATGCTATTAGTATTTAAATATCTAAATAACGAAATTATCAACAACAAGCGATTTAATGAGCAATATTATCAGCGTACTGGTAATGATATCAAACGTCAGGTAGTCATCGCGGTCGACGAGGCGCATATGTTTATTGACCCAGATAGCCCTGTGGCACTAAACTTCATGGCGGAGATGGCTAAGCGTATCCGTAAATATCAAGGTATGCAGATAGTTATCACACAGAATATTAAAGACTTCTTGGGTACTCCTGAGATCCAGAGAAGATCTGCTGCTATTATCAACGCTTGTCAATATAGTATGATACTACAGCTAGCTCCAAATGATATGGCTGACCTACTTGAACTTTACAAATCAGCAGGCGGTATCAATGAGACTGAGCAGGAAGGTATTGTTACTGCACCTCGTGGTAGAGCATTCTTTATCACTAGTCCTATGGAGAGGTCGTTTATCGATATTATCGCAATGCCAAATGTAATAGAGATTATGGGTGAAGGTCGAAAGAAATAAAACAAAAAACAAGAGCTTATTGCTCTTGTTTTTATTCTGCCACAGGGACTCTTGTGTCCAATTCTTTGCCTTCTAATTCTGGATAATAGTGTAATACGTCGAAGCTGGATTCTGGATTGTCTACAAATTTACCTTCACGGACCAATTGACCATTTTCTACGGTTAAGCTTGTACCAGTTCGCATTTTTGGAGACTTAAAGTCATAAAAGTTTTTTACATTTGGATCCAAGATAAGTTTTGGAGTCGAAAAGTCTAAAGCTTTATCAATTTTAGAATTTTTGATCATTATTTGGATTAAGTTTTCGGCTGACTTGAATGTGTCAGTTCTTTTCACTTCATCTAGATAGTTTTTATAGTCGGTACCTTTTAGCTCTTTTGCTGATTGGATAGCTTTTGCATGAGCGATTTCATTTTCAAAATTTATATTAGATGATTCAAACATTCTTATCATGTCACTTACTTGGTCAATAGTGTTAGTGTCCCTCATATCTAGGTTCAATGCTCTAGCAATGGTAGACTTTACATGAAAATCAGTCATAGGAAGAGGTAGTTTGTTGTGTTCTTCCCAGACTTTAGACATAAGTCTTTTTTGGATCAATGAGCAACGATTAAATATAATTTCGAGCTCCATGGGTACGTGTTTGTCATATACATGGGAGTCGGTCACTACATGCACCATTTCTCCAGCTTTTAAACCACTTGCTTGTGCTAGCATAGAGAGGAGTGCTGCGTATTGCATCACATTCCAGCTGCCAGCAGCTAGAGTGTCATTACTCCTTTGATTTAGTACCATATTTAGTGTGCCATTTACTACATTAAAAGTCGCTTCATGTACACAAGGTGCAAGATTCATCTCATGTAGGTCACTATGTTTGTATATTTCAGTCAGTATTCTTCTATTAGCAGGGTTGTTTTTTAGCTCATTTAGCACATAATCTACTTGGTCAATCTTTGATCCGTCTTTTTGGACTATTACTTTTTCTCCCAGCTGATATCCATATGCTTTACCGATAGATCCTATTTCTTGGTTTTGTTTTTCACCTTTATTAGCCCATTGATCCCAGATTTTACTATTCAAATACTTTACATTATTTGATTTTAACACCCATATCCAGATGATTTCGTCGATGGCTGCTTTCCAGTTAGTTTTTCTTACTCCAGAGATTGGGAACTCTTCTTGAAGATTGTATCTATTTACCACACCAAATTTTTTAACTGTGTGCGCAGGTGTGCCGTCAGTCCATCTAGGTCTTACGTTTTGATCTATATCCCATTCTCCGTCTTTTAAGATAGATATATAATTATTTAATAAAGTATAATCAGCCTTGCTCATATGTGCTCCTTTTTAATTTTCTTGATTATATCAAAAAGGATTGATTGTGTCAAATAGATAAATTTAAGATATTTGGTCGCTCAGATATTTAGCAAATGCTTTACAGATTTTAATGCTACTGTCATCAAAACATTTATTTTCCATAGCTAAAATAATGATAGAGCCGATAGCGTCTCCGTCCTTTACGATAGGGACTATTAGCTGACAAGAATACTCATTACCACTGCCAGCAAAAAATTCAAGCATTTCACTGCCGTCATCTTGTTTTTTGATGACGATTTCACGCTTGTAGATTAGCTCTTGTACTTCTTCTGTGAGTGATTTGTTTATGTATTTTTTCTTTACGCTAGATAGCACCGTTTCCATATCTGATATGAGTACATCATGCTCTATGCTGACACCTATAGCAGAAGCAACAGCGTCACTATATTCTTTTAGAGAAGCTATATCACTATATTTTGATAATAAAAATTTATTTCCGTCGACGATGCCGATTTCCAATTTTGTGCCGACGCGAACGTTCAGACTTTTGCGCATTTCTCTAGGTAAAACTATCCTGCCGAGCTCGTCCACACGTCTGACTATACCTTTACATTCCATACTAATTTCTCCTATGTTTAGTATGGTAGAATATATTAAATATTATACTTTCAATCCAATGAATTGATTAGACATTCTATTTGATCAAGGGTGGTGAATTCTAGTATTTTTAGTTTAGTTTGTGTAGCACAATTTGTACTCTTTACATACCACATGAGATGTTTTTTAAAGTATGCTACGAGAGTCTTTTCTGATCTAAAATATGATTTTAGCAATTCTAAATGTTTTTGGATAGCTTCTTTTTTGCTATATGGAGGATTTTGTCCTTTTAAGCAAGAAAAAATCTCAGGATTTCCCATACTGGCTCTACCTATCATGACTCCAGCACATCCGATAGATTGACAGTATTCGATGTCTTGTTTGGTTTTTAAATCTCCACTCCAAAATACAGGAATATTGACGCTATCTATCAGTTTTTTGTATGCAGATTTGTCTACTTCTCCAGCGTAGCCTTGTTCACGAGTCCTAGCGTGTAGTGTGATAAAAGCCACACCACAATCTTCACACATTTTTGCAAATTCAAGATAATTTTCTACGCCGTCTATACCTAGTCTAAATTTTACAGACACTGGTTTTTTACTATTGGTCACTAATGTTGAAATTATTTTTCTAGCATTCTCAATGTCTCTCATCATAGCGCTACCTTCGCCGTTTTTTACGATCTTTGGAGCAGGACAACCACAGTTTATATCAATATAGTCAAAGTCATCAAATAGGTTGGTCTGCATGCCTTTGATGATAGTGTCTTCATTGTGGCAAAAGATTTGACACACGCGGATAGCGTCTGATTCTTCTCTTAGCATTTTTTCAGTCCTGAAACTTCTGTTTTCCAACCCCTTTAGGCTGATCATTTCTGTCACTACCATATCTGCACCAAAGTCAGCACAAATCTTCCTAAATGCAAAATCCGTCACTCCAGCCATAGGAGCGAGAGCGATGATAAATTTATCAAAAATTTTCTTCATGAAATTATTATAAATTAAAATTTAATGTTTTTCAATATATTTTTATTATTTTTTCAATAAAATTTTTATTTTTTAAATTTTTTTTGATACTTTTACAAAAAATATTTATATGAAAAAAAATAATTTAATGTCAGGCGCCTTGATTCTTTCTATTGGTGGAGTGTTGGCGAAAGTGTTTAGTGCGATATATAGGATCGGGCTCACTAGGATATTAGGTGGTGAAGGTATAGGTATATATCAACTGGTCTTTCCTTTTTATTCTCTGTGTGTGGTGTTAGCTACAGCAGGATTACCAATGGCTATATCAAAAGTTATATCTAAAAATCGGGGTAAAGAAAAAAGTGTAGTAAAAAAATGCATGATTTTTACGAGCATAATATCGCTGATAATTACGTTTATCTTGCTCACGTGTAGTCATGGATTGGCTGGATTGCAAGGTAATAAAGATATAGCGATTTGTTATGTGATTTTGGCTCCTACGATTATCTTGGTGAGTGCTACGAGTGTATTGAGAGGGTATTTTCAAGGAAGGCACGACTTTACACCTAGTGCTGTATCAAATATCTCTGAGCAGTTTGTAAAGCTGGTCGTAGGATTGGTGCTTAGTCTAGCGTTGCTGGGAGTGAGTGTCATGGCGAGTATTGTTGGAGCGATGATAAGTATCGTGATTAGCGAGGTGATATCGATTTTTGTTTTATTGGTTTACTTCAAAAAAGAGCCAAAGTCTGATGCTCAAGCAAAGGTCAGTATCAAAGAACTAATGAAAGATATTGCTCCTATTACGCTTACAAATATTATATTACCGATATCAAGCTTTATTGATAGTGTGTTGGTAGTCAATCTGTTGTCTGTAAATTTTTCAAATCAATTATCTGTATTTTTGTATGGGCTAGAGAGTGGAGCTGTGTCAAGCCTTGTGAGTCTACCTACCATATTTTCGTTTGCAATTGCAAGCGTAATTTTACCAAATCTTGCGAAAAGTGAGCATAAATTTAATAAAAATGAAAAAATTTCCATATCAATTAAAATTATTTTGATCATTGCAGTGCCTACTGTGCTTTGCTTCTTGCTGGTGCCAGATAGAGTGATAAGGCTACTATACGGTAGTAGATTAAATGGATTTAATATAGCTGGCACAGCTATTGCGTCACAATTGTTGGCGATATCTAGTCTTGGAGTGGTGTTTTTGTCTATCAATCAAATTTATTCTAGTAGTCTGCAAGCAATAGATGAGCGTTATGTTACGATCAGGAATATTACTATTGGTGTAATTTTAAAATTTGTGATAGAGCTAATTTTCTTGCCTAGTAAACTGCTCAATATATATGCGCTAGCAGTGGCAAATACTGTATGCTATGTGACTACTATGGTACTAAATCATATGGAAATCCGAGAAAATTTCTCTTTAAATATCAGTCATGTGTTTGTAGGTAAATTATTGATATCAAATAGTGTGATGCTGATAGTATTACTCAGTGTTTTGAGTATTAGTGATACGTGGAGTAATACTTTATTAGCGTTGATTTGTGGGGTAGTTTTCTATTTCTTTAGTTTGTTTTATTTCAAAATTTTTGATAGAAAAGAAAAAGCCATGTTAAAATATAAAGTTTAGTGTTTAAATTTTTATCCGCTGGTAAATATCTAATCGGAGGATAATATGAATAAAAATGAGTTTGTAAATGAAGTTTATGCTAGAGCGGGATTAAGTAAGAAGGATTGTAAACTTTGCTTAGACACCATATTGGAGGTCATAAAAGATGCACTCAAAAATGGTGATAGTGTGACATTATCAAATTTTGGTAAATTTAAAATCAGTGAGATAAAGACAAAACCAATGTACAATTTTAAGACGCATACTACCGAGATGGTCGAGGCTAGAAAAACCCCTTCTTTTAAGGCTAGTGATAATCTAAAACAAATAGTAAAATAAAATATAAAAATATTTTTAAAAATACTATTAATTTTATTAAAAATACGAGAAAAACATTTTTTTCTCGTATTTTTTATATTTTTTAATTAATTTTTCTTTTTTCTTCTATTTTTAAAAAAGTCTTGAATTAATTTTTTATTTTCTTCTTCATATTCTTTTAAATGAAAACTTTTAGTGGTATGATTGAGAGTATTGTTTAATAAATCAAATCGAGATATTCCTCCGTTATCTTTGTCTTGCACAGCATAGTAAAGATTTTTTATCCTAGCATTTAATATTGCACCTGCACACATTGGACATGGCTCCAGTGTGACGTAAATATCACAGTCGTCCAGTCTCCAAGATTTGAGTTTTTTGCAGGCTTTTTCTATAGCTAAAATTTCTGCGTGATGAGTAGCGATTTGACTTTTTTCTCGAGTATTGTATGCCGATGCGATGGTTTTATTGTCTTTTACTATCACTGCTCCTATCGGTATTTCTTCTAGCGAACCTGCTTTGTATCCTAGAGATGTAGCCTTTTTCATTGGATTCATGTTTCACTTCCTTATTATTATTTTGCACTATTGGAGTCATAAAGTCAATCTGATTTGCAAATTCTTTTGCTTTTTCTAGTGCGACTAGAGGTACATCTTTGTTTCTTGCATAGATTTCTGGCAGATTTTCCACTCCGATAGGGTGTGGAAGGTTTTCATCTCCGACTTCGATGGTATAGGCAGGTATTTTTAGTTTATCAATGCACCAATCTTTGTATCCGCCAGTAGAGTTTTCAGTAAAGATAATTGGATAACCTGTCACGCCACTCAAAGCCTCTCCGATCTGTCTATCTCGATCTATATCTTTTTGACTTTGATTTTCAAAGCCATAATATATTACATTTCCTTTGCTATGATAAGATATGGTGAGGAGAGGTTTGTTTCTGAGAGTAAAATTAATAAGGCTTTGCACTTCGCGTTCACTATTTGGATAAAAACCTATAAAATTTTCACTATTGGGGCAGAAGACGTTTTGACTACCTCCTCCCCAGCTGGCGTCAAAATTTGTATTTAGGTCGACTTGATTGATATTTGCCTTATATTGTGAAAAATCTGTGCTCCCGTTATTTCCATTGATGAGATAGTTTCTAGTGATTTCGCAGTCTACAGTGTCTATACCGTCCAGTACTATCTCTACACCGTCAGGGTCGGTAATAAATATGATATATATTCCCCCGTCATGTACCAAGTCATTGTTGTGTAGATTTCTGGCTAACTCTACAGCGAGTAGAGCAGTAATGTATTCTCGAGCATGGATAGCAGATTGGATCACTATTTGCACACCGCTATAGTCACCCAAGTGTGTCGCAAGGATATCTTTACCAAGGACAGATTTTCCCACACTAAAAATCTCCAACCCTTCTTCTTGTAGTTGGAGAATAGTATTGATTAATTCTTGATATGTCATATTCACCTCTATTTGTGATATGAAATTTTATGGATAATTGTGAATGCACGATATAATTGCTCCAAGAAAATTACTCGCATTAATTGATGAGGAAATGTCATGGGCGAAAATGAAAGCTTTTCTTTTGCGAGAGTTTTTATCGATTCGTCTATGCCGTTTGATGCTCCGATGATAAAAGTTATCTCGCTGGCAGACAATGTAATATTTTCGATTTTTTTACTAAATTCTTCGCTAGAATACATTTTTCCACAAATGTCTAAGCAAAAAGCATAACCTTTTATAAATTTTTTCATTTCTTCAGCATCTTTTTTGAGTGCTGATAATATGTCGGCACGGCTAGATGACGCTGGTACGTTTTCTTTGAACTCAATGATTTTTAGCTCCGCGAATCTTGATATTCGCTTGCTGTATTCTGCTATGGCGTCTTTTAGATATTTTTCTTTGATATCTCCCATGCAGACTAGATTTATCTTTAGCATTAGATTATCCCCCAAATAAAACTTGAAATTGTGATCAAAGCACCAAAGATGATGCTGGATATCAAGAACGATTTATCCAAAAAAGTCGAAGGCTTTTTATTTTCTTCAGATGCGATTTTTTGTTCGTGTAGAATTTTATTTATTTCATTGATACGAATTTGAGCTTCAGGCAAAGTCAATTCATTTAATCTCAATAAACGGACTATAGTGTGTACATCGTTTTTGGCTTTTTCTTTTATTAGCATTTTAGTCAGGTATCGATACAGGTGTATACATATAGATATTGACAATACTATCACCAAAACAAATGCTATAATATCGCTTAGTAGTATCGCTCGAATGCTATTTATAAATGTGGCGAGAGGTAAATTTAATCTGCTGCCATAATAGAAATATGAGCTCAAGAAATTGTTCATAAAATGTATAATCATACAAGGAATGATACTATCCGAAGCTAGAGATACATAACCTATCAGATAACCCAAAATCGTGGCATAGAAAAATTGACGAATATTTAAATGCGTGAGGCCAAATAAAATAGAGGAAATGATGAGGCAAAATCTAGTATTGGTATATTTTTTATTTGCGTGTAGCATGATGCCTCTATGTAAGATTTCCTCACAAAATGCAGGTAAAATGCAAGTCAAAATCAAATCTTTTAATAGTAGACCATAAGTGATAGTACTCTCAGATGCAGATGAAATATTTTCGTATCCCAATAGGGAAATAAAAGCACTAAATACGTCTGCAATAAAGCTATTCAAAAAGTACAATACAAAACCAAGCGCGATAGATATAATGACGACTTTTGCACTGATTTTCTTTAGTCCGATATCTTTTATGGTGTTGCCAAAATTTTTACTGACTATGAGTGTATACATTAGCATAGGGATTGCAAACATAGTGACGATTTGTATCAAAAATGATGATAAAAATTCATTTACCAATACACCAGTGTGACCCAATACAAAAACTACAGCCACACATAAAAGAGCTGTGAAATAAATGATATTAATCTTAAAGAAATTTTTATTTTTCATATTATAGTATATTATTTAATAGCCAGATTATAGACATTATTATAAGAGAGCAGACCAAAAATATTTTTCCACTTCTGTCTATAGGGTCTTCCTTTTTGTTGTCTTTTAAGATACATATCAAAAGTATGCTGATAAATATCACTGCCAATACGATAGCTAGCATTATATATGTCCAATGATTGAATATTAGACTCACTCCAGCGTATGATAATGTAAGAGAAATAAAATTGTTTATCATGTGTATTAAAATGCAATAAATAATATTGTTTTCACGATACATTACGAAGCTTAGCAATAGTCCCATGAGTAGAGGATACACTGTTTGGCTGATAGATAAGTGGAATATGGTAAACATCACTGCTGTTATGATGATAGAAAATGCTTTTCCATGTCGCTTTAATCCCTTAAATATCAAACCTCTAAACAAAAGTTCTTCGCAAATAGCTGGTGCTATCACGAGAGAAAATATGGAGAGAATATAATTTTTAGTATCTAAAGTATAAGGTATGGAATTTAGCGATATACCACATTTGATGAGTAGACTATCTGCACAGATAACAATAGGATATAGCATAAAGAATGAAACTATAGCGATACCTGTGTAAACTAATATTTTCTGGATCGTTGGCTTTGAGATGATTTGATTTTCTTTGTGTTTGTTGAAAAAGAAAAATACACAAAGTAGACCAATATTCATGGCGAATGCGCATATGAGATAACCGATGCCGGTATTTATAAATGTGAGTAGTGTGTCACTATCTATATTCATTATATTACCGATGATAGATATGATGCAGGTGGCTATTATCACTGCAAACTGAGAAAATAAAAACCCGACAAAAAAAGCGAGTGAGCTATCCTTTACAGTTAGTTTTTTTATTTCCATATTTATATTATACTAAACTTTACATAATTTAGCAATAGTAATTGAAAAAGATTTTGAAAACATTTTTCTTATTAGAAACATAATACAAGACCAAAAATAATTAAAAAACACGCTTTTATGCGTGATTTTAGCGAGATTTTATAAATTTTTTATAATTTTCATAAATTTTTTCAGCTATTTCTTCTGGTGTAAGGTTGGCGCTATCGATGATGAAATCATAATTTTTACTATTTAGATTATCGGTAGAGTAGAGCTCTTGATATCTATCGTTTTCTGTATGCCAACGATTTTTCAATGCGGTAATAGCTTCGTCCAGTGAAGAAACTTTTTCACTATCACGATTAGCTGAGATGAGTCTTTTGCCTGCTGTTTCCCAGTCTATATCTATAAATACCTTAAAAGAATTTGGGATAAAGTGCCATGCTAGTCGAGAGTCGAGTACGATATTTTCATCAAGTCTAGTCTTTCCGATTTCGATAGTGCGATTGTCGACTAGGTTGTCGATAATCTTTACTCGTTCGTCGTGTTGGAAATCTAAAATATTGTCAAAGCCATATTCTTTGGCAAATTGTCTAAACATATCTCCTGTACACATATATTGAAAATTATACTTTTGGCAAAATATTTTGCTTACTGTGCCTTTACCGCTGCAAGGCTTACCTGTGATAGTGATGATCATTATATATACCTCGTGATTTCGATAATGTAGTCGGTGGTGGATACAGCTTTGTTTTTATAAAAGTCGATTTCTTTATTTAATTGCTCTATTTGTTCTCGCTGCTTTGCGATTTCTTCTTTAGCTTTGTTGATTTGTACTATTTGTATGATAGATATCACAAAAAGAGATACTATCAAGGTGATAGCACCGATTATCATTAATTTAACTTTTGTGTTTTGATTCATGCTTAATGATATTATACCACTTATTTTCTAAAAACACAACTAAATTTTTACATGCTTTGTTTATCCAAATATATCCAATCAAATAAACAAGTATAAGTGAAATAGAAAACTTGCCAAAATTAAAAATATTTAATAAAATTACAAAAAATATGCTAAAAAATGTGTAAAAAACACCATCTAATGTGTAAATTATAAATTTTTTTTGAAATTTCTTTAGAAAAAGTCCAAAAAATATTATAGAAATAATACCTAATATAATTCCAAAAAATAAAAATACAAATAGACAGTTAAATTGATGAGTGGTAGAAAATATCATTTAAAAATTTTCCTCAAAAGTGGCTCTTTCGATTTGGTTGTCACAAATTTGATAGACTCGACAGCTCCCGAGATTTCTGCTCGAGTAGTAGTATTGTCTAGCTTCACTAGCTCTAGATTTGTGCCTGTGATTACTAGTCCTCCGTAGTTTGTATCTAGCTGGATTAGATCGGGCTTTAGGCTGATTATTTTTTGTGTGCCACTGACTGAAAGATTGGTTTTGTTGCTTAGTACGATAAGCTGTTCTTTGTTGGTTTTTTGTTTGTCTTGATAATCATAGTTATTTTTTTCCATTAATTTTTCCTTTTTTACATTATATAAATCTTGAAAATTAATTATGAATAAAATTTATTTTATTTGACAATTAAATTCTTTTTTATTTGACATGGTGTCGATTTTTAATATATAATTAAATTATTAATTATTTAAAATAATTTGATGCATTTTAGGTTAAATTATAAGTAGGGGAAAAGATGAAAAAATTCTATAGTTTTGCATTGATCATTATATCGATCTTATCGTGCTTTATTTTTTCTGCATGCGGAAATAAGTACGATGATTTGTCTATGAGTTTTTATTCACAAGATGGCGTAGCTATCGAGTCTGTGGATTTGGTGATAGATGACACTGGAGAATATGCTACTACAGAAGTAGGTGTAAAATTTTCTGGAGTGAAACAGCAAGATATAGGAGAGGTGTCTATCAGTTCATCACCAATCGAGCTAGCGACTATCAAGAATTATAGTTATAGCGGAGATATGTGTTATGTGACAGTGACAGCAAACATGACAAGTGATGTGGGCAGTAAATTGAAAGTGACACATTTGGCGTCAGGCAAGACTGCTACTATAGACCTAAATATCAAAAGAAAATCAAATAATGTCATATTGAAAAACGACAAATACATAATCTCTATCCCTAATACTGATATAAATGAGCATATCATCAATGCAAAATCAGCATACACAATGCTCCCTATGGGTAGTAGTGATGATATTTATTTTAAGATAAAGGGAAATAGTGCACTTCCGCAGAATGTGACAGTCATAGAAGAGACAGTGGGTGAAAACAAATATATCACAGGCTTTAATGTTCCAAAGAGTGTGTCTGATGGTAGTTATATAGATCTATATCCTGTGACTGTGATGAATGGCTACCCTGACAAACATTATGAGTCAAAGACTGTCAGAGTTTATTTCAAGAAGATACTATCTGCAGACGATGTGTCTTTAGAGTCAAATATCTCTAAAGACGGCATGATGGTCAATGATAGTACCACTATCTATCTAGTACAAAACGATACGAAGCTAAGTAGTACGAGTATTTCATTGATGGGTGGAAATGAGCGTATCAATGGCGATTTTTATGACTTGTACAGGTTAGAGACATCTACTGATAACAATCTTATCACTAGCATGGTAGTGTTAGGCAATGATGTATTGGTGCAGGCGAATGCATATACTGCAGATCCTGTGACTGTGACTATATCGTTGGTGCCAAATGGATATGTGGGAGATATCGCTACCATTACTAAGACATTCAAAGTAAAAGCCGAGCTCTCTGCTGATGGTATCAATGTCAAGAAAAACAGCAAGCCAATAGATGTGAGTAGCAATATAGATATATTTGATTATTATAGTGAAGGAAATTCTCTAGGCTCATTATTCAATTTTATCCCTTACACAAATAGCGGTATAGCGGTAAATAATAATCTAAACAAAATGCAGATAGTGATAGATCCTAAGATTTTGGGTACTGGTAATAAAGTATATGAGTCTTTAGATTACAATGTAGTGAAAAGTGATATTGGTCAGGCGACCAATATGTATGTATTGGATATATCATATTTTAGTAGCCCATTAAAATTTTATTATGATAAAAATTTGGAGAGATGTGTATCTCAAGAGATCACAGATTCTGCGAAAATTTATGTAAAATATTCACCTGTCAATGGTGGGTCAGGAGATATAGGATTATCTTTTGATGTACGTACAGTAAATCATGGAGTAGAGTATTGGGAAAGTGTGGCTAAAGCTAGCACTACGCTCACATTTACAAAGCAAAAAGGTGTAAAATCTGTCGCAGTATATGGCGGTTATGTTTATAACAATACTATCACACCATACAAGGAAGAAGATGTACAAAATATTTATCTAGATAGGACAAGTGAAAATAAAGAATTGATATATATTCCTCAAGGAAATGTCCTCGATGATAACAATCAAACTGTAGTAAATGCTATATTTGATATTGAATTAAAGCCTATATTAGTCACTGGAGACAAGTATTTAGCCTTAAAAGTCGGCGACGTTGATAGTGCGGAGACTGATTGCCTATTTGAATTTATATACAGCGGTACAAATACAGCACTAGCATTTGCGTTTGACGATGATACAGCAGTGGGTAGCTATCGTATCACTATCAAGCAAGAAGAAGAGATTAAGAAGGCCATCACGGTGTATGTATATGATAGCCTTGTTGCTGACAATATTACAGCCCAGATGTCTTCAAATGTAAATGTTTTTGAAAATACTGATTGGAAAGGCAAATATAAATCTACTCATATCGCGCAGGCAGGAGAATCTATTGATGTGACGCTTGGTATACCTCAATCAGTGATTGATTCAGGTATAGTAAAAGGTTATACATTTACTTATGAGATCAAAGATGAAAATAATAATGCGTTAGACAATAAAGAAATCTATTTTGATATTGATTCAGACGACACAAAAAATACAGCTACTTTCCATTTTAATAAAGGCACATTCAAGGACAAAAATTACTATGTATATGTGACTATGGCTGTAGAGACTAGACAGTTTTCAAACATAGTGACTGAAGAAGTAGAGCCAAAGCCTGTGGTGTATGGCAATGAGCTTTCATACTTTATTTATCAGCCTGCTACATATAGCAATATATCAATAAATAAAACTAATGATATCAAGTATATCCAAGACTACTTGGGAGCTTATCATAAAGATGAGGCTAAGCTGAAGCTTGCGTTAGAATTAGATGAGGATTTGAAAAACTATATTCACTCTATAGAGTGGAAAGAAGACGAAACATATCTAGCTGAAGGTTGTTATGATATTTCAAAGACTTATGAAAAAGATATAAATAAGCCTAATGAATACAAGTCTACTATTTCTGCTATGGTGACTCAGTTTGGTAAAGAATTGGAATTTGTATGCAATGTAAGCGTGAAAAGACCTATTATATCAGAGAGAGTGATAGTAAATAGTAAAGTGAATATGACTGATGATGAAAATCAATCATATTATATCAATTTGAAAAAAGGTGACAAATACTATATTGACGCTACAAACTATAGCAGTAAAGGCAAAGTCACTCATGAAGGTATAGAGATAGCTGTGGCAAATAAAGATGGCACCACTGCAGATACTGCTACTTACTTTACAGTCAAGGAAAATTATATCGAGGTAATCAAAGTCCCAACAGACGATAAAGGCTTCCAGCTTATCATATTTGCACGAGATGCGCTTGGTATTACTATTGACTCTACAAATACTGGATATAATGAGCCGTCTGGTTTCTTAATGACTGGTGATAGTGGCGATTCTGATAAATATAAAAGCGCTTATGTAGTGATTGATTTGATGCTATCAGATGGTAGTAAAGCTAATCCATATCTTATCGAGACAGAAGAAGACTTTTGGGCTATAGATGATACGACTACATTAGCTGGTAGCTACTACAAGCTAATGACAGACATCAATATAGACAATGCTGGTAAAAAAATAGATAATTTTACTGGATATATCACCACTCATAATGACAAAGAATATCAAATCACAGGTATTGACTTGAATAATCAAGATCCTGTATTGTTTAGTAGATTTTCAGGCAATGTGTCTAATACTACTTTTGTGGTTGATTATGCATATGGGTATGAAAATATAACAGGTGATAATTACTTTGGTATTTTTGATCAAAATATTAATGAATTGACCAATGTCAGAGTGATAGTGTCTGGTGAAGGAAAGTTCGGTGGTACTGGTAATGTATACTTTGGTACTTTGGTAGGACAAAATAAGGGTACTATCAGATATGCTAGCGGAAATGGTGCTATCGGTGAGATATCTTTGTCAGGAAATGCCAATGTTCGATTTGGTGGATTGGTGGGTAAAAATATCGGTGTTATCGGCTATGAAGATACTACCGCCACCGTGGCTGAGACTACTGACACGACGATTAACTTTGCTGTAGGGGCGACTGCTTCCAATGCTATATCTTCACTCACTATTACATCATCATTGATCGGTACTACTACAGCTGTAGGTGGAGTGATAGGTCTAAATACTTACGACACTGAGACAGGTACAGGTACGATACAAAATGCTTTTGTACAGGCGACTATCAAGGCTGGCGGAACATCAAATGTAGGTGGTGTCATAGGTATCAATACTCAATCATCTAGCTCAGTTAATTATGATACATCAGACTTTACTATCTCATGTACTGACACTGCAAATGCTATCTACAATGTAAATTCTGCATCTACAGTGATAGGTGCATCAAATGTGGGTGGTATAGTAGGTAATGACCAGTATGGTATGTATATAAACTGTGACTATCGTATATTTCCTACTTTGACAGAAAAACAATATGTCCTACAAGGTATATCAAATGTCGGTGGTATAGCTGGAAATTCAAACAATGGCAAATTCGTGTTCTGCTCAGTGATGAGCTATTGGTGGGATTACAATAATTTGTATACTACATTTACTAATGATGACAAATCTACTAAGACAGCAGATATCTATGGTGAATCAAATGTCGGCGGTATAGTAGGTCATGCTACAGGAGGCTCTGGCACTATTGCTGCAGGTGAGCAAACAGATACTCTAGTAATATCTAATAGTAGCGTAAATGCATATCTATTTTCAGAAGCTGCTGTAGGTGGAGTATTGTCATCAGGTAGTGGAAAAGTCTTGCTAGTGCAGTCTTACTTTATGGGTAAGCTGGCTGGTACTCATTCAGATAATATTGCTTCTCTTGATAATAATATTGCTACTAAAGCATATGTCTACACGGTATTTGATGATGGCTCTACATATATGTTAAATCATACAGATATATCATATAATGTTGCATATCCTAACGATTACTGGTACGGTCAAGAAAAAATCAACGGAAGCTATATCTATGTCACTAATGACATGACCAATAAAACACCAATATTTGAGCTAGCTCCGGATAGTATCACGATTGCTATCAAAGATGGTGTCAATTATGTAAATAACAAATTATTATTCAATTATTATGACTTCTCAAACAATGAAGGTATTACTTATAGTAGATTACAAGAGTTAAATGAACAGTACAATCAAAAACCTATCTTAAACCTATTGGCATTCACTATTAGTCCAGAGCTTTCTGCTACTACACTATCAGTCACTACTAGTGACGAAAAAGTAGTAAGTGTGACTTATGGTGGAAAGCTTATGATCAATGGTGTAGGTAGTGCTACACTGACATTCGCATCTGTATTGAATCCTGGCGTGAAAGCTACTATTGATATCATAGTAGAGTATCCTATAGGTGACTGTGACTCTTTTGTGATCAGTACTAGTATCTCTGATACGAGCAAGGCGTCTATAGAGAAGCTTACCAAAGGCGAGAGCAAGCAATACTATGTCATCACCAGCGGTACAAAAAAGTACAATGATGTCCCTTATTCATATAAGACGGCTAATAGTATTTATCTAGATGTGGAGGTTAGTCATAAAGACTGTACAGATATTGCTAATTATATCAAAGTAGGTGGTAAGACTCTAGTAAATAATAAAGTATCTCTCACACCTAGAGACAAACTCAGTCTATCTGTGATAAATCACTATGAAGGTACAGGTAACTTTACTATCACTGTCACACCTAAGAGATATGTGGACGGCGCATTGACTCAATACGGAAGTATTTCATCATCATTCCAGCTTTCTACTCAAAAAGGTGCGACAAAAGTCTCACTAAGCTACAATTCAGTGATCCTATATCCAAATGACACTATTTATCTGACAGCATATATTACTACTGATAAAGAGATAATAGATAATAATGTTATTTTGAATATGATAAATATCTTGACAGATAATACAGCTGTAAATATATTTAAAATTGTAGAAGATTACTCATATGATGAAGATAAGAAAATCCAGACAGTCATTATAAGACTAGAGCTGGGAGATATAGATATCAAGACGGAAGAAGACTTCACATTCGAGATGGTGGCGGACAATGATGTGGCTACTATAGGCTACACTATCCTTCCACAAAGGATATCAAATATTGAGATAAAAAATTATTACAAAGGCTCTGCTGATGATTATGTATTAGATGCGGTGTTGAAGCCAGACTCAAATGGTCGTATCGTGATCGATATGGTGCCAGACAATGGCTACTACAGTTATCTAGAGATAGTGGATATCACAGGCTCAGAAGAGATAGTATTTACTCAATTAAGTGCTATAGATGGTAAAACTTTACCTACTATCGACGCTACAGCTCGAGATGGTAAGGGTATCAAGCTCATAAATCCAAATGGCTCAGAGGTAGGAGCGTCTACAGTATTTGTGATGACTAAGATTAGCAATACATATACTTCTCGTATCCATACTATCCGCGTGACAGCATACTCAAAGGACGGTATCGCTCTATACACAGCAAAGAAAGAAATAGATGTCAAGATGCTACCTAGCATTGTGGGTGAGTATCGTTTGCCAAATGGTGGTATCAATAAAGAAATCAATAGCAACCAGCAGGACACTGCTGAGATACACAATGTATTGCTAGCCAATGGTGTAGATGCAGAGTTTTATCTAGAGGCTAAGAATAGTGACGGTATCTTGGAGTATGAGGTATCTGGAGACTTAAAAGAAAATTATGCATTTGAGCATGAGTTTGGTAATCACTATGTCTTAAGATATGTAGGTACCTATGATAGCAATGATGTGGGAGGTAAGGTAGGTCTTGCTCTCACTACATACTCTCGTGAGGCGGGTGTGTATGAAGAGGCTAGTGTATATATCGAGTTTGTAGTAGTGGACTTTGTGATACATAGTGTGAGTCTAACCAATACTAATAATGGTGTATACTATGGACACTATGATGTCGAGTATGACCTAGAGATATATCTAGATGCTGATGATATTAGCTTCTACGACAGAAACAATGATGAAAATATCGGCAAATATTGGCAGACAGTGTATAGATATACCCCAGGTAAAGAAAATCAAGGCTCAGACACTATCTTGAATGATATTTATACTATCCTTATGTATTTGAATGGATATTCTTCTACTACTAGTGGTGTGTATACTCATAAGAAGAGTGAATGCATATCGTTTAGTAATAATGATAATAGTGATATCCCAGACATAAGTGGCACAAACAAACTCAAGGTGACTTATGATTCTTCAAAACGGGAAGACTCAGATAAACTAGATATGCTCACTATAAACTTTAGTCATGATTACGAGGCAGGTAGTGAAAAATATACTATAGCATATACGCAAGAATATGACTTAAAATTCACTATGGCTACCTCTAGGGTTGACCCATTGGTGATCCATAATGCAAATGACTTTAAAAAAATGAATGATGAGTATGATTATTACATCTTGGCTCAGGATATTACACTCACTGAGTATACTCCACTAAATCTCACAAAAGTCAAAGAATTTGATGGTAATGGACATACTATTACTATCCAGAGCTTTGCCAAGATGACCAATGCTAGCATAAGTATGGGACTATTCCAGCAGATACCAGCTGGCATGATAGTCAAGAATGTGAATGTAGTATACAAAAATATTCCTGTAAATGGTAATCCGACATTAGGTAGATTGTTAAGTGATGCAGATAACAAATATACAGTCGAATACAAAGATATTTGTGATGACCCTACAGTAAACTACACTGATGCGAAATTTGGCGGTATCACTGCTGTAAACAATGGTATCATCACAAACTGTAATGTCAGTGGTGCTATAGCTCTCCATGCGTCAGTCATAGAGGCGAAGAAAGAAGCGATTAGCAATGGTTATGAGATCAATTTCTTCCTAGCAGGTATCGCTACAGAAAATACTTCTACAGGATATATCACTCACTCAAATAGTACACTCAATATTTACTCTCAGGCGAATATGGGTGGCTTGGTATACTCCAATGCAGGTAAGATTGCTTCTTGTAGTGTAGAACCTACAGCAGATATCTACGGCTACAATGAAAACTTAGACAAGACTATCATCATCGAAGTGGGTGGCTTCGTCGTACAAAATACTGGTGAAATCTCTATGAGCTATGTAGACTTTGGTGAAAAAGCTAAAATGTCTGTCAAAGATATCTCTGCGGGCTTCGTGTATCGAAATAGTGGTAAGATTTATGACTGCTATGTAGAGATGGATATGACTGGAAATAATAACAACACATTCTCAGGTTTTGTATATCAAAATAGCAATACTATCAAAAATTCATATACTTATATCAATGACGGTAAGAAGGGCGACTCAAACTACAATATGTTTGCCCCAGCTGGCACACAAAATATCGTAGATTGTATAGAGATAGTAGAGGCCACTAGTGGATACAATAACGGTATAGAAGACCTATTGACACTCAATAAGGTCAATAGATATATCAAGAGCTATTATGAAAATGAGGGCTTTGCATTTGGTGATAATGCCAGCGCTGTGTGGACGATCTCTTCTAGCACTACTCCTAGGTTGGTATCTACGAAGGATAGAGTCAAGGCGACTAATACTAATGCTTATCAAGGTTTGCAGTCTATCGTAGAAAACAAGACTCATATAGATGGAGAATGGGTAACCGAATATAAGGTGAATGCTGCGACTTATGGCACTAGGTCCAATCCTTATATCATTAGCGATATAGAGACTTGGGATTATTACTTTACTGACGGTACCAAAGCTTACTTTAGGATAGTGGCAGATATCGACTTTAGCAAGCTCGGTGACAATCCTAGCACGAGTCAGAGAATCTTTAGCGGTAATATCCAGGGTAATAATATGACATTGAAAGGAATACTGCTACATTCAAATGATGGATTAGAGGCTATCGGCTTATTTGAGCAGATGGTTGCTTTGGAAGATATCGCTGTGGAAAATTCGGTGAGAAACTTAAAGCTCACTACATCTACAGTCTGGGCTACCAAGACTAGTGCTGTAGGTATACTTGCAGGTATCATTGATGGCTACAATATCTACAATATTGATATCAGCTCTCCTGGTGTAATAGTAGTAGGTGGTAATGCTGTAGGTGGACTAGCGGGTGTAATCCGAGGAGACTTTGATATAGATAGGATCAGCAGTAATGTCGGAGCAAATAGTACTCGAGCATCTACGCTATATATGTACTCTATCTATATGTCACAAAATAATGGAGACAAACAAATCTCCAAAAATCTAACTAGTGTATATTATGCAGGAAGCATAGCAGGAATAGTCGATGGATACAATGGTGCTCAGTTTAATATCAATGCTACAAGGTATATCAGTAGCTACCTAAAAGTGCGTAATGTCACGGTAGACGGCAGTATCAATCTTATCGGTGATACAGTCGGTGGTGCGTTTGGACTAGTAGGAGAGAGAGTAATGGTACAGGGCGCTAAAGTAAATATCACTGGTGGCGGTCTAAATGGTGTGCAATACTCAGCTGGTATAGCTGGAGAAAATAGAGGTGTGATCACAGATTCTACAGCCACTATCACAGATGAAGTAGATGTATTTGAGATGTCAAATTATGTATCTGCAGGTGCTGTAGGATTCAATCTAGGTGGACTCGTGATGAATGTAGATGTCACTGCATATATCAAGAAATCTAATCTATCTGTCACTATCGGTGGTGTGATAGGTAGAAATGTAAATGGTGTAGTCAATAATGTAAGCTTTGATGGTGAATTGTATGGCTACTTTGTAGGTGCTATAGCGGGTTCAAACTACGACCGAGATGCTGTCGTGAGAGTCACTTCAGGATCTGGAGCTATATCTGATGATTGCAAGCAGCAAGATGCAGGCATTATACCTTCTTCATATGTGGAATATAAGCAAAGTAGTAAGACTATAGCAAACTTTGAAAACTTGACTATCAAAAAATCAGCATATGACTATCTAATAAATACTCAATACAAATTTTATCAGTACAAAAAACCTAATCTAGAAGTAGGTGTAGAACCGAAACTTTCTGATATTATGAGTGAGTATAGAGTACTTGGCCTCGTAGTGGGTATCACAAATATTGCTGATAATACAGATAATATGAGTGTAAATATCCCAGATACAGAATCACCTTATGTAAATCCTACAAATAACATGGTGAAACTACAAAGATACAAGTATGAAAAGACTGAGACAACAGCATCTGGAGAAGAGCAAGTACAATATTATAATTATAGATATCTATTTGATATCACACATGCTGGAGATGTGGTGATAAACTCTACTACTACAGATGTGATATATGCTCAAACTGTAGGTGAAGACTCAGGTACGATACTAAAAGATGATATTGCATTCAAATTTGCTAATGTCAATACCATATCTGCAGAAGAAAATCGTATCATGTATCTAGTAGGAGCTAAAGTATCTTCATTAGATGCTTGGGACAATACCTATACGCATTACTACATTTTATTTACAGCTGATGATATCACTGAATATGCGCAAATCTCAGAATAATCTTGACAAGTGACAAAAATTGATTAGAATAGAGATATGAAGATCGATTACAATCAGCTAATGCTAAAAGAAATAAGTAGCCTTGGTGATAAGCCAAGGCTACTTTTGCATTGTTGCTGTGCGCCGTGCTCTAGTGCTGTCATAGAGAGACTGATAGAGCATTTTGATATTACTTTCTTTTATTACAATCCAAACATTTATCCTCAAGAAGAGTACGAGACTAGGAAAAAAGAATTTGATAAGCTAAATGTAAATATTACATCTCTAGAATATATACATCAAGATTTTTTAGATAAGGTAATAGGCTTAGAGCAAGAGAGAGAAGGCGGAGATAGATGTAGAGCTTGTATCGCCATGCGTATGGATAGAGCTTTTGCTTACGCAAAGGAAAAAGGTTATGATTATGTGACGACTACACTATCTATCAGTCCACATAAAGATGCACAGTTTATCAACGAGACTGGAGATAAACTGCAAAGTAAATATGATATCAAATATCTGTATGCAGATTTTAAAAAGCAAAATGGATATCTAAGAAGTATAGAGATTTGCCGAGATCTGGGTATTTACAGGCAAGATTATTGTGGTTGTGAGTTTTCTCGGTCAAACACAAAAAAATAAACATATAAATAAGTATGTTTAATAAAATATTGATTCATCGATTGAATATTATCAACAATCTAAAGCACGAGAGACTGGAAAATCCAGATCAATTAATTTGTGCTATGGTAAAAGCCAACGCTTATGGTGTGGGGTTAGATGAAGTAGTGCAGATATTGGACGGAAAGGTGGATTTTTTTGGGGTGTCGTGTTTTTTTGAGGCAAAAAGGGTACGGGAGATATCTGATGCCAAGATTTTGATAGTAGGTCCGCTGGAGTATGGGCTGATCGATGAATCTTTTTCATATACTTGCAATAGTTTGTCAGATATAGAGACATTGATAGCTACGAGCAGGCCTATCAATATTCATATAAAAGTAAATACGGGTATGAATAGATATGGATTTTCTTCTCTAAAAGAATTAAAAAGGGCTCTTAATCTCATCAAGTGTAGTAATTTACATCTTGAGGGGGTCTTTACTCATTTTGCAACAGCTGATGAGCATGTAGATCTGCAGATGAAGAAGTTTTATAAATATTTGCGTCTTTTGAAAGATTATAATTTTTCACCTATTATACACGCTGACAATAGCTTTGTTAGCGAAACTAAAAATCATCACTTGGATATGGTGCGTATAGGATTCAATCTATACAATCGTGAGAGTCACTGGTATGTGCCTGCAGTAGAGATTAGATCTACTATAGTAGATGTAAAAACAGTAAAAAAAGGTGATTTGGTGGGCTATGATTATAGATTTGTAGCACATGGTAGTATGCGTGTGGCTATCTTGCCTATAGGATATGCTGATGGATTTGATATACGATATATCGGAGCAGACATCATAGTGGGTGATACAAAATGTAGGGTTTTGAATATATGCATGGATTGCTTTATGCTAGATATTTCAAATACTGATTTAAAAAAAGGAGATGAGATATCTATTATCGATAAATCAAACTCCTTAAAGTATTTTGCCAATTATTCTCGTACTAGCGAGTATGAGGTGATGACAAAGTTTTCGCATATGCGAGCGGTGAGGATTGTGGTCTAGCTCCTATCTCCACGTATTGTAAATATAAACAGCAATAATCTAAGTAATGATAATATAGATGTCACCAATGCAGCTACATAAGTCCATGCCGCAGCATTTAGCACTTTTTTCACACCCTTAGCTTCTTCATTGTCCATCTCACCAGTAGCCACTAGCATATTGTATGCTCGCTTGCTAGCGTTTAACTCTACAGGTAGAGTCACTAGACAAAATACAATGTTTAATGCATATAATCCTGCACCTATATATAAAAATACATCTGCCATAGTAGCTTGGAATACTAGTTCCATGATGATACCTATGAATAAGAATACCCATGTTAGACTACTACATACATTCAATACAGGCACCAAAGCATTCCTAACCTTTATAGGTGTGTATTTTTCTTGATGCTGAAATACATGACCTACT
The DNA here is from genome assembly GCA_015055745.1 of Clostridiales bacterium. Lineage (GTDB taxonomy): Bacteria > Bacillota > Clostridia > Christensenellales > UBA1242 > Onthoplasma. Next base: position 139,848 of record SVHS01000001.1, read on the forward strand.
TCGTGAGCTGTGACGCCTATGGCTGCGACGGTACTTTGATCGTATACAGATTCAGATAGAGATACTGTATTTGTTTTAGGATTGTAATTGTCTGTGAGCTCGCCTTTTATGGGTTGTATTTTGGTGTCACCACATCCACCACTATTGAGCATATATCTCGCTACATCTTTTGCTGATTTTCCACTCTTGGTATCGATTTTGGCATATTTGTTAAATGTAGTGTAGACTTTTGATTGTGCCCATATACCCAATATTATGCCAGGTATCATGACAATGCCAAGAATATAATAAACTAAATAAGCGTAGTACATTTTTTCTCCTATATTATTTTTATGATACTACTATTTTATTTATTTGTCAATGTTTTATGCGGAGAGTATTTTTTTATTTATTATAATAAGGAATTATTTAATATAATAATATAAATTGTATATAATTAAAGATTGAATTTAGCCTGTAAATACCCTAGAAAATAGGTGGAAACTCAAAAATCTAAAAAAAATTATAAAAAAATTAAAAAAATATTTAAAAATTATTAGTAATTAATATTTCTTTGTGTTATAATACCAATGTAGATAAATGTCTAAAATAATTTTATTTTAGCGTTTTAAAGGGGTGATTATGTTTGAAATTTTCAAACCAGTCAGTAATTTCTTTGATCAATTAAGCGATTATGTGACTTACAATGAAGTATTCATCGTATCTATAGCTTTATTTTTATTTATCATGCTAGCAGTGATTATTTCTACATCACGTTCTTATGAGGCTAGACTGATCAAAGCGATAGATATGTTCAATACATATTTTATAGATAATCCACAGATTACGGAAGAGAATCTGGTGGCTTTCAATGCAAAAATGAAGACTAGAAAAGTGCCAAAACAGCTCAGAAAACAGTGGCAACAATTTGTCTTATATCGTGAAGATAAGGCAAGTCACTATATGTCTTTTGAAAACTGTGTGTCCAATCCTATAAAAAATAGTACATACAAGCGTGATATTACTATTATGAATATTTTGGCATACATCGTGGCTGGAATATCTTTGTTATTAAATTGTTTTTATGCATATGAAGGCGCAGGTGAAGGTGCCGATTTTGGTATGGTATTGCAGAATGTACTACTCTCTCCAGTGATTGTTTTGCTAATAAATTGGATAGTGACTATATTCTTGGACTTGAGACATAATGCTATAGTGAGTGATTTGTATCAAAATTATCAATATTTTGAGGTGAATATTGACAAGGCTACTCAGACATTACCAGAATATGTGGATTATGAAGTGTTGTTTGATAGACAAGAGATCAAAAAAGGTATTCCGATCCTTTATGCATATCTTCAAAAGCGTGCAGAAGAAGAGCAAAGAGAGCTAGAAAGAGCAAGACTTAAAAATGTCGAACATGAGAAATTTAATTTTGACGAAGCTGGAGTGGCTGGTTCTCTAGTATTAGAGAGAGCAATGCAAGAGGCAGAAAACTATATTGCAGAGCGTAAAAAATATAATCAAGATACTCAGCAGATAAACTCAGATATCACTCAAGAAGACATGAATTATCGTGAGATTACAAAAGAGTACAATAGACAAATGCAAGTAAGTAAAGAGACTTTTGCAAACTTCAAGTCCCAGCTAGAAGAAGTATCTTCTACTATCGAAGCAAACTATCTAAAGAAACAGCAACAGCAAGAGCTAGACAGACAGCGAAATCTTGAGAGAGATTTTGATACTGCTACAGAGAGACACAAAAAAGTCATCGAGAGCTACCATGCTGAGCTAGACTCAGTAGATAAGTTTATCGCTGAGAGTAGAAAGTCGCTAGAAGACGCTATGATGAGTGAATTTGCCACTTATAGTGGCAAGGTTTATGATGAGGCTAAAAAGGTTGTCGAAGAGAGAGAAAAAGCAAAGCATAATAAATTAAAGAATGAAATTAAATCACTCGAAGAAAGACTTATCAGCAAAGATCAAGAGCTAGATAAAGTATATGAGCAATTGCAGGCATTGAATGATAGATTGGCTCAGATGGGAGATGTACCTACCGATACATACACTCAGCCAGAGCCTGAAAATTATGAGCCTCAGTATCTAAATGAAGAGGTATCTCCAGAGGAGTCTATAGTCCAATATCCAGCGTATGATCAAAATGCTAGTGCAGAATTGACAGAATTCCCAAATGAGATACCTGAATATCAAGAGCCAGTATATTCTGAAGAACAAGGGGTTGAATCTTTAGAGCCTATATATACTGAGACAAATATCTCCACTGATCCGATCGAGGAAAAAGTAGTGCAAGGCGCTACGGAAAGCAAGGGGCAAGACGAACAAAAACCAATATTAACAGTCGATGATGTAATAAACAATTACTATGCTCAGAAAAAGGCCGCAGAAGAATCTCTGCCAGAGATGCAAGCAGAGGTTAAAGAGGAAAAAGTAGAAAAGAAAAAAGCAGGTCGTCCAAGGAAAGTGGTGACTGAGGTCGCTACTACAGAAAAGAAAAAGCCAGGTAGACCTAGAAAAGAAAAGCAAGCAGAGACACAGCCTAAAAAAGGACCTGGTCGTCCAAAGAAAGTGACCTCAGAGACTGCTGAGGAAAAACCTGTAAAGAAAGGACGCGGTAGACCTAGAAAAGTGCAGATTGCTACTGCTAATGAGCCAAAGAAAGGCAGAGGTAGACCTAAAAAGCAAGTATCAGTAGAAGAAAAAGTAAATACTGAGAAAAAGAAAAGAGGTCGTCCAAAGAAAGAAGTGGCAAAGACTGAAAATGTGGCTCCAGTAAAGAAAGGTCGTGGAAGACCTAGAAAAGTACAGGTAGCTGAGGCAAATACAGAGCCAAAGAGGGGTAGGGGTAGACCTAGGAAGACAGATAGTATTCCTCAAGACATCTCAGATATAGATGCGTATCTAAAAGAGATAGATGATGCTATTGCAAAAGAAAATGCTAAGCTAGAAGAAAATCAAAAAGAGCTAGCAAAAAAAGCAAAGATTGCAAAAAATAAAAAATAAGCATCAATATAACAAAAAAAGAGTTAGGATAAGATTTTATCTTAATTCTTTTTTCAATAATTTTGTAATTCATAGTACATTTTTACAAAAAGTATGATATACTTAGCAAAATATCTATAAAGAAGAACACTAAAAGGAATTGATATGAATGAACCTGTAGAATTAAATTTTAAAAGTAAAAAACCATGGTTAAAAGCAGTGATACTTGGCTTTTTGATAGGCCTTGCTGTCATACTTCCAGGTATCAGTGGTGCGACACTTGCTATTATATTTGGATTGTATTCAAAAATGATTTATTCATTTGGTAATATTTTCAAGCAATTTAAAAAATGTTTCTTATTTTTACTACCTATAGGTATAGGTATTGTGATAGGTGTTGCTGTAGGTTTTTTCTTTGTGCGAGAAGTTTTTGAAGCACAGCCCTTTATTGTGATATGTCTTTTTGCGGGGCTGATGATAGGCTCATTTCCAGCAGTCAAGGACGAGATCAAGGGTGTAAAGTGGAATACAAAAAGGATTATCCTATTTGCACTTGGTATTTTGATACCTATTTCTGTCGGTATCGTATCAATATTTATTCAGACAGCTTCATCTGCTCCTATTATTGCTACACCTATGCTTATGGTTTTTTATTTTGTGTTGGGTGGTGTAGTGAGTATTACGCAAATTATTCCAGGACTTTCTTGCTCGGCGCTTCTTATGGCGTTTGGACAATTTGGTGCAATCCTTGCCTCTATTCATTTTGATTATTTAAAAGCAAATCCTCTTGTAATAGTGACACTTTTATTGTTGGTTATAGGCTTTTTGATAGGGCTTGTGGTATTTTCAAAATTGTTAAATAAATTGTTTGAAAAAAAGAGAGATGATACTTTTACTATGATTGTAGGATTGTCACTTGGTTCAATAGTCACAATGTTTTTAAATCCAGATATTTATGCGGCATACACATCATGGGTGTCAGTAGGCGAAGTGTTCAAATATTTAGGCATAGGTGTAGTACTTTTAGCTGTAGGATTTATTATCTCTTACATGCTTGTAAGGTATCAAAGGAAAATTAATGAAAAAGCAAAGATAAATACACAAAAAGAAACTGAAAACATAAAAGAAATCACAAATATAGACCAAGAAAAAGACAAATAAAAAGAGCCACTTTGGCTCTTTATTTATTTAATGCTTTGAGTAAAGAGTCGATATCGACCTCGTGTACTTGACAAGCTTCTTCTAATGTCTCCATCTGAGAGCAGGGGCAATATAGACAGTGAAAGCCAAATTGCGTCAATATCTCTTCACCATTTGGGTGATTTTCTAGTACAAAACTAATGATGTCTGTCTTTTTAAATTTTTTCATAATTTCTCCTTATCTCCTATATCCGCATCTGTGGCAATATAAAGATCCTTTAATAAGTTTGCTTTTGCATTGCGGACAAAGGGTTTCTTGATGATTAGTATACTCAGTTTTTTGTGTTTGGTCAAATTTATTTTCTATTTCTTGTGTTAAATTTGTATTTTTATGTGACGATGAAAAGAATTTTTTTCTTTGTACATTGCCATCACTTTTCTCAGCTATGCGTAAAGAAAATTGATTTAGCGAGATACCTATTTTGGTTAGAGATTTACTAATTTTGTCTCTTATGTCACATATAATATTGTTTCCTAAGTCTAAAGAATCCAATCTTTTTCTTAAAAAATACGTCCTGATATCGTTTTCTATGTAGGATAGTACTAAATCATTAGAATGCAATGCTGTGGTGCTATATACTTCATGACATATGGCGGTACAAAATTTTTTTGCATCAGTCACAGAGAGATTGATATTAGCTTCAAATAGTAATTTTGTCAGTCTATCATGGTATATTACTTTATCTGCGTAAGATAGTGGAAAATCAAAAGCTCGTGTATTTACAAAGAAAAAATCTATTTTTAGTTTCTTTAGATTTTTTTGACCTTTTCTTTGTCTGTCATATAGGTCTAGAAGAGTCTCTTTGCTGAGAATGTAGGTACCAGCAGTAAACTCATAAAAAAATCGATCTTTGTATGTGACAAAGCAAACGATATCGTCAAATATAGTGATTTTATCTCCGATCTTGATAGTGACAAAATTGCTAGACACCAAGCCTTTAGAAATATCTGACGGAACTAAATAATTTAGTTTATTTTTAAACAAATTAAACACACTAATATTATATCATATTTCTAGATAAATTACAACTTTTTCATTTTATCTTGACAATATATAATTGAAATTATATAATTATTTAAATGTTTAGGACAGTTTTTAATAAGCTCTTGATGCTATTTTATTACGTAGTAGGTGCGCTTATATTGGAGGCGCTTACTTTTCATATCCTAAATCTTGGCACGGTACCTGAATACTATTTTTACAATCTATCTATCATTTTTACTATAGCTGTGATAATCTTTGTGATACCAAACTATGTGGCGCAATATGTGTTGTATACTATTATACTCACTATCCAAGTGATATTTATATATGTAAATTATTCTTTGCTGATGATTTATGGTGATTTGTTTTCTGTGGATATGATAAATATGATAGGAGAGGCTGGAGCAGCTATGACGTCTAGCTTTATTTATGTTTCTGTCATATTGCAGCTTGTTGGAGTATTTTTAGCTATCGTGCTTATTGGTGGTATTTTACTAAAATACTGCAACAAAGACAAAAATAATTTACGTTATCATTTTTCTATATTCAATGTGATTATTATACTTAGTTTTCAATGTTTTAGTATAGGTTATTTTGTCAATACTCGTCAAGAGATCAATAAGCTGGCTAGCTTGTCCGAGGCAAATTATATGGCTAGTGATACATTCCTTATGAATACTTCGTTTTTGAAAGAAAGCAGCTATACAAAGTTTGGTACATATGGATATTTTGCAAATATTATTGCCAATCAAATGGTGCACAATACTAGTATTATTGAACGTGCGACATTGGACTATTTTACTAAAGGTGATATTTATGGTACAGAGGGAAATAGTAGTCCTGTATTTAGTGTCGATAATGGAAATAATGTCATAGTCATCATGATGGAGTCACTGGAGTGGTTTGGTTTTGGTGATGGTACGTATAGTAGTGAGCTTGATTATCTTACTCCAGCGTATACACCAAATATTTACGGATTAATATATGGTGATGTAGATAAAGTAAATGATGATTCACTGATCGCTACTTCATTCTTTGCAAAATCCAAGACAAATATGTCTGAGGGGCAAGGAATAATAGGAAATTATCCAGTAGGGCAGAGTCTTACAGAAGTGGTAAGAAATGATACGGACGATAGAAAAGCATTAGGATACGCCATGCCAAATGTGATGAGAGATTTAGGTTATACTACGACTTATGTGCATTCAAATGAGATAGGATTTTATGATAGAGTAGAGACGCATCATCATTTAGGTTTTGATAGGGTGATAGGTAAAGACAATCTGACAGATAAAGAAGGCAATCGTATTTACTCAGGCGATGAGCTTGAGTTTGACAATTGGGATGCTGAGGGTAGATTTGTAGAAAATGCTATTGATTATATTGTGCCAAAAGATGCTGATAAATTTTATACTTTCTATCTAAATGTATCTTCTCATGGTCCGTATGAAAAGAAATACAATCTTCATGACGGAGATGCTATAAAATATTATTATTATGTAAAATATGGCGAAGATGACTGCGTACAAAATGAAAATGGTGATTGGGTATTGTCTGTAGCTGAGAATGAGGCGACTTTTAGTGACTGGTATCTAAATGTGAAAGAGACAAGGCCAAACGATAGCAGTCTTTGGGAAGAAATGGTATATTATCAGTGTGGTGTGATAGGTCTTGATGATGCTATAGGTGTGATTTTAGGTAAGTTAGATGAATACGGTATCGCAGATGAGACTACTTTGTTGCTTTATTCTGATCATTATTCTTATTATGATGGTCTTACTCATAGATTCAAGGGGTTTGATGAAGATGATTTTACGTCTATCGAATTAAATACTATACCTTTGATAATCTCCAGCCCTGGGCTCAAAGAAATAAACACATCTAGCGCGAAATATACCATAACAGATAGATTTTGCTCAGCATACGATATAGTGCCTACATTGTTTGATTTACTAGGAATACAATTTAATGAAAATTTGTATTTAGGACATTCATTATTTAGACCAGCTGATTATGTCTACGGCGAAGGTGATGAAAAGACTGATATGGTAGTATATTACTCCAATACTGGTGGTTTATTTAGCAAAGATGTATATACTTTCAATTTTTCAGACTTTGTCAGCCCTACCCATGTAGATAGTGAGACTATAGCGCTATTCAAGTCAGAAGCAAGTGCTATTTTACAGAAATTGAATTTCTTAAGCATATTAAATCGATATAATCTGTATTATAAATTAATAAATATTTAAAAACTTTTTAAAAACTGTTGACAACGAGGAAAATTTGTTTTATAATATACTCGTTGTTATGCCTCGATAGCTCAATGGTGGAGCACTCGGCTGTTAACCGATAGGTTGTAGGTTCGAGCCCTACTCGGGGCGCCAAAAATCACTCAGGATAATTCCTGAGTTTTTTATTTATATGTTTGATTGCGTGCAGGCTTAAGGGCTACCTTAAGTCTTTTTTATGTCTATTGAGTCGAAATTTGAATGTAAATAAAGTATTTTGTACAAAAATAAAAGAATTTTGTACAAAATACTTGACAGGGCTGGAAAAATGTGGTAAAAACACATCAGAGGACGAGTATATGACATTGAAAGAAAAGAAATATTTTGGTAAAATCCATAGATGTAGATTTATCATCAAGAGACTCGATGGTCTGGGGATAAATCGAAAATATTTGGGATATTATTATGTGGTGGATATTTTAGATATTATGATTAATGATGATATGGAAATAAAGTCTTTTTCAAGGCAGATATATCCACAGATAGCTAGCAAATATGGTAAGACGGAGTGTACGGTCGAGAGGAATATAAGAAGTCTCATAGATAAGACATGGGGAATAAATGTGTCAAACTTGTTGGGTGACTTTTCTCCATCTGAAGAGAAACCCACTTGTCAAAAATTTTTGTACGCGGTAAAAAATTATATCATACAAGACATTGCATAAAGAAAAAATTACATAAGTGAAATTATGTAATTTTTTAATACTCTAATTTTATTGAGGTTGCTATTGTTTGTAAGATTATATTGACTCAAGTTCATTATCTTTTCGCTATGGCAATTTTTGAGCATACCGTTCACTCCATAAGATACTGATCTAGAGGTGATGTGATATCTATCTTTGATGTACTCTATAGCTTGGTGATAGGTAGAAGTAGAGTCGTCATTATTTCGTATCATATATGAGATAATGTGCATGATATAGCTAAATCCGATATAAGATTCGCTCATGCCGATAGAAGACAAAACCACTCGTATTTTGTTATTCAACACATCTATAGGCATTTGACTAAAATCTTTATTCATAACGGTATTATAAACTAAAATTTGACAAAATGCAATGCTTTCCAAAAAATTAATTTCAAAATATATATTATATTTTTTCATTTTTTTGTAATATTTGTTTGACAATTAATGTGGAATTTTTTAGAATATTATCAAATATTATCAATTTTGAGGCGATTTTCGAGATAGATTAAGATTGGACAGGGGTAAAAATGGTCAAAAAGAAAATATCAGGACAGACAATAGCTATTATTGTTTTGGCGATTTTGTTGTTGCTCACTGCTGTATTTGGTGGTGTGTACGCTTTCTATAGTGCCAGGACAAATAAAGTATCAGGTAAGATTTTGATGGCTAATCTAAAGATTAGTTTGTTTTCTTCATCAGGCGAGAGTGAAAAGAGTGAGATATTGATTTCAAATAATAAAAATGTAGTACCTGGTCAAAAATTGGTAAATACACCTCTTAAAGTAAGAAATCAATCTAGTGTTAATATTTATCTTGTAGTAGTGTATGAGATAAAGGCGACCACTCCAGAGGGATATCCTATCACAGATGATTATGTAGAGCCAGTATTGGGTTTGGGTGTAGATTACCTTAGCCCAGGTAATAGAAGATACGAAGATACTACAAATAATAAAGAATGGTTAGATTATGTGTTTACATCTAATGATGGTAAAAAATTTCGTTGTTTAGCTTCTACTAGTACACATGCTCCTACAGCAGATAATGAAGAAGGCATAGCTGTCATACCAGAAAACGAATTGATGTTGGCAGCACATATGGGAAATGACTATCAGAGTGCTAGTATATCATTTATCTTCCAAGCTTATGCTATCGGTGCAGAAAGCTTCCAGTTTGCAGAGGCTACTACTAGAGAAGAAAAGTGTGACGAGATCATCAGCGCTATCTATAAGACACAAGATAATAAATTCTTGGACATTGTATAAAAATATAAAAGAGACATACGAAGAGTATGTCTTTTTCTTCGGACTAGCTATCATATATGTCTAATTTTCGCATAGATTATGATATGGGTAAGATATGGATAGTCCTCATTATTTCTAGTCTTATTATGACGTGTTTTACAGCTCCGTCTAGTATTATTTCTACTATGATGAATGCAGCGAAAATGGGTGTCACTATGGCGATAGAATTTATCGGTATTTACGCTGTGTGGATGGGTATAATGCAGATATTAGATGATTGCAAACTGAGTCATAAATTGTCCAATTTCCTATCACGTCCCGTGAGATTTATTTTTGGCACTACTGATCCTGAGACAGAAAAAAATATCTGTCTCAATATTGCTTCAAATATTATCGGTATCGGTAGTGCAGCGACACCATATGGTATCAAAGCGATGCGAGGATTGGACAAGGGAAGTGATCGAGCTACTCGTGCCATGATCATGCTGGTAGTGATAAACTCCACAGGCATACAGTTATTACCTACTACAGTAATAGGTATGAGAGCTATGGCAGGTAGTCTCAGTCCGAGCTGTATATTGTGGCCGACTATACTAGCGACATTTGTGCCTACTATTCTCGGTATTTTACTCGTAGCTATCAAGTATAGAAGGAAGAAACATGGTTGATTTGATTATACCTATGCTGATAGCCTTTGTTATGATTTATGCTCTAATAAAAGGTGTAGATGCATACAATGGCTTTGTCAAAGGTGCAAAAGGCGCACTTCCACTCATGGCATCGCTTTTGCCTTATATGATAGCAATGTTTGTGGCGGTGGAGCTGTTTAGAAACAGTGGTTTATCTACATATCTTTGCCGTTTTTTAGCACCTGTTTTTGAGTTTATTGGAGTACCTGCAGAATTGTGTGAATTGACACTTATTCGTCCGTTTAGCTCAAACGCTGGCTACGTCGTCCTGCGAGGGATTTTTGATACATATGGAGTGGATAGCTATATAGGGAAATGTGCGAGTGTCATTATGGGCAGTAGCGATACTATTTTTTATGTGAGTAGTATATATTTTGCTTCTACAAAGGTCAAAAAAACTTTGCTTACTATACCTATTGCTTTGCTGTGTAATGTGGCGTGCTGCGTGCTAGCTTGTTTTTGCTGTCGATTTATATAATATAATGTAAAATTTTGGAAATGCATTGATTTTTTTATTCTCTTGTGGTATAATCCAACACGGAATAAAAAAGGAGAATGCAATGCACGAATATTGGCACGTCACGTTAGAAGCACTTATTCATACGGCACAGATATTGCCTCTTCTTTTTATTGTCTATTATCTTATCGAGCTCTTTGAGTTCAAATGTGCTCACAAGATGCAAAGTAGTAAGTTTCTAAAGGGTAAAGCTAGTCCTGTGTTTGGTTCGTTGCTTGGCTGTGTACCTCAGTGCGGGTTTTCTGTAGTGTCTACAGATCTATATAGTCGTGGTATAATATCTGTGGGAGCGTTGATAGCTGTGTATATTGCTACTAGTGATGAGGCTATCCCTCTTATGTTGTCCAACCCAGCATCTATCGGTTGGATGTTTGCTCTTATAGGTGTCAAGATAGTACTTGGTATCTCGGTAGGTTTTTTAGCTATAGTATTACATAAGGCATTGTTCAAGAAAAAAGAAATACACGATCATGAGGAGCATGAGCATCATGACCATGATCATGAAGAGAGTGAGGCTGTGGTGCATGGAGGTTGTTGTCATCACAACGTGGAGACCAAGTCTTTTGATTGGCTTCACCCGTTGTTGCACTGTCTCAAGATTAGCGCATTTATATTGATTATCAATATTTTGTTTGGATTTATCACTCATATTTGGGTGGGCGAGGATAGATTGATAGCGTTCTTGTCTCAGAGTAGAGCTTTTCAGCCAGTACTAGCTATCCTCATCGGTCTTATACCAAACTGTGCTTCTAGTGTCGCACTTACTGAGCTATTCTTATTAGGAGGTTTATCATTCGGTGCGCTAGTGGCAGGACTTAGTGTAAATGCAGGTCTTGGGCTTATTATTCTACTCAAACAAAACAAAAATTGGAAAGAAAATTTATTTATCATATGCATGCTCGTTATCCCTAGCTTGATAGTAGGTTACGCATTAAATTTTATATAATATAAGGATTGGAATTACAATCCTTTTTTCTTTTGCATAAAACAGGCTGTTTAGCAAAAACTACTATCGGAGGAAATTATGGAAAAGAAAGAAAACAAGGATATAGAATTACTAAATAGAATATATCAAGATGCTACAGTAGGTACTTTAGCTATAGATAAGATTCTGAAAAAGATAGAGGACGATACTCTAAGGAAGCTTTTTTCAAAGCAATTTGAATATTATCAGAAATTTGCAGAGAGATGTGATGTGTTGGCTATGAAGCTAGACGGAGAGGTAAAAGAAAATAGTTTTTTCAAAAAAGCAAAACAAACCGCTATGCTGTATATGTCGCTTTGGATGGATAAGTCTCCTAGACATATAGTAGAGCTGATGATCACTGGTACTACTATGGGGATAGTGGATACTATAAAAGCGCAAAAAGATCTTAAGACTAAAAATGAAGAGATAAATACTCTTGTTGCCGAATTTAAGAAAATGCAGGAAGAATTTTACGAAAAATTGAAAAAACAATTAGCTAAGGTTTAATTATATTTTTTAGGGAGAATATTATGAACGAAGAAATCAATGCATATGTTGAATATATAAAAAAAATTGGCACGGTGCATAGACCTAAAATGCCAAAATTTGATATTTCTGCATATAGTGATAATGAATACCTTAGTGCAATAGAAGGCTTAAATGTAGACTTTGATGCTATTGATGATGAGTATTTGACTATTAGACATTTAAAAGGAGACTGATGGAAGTAAATCGTGGCGATATCTATTATGCTGACCTAAGCCCTGTGATAGGTAGCGAACAAGGTGGAGTTCGTCCTGTTTTGGTGGTGCAAAACGATGTAGGTAATAAGTATAGCCCTACAGTCATAGTGGTAGCTATCACTAGTCAGCTAAGCAAAGCCAAACTTCCTACTCATATAGAGCTACCTAGAGATAGATCAAGACTTTCTAAGGATAGCGTCATATTGCTAGAGCAAATTCGTACTTTAGACAAACGTAGACTCCAAGAAAAGATCTCCACTCTTGATGAGGATATCATGGATATGGTAGATGTGGCACTGATGATTAGCTTAGGAGTCACACAGTCGCAACATTCGCTCTAGCTAGATTGCTAATCGCAATCGTAAGCCTTTCGCTCTGTTGCTCCTTTAGCCCCTCAAAGCATGCTACTTTGTGGGAGACCCCGATATAACCTTCGCTCTAGCTAGATTGCTAATCGTAATGTACATAATTTTTTACAAAAATCAAAAATTCGACAAATGTTTTTTTACAAAAATCCTTTACATTGACTAAAATTTGTGATATTATCTTATCAGAAAATGTCGAAATAAGGAGTCAAATTTGGAAAAACGTTTAAATGAATACAGTATCTATGCATTGAGAGCTATGGCTAGAAATATAGGTGTATCTTCACCTACGAGCAAGAAAAAAGAGCATTTGATTCAAGAGATTATGGATATTTATTTAGGTAAAAAACAGCCAGTCGAGGCAAAGACCAAGCAAGGTCGTCCACCGAAATCTTCTGGTTATGATTTTTCGTTCAATTTTGATCAGCCTATTAGTCCTACACTTGTGCTAAAGCAAGAGGTTGACACGCAGTTTGAGTACAATGATGTAATAAATAAAGCTGGCGCCGTAGAGCTGGTGAATAACAATTCTGGTATACTTTGGGTGCAAGAAGGTCTAAAGTATACATGCTATTTTATCCCTAGTGACGCTCTTATGGTGTATAATATCAAGGCAGGTGATAGGGTAGTAGTGCACATTGATTCTTTTGAAGAGCCTCGTGTAAAAGAGATCTTGAGTATCAATGGTGTCCCTGCTATGAAGTTTGATAATAATCGCCGAGATTATAGTGATATTGAGCATTCTTTGCCTAGTGTGGACTTGTCTTTCGTGGGTGACACTTTTACTCGACTACACATTAAAAAGGGTGAAAATGTCTACCTTTATGGTTCAGATAATAATGCCAATACTACCACTATCATCAATATGTTAAATCAGTGTCAAGCAAAGCGTAAAATATATGTCAACGTGTCTCTCGCTGATAAAAATAAATTGTATCTAAATAATCTCAAAGATGCGGAGATGTTTGTGGCTAATATCACTGATGATTTAGACCATGTGCGTAGGATAGTGGCACTAGCTATAGAAAGGGCAAAGAGACTACTAGAAAATGGTGAATCAGTAGTAGTCGCTATAGATGATGTGCTCTCACTCACCGGTGTGGACAAAGAAGATCTCAATCTTACAAAAAATATTATATCTCTTACCAAAGATGGACTCGATGCAGGCTCTATCACTACATTAGCTATCATGCCTTTCGATAAAAATATAAATCAAATAGAAAAACTAGCAGATAAAAGATTCAAAATTTCAAATAACGAAGTGATTTTTATTGATTGATTTGGTAAGAGACAGGTGTCTCGGTTTTTGTTTTTTAGGGAGTTTTATGCTCCCATTTTTTAATATAAAAAACTCAATAAATTTACGAAATAATATGATAATTATTTGTAAAATTATATCGCTTGTGGTAAAATAATTTTAATATTATATATTAAAAGGTGATTTTCGGGGGTTCGATGAATAAAATAAATAAAAAATTTGGTTTGTCGATTATTTTAATATCATGTTTTGTTTTTTGCATGTCAGCGTTATGTGGCTTTTTTGTGGATAAGCAAGAAAAACATATTGTACAGGCGCTAGATATCACTACAGCTGAGACCACAGGAGATACTGCTGCTGAGATATCTTGGAGCAATATATCTTTGATGAGTGAGACAGGTACATCTATTACAATATTAGGCTCAGACAAATACTTTGTAGATTATACAGAAAATATGACAGCCATCTCTGGTGGTACAAAGATTACGTTCTCTAGTACAAATTTTGATAAGATAAATTTTGATACCAGAGATGATACTACTTTGGACGGTACAGCTGGTATCATCACCACTACTATGAAAAGTGGCTACCAGCACACTGGTTATAAGCTTGGCTACGCAGATACAAATGATGACGGTACGAAAGAATATACATACCTATATGAAGTAGAATTAGTCGATGGGAAATTAGGTGTTTATAAGTTAGCAAATAATATTAGAGGAGAAAATTTAAATACAGATGAGGAGAGTGCATTCTCTCTCACTCCAGAAGATCTAGATCCTGATTACACTGGTACTCTAGCGATGTGTGCTACTTGGGCATATATTGAGTATGGTCTAGATATGTATTACGAGACCAGTTCACTAGATGATACACTAAAATCTACTTCTCATACTTTCTCAATAGGGGATTACACAGCGATTACTGAGACTCCAGATAATGATAAGTCATTTGGTGGCTGGTATATTGATAAAACTAAATTAACAAATAGTGAATTATCATTTGACAATGAGCAAATCAATATTGATGCAGATGAAGACTTGGAAGATGTGACATTATTGAATTTTACTCAAAAAGACACAAATGAAAGCATTATAGGAGAGATGTCGTTTATAGTGCAAGATGGTGCTACTTCTAGTGATTCAGTATACTTCATCACTCATATGAAAGGTTGGGGTACACTTACTCAGTCTCAGACAAATCCAGTAGTGCGAGCAATGTGGTCTACTGCATATGACTTGCAAATGAGCAGACATAGTGATGCTACCAATAGAAGGGATAAGGAATTAAATGGTATCAAAGCTAGTAATGATACAGATATACTTGTAGATACTGCTACGTTCACTATTCAGTACACAAGTACAGGTACTTATGATTATCCATTTACTTACAATATAGGAAAAGCTTTTTATAAATCAAGTGATTTTGGAAGCGAAAACAATACTTATAATTATGCCAAAGGTAGTAATAATTTTTATTATATTTACTATTATGGATATGAAATCAAATCATGGACCATATGGTTTGCGGATAACAGTGGTAAAAATTATTATATGTATTTGAACGGTGATACATTTGATATTAATAATACATCTAGATCTATATCTAATGATTCTGGCTTGTTAAATTTTGATATGGGCGATTTAGCTCAGTTTGTAGATCAATATACATTCATCAACGGTATCACTACTGATTGTATTTTCATGATACCAGATTGGACTCCAGTAAAAATTAAATTACAATTAGAAAATGGCAATTATACTAATGAATTTAAATATGATAACGATTATGTAATAAGCAACACTTATACCCCTACAAAGACAGGTAAGACATTCTTTAGCTTTAAGACCAACGCGGGAAAGCATATAGCACAATCAGCTAAATGGTCATATACTACATTTGCTCATAATGAATTTACAAATAAAGGTATAGATCCAAACAATCACAATGTGAGTACGTATTCATTGACAGTAGAGAGGATCTACTTGGACAATATTTATCGTATCAATCTAGATATGGGTGATGGTGGCGGTATCAATACATTGGTAGCAAATAATTACACTGCCACTGGAGATGTGGGCTCATATTCAAATAACTATTACACTTGTACCTTATCATTTGGTGCATATGATTATATATCATGGTATGATTTTGACGGTACTGGTGACGAATATTTGACTGAGATGAAAGAGATATATGATGGCTATACAGAAGGTATAGACTATGATGGTACTAATGACTTTGGTATGCTAAATAAATTGTTTACAGATGTAGATGGTAAGCATTATATATACCTAGTCAATGGTGAGAGATATAGTAATCTACCTGTATTCCTCAAGTCTGGCTCAGACCTTATATTCTGGATAAACGATACGGCAAATACTGTTAGTGGTAAGCAATATATTTATACGACATCTCAGTACAATGACGGAGACCATGCACAGGAGATAGATACTCAAAGATATACTAAATCTACCACATGGAGCTTAGCTGATGGTGGCACAGCAGGTGCTCTCAGCTGGACAGCATATTATTATAAAAAGGGCTATGCATTAAATATCAGCACTTTATTTGAGGGTAGTGCGGGTAGATATGGATATGCTACAGTCACTATGACAAATCCGAGCGATGATAGTGTATTGGAAAAATATGTAGTCATATATGATGTGTTAAATAAAAAGATGCAAGCATATAAATATTCTACCGCTGATTTGACTAAGACTACTATTAAAGATTTTGATTTGACAAATCCTGTAAATGTATATATTTATGTAGACGCAGATACTACTATCACGATCTATGACCAAAGTCAAGACTCTGATGCTATGGCGAGTGGCAAATTTGACAGCATGATAGGATATCAGTACTTAGATATTTCTATATCTACAAATGTATCTGATATATTCGATGGAAGTGGATATTCATATACTATTTTAGGTACAGATTTGGAATCTAAAAAATTGGATTCTGATGAGACAGTAGATATAGAGCTTAGCTATGAATATATTGATTACGATATGACAGTTCAGCTAAATAATGGAAATGCTGGCTCATTCGTGGTGCAGTTTGCTACAGGTAAGAGCGGTACCATGACTAAATATACCATACAGGATATGAATATTGGTCAGTATTATTCTATACAGTACAATGCGGCAGTGGGATTTGAATTGCAAGACGATGCATTTAAATTTAATGATATTGTATTGCAAAAATATAGCGATAAACCTATACAAAATTACACTTGGGGACGCACTTCAAATCAATTTAATGGTACATGGCTAAGAGAAAATTTCTACAGTCAGTGTGGAAATAATTATTCACTTGATAATATTGACTTGGGAACACTCATGATAAACACTCAAGACTATGTCTTTAAGTATGGAGTGAAAGTATATGACTCTACTGTGAGTGCAAACAATGGTTTTATCGATGAATATGTCTATATGACCGAAGATGAAAAGATAGCATATATTGATAATTTGAAAAAAGAAAATACTAGTATCACTGATGAAGAGATAAAGGAAGTAGAAGACTCTATCATTACTTATGTGTTTGAATTATCTGAAGATGACACTACTCATCTTCCTACCAATAAGGGCTCTCTTCGTGCGGTAATCAATGAATTGGCAGGAGTATCTACAGATTATAATTTTTATACATATATATCAAAAAATGATGTACTAAATGATGCTGGTGATATAATCAGAGCAAAAGATACTCGATATGCGATATTAAATAGTAGATTGTATTTCTTGTATGATCCGCTCACTAAAAAAGATAATTTCTATACGACCTATGATTTTATATTGACAGATACTACTAAGATATCTCGAGAGATAGAGGTGAATACTGGTAAATTATCTTACATGGTTGATTATACTAGTGGTGAGATAGTGCCAGAAGAAAATAGAATAATCTATACTCTTCTAGAAGTGAGATTATTATATACAGTCGATGTGAGTGCAGAATATGTCGGTGTAAATATAGACGATGATGGAAAGTATATAGATGACCCTACAGGTGACAAGAAGATTACATTAAATGGTGCCAATAACAATGCTCTTACAATGATATATAATACTACGTATGAGAGCTATAGTGAATGGACTGGTAAGTATTATACTTACATGGGACTAAACAACACTTTGACTTGTACTCATGATGCTCTCAGGTACAACACTTCTCAAGTGTTATACTCAGTAATCCCTTCTACAGCTGACGGAGTAGAAGATACGCTAAATGCGTTGGAAGTTATAGACACTACTTTCACTATCAACGAAGACACTACTTTATATAGTCTAGTAGTCACATACAATCCTCAGCCATTGAAAGCTACAGTGGTGTATCAGATAAATGGTGAAGCTGCTACTGCGTCTGAAATAAATAACTATTTGAGTGATTTTGCATTTGGTATACAAGGAGTGACTAGGCGTATCACTGATACTTGTTATATAGGTGATGTGTTGGCTTTGTCATATACTGACATAGCAGATGATCAGTATGATATCATGGTCAATATTAATGGGGTAGCACAGGCATCGACTTCTGTACAAGGATCAAAATATTTATATAATTATGAGATATTTACACAAGATTATGACAATGCAGGTATTGAGATAGTAGTGAATGCTCAGCAAATGAATGGTGATGAGTTTATTATTGCAGGATTTATGCTGGCTGATTCTAGTCAAAAGACTGGTAATGAAGATTTTACTACAGACTTCTCATATAAGATAAAAGTAAACGACAACGAGCAACCAAATGGATCTAGGATTTTAGACGGTGCCAAAGTGACAGTCTCAGATGTCACAGTAGCTACAGGATATACACATGTCGGCTATAAAAAATATGGTGCTACCACCTATACACAAGGAGACTTGGAGATTAATGCCTTTGACTCCGCTAATCATGGCGGAAGATATTGGTTGGTGGTCACTAAAAATATAGATATTAATGCTTCACTTTATACTTCTAATACTAGTGGTAAGTACAATCTAAATGTAGGATTGAATACTGGTACAGAATTATCTGGATTGTATATAGGTCAGACTATTACATTGACTGCAGACAATGACCCTACAGACAATGAGAGATTGGATCACTTTTATCTAACTAGTGATGTTGATAAAAATCCTATCACTCAGGTCATTATCACTAGTGAATTGTTAGAAAATATTGGATATAACGAAACCCCTGTCAATAAGACTATTGATTTCGGTGTATATGTAAAGAAGATTTATAAGCTTGATTATACTATAGATGGCACTCAATACGCTGATGTCTCAATCAAGGTAGGCAAAGATAATTATACTTCAGGTACATATGTAGATAATGCCACAGAGATATCTATCAATGTGACACCAGAGAGTGTAGGTAATTATAATGTTTACTTAAATGGCGCATTGCAAGATGCAGGTAAGATAGACACCACTCTAAGTATCACAAAAGATACAGAATATGTCATCAAGATCACACCAAAATCATATGCTGTGATAGTAAATGAGGGTAGATATCAAACATTGACACAGCTCGAGGCTAATGCTCCTCAAGAGGTTGAATCTGGCAAGATAAATAACGCAAGACTAAACAATAGTACAAACTTATCTCAGTCATATGGCTCTAAAGCTACACTTACAGCGATGAGAAAGAGATCAAAGACAGCAGAGCTTGCTACTATCACGATAGTGAGTCAAGGCAAGACTATCGTAATATCATTAAATGGTGAAGATATCACAGCTATCACTGTAGATGGTGTGGTAGTGGCTGACTTGAGTGCTACAGGATTTGGTTTGGCTATCAGTACAAATCATATATCCATTACTTACACTACACAGGCAGATATGACTATTACATTGGACTATAAAGCATACAAAACAATCAATACAAAATAATAAAAAGACTAGCAATCGCTAGTCTTTTTTAATTTCTAATATAAAATTGTAAAAAATCTCTTGCGTAAAATAAATTTTTGTGTTATATTATAAAAGTCAATTAGTATTGACATCATTGCCGGTGTGGCGAAATGGCAGACGCACAGGACTTAAAATCCTGGGGGCTTAACCGCCCGTGTCGGTTCGACCCCGACCACCGGCACCACTACCAAACTAAATCGAACCCGATTTAGTTTTTTTATATTGATTTTAAAATAAGTATTGTAAATTTTTATAAATTTTGTTATAATTCTTATATTTTAAGGAGAATATTGTGAAAACAATTTTTACATTAGAAGACATACAAGATTTATTAATGCGAAAGTATGCTTTAGATTGGCAATATGATGTTTGGGATAGACAAACTGGAGAAAAAAGAAGTGCAGCACTTGAAGACTTTGATTATTCAGGAAGATATAACACAACAGAACTTGCATTTTATGATAAATATGGAATTGACAGAAATTTAGAAGTTTATGTGTCCGACTTTGAGTTCATTACTTACAGAGATGAAAGTAATGTTATGGGTAGTGGTTCTACTACTTATGTTGACAAAGACTTTACAAAAGAATGGATAAATTTGTTGTTATATGCTCACGGAGAAAAATATGCAAAACGTCTTTTAGAATATGCAGAAAATAACCAACAAAGAATTAAAGAAGAAGCTGGACAAAAGGTTGAGAAATATAGATTAAAAGTTCAAGCTCAAGCGAAAGGTCCTTACACATATTATAGAGATTTGGAACAGAAAGCTAAAAGTGTCTTATTTTTTGATAATATAACAGAAATCAAATAAAAAACACCCGAACTCTAACTTTTGTTTGAGTGTTTTTCATTTTATAAAGTTTTTCTTCCGTCTTACTTACAAATTGGGTCAAAATTTGAATCGTTTTAGCTGATTGTTTTTTTATTTGCAGTTTTTGTGTATTTGTGGTATAATAACCTCATGGAAAAATTTGTAATCATAGACGGAAATAGTTTGATAAATAGAGCGTATTATGGATTACCGATGCTAAAGAGCTTGTCAGGTAAGCCGTGCAATGCTACTTATGGCTTCACAAATATGATGCTTAGCATGATACTGAGTGAGAAGCCAAAATATTTAGTGTGTGTGTTTGATGCGGGTAAGCATACTTTTAGGCATGATATGTATGCAGAATATAAGGGCACTAGAGATAAGATGCCGGAGGATTTGGCATCGCAGCTTTTTGACCTAAAAGAGCTACTCAAAGCTATGGGTATCCAGACTATGGAGCTAAAAGAAATTGAAGCGGACGACATTGTGGGTAGCCTTACTAGGAAATTTAACGCAGAGTTTATTCTCATATCTGGCGATAAAGATCTTTTACAGCTAGTCAACGACCACACCACAGTATGGCTCACTAGGAAAGGTATCTCAGATGTGTTGAAAGTAGATGAAGCAGTGCTCATGAGTGAATTTGGCTTGAAGCCTTATCAAGTGATAGAGTTAAAGTCTATCATGGGTGATAGCTCTGACAATATTCCTGGAGTCATGGGAATAGGTAAGATAGGTGCTAATGCACTCATAGAGCAGTATGGTAGTCTAGATAATATTTACGCCAACATTGATACTGTGCCAAATAAGTATAAAAACAAATTGATAGAGCATAAAGATATGGCTTATTTATCTCATAAGCTTGCTACTATCAAGTTAGACGTGGATTTGCCATTTGAGCTAAAAGATTGTGAGTATAGTCTGCCGTTCAATCGTGAAACTTATGCTATAATGCAAGACTTGGGATTCAAGTCGATGCTAAACCGTAAAGATTTGTTTAGAAAGGGTATGGATACCTTAGATAAAATAGAGACAGAAAATCTCATTACTGATATTATAGAGATTGACAATATCGAGACCTTGGACAATATGTTGTCTGAGATGAAAGATTCTTTTGCGGTCTATGCTGATCAGATGTCTCTTCACCTTGCTAAAAATGATAAAGAGTATATCTTATACACTAGTGGCGAAATATTTAATAAAAATATCGATAAAATCATTGATCTTTTTGCAGGAGAAGCTCAAAAGATTTGTTTTGATTGCAAGACTCTAATGCATGATTTAGGAAATTTTGGTATAAAGATAAATAATTATTTTGATGTATCGCTTGCTATTTATATTGCTAATGAATTAGACGCAGAGATTACTCTAGATGATGCACTAAAGCTCAATGAAATCACGACTACAGCACGAGCTAATCCTCTCTTTAGACTAAAAGAAATATATGTCAACAAGCTTATCAAGAGTTTACAATTAAAGCTCTATAGTGAGATAGAATTACCTTTAGTAGAAGTTTTGTACGATATGGAAAAGTTTGGTATCAAGATAGACGCAGAGCAGATCAAGACTTTGAGCAAAAGTTATCATGAAGAGCTCGATGCTATAGTGGACAAAATTTACACTCTTGCTGGTGAAGAATTTAATATCAATAGTCCAAAACAATTACAAAGTATCTTATTTGACAAATTAAAAATCGAGTACAAAGGTAAAGCGGGCACATCTATAGAAGTATTGAATGCTATAGCTGACAAACATGAAATAGTAAATTATATCATCAGATATAGAAAAATCGCCAAGCTCATCAGTACTTATCTAGACGGAATGTTGGCTTATGTGTCAGATGATGGCAAGATTCACACGACATTCATGCAGAGGACCACATCTACAGGTAGACTTTCTAGTCGTGAGCCAAATCTTCAAAATCTACCTATCCGAGATGATGAGGGAAGAGTATTGAGAAAGATGTTTTCTAGCTCTTTTGAAAATGGCACAATTATCAGTGCTGACTACAATCAGATAGAGCTTCGCTTAATGGCAAACTTTAGCCAAGATGAAAATATGATAAACGATTATCTCTCAGGTAAAGATATCCACACTGCTACAGCAAGCAAGATATTTAATTTGCCGATAGATTTTGTAGATAGTAGTATGCGTAGGGTTGCCAAGTCAGTAAACTTCGGTATTATTTATGGTATTGGAGCGTATGGATTGAGCCAAAATATAAATAGTACAGTGAAAGAAGCTGACGAATTTATTAAAAAATATTTATCCATTTATCCTAGGGTAAAAGAATATGGAGATGAGCTCATCGCTAGCGCTAGAGAAAAAGGCTACGCAGTCACGATGATGGGCAGGATCCGTCATCTAAACGATATCAATTCTGGCAATCATACAGTACGCAGCTTTGCCGAGCGTGTAGCTAAAAATATGCCTTTGCAAGGTAGTGCTAGTGACATCATTAAGATAGCTATGAAAAAAGTGTATCAACGTATGAAAGAGAATAACCTAAAGAGTAAATTGGTAATACAAATCCACGACGAATTGGTAGTAGATTGTTATCCAGGAGAAAGTGATATAGTAAAACGAATATTAAAAGAAGAAATGGAGTCAGTGGTTGATTTAAAAGTTCCACTTTTGGTAGAAGTATCAGAAGGTAAGACTTTGTATGAAGCAAAATAAATATAATATAAAAAATAAAATAAATTTAATTTTTTAAAATTTTTATAATTTATTAAAAAAATAAGTGAAATTAAATACAAATAATAAATAAAATACTAAAAAATAAATAAAAAATTTCAAACTAATATTAATAAAAAGGTTTGAGATTTTTTAATTTTTGTTATATTATTATATAAATGACTAACGAAGAAAGAAAGATTCACTATATGAATCGTAATATTAAATTAGCTCCGTTTTATCTCGCACTCACGTGGGATGTGATTTTTGTGTGGACTATTTCTACAATGTTTTTCTCCACTCAAAAAGGACTATCATATACTCAGATTGTGTCTCTTGATTCAATATTGATGTTTGCAGGTGCTTTGATGTGTATACCAGTGCAGAGGCTGATGCAAAATGTCAAGAAAGTCCTCGCTACGCGGATAGGTGTGATGTGCTATGGTATATATTTATTGCTTTGTATCTTTGGTACTCACTATATCTCATTTATGGTGGCTCAGATATTTTTGGCATTGGGTTATGTGATCAATGGTGTAAAAGCAAATTTGTTTTTGACAGAGTCGTTGTCTGTGCTCAAGAAAGATAAAGACTATGAGCGAGTATATGGCAAAGGTATGAGTCTTGTGTATATAGTAGAATGCATAGGTGCTATAGCTATTACTTATATTTATAATTGGAACGCCTATGCTGCATATTGGATATCTTTTGGAGCAGTAGTTTTGGCAGAAATATTGATGTTGTTTTTAAAAGAACCGTCTAAATATCAAGATAGAAATGTTGAGATAGCTTCCACAGCGCAAGACGCTACACAAAAGCCTCATAAATCTAAAAAGCCTGATTCATATTTTAAGATAGCTTTCTCTGGATTTTTTATAGTTTTATTGATATATATGTTCTTCATTAGAGGAGCGTTATCTATAGCTAGCTCAAACTATAAGATATATCTACAGCAAATGACAGATCTAGGAGTGTTGCCTGTATGGATATTTGGTTATCTTTATGCTCTGAGCAGGATATCTATAGCTATTTCTAGTAAATATCAATTTAAGTTTAATCTAAAATTTGGTGTTAGAAGTCTTTTGATTATCAATTCTTTGATACTGATTACTTTCTTAATATGCGGTATCACATATATTGTCAATCCGACAGCGATTTGGTCTATAGTCATCATTGTCATACTCAGCTGTGTCCAAGGCTCGCTACGTATACCGACACAAATATTTGTAAATAATTATATGCAAGTCTGTATGCCTCATAGAAATCTAGAACGTGCATATGCTATACGTACGACTGTGGAATATATGGGATATGCATTGTTTAGTGGATTATATGCATTATTATTAGGAGTATTACATGATAGCTATGGTGTAACGAATCTTGTATATATATCTATATTAGCTATTCCTATCATTGTGATGTCTGTGATCTTTATACGGGCATTGGTCAAAAAACACGCACAAAAATTTACAATTATCAAAGAGGAATATACAGAGGATTAGAGGCTCTGCTGTTGACAATTTAAAATAAATGTGTAAAATATATTAGAGTACGGGGGAGATATGAGTGAAATAAGAAACAAGCTTAATAAGAAGTATGACGGTGTAGCAGAAGTAAGTGATGGAATGTTTCGAGTATTTGATAAGCAACAATGGGGATTTACTAATGACAAAGGTGAAGAAATAGTTAAACCTCAATATAGTGATAGTAGAGCATTTCACGAGGGTTTTGCAGGTGTAATGAAAGACGGCAAATGGGCTTTTATAGATAAAAGTGGTAAAGTGATTTGTGATTTTATATACGACAAAGTTAGAGATTTTAGTGGTGGTCTAGCAGAGGTGAGCAAATGGACTGATGGTAAAGCTCTTTGGGGATATATAGATACCACTGGTAAAGAAGTGATCGAGTGTAAATACGATTCTACTAGTCCATTTGGTAATTCTGATATTACTGTCGTGGGCATAAACAATGGTTTGATTAGAATAGATAGAAAAGGAAATGAGGCTAATCTAAGCGGATTTTATGGAATGTTTGGTACAGATTTATAAATAAAAAAAACATGATAAAATCATGTTTTTTTCATGTAAGTGGTAAGTTGCACTGGTCAAATTCGAAACAAATTGACTGCTGGCATAATCACGATGTACTCCACCAAAGCAACCCTATAGCACATACTGTATCCTTCTTAATGCTGCTACCTTCCGGTCCTGACATGGTTCGTAGGGCAATATTGTATAAGACCTTGATTTCAACGTGCATTGAGACTACTCAACACAACCAAATTTGCCCCTCAGTTTGCCGTTCGGCCTCACTGTAGTGGATTGTGAGTACAGGGCACCACTAGCTCCCCGCCTAGCACAACTCAATAATATTATATAGTAAAAGTATAAAAAATACAAGTCTTTTTAAAAAAAATTGATAAGAAATATCAAAAACTTTGATAAGAAATATCAAAAATTTTGATGATAAATAAAAAAAGAATTTGAAAATTTGCTTTCATATGATATAATATAAGCGGAGAAATTTATGAAAAAATCAAATGCTGAGAGATTTATTACGGCGTATAACAATATTGATTATAGTCTTAGGACTATATATGATTTCAAGCGTAGTATGTCATTTAGTGATGTGGTGAGACGTAGCGTGGTGTTAAATTCTGTAGTGAGAAAATATGAAGAAGATTTGATAGACTATGGTAGGCTAAGAAATGCTATCATTCATCAAGGTAATCATAAATACATCATCGCGGAGCCTCATGATGATATAGTGGAGAAGATAGAGCGCTTAGCAGAGCTGATATCTGAGCCACCACTTGCTGTAGATATGGTAGGTAATAAAGAAGTCATCACCATAGATGCACATATGAGCATATCTTCTGCTATAGAGCTTATTTATAGGACAGGATATTCAAATCTGCCTACTTATGATGGAGATAGACTTGTAGGTATATTAAATGGCAGAAAGCTCATCACAGTATTGGGTCAAAAGATAAGTATCGGTGCCAATATCCAAGAATATATCACAAATACGACAGTGGGAGAAATTATTGGAGAGATGGGTGAAGACTATTATTTTATACTAGCTGATGAGTCTTTGAGCATTGATTCTGCTATGAATTTCTTTGAAAATAATAGAAAGCTATTGATAATACTCATCACAAAAGATGGAAAAGATACGGGAAAACCCTTGAAAATTATATCATCTGCTGATATAATAGACATGAAGAAAATTTTGGACGTGTATTAATGAAAATAGCTAAATTATGGAAAGATTATACAGTATTATCTACCGCAAATGGCGAAAAACTTGAGCGTATCGGTGGATATACTTTTTTACGACCTGATCCTCAGGTAATATGGCATACAGATAAAAATCTATCTACAAATGTAGATGCTTACTACAAGAGAAAGGAAAACAAGTCTGGAGAGTGGAAGCTAAATCCTAAGATGCCAAAATCTTTCGTCGTAGAAAGAAAAGGTGTCAAGTTTCATATCGAGCCTATGAGTTTCAAACATATTTGCTTATTTCCAGAGCAGGCAGTCAATTGGGATATCATGACAGACCTTATCAAAAAAGAGAAACGAGAGATCAAGGTGCTAAATTTATTTGCATATACTGGCGGAGCGAGTGTGATGTGTGCTTTGGCTGGAGCAAAAGTCACTCATGTAGATGCGGCTAAGAGTATGATCGATATAGCGAAAATCAATGCAAAACTAAATGGTATAGATTATATCAGATATATCTTGGAAGATTGCCAAAAGTTTGTAGAGCGAGAGATCAGAAGAGGAAACAAATACGATGCCATTATTATGGATCCACCGTCTTTTGGCAGAGGTCCAAAAGGTGAGACATGGAAGATAGAGGAAAATATCTTTGATTTTGTACGTTTGTGTGGCAAAGTATTGAGTGATGATCCACTTTTTGTGTTGATCAATAGTTATACTACAGGCTTGCAAGCGAGTGTCATGGAAAATATACTAAACGCTACTATCCGAGGTGGCAAGAATGAGAGCTATGAAGTCGGATTGCCTACTGAGGAAGAAGGTATAGTCTTACCTTGTGGTTGTAGTGCGATAAAAATATTTAAATAAGGAAAATTATGAATATAGAACCAAATATTATATACGAAGACAATCATATCATAGTGGTTATCAAGCCGCACAATATTTCTGTGCAAGAAGATGAGAGCAAAGATATCGATATGCTTACTATTATCAAAGATTTTATCAAAGAACGTGACAAAAAAACAGGTAATGTTTTTCTAGGCCTTGTACATAGATTGGATAGACCGACTGGCGGTGTTATGGTATTTGCCAAGACTAGCAAAGCAGCTAGTAGATTGTCAAAACAATTGAAGGACAAACAGCTCAAAAAGAAGTATTTGTGTGTAATCAATGGTAGACCACAGCTAATACAAAATCGTCTTACCACCTATCTCAAAAAAGACGAAAAGACGAACACTGTGCACATTGCGCCAAAATTGGAATTAGGTGCTAAAGAAGCAATCCTTGAGTATGAAGTCATCGAGACCAAAAATAAATACACATTAGTAGAGGTAGACCTTATCACAGGTAGGAGTCATCAGATTAGAGTGCAGATGTCATCTCAGCTAAATAATCCTATCTATGCAGATTTCAAGTATGGCGACAAGGACCATTCTGGTAATCTTGCATTATGGGCATATGAGCTTACCTTTACCCATCCTACTACAAAAGAAAATATGAAGTTTAGAGTCGCACCAGCGTATGACAATTCTATCTTCAAAATTTTTGAGCCGACTATAGAGAAGATGATAAACTAATCATTTTCTTTTTTATATAAAAATCACAAAATAGTATGAAAAAATCATAAAAAATCCTATAATTTTTACTAAAATTATGAAATTTATAAATTTTTTATAAAAACATAATGATTTTCCTATCAAAATACGGGTATTTTACTATGGTTTTTGACTATAAAAAATATTTGAAAAAATCTTAAAAAATTTTTCAAAAAGGTATTGACTATATTCAAAATAAGTGTTAAAAGTAATGTGAATTTAAAGGAGAGTATAATGAACAAATTAGCAGTATTTGAGTTGGGTGTACATGATATCAAATTGACTATCTACAAGTACACTGCTAGCGGATATTTTTGTGCAGAGCAACAGATTGTCGAGCCAGTAAAACTCACTCAAGACATGGAGAGAGATGGATATATCAAGCCAGCTCGTATCCAAGAGACTATCGCTGTTTTGAAGAATTTTAGGAAGATAGTAGATGGGGCAAAGATAGAAAATCATATTTGCTATGCTAGTCCAGTAATCGCACAAGCTAGGAATCAGATAGCATTTTTAGATGAAGTATATAAGACAGTATCTTTATACTTTAGAGTACTTACACAGGAAGAGCAAGTATCAGCATTGCACAATGCTATCATGTATTCTTTCTCTATGACTAGGGGATTGATAGTACAGATT
This sequence comes from Clostridiales bacterium, assembly GCA_015055745.1. Classification (GTDB taxonomy): domain Bacteria; phylum Bacillota; class Clostridia; order Christensenellales; family UBA1242; genus Onthoplasma. The sequence continues at coordinate 168,628 of SVHS01000001.1, forward strand.
GGTGACTATTCTACTGAGATTATCAAGTTTAACCGTAGAGTGATCACAAATAGCATTTCGCTTCCTTTTGGTACTGTCAATCTATTGGATAGAGTCAATGATAAATCTATGTCTGACAGGATGGATAAGGTGGTAGAGATTATGACTGCTGAGTTTAAGAAGCTCGATTGGTTATATTCATTTGAGGAAGACAGTGAGTTTATCGGTGTGGGAGAAGTATTTGAGGCATTGGGTAGATTGTCTAGAAAATCATCTCGTTATCCATTGGACGTCGCACATAATTATGAGATTACTACTGAGAGCTTCCAAAATGTATACAATTTGATTCGCGGTCTTGATTTAGATAAAGCCAAGAAATTGAAAGGCATCTCTGACAAGCGTGCTGATGTGATAGCTATCGGTATGGCTGTGGCTAAAGTGTTGTACAATGAATGTGTACGTACTAGTGTAAAGGTGTCTACAAATGGTGAAATGTATGGCATAGTGGCTAAAAATCTATTAGGTCAGACAGGAGAAAAACCTTTGCTAGATATATTGGGATATTCTTTGAGTGCCATCAACGAATTTTATCCTACCAATGTAAATGCTGATAATAATTATGCTCTAGCTGTCATTTTGTACAAGCAATTGAAAGTATTGCACAAGCTTACACGTCCTTATGTGAGGGTATTGAGGATAGCTGCTAGTATGTGTATGTCTGGTAAGATTATTTCATTTGAAAACTATCAGAAAAACAATTTCCCAGTCATACTTTATAGCAATATTTACGGTGCTTCACATAGAGATATCGTGTTAGCTGCGTTTGTAGCTAGTAGTCAAAATGTAGATGATTTTAGTCTTTCTGAGTGGGTGAGATACAAAGACTTAGTGACAGATGAAGATATGGACGCTGTCAAGAAATTGGCTATCCTTATTAAAATGGCTACTTTGATGAATATCACAAATTCAAATTCCATCAAAGATGTAGCTTGTGATGTATTGGGAGACACGGTTATCCTCAAGACAGAGGTGGAGAGAGATGCTACATTGGAGATTAGTCAAGCTATGTCTATAGCTGGAGATTTCAAGAAAGTATACGGTAAAAATTTACAGATTTTATAATCATGGTGAATAATACAAAATATAATTTTAGGGGGAAATATGTTTAGTATAAATCTTGCCATCAAGTTTGGTAGCAACGAGATCATCATTTATCGCAAAGGCTTTGGTATAATTGCCAAAGAGCCTGCGTATCTCGCTGTGACCGAAAATGGAAAAAATATCAAAGTAAAAGCTACAGGCAAGCAAGCGGAGAAATTATTTCACTCCAAGTCAAGTAATGTCACAGTGTATCAGCCCATAGAAAATAGTGAGATAGTAAATGAAAAAATGGCTACTATTTTGATGAGTGAGATTATCAAAAATGTGATACAAGACAAATTTTTACTTACTCACTTGGATATGATGGTTGCAGTGCCTTGTGCGCTAAACGAAAAACAGCTCAAGCTTCTCAAAAAAGTATTGCATCAAAGTGGTGTAAATAGAATAACTTTCGTGCAAAATGGTGTGTGCGCTAGGGCGAATCTTGATATGGATTCTCATGCTCGTATTATGGTGGTAGATATTGGTAAATATATTACTGATATTTCTGTAATGAATGATTATAATTTTGATTTTGGTAGAATGTATTTCATCGGTGGAGCAGATATGGACAAGTCTATCACTTCATTTATACAAGATAATCATAATCTAGAAGTTTCAGATATGACTAGTGAGGCTGTCAAAAATGAGGTAGCATCACTTTATGATAGAGACCTTTACAAGACAGAATATATTGGTATAGACGAGAATAATAAATTTGTCCGTAAGGATATTACAGCCAATGAAGTACGTGTGGCGATACAAAATGTGTATGACAAAATATTTGAGCTAATCAATCTTGTATTAGATGAATTACCTAAAGACATCGTGGCTGACATATATCATGGAGGAGTGATATTTACTGGAGGAGCTAGCTGTATAGCAGGACTGTACGAGTATGCCAAGAAAAAGCTAGATATGCCTATTATAGTGCCAGATGAGCCTATGGATAGTGTGATACTCGGTGCAGGTAAATTGCTAAATAAAAAAGAATATTTGAAGATTGAATTTTAGTATATTTGGTCTAATAATAGCGAAGATAAAAATTGTATACTTTACTCTTCGCTTTTTTTATATGCTTTTGCTAATATTGGCGTAGGAGGTAATATGGCGAGAGTGATAGTATTGACTTCTGGTAAAGGTGGTGTAGGTAAGACCACTGTGACTGCCAATCTTGGTATGCATTTGGCTAGTAAAAATTATAGAGTATGTCTTGTAGATATGGATATAGGGTTAAACAATCTTGATGTCGTGATGAATCTAGAAGATAGAGTCTTATATACCATGATAGATGTTATTGATGGTAGGTGTAGATTAAAGGAAGCGTTAATACAAGACGACTATTTTCCACTGTTGTATGTTTTGTCCAGTGGAGGACTAAATCAAGACCTCACTATACATATTTCACAGATAAAAAATATTATCAGTAGTTTGCACGATTCTTTTGATTATGTATTGATTGATTGTCCTGCTGGGATAGATGCCGGATTTAGGCGAGCAGTGAGCTGTGCAGATGAGGCTATCGTGGTGACGACACCACATTTATCTAGTATACGAGATGCTGATAAAGTAGTGACGATATTATCGAGCTACAATATATCCAGCAAACGCTTTGTCATCAATAGAGCACGAGGTGATCTCATACAAGACAAGGTTATGTTTGATGTATATGATATAGGTAAGACTCTCGGCATAGATTTCGGCGGAGTAATCCCAGAAGACGATAAGGTTATCATTAATACTAGTGACAATATCAAAAACAATAAAATCGCATCAAATAGAGCTTTTGAAATCTTGGCAAACAATATCATTACTGGTGAAAAAAAGTTATTTGACTGTACATACAAATATCGTGGGATACTTGGCTCGATAAAAAAGCTACTAAAAAGGAGCGTATAATGAATCTTAAAAATAGATTAAATTCCATTATTCAAAAAGATAAAAAAAATAATCCGAAATACTTGATCAATATCATCAAGTCAGATTTTTATTACTTGATTAGTAATTATTTTGAGGTGGATTTTGAAGACATAGATGTCAGTATTGATCTAGATGGAGATAAATACGTCATCGAGCTAAGTTGTCTCGGCGAACGTATGAAGATGATGCGCACTTTACCTGAGTGATACATATTTAGATAGATAAGAAAATATATTTAAGTATGAAAAAAATAAAAATAGGTATTAGCTTTTTTCTAATGTGTTTTGCGTGTATTTTATGTGGGCAGTTTGTTTTGCTTATAAACTATATTTTAGCATTATCATTGCATGAATTGGCACATTTATTTGTGGCTACAAAGCGAGGTTATTCATTAAAAATTATACGCCTAGATATGTTTGGACTAGCAGTAGAGCTCAAAGAAAATATTGACGATAGAGATGCATTTGCTATCAATGTAGCAGGACCAGTACTTAATATATTGCTAAGCATCATCTGTATGGCGCTTTATTGGTTGATACCTATTAGTTTTTTGTATCTAAATACATTTTGTATCGCAAATATCGGGTTAGCTATTTTCAATCTTCTTCCTATTTATCCGCTAGATGGTGGCAAGATTTTTCGAGGGCTTATACATAGCGACAAAGTTTATCGAGTTTTAGATGGGGTTATTCGATATACTTTTACTATCGTATTTGCAGTGCTTTTTGCTATATCTTGTAGAAAATCTATAAATCTATTATTCCTAATACTTGCCGTATTTTTCTTCACCAGTAGGCCAAGTAAAGTTCCTACTATGTCGATATTCAAGTTTAGTCAAAACAAATCTTTTGACAAAGTCATCATGCTTAAAGTGACAGGCGAGGAAGATCTATTTTCTCTAGTCAAGCAAATTAAACGCACTAAATATACCATATTTTACTATGCCAGCGAGGACAAATTTATAGACGAGGATTTACTCATAGATTATGCTACACGATTTCCACTATATCAAAAATTAAAAGAAGTAAAATAATTTATGATAACCGGTTGACAAATAGTTCTTTTTTTGCTATAATACCCGCGTAGTACCACATTGAAAAGGTTTTAAATCGTTATGATACCTTTAGAGTGAGTCTTTATAGGAGGTAACTAATGTACGCAATCGCAAATATTTCAGGTAAACAATACAAAGTAGAAGCGGGCTCTACACTATTAGTAGACAGATTGAATGCAGAAGTTGGGGATAGTGTTTCTTTCCCAGTGATGCTTACTGTAGACGGTGCTAAAGTGAAAGCTGGCAATCCTGTGATTAAAGATGTAGTTGCTATGGCTAAGGTAGTCGCTCACGTTCAAGACAAGAAGATTACAGTCTTCAAGTACAAGCCTAAAAAGAACGAGAGAAAGAAACAAGGTCATAGACAGCCATACACCAAGATTACAATCGAAAGCATAGGTTAATATGATAAACATTTCTATCGAGAAGATTAACCAAAACATTGTGACTATCGAAGCAAAAGGTCATTCGGGCTATGCAGATGCAGGCTCTGACATAATATGCAGTGCTGTATCTACATTATTGCAGTCATTGGCAAATGGTCTTACAGAAGTGGTGGAGATATCATCTGAGATTATCATCGATGAAGATGAGCCACATCTATATATACATTTGCAAGACTCAGACGATGTGAAGATGTCTAAGGCACAGATCCTAATGCAGACTACTTATATTAGTCTTAAGGATTTAGCAGATAGTTACGCAAAATACATTAAATTAAAGGAGAAGCAAAATGATTAAGATTAATATTCAATTATTTGCGCACAAGAAAGGTGGCGGTAGCACCAAAAATGGTCGTGATAGTGAATCAAAGCGTCTTGGTGTGAAAGCTGGTGATGGTCAATTTGTACACGCTGGCTCTATTATAGTTCGTCAAAGAGGCACAAAGATTTATCCATCTACAAATGTGGGTTGTGGTAAAGATTACACTTTGTTTGCACTTATCGATGGTATCGTTCGTTTCAAGCGTGACGGTCGCGGTCGTAAAGTGGCTACTGTAGAAGCAAAGATATAATTTAAAATGGTCAGATGACCATTTTTTTATTCCCTATTGACAAAGGTATGAAGATATGCTAATATGCGCATGCTAGGAGTAAATATGAAAGTAATTAATATGAAAGATGGTATTGAGAGAAAAGAGATTTTAGATAATGATTGTATACTATTTGGCAATGATGGTACAAATAAATTTGAAATACTAAAAAAGGGTAGTTTTGTAAATGCTGTGTACGACTACGATATAGATGTTGAATTGAAAAAAGATGTGGATATTGAGACCAAATTACAGATTAGGAACATTATAGGTGCACATTTTACACAGTTTGGTGAAAAAGGTATAGGTAGCTATAAAGTATATTTGTCATTATTACATGATCCATATAGGAATTTTGAAATTGTAGATGCAAAGATAAATAAGATTACCAAGAGATTCAATCATAATGTTTTTTATTCTAAAATGATGGAATTGCATGGTGAAGAATCTACATTTTTACCAGAAGATAATTGTGACTAAAAAAACATCAGATTTAACTGATGTTTTTTCATGTTTATTTTAAAAATCGCTGATCAAATCGTGTCTTACACATAAATATTATCCACACTAAAATATCTAATATATATAGTACTGTAAATATCAATATTACCAAATAATTTACTGTCCAATAAGCAATGGTCGCCAATAATCCTGCAGTAAGTACTAGTGCTATAATAAGTGCGAGAATACCAAATTTTGATAAATTAGTCTTTACTTTCATGCTGTTATTTATTTCTTTATCTTCAAGTGAAATATTTACACATAAGTTTTCGTTGATTTCAAATAGCCTATTTCCCAGATGTGTATCCAATAGCTCATCTACAAATGCTGCAGGCATAAATTGAAGCTTTGGGCTGGCCATGCTATCTTTTACTTTAAATAGAGATTTTACATAGATATTATATGCGCTATTGCACACTTTTTCATAAGTATTGTATCTAGGCATGAGATTGACTACTCTAGATTTGTCACCTATCTTTGAGATAAATTTATTTAGCAAATTGTTGTCAAAGTTTAGACTAGCATAGCATATGACTGTATCTTCGCTGTCAGCCTTGGATAAAAGTACTTGAATGACGCGTGTAAGATTGTTGTAATAAATAGCATTAGCTCTGTGACCATAAGTTTCAAATAATTTTAAAATATTTGCCTTTACGACAAAAAGAATATTATCTCCAAAACGATTACGGAGAAGATTGATTTTATTGTTAAGTTCAGTGATGCTATCCACTACAAATATAACTTTCATATAGAGTATTATACACGTTTTTGTCGTAAAATAAAAACATTTTGACATAAAAATCTTAAATCTCGATAAATTCTTTGTTGATTTTAATTATTTGTGATAAAATAAAAATATAGAGGTGCAAGATGAAACAAGTGAAGATGTTGAGAGATGCTATGAAAAATAATTATATCGTACCAGCATTCAATTTTGCAAATTTTGAAATATTGAGAGGAATACTAGATGCGTGTATCGAGACCAAGAGTCCCGTGATTTTACAAGTCAGTGAAAGTGCACTAAATTATTTTGGCGATGATATCATGTGTGGTCTTATTGCTGGATTTAGGAAAATGAAATTACCTATATCTGTTCATCTTGACCATGGAGCAAACATGGATATAATCAAGCGAGTCATCAAGCTCGGCTTTGATAGTGTGATGATAGATGGTTCGACTTTGCCATACAAAGAAAATGTAAAACTCACTAAAAAAGTGGTAGATTATGCTCATGCGCGAGGAGTATCGGTGGAAGGTGAGCTTGGAATATTGGCAATAGCGAACGATGATGGACTTTATTCCGATGGTGAGCGTTTCACCAATCCTCAGCAAGCAAAAGACTTTGTCTCTCTGACAGGAGTAGATAGTTTGGCAGTATCTATAGGTACAAATCATGGAGTAAATAAGTATATCGGAGAGCCAAAAATTAGATTTGATATTTTAAAGAAAATAGAAAAAGAAATACCGAATACTCCTATAGTACTTCACGGAGCGTCTCTTGTGGAGCAAAAGTATGTAGATAGTATAAATGAACATGGTGGATTTATAAAAAAATCAGCCGGAAATGACAATTTATTGGAAAATGCACATAAGACCAATATTAGTAAGATAAATATGGACACAGATTTTAGATTGGCATATACTTCTGCTGTGCGTGAATTTATGGACAGCAAGGCGGATAAATATTGTCCTCGCACTTATGGACGAGCAGGCATAGATGAGGTGAAGCGATGCGCCATTGATCGTATCAAAAAAATCTGCCATTCACACGATAAAGCAAAGTAAAAAAGAGGAATTAATCCTCTTTTTTCTCTGTATTTTCATTTTCGATATTTGTATCTGGAGATACTGTATCTTGAGCTTCTTTTGCTTTCTTTTCTTTGTAGTAGCCTCTAGGTTTTTTAACCATAGCTCCCCATAGTATGATAGCGATTTGTAAAGGTGCGCCCACTATATATACAGGCCATATATTGATGCCTACCAACAACAATTGTATATGAATACTAGCCAATAAGCTCCATACTAGCACAGATAATATTATAAATAAGTATCTAAATCGACCCCATATACTGTTGAAGACTATCAATACGATACAGCTGAGCGGTAATGCCCACAAAAATGCCATATAATAATTAATATGTGCTAATATCTTTAATAATACAAACAATACTGTAGCACATAGCCATACTGCACATACTGAAAGCAAAGTGACGATCAGGCTAGTAGGGAACATTTTTGGAGGTTTGTCACTCTTAGGTTTTGCTGGAGTGGTAAACTCTACATCTTCATGTGTGAGGTCATCTAGAGTCACATTGTAAAATGAAGCTAACTCGTATAGTACCTCTATACTAGGCAGAGATTCTCCGGTCTCCCATTTTGATATACTTTTATCTGAGTAGTTAAACTTTTCAGCTAGTTCCATTTGAGTTAATTTATTTCGTTTTCGTAATATTGATAAATTTTTACCTATTACTTTATTGATATTTTCCATTTTCTTACCCGTTTTTCAAAAAGATTTTATCTTTTATATTCAAAATTATATCATATTCTAAGATTAATGGCAAATGATTTTTACTTTTCTACTCAAAATAGACGAAATTTACAAATTCTCTTTTAACGAGAATTAAAAAGACCGTTAAAACGGTCATTTTTTACATTACGCTAGGTATATCTATTATCAGTACTTTTAGCATATTCTTTAATATTTTTGTGGTGATACTGATTAGATATAACCAATCATTTTTCACTTCTAGATTTTCTTCACTCCTGATACGGTTATTTTCATAGAAACTATTGGCGAAATTACATACATTGTAGATATATTCACATATGTAGCTAGGCATTTTTTCTTCCAATGCTTTGTTGAAATACTTGTAGATACTTAGTAGAGATAGTCTTAGGTCTCTATCTGTCTTTGTTTTAGCTAGATTATTTAGCTTGAGGTTGTCTAGATTTTCGCTCTCCAATATTTTATTCAATCGCAAGTAAGTGTATAGTATATACGGACCAGTCTTTCCTGATATTTTACTAAATTTTTCGATGTCAAAGATATAGTCTCTTTCACGATTGTTTTGGAAGTCTGCAAACTTGATAATAGCGTTGACCAATATATCTAGATCTTCAGGCTTTGAGTCTTCCAAACCTTCTTTGTTTGCTATCAAAGTCTCTTTTACTTGATTGAATAAGCTATCTAACTTTGGATTGTCTCCAGCGCGAGTTTTAAAAGGTTTACCATCAGTGCCGTTTACAGTACCGAAAGGGCAGTGGGTAAAATCTTCACGCTTTCCTAGTCCTAATATTTCACAAGAGCGGAACACTTGCTCAAAGTGTAGACCTTGTCTTAGATCTGTAAAGTACAAGAAGTGGTCGATATCAAAGTTTTCTCTTCTTTCATACACTGTGGCTATATCTGTAGAGCCGTATAGATATGCACCATTACTTTTTCTAAAAATCAATGGTGGTATCTCAGTAGTATCTGTCTCTTTTGCTACAGGTATTACATATGCTCCTTGGCTTTGTAATAGTTTGTTTTCGGCTTTATATTTTTCAAATAAGGTAGGTAAGTACTTGTAAGCACCGCTTTCTCCTTCCCACATATCAAAGCTCACATCTAGATATTTGTATAATCTTTTGATATCATTACCAGATATTTCGCATATCACTTTCCAGTATTTTGCATATTCTTCATTACCTTCTTGCAGGTCTTTTGTAATAGTCGCACACTTTTCTTTTAACTCTTCATCTTCTTTACATCTAGCACTCATTTCTGGATATAACTTTTCTAGTACTTCTAAAGAAATTTCATCGATAGAGATATTTTTTTCTTTTAGTCCGTATATGACTTGACCGATTTGTAATCCATAATCACCCAAATGTACGTCGCTGATGGTCTTGTGTCCAGCGAAAGTTAAGATTCTTTTGACAGATTCGCCTACGATAGCACTTCTCAAGTGTCCTACATGTAGAGGTTTGGCGATATTCGGACCACCGTAATCTAAGAAGTATGTCTTAGGAGCGTCAGTTTTGAGACCAAAGTTTTCACTAGAGTCGATATCTACGAGACACTTATTTATAAATGAGTCACTTAGTGTAAGATTGATAAAGCCAGGGGTGACAAATTCAAAGCGAGTAAAGTATTCACCTACATCGGTCATTTTGTCTAGCTCAGCTATCACGGCATTGGCGATGTTCATAGGACTGGTGCGATACGTTTTAGCTAATTTGAAAGCATCGTCACACTGATAGTCGCAAAGCTCTGGACGATTTGATTCTATCACAGTGCATTCGCACTCATACCCTGCATTTTTAAATGCAATATTCAATAATTTTTGCAAATCTTGCGTAATCATAATTACCTCTTTTTATTCTTAGATATTAGCACATTTTTATCTAAAATACAAGAGTTTTGTGATTAAAAAAACTCTGCTGTTAAGCAGAGTGATTTTCTATGGCTCGGAGTTAGAGTGCTTATACGCACCCGAAATCGTTTTTAGATTAATAATTAAAATTTTAATATTCCAGAAAATAATTTATAAAATTAAGTTAAAACATTCTTTATCCATTTCGTTGTTGTGTTCTCTTATTGTTTGCTTTTTACCTAAATCTAATCCTCGATAATATGGAATATATATTTTGCTATTTGATACTTGATAAGACAATGTAAGTTTATTAATATCATATTCAAATTCAATTTTTCTAAAAGTAGGGTCAACTAAAATCCATTTACCATCGTAAAAACATTCACAAAAAGAATGTCCTATATGAATTGGTTGTTTTACTTTATTTTGTAAATTTTTTATCCAATTAAATTCTGCGGTGTGTAGAAAAGTTGTTGGAATTCCTACCTGCCTTGCCAAAGTAGAAAAAACAATTGACCAATCAGTGCAACCTGATGCAAAACCACTTTCCCAAATTTCTTTTGCGGTTCTTTGAAATTTTACTTTATCTTTTTCTTCTTGTGGAGGTTTTACATTTAAACAATGATGAATCCAATTAATTAAAGAATCGATTTTAGTATGATTTGGATTTTCTTTTATTTTATTATTATAATCTCTTAATACCCTATCAATAACAAGTTCTGTTTCTAAAAATGATTTTGTTAAAAACCCTTCTTCTAGATATTGATTGCAGTCGCTGATAGTAAGTTTTTCCATACATATTCTCCAATATTTTCATTATAACACAAACCTATATAATTTGCTATTGGTTTTAAAAAATTTATACAAGTTTATTTTGAAAAAGGAAAGACCATTCCAAAGCATTCATATAAAAAGAAAAATACGCACCCATTAATGTTTATGGTGTGCGTACAGTTCCCTTGTGGCGCGGAGTTAGGGATTCGAACCCCAGGATGCTGTTAACATCAACGGTTTTCAAGACCGCCGCTTTCGACCGCTCAGCCAACTCCGCATATTCAAATACTTTTTTAGTATAACATAAAATTTTGCTTTTGACAAGTGAATTAAATAAAAATTTTTAATATTTTTTATTTATTAAGTTTTAAGGAAATTCTCATATTATTTGGTTGTCAAAGGGGTGATTTCATGATATAATACAAATATACATAAATGGATAAGGCTAGAGCATAGGATATAGTGATGGAGAGGAGTGTATACTTAGTACTTAGTCAGCCAGGTACTTTTATCTCAAAGATGTTGAAGTTCTTTACTCATGATGAGTACAATCATGTGTCTATTTCTTTGTCTCCGACATTGGACAAAATGTATTCTTTCGGAAGAAGAAATTTATACAATCCATTCACTGGAGGATTTATCGAAGAGGGTAAAGATTCTGGAATATTCAAGCGCTTTGGTGATACTAAAGCTCTGGTTTTAGAGATAAAAGTCAAAGAAGAAGAGTATTATAATATAAAATATTTCATCGATTACTTTGTGCGACACAAGACGGAATTTAAATACAATTATTTCGGTGTGATATGTGCGTATTTCAAGAAAAATCACGAAGCTAGGAAAAAATTTTATTGTTCTCAGTTTGTCAGGGCATGTTTGGCAGGGTTTAATATACAAAATTCAGATGATTTACCAAAGATTATCAGGCCTATAGATTTCCTCAAGTTAGACAATAAAAATATTATCTTTAAAGGCTTGCTTAAAAATTATAGTGGTATATAAAAAACGGGATCAAATCCCGTTTTTTGTTTGTAGTTATTTCTTTTTATTGTCCTTTTTGCACATTACGCTAGCTAGGTCGAGACATTTATTTGAATAACCCCACTCATTGTCATACCAAGCGACCAATTTTACAAATGTAGGGCTTATCATGATACCTGCTTTCTCATCGAAGATACAAGTATGGCTATCTCCGATAAAGTCTGATGATACTACAGGCTCATCAGTATATCCCAATACATTTGGAATGATATCCTTGCTGTACTTTTTGATAGTCTTGCAGATATGCTCATATGTGGTAGCTTTCTTTAGCTTGACCGTAAAGTCTACTACACTGACATTAATAGTGGGCACTCTAAAGCTCATACCAGTGAGTTTGCCTTTTAGATGAGGTAGCACTTCGCCCACAGCTTTTGCGGCGCCAGTAGAGCTAGGGATAATATTTGCACTAGCAGCACGACCACCACGCCAATCTTTTTTGGATATACCGTCCACAGTAAGCTGAGTAGCTGTAGTGGAGTGGATAGTGCTCATGAGACCTTCTTCTATACCATATACATCATCTATTACTTTTACTAATGGAGCTAGACAGTTTGTAGTACAGCTAGCGTTAGACACTACTGTCATGCTAGGGTCGTACTGGTCTTCATTTACGCCCATTACGAAAGTAGGGCATTCCTTACCAGGAGCGCTGATGATGACTTTTTTGGCTCCTCCCTGTAGATGGCGCATAGCGTCGTCTGCTCGAGTAAACTTACCAGTACAGTCGATGACATAATCTGCTCCTACTGAACCCCAGTCGATATTTTCTGGCTCTTTTTCAGCGAAAAAAGCTACTTGTTTTCTATTCAATTTTAGTCCATTTCCACTGACTTTTAATTCGCTATCTGCTTTGCCGTGAACAGTGTCATATTTGTACAGATAGCAAGCATATTCTGCGGTAAGGAATGGGTCGTTGACAGCCACGATTTCCACATCATCACGACCTACACTTGCACGCATGATCAATCTACCGATTCTTCCGAATCCGTTTATACCTATTTTTGCTTTCATTTTTCCTCCATGATAATATTTTATATTCTTACATTTAAATTGTCAAACATATTTTAAATTTTTACCTAAAGGTCAATATTAATACATGCTCTATGTGATATTTGCATATTTTATGACTGTCTTTGTAGTGATATTTGCCCTAAATGTGAGGAAGACAAGATACCAGCCATATCCGTCATTGAAGTTAAGGCGAGACGGCATATCTTTTTATTCAAAATCAACCCATCGTATAAAAGCCGAAAATACAAAGGTAATGCAGGTGGAAAACCGTGTGTATTTAAGACAAAATAAAAAGATGATCACACTCTTAAATGTAGATAAAGTAAAAGTAGATGAAGGATATATTTATTTTAAAGCATTAGGTAGAGTGAAAATATTATTTTCTTGCAAAAGTATCTATCGATATTTCAATCTAGATATAGAGTCAGACAAAATAGATATACGAGATAAGCGACAACAAGCTTTACAGGATATGATAGATCATTTATTTGATGTCAATCAATCAATGATTCTTAAGAGATATATTCGATTTGTCCGTGAAGTTATGAATATAGATTTTAAAAATGGCAAGCTAACAATAAAACAAAATAAGTTTATGATACCATACACTTTAAAATACAAGCTAAATAATGTGATAAAGCAAGTGAAAGTCAATCAAACACTTTGTAAAAAATAAAAAATATGATATAATAAATATATGAGAAGTGCTATAATTAAGAAAATAAAAAAAGATTTAAAGATCACTGCTACATTTATTGCATCTCTAGCGATAGCAGTAGTAGGCACAGTAAGCTACAAAAATATACAATACGCCGACTATGCTCCGACAAAGCAGGTCGAGGCGGTAGCACAGGCTTTAGATTGCGATCTTCGATATACTGCTAAAGTAGGAGGTATGTATTGTAGACCAAAGCATAATGGAGATGAGCCGGTGTATGTCTATATTGACGATGCCTATACCTCAGTGCAGAGAGATAAAGCTATTCAAGCATTGGATTATGTCTTTGGTATTATTGGTCAGATAAATGATAAATATAGATATCAAGTGGTAGACAAAGCTACTTATGATAAGGTTGGCTCAAAATCTAAAATATCTTTTTTTACTGAGCAACATGAAGGGGCTGTTGCTGTAATATTTCCTAATATTGATATTATGTCTCTTGTGACATCTAAAATAGTAGAAAATGAGGGAAAAATTTATTTAAATCCTACCCAAAAATCTTACAGTCTATATAGTGCTTTTGTTCATGAGCTGGGGCATTGGTGCGGATTAGCGGATGTTTATACTAAGAATGTAAACAGCAATGCCTGGGATATACAGCGATATGCTGGGAATACATATATGAATAGTACTTGTAAATTCTCAGAATTTACACCAAACGATGTCAAATGCTTTTATTCTCTCCTCGCAGAAAAAGGTGTAGACCTATCAAAAGCAAAGGCTTGGGTGGCGGACTATGAGAAACAATATTACTATAATGAGACCCAACGAATGTTTGGTAAGGATGAGCAGAATCGCACGAATGAAACTGTCGGGGATGATTTTATCTGTGAAGGAGAGCTGTCAACAGCAGAGCTACTAATACAAGATCTGATGCGAAAGTATGGGTATAATGGTGTAACAAACTCACAGATCTTAGAATTAAGGAAAAATGCTGATATACTACGTTATAGGGTGATAGTGGACGGACCAAACTATAGTCTCCAAATATTGGATGAATCTGATAATGTGCTTGATTCAGCGAGTGGTGAAGTGCTTTACGTAAATGGTTCGGCTGTATTAAAGGACGTGGAATTGAGTCATACTTTATATCCCGGGGTGAAGGAGTCTGGTGATGCTGATTATTATAAAAAAGGTTGGATAAAAGATTTATATGTGTTGCCTCTTTGCTCTAATAATAGCTCCATTACAAAAGTTTTATTTTGCAGTCCTGGTGTTGCGCTCGAGTTACATGATTTAGATCTAGAAAAGCTCTATAGTAACGATTCTGGTTTGGAATACTAAAAAAATAAATATACGGTAATACATATATGGAAAATATAAATGACGAGATGAATATAAATTCGACCCCTTTGGCTGAGAAGATGAGGGCTAATTCTTTAGATGAATTTATCGGTCAAAAGCATATAGTGGGTGTGGATAGCTTGATAAGGCGAGCATTGAAGGCAAATAGATTGGGTAGCTGTATTTTTTACGGTCCGCCGGGAGTGGGTAAGACTACTCTGGCGTATATTGTGGCAAAGTCTTTGAGCTTGGAGTATGTGAAGCTAAATGCAGTATCTAGTGGAGTGACAGAGGCAAAGAAAGTAATAGAGCAAGCGAAGTCTCACTTTGAGCTTACGGGTAAATCTACCGTCTTGATATTAGACGAGTGTCATAGGTGGAGCAAAGCACAGAGCGATTCTGTATTGGAGGCGGTGGAGCGAGGATATATCACTTTTATAGGTACCACTACAGAAAATCCTCACGTGAGCATGACTCCTGCTATAGTGAGTAGATGTAGATTGTTTAGATTTCAGCCATTGACACTTGAAGACATAAAAGATGCGTTGCTCATGGCGATAAAAGATAAAGCAAGAGGCTTTGGTAGACTAAATGTAAAGATAGATATCGATGCTTTAAATCATTTTGCGATGTTTGCCAATGGAGATTTGCGCTCGGCATACAATGCTCTAGAGCTGGCTGTATCCACTACGCCGATGAAAGATGGAGTGGTACATATAGATAAGCTAGTAGCCAGTCAATGTATACAGCGACCAGTGATATCAGTAGATGAAAATACTTATTATGATATGCTTAGTGCGTTTTGCAAGAGTCTTAGGGGTAGCGACAGTGATGCAGCATTGTATTATGCGGAGAGATTGATCACCGCAGGTTGTGATCCGTTGCTGATATGTAGACGACTCATCGCTCATGCTAGTGAAGATGTAGGGATGGCGGACAGCAATGCGGCACTCATGGCTATGGTGGCTATGAATGCTGTCAAAAATCTAGGTATGCCAGAGGGAAATATTCCTTTGGCTCATGCTATCACATATGTGTGTGAAGCGGAGAAATCAAATAGCGTCATACAGGCGATGAATAGTGCCAAGCATGACGCAGAGTACAATCCTGACGACAATATCCCAGAGCATCTTAAAAATTATCATTACGAAGTGGACGATGTGCCAGAGTATAAATATCCTCATGATTATGGTGGGTATGTGCGACAGCAATATCTTCCAGACAAATTGAAAGATAGGAGATATTACAATCCTTCTCACAATGGCAAAGAAAAAGGAATGATAAGAAAAAAAGATAAATTTCAATAAAATATTATGAAAAAACATTTGATTTTTGGCTTCAGATTATAATATAATGTAAAGGAATAGAGTAATTATTCATAGGAGGAAATTTATGGAACTAAAGGGTAGTCAGACAGAGAAAAATTTATGGACAGCTTTTGCTGGTGAGAGCCAAGCAAGAAACAAATATACATATTATGCTAGTCAGGCGAAGAAAGACGGATATGAGCAGATATCTGCTATTTTCCAGCTAACTGCAGACAATGAGAAAGAGCACGCTAAGATGTGGTTCAAGCTACTTCACGGCGGTGCAGTGCCTGACACTATGGCAAATCTAAAAGATGCTGCAGCAGGAGAAAACTATGAGTGGACAGAGATGTACAAAGAGTTTGCTGAGACTGCAAAGAAAGAGGGCTTTGATGCTATATCAAAGATGTTTGAAGATGTAGCTAAGATTGAGGCTGAGCATGAGGCTAGATACAATGCTCTTCTTGAGAATGTAAAGAAGAAAAAATGCTTTGTTAAGAAAGAAGTGTCTGTATGGGTATGTAGAAATTGTGGACACAAGCATGTGGGCAAGTCTGCTCCAGTGGTATGTCCAGTGTGTACTCACCCACAGGCATACTTTGAGCTAGAGTCAAACAATTATTAAAAAGAAAACAATTTTCTGACGAAAATATGTTTTGGTGTTAGATACAATAAAAAAGCATATCAAATGATATGCTTTTTTTTATCATTGTGATACTACTTCCAAAATGCGTCTTCTTTCAGCAGTCAATGTAAAGTCGCCAGTAAGTCTAGCTACTTTGAGACTTTCAAAACATCTTTTTACGGTCGCTACTTTTACATTTGCTTTGTCAGCAATTTCTTTTATTTCTTCTTTAGATATATTTTCAAAACTTTGAGTCATGAATTTAGAAGATACTTTTGTCATTAATGATGCTTTAGTTTCTTGTTTTTGTTTAACTTCTTTTGGTTTTTTAACTATTGGCTTTGCTGGAGTAGTTTCTGTTTTTGGAGTCTCTTCTGGATTTGTAGTGTCAGCTGGTTGTGTAGGAGCTCCGTAGTAATTGTTGGTTATATTGTTTACTACTGAATGGTCATCTTTAGAAGAATTGTCAGTATTTGAATGATCATCTTTTGAATTATCTACATTGTATATTGTAGTATCTCCAGTCTTTTCTTGTTGAATCAATTCAGTTAGTCTTGCCAAATAACTTTTATCATCTTCTATTACTTCTTCAGCTTCTACTTCTGCAGGTAATTGTATCTCGTCGCCAGTTTCTTCGATGACTTCTGCCTCGGTAGAATCATCATCGTTGATAACGTCATCGTCGCTAGTGGTTTCATCAGTAGTATCATCACCAGCGATAGGGTTTTCGATAATGTCTTTTAACCATTGAGGTATTGTGTCATCATCTTCTTCAGATTCTTTCTCTTTGTCATCATCTTCTTCTAGAGTATCTTCTTCACGAGGTGGGAATTTATATGGGACACCTCCCACCACTATAGCTTCCTCTGCTTTTGGTGTTGTATTATCATCACTGCTGTCAGTGAAGGTGCCATCAGGTGGTGTCTCAGGGTCTAGTAGGCTAATGTTATCAATTTCATCTTCATTGTTATTGTCGTTTTCGTTGTTTAGATCATCAATGATTTCGTCTTCATCTTCAGGTATGATTATATCTTCATCATTTTCATCTTCTACCATTACATAATTATTTACATAATCTTCTATTTGAGGGAAGAGATCTTTACCGTTGATCAATTCTTCTGCCATGCGAATCTTTTTATCTTTGTTTTTCCTTAATACAGGTTTGATAGCTTTGTTTGCTTCTTTTACATTTTTATTATATGTATCTATCTCTTGAGCAGTAGTAGGATCCAAGTTTCCGATAATTTTAAAGTAATTTGCGATATTTGCATAGATGTCTATATTTTCCATTACATATTTTTTACCTTGCTTAGAAGTAAGAGTGGCGTGTAGTACAGAGCCGTTGATATCGTTTCTAACGAAATTATTTATCTCTAACATTAGGTTCCAGATAGGAGTTAATTCGTCTTTAATATTTTCAGTGCTTTTTCCTTCATTTATTAATTTATGCTCTGTCTCTGCATATATTTTACCTAGCTCTTTAGCGAATTTTTCTAGCTGATGTATTCTATTTCTATTTTGGATATTTAAAAATACTTTGTACAATCTCTTAAATGGATTGTTACTTTCTCTTAATGTTAAGATTTTGTCATTCGCTTTGTCGATATTGTCTAATAGAGTCTTTAGATTCAAATTCTCAAATGCTTCACCATTTTTATAAGCTTCCAAATCTTTGGTGATGCTTTTATTGTAAGCTATATTATGGGCTATTCTAGTGATGACATGTTTTGATACCAATACAGTAGCAGTAGCTGCTAGACCTGCAAATAGTCCTACTGTACCTAACTGAAGCATATTGACCAAAGTGCTACTACTAATGGTGATAAGACCGCCCAATACCTTTGAGCCTGCAGCTAGAGATGCATTGGCCCAACCTGCGCCCACGCCAAAAGCTACGCCTGAGGTCATGAATAGTGGTGCCAAAAACTTTTTGATAAATCTATTGGTACCAAGCTTCATTTTCTTTATAGAATAGTCTATCTTTAGTTTGCTACCTAGACTCTTTGGTGTCTTATAATCATCTTCATACCAAACCGCTGGTATCATAATTCCTTTTTTGTACGCATACCAGTTATATAAAGTCTTAGCTTGATCTGTATTTAGATTATTTAGCTCTAAAAAACTACGGAAATCTTCCTCTTTTGGAATAAGTGATTCTCCTTCTCGTGATTTTTCCTTTATAAAATTATCAAATTCTTCAAATAATTTATTGATATCTCTCTTGAAATTGGTAGTCATTTTAACCCCTCCTTGTTTATCAATTAGTCGAATTATAATACACACTTGGCAGTTTGTCAATACCGAATTTTAAAAAAATTACCCAAAATCTTATAGAATTTGAGTAATTTATTACATAAAAGTATATAATTTTACAAATTTTTACTTCAAAGTATTGAGTTTGTCTACCAAATCATACATTGTTCTCAATTCGTGAATGTGTACTATAAATTCTTTTGCAAACATGATTTCGACAAATTCATAGCTAGACATATCAATATTTTCTTTATCGTAGGTATATATGACATTTTTGCACATTTCTATCATTCTGTCAAAGCATTGGTCTATATCAAACCAATCAATGTGTTCTATCAATGATTCTATCGATAGGCTTAATGATTGACAAAGTGAAGCCATTTCTGTTTCGACTTCGACCCAATCAATATACCCATCATATAAATTACCATCAGTAAATTCATAATGAGGCTTTCCTATAATAACTCTATTGATTAAATTTTTGGAAACGTTGTCTACAGATTCAAAGTAGTTATGCTGTCGCTTGATATACATATTTAAATATACCAAGATGCAAGAAGCGTAGCTCAATTTACTATTGGGTACTATCCATTTCTTTGAGGGGCATAATGCATAATATGATAGACATTCGTACAAATGGGGAAAATATTTTTTGATAGCATGCTTGTCTATTTGTGATGATAATACATTGTTCATGTCGGTAATATTATCACCAAACACAATCTTTGTCAATATTTAGATTTGAATATGTTCTAACATTTTGTCTACGACTTCATCTGTATTGAGATGGGAAGAATCGATTATAAATGCGCCATTTGGTATTACTAGTGGAGCGATTTTTTTATTTTTATCAGCCAAATCGCGTTGTTTTAATTGATTTTCCACATCTTTTAGTGTGATTTTTGAATTTTTTTCTAGTTCTTCTTTTAGTCTTCGTTTAGCTCTTACATTTACATCGCAATCCAAATAAAACTTGTATTCGGCATCAGGGAACACGAAGCTACCGATGTCTCTACCTTCGATGACTACATTATGCTCACGACAAAATCTTCTTTGACAATCATCTATCAATTTTCGAATCGATCTATTTGAAGACACTTTTGGAGTAAGGATACTGATGTTGTTGTCTCGCAGTCTAGTGGAGTAATCTGTCCCATTTACTATAACGACTTGATGGTTGTCTTGCATCTGTACATTGATATCAAAATCAAAAGTAGGTGAGTCTGTAGAGATGTCTGAGATGTCTACTTTTTTGTCCATTAAATATGCAGTGACAGCACGGTAAAGAGAGCCTGAATTGAAGTGAATAAACCCTAGTCTTTTACTTAAGATTTCTGCTACTGTAGATTTGCCACTACCTGCAGGTCCATCTATAGAAATAATCATAAGCTATATCTTGCCTTTTTCTTTAGCTCTCGCTCAATGCGTATAAGCTGGTTGTATTTTGCCACTCGGTCTGTCCTAGATATTGATCCTGATTTTATTTGTCCAGCATCAAGTGCTACTGCTAGGTCTGCAATAAATGTGTCTTCAGTCTCACCACTTCTGTGAGAGATTACGGTGTTGTATCCATTTTCTTTAGCGATACGTATAGTCTCGAGCGTCTCAGTGAGACTGCCGATTTGATTTAGTTTGATAAGGATAGCATTTGCTACACCTTTAGATATGCCTTCGCTCAAAATCTTTGGATTAGTCACAAAAACATCATCTCCTACGATTTGAATTTTTGAGCCTAATTTTTTTGTTATTTTTGTCCAGCCTGTCCAGTCATTTTCGCTCAATGGATCTTCGATAGAAATGATAGGATATTTTTTTATGAGCTGAGCAAACCAGTCTATCATCTCAGTGGTAGTTTTTTCTCCGCCTTTGCTTTTCTTTAGCTGATATTTTTTTGTATCGTTATTATAAAATTCGCTAGCTGCTACGTCCATTGCTATAGATATGTCCCGACCTGCTACATAACCTGCATTTTTGATAGCTGTCATTATTGCCTCTAGTGGCTCTTCATTGTTTTTAAAGTTTGGAGCGAATCCGCCTTCGTCTCCCACACCAGTAGAGTAGCCTTTTTCCTTGAGGACTTTCTTTAGCTCTACAAATGTCTCGCTAGCCATTTGCATTGCGTGACTAAAAGTCTTAGCGCCGATAGGCATGATCATGTATTCTTGGAAATCTACATTGCTGTCAGCGTGTGCGCCGCCATTGATGACATTCATCATGGGTACAGGTAGTTTTGTACCGTTGCCGATAGTTTTGTATAGAGGCTTTTTCTTTTCGATAGCATTTGCTCTTGCTACAGCTAGACTCACGCTAAGTATTGCATTAGCGCCGAGTTTGGTCTTGTAGTCTGTGCCGTCAAGATCTAGCATAAGTTTGTCTATTTCTTTTTGGTTGCTTACGTCTTTTCCGATAAGGGCGGGCGCGATGATTTTGTTTACATTTTGGCAAGCAGTGAGCACTCCTTTTCCATGGAAGCGTTCACCACCGTCACGTAGTTCGAGGGCTTCTCTTTCACCAGTAGATGCACCACTAGGTACCATAGCGGTGGCGACCACTCCGTCTGCTAGCTCGACTCTACATTCAACAGTCGGATTACCACGGCTGTCTATCACTTCATAAGCTTCTATATTTTTTATTTTCATATTATTTCTCCTTGTTAAAATTATATCACATTTTAATTTTTTTCAAAACAAAACTACATCATTATTTTTTTGCTAAACCTTTCTTGCTTTATATAAGAGTAAAAAATAAAAATCAAAAAATTATATCAATTCGACAAAAACATATGCAAAAACACTGCATTTTTGATGATTTTTATAAAAATTTTATGATTTTCACAGCAATTCAAGGTAAAAACAAGTATTTTCTACAAGGTAAAAATTTTTTCATAAAAGAAAGTTTCATCATTCGACAAACAAAATTTCTTTTCAATACGAGTCGTCAAAACGCTACACAAAAAATTAAATTTGTGCTATCATACTCACATGAAAATTTTAAGTCTAAAAGTAAAATCAAAAAACAATCCAAATATTTTCATCGCAGAGACTGATGGTGGAGAGGTAGAGCTACATAGTGAAGTGATAGTGAAGTATGGTGTCGGAGTGGGCGAGATAGATGATAAAGATTTTGTAGAGTATGTTGATGATAGTGCGGAGATTATTGGTGCTAATCTATGTATGAAATATATCTCATCTAGGCTCAAGACAGAAAAGCAAATCAAAGACTATCTTTATAAAAAAAGTTATACTACGCGTATTATAAATAGGATAATAGAAAAACTAAAAAATTATTCTGTCATCGATGACTCAGAGTTTGCTGATAGCTATATTAGGAGCAATCAAAATTTTAGCAAAAACAAACTCAAGCAAAAACTCGCTTCATTTGGTGTGGGGGCTAGCTTGATAGAAGAAAAATTGACCGATGTAGACGATATGGATAGCTGTGTGTCTCATGCAGAAAAATTCTTGCGTGGAAAAATGATGACGAGAGAAGTAAAAGAAAAACTTTATCGCAAGCTGGTGAATCTTGGTTTTGGTTATGATGTGATAAAGAGAGTGATAAATAAATTTGATTTTGAGGAGGAATAATGATAGGTATAGATATTGAGCAGATCAGTAGATTCGAGCATTGGACAGATGAGGGATACAAGAGAGTGTTTGCAGAGAGTGAGATAGAGTATGCCAAAAGGTTTGAAGATTCACTCGAGCATTTTTGCGGATTCTTTTGTGTGAAGGAAGCATTTGTAAAAGCTCTCGATGATGATGGTATTAGTTATAGCCAGATAGAAGTACTTCACAATGAAAACGGAAAGCCTTATATCCATCGCACCAAATACATTGACTCTATCTTGTGTGAACATTTTGCAAATAAGATAGATATCAGTATCTCGCATTGTAAAGATTATGCTGTCGCTGTCGTGATTGTGGAATAGCAAAAAATAAAAATTGCATTAAAATTTTTAAAAAATGCAATTTTTTCATGATTTTTTGCATATTTTTTGATTATTTTTAAAATTTTTCAATATTTTTTATTTATTAATTATTTCCTTATTTAAAATATTTTTCTTATTTTCACATGAAGTCGAAGATAAAGAACATACTAATCGAGAGAAAAGAAATTTATTTTGTCAAGCGATTTTACAAAATATTGTTGAGAAAATTTTAAAATTTCTCGTCAAATAATTTGTTTTTTCGCCAAAATATTTGTATACTAAAAGTATAAATTTTCAGGGGAAAAGGAGTTTGTTATGGGAAAACTAACAAAGAAGAGTACGAAGATTGCAGTGCGTTCTTGTCTAGCATTCTTTCTAGTCGCAATGTTGGTATTGTCTGGTGTGGGCATTTATGCTTTCTTCCATAAGAAAGAAGATGGTGCTACTCCAGAGAATCCATTAGCATGGTCTATAGACGCATGGGACGGCAAGACTGTGAGTGCTGCAGATTTCGTATCAGATTTTGGTGGTCGTGGTGACAAGACTATCACTATCGACTCAGCCGAGTCTTTTGTATATTTCGTCGAGGAGGTAAATAAAGGTGTCGACTACGCTGGTCACACGATTTATCTAAATTCAAACATTGACCTAGGCGGATATAGGATTGACTCTATCGGTAATGAAGATCATCCGTTCCGTGGTACATTCGACGGTGGATACTATACGATCTACAATGCGAGTATTAAAGGTAATGGTCTGTTTGGACACACAGAGAGAGCTGTGATCAAAAATATCGGTCTATACGGCTGTACTATAAAAGGTGCAGGAGAGTATGTAGGTGGATTGATTGGTACAGCGGTGAATACTGATGTGTACGATTCATTCGTGCGCCTTGGCTCAGTGAAGGGCGAAAATTATGTAGCAGGTCTAGTAGGTAAAGTAGTGAGCACAAATAGTGTCCATCACTATATCTCTCAGTCTTTCGCAGATACTGCACTAGAGGGTGAAGTAGTAGGAGGCTTGGTAGGTGAGCTTTATTCAAATGATTCTACTTATAGCAAGCTAAATATGAGCTACTCATACTTCACAGGTGCAGAGAAAGCGATCGCAAAAGCTGAAGAAAAATATTACTCAGCTGACAAGATTATCGCTTCACCTAGATCTAGCGCAGAGTTTGTCTTCTGGGATACATATGATGCAGAGTACAAAAATGGTGACACATGGTGTGACTATTCTTTCCGTGCGTATTCTGATGAATTGGATTTCCGTTTCCCTATATTAAGTAGATTCAATAAAGTATACAATACAGGTTCTTATTATGAAAATGTATTGGTGGTAGATGGTGAAGCTCAAGATAGCGCTAGCTTGTCAGATGCTATCACTACAGCAGATAGTTCTGCTTCTTCAGAGATTCGTCTCTTGGTAGATAAAGTTTATCTAGAAGAAAGAGCCGAGATAGAAAATACTACTCTTACTATCTCAGCTGTGAAGAATACTACTATTGTGAGAGGTGAGAGCAATGAAGATAGCCTTATCGTAAGTAAAGGTACATCTACTCTTATCCTTGGTGATGAGTCAAACAAAGAGCTTATCTTAGATGGTAATAGTGACTATGTAGAGTCAAAGGATATCTCATCAGGAGCTCTAGTCGTAGCTACTGGTCA
Source organism: Clostridiales bacterium (assembly GCA_015055745.1). GTDB lineage: Bacteria > Bacillota > Clostridia > Christensenellales > UBA1242 > Onthoplasma. Next base: position 193,218 of record SVHS01000001.1, read on the forward strand.
TGACTTTGTGATGAATAAGAATGTCACTATCCAAAATAATATCAACAATATGACAGATTACGGTGGTGGCTTATTAGTTTATGATTTGGACGTAGATGATGTCACTATTCGTGGTACTGTACAGCACTGTCAGGGTAAGAATGGTGGTGGTGTGGCAGTCATCATGCCTAAGGCTACTATTCAGATGAAGATTCTTAATAATATAGGTACTGGTCTATATCTAGATACCAAGATGGATGCTCCAGCAGAGCAGACATTTAGCTCTCTATATGGCACTCCGCGCGTAGCTAGACCTATGGCTGACGCTCCAGGTCTATCAGCTTCAGGTAATTATACACTTAGCGACGGTACTACTGTAGATGATAATGACTATACCTACGGTACAGGTGGTGTGTACTGTAGTGGTAACTTGACGTTCTTTCCAGACAGTAAGGGTATCTCAGTTTCTGGTAATAGAAGTCATTATGGTACAGGCGGTATTAGTGCTAAATATATAGATCTTGATCCGGAAGTTGAGATGTTCTATGCGGGTTCAAGTTGGATCCATATTGATAATAATGTCACTACAGGTGGCAGCAGTAGTGCTGACTGTGTGGCTGCGATATATTCAAATTCTTCTATATCATTACACAATGTTCTGTTTTCTATATCTGGCAATACATACGGTGAATCATCTTCGTCTCCTTATTACAATCGTAGTGGTGCTATTGTGTATTGTGGTGAATCTTTGGGATTAAAAGGATTCACTATGGGTGGCGAAAATTCACTCATTCAAAATAATTACGTATACCAAAGCGGTGAGAATGCGTTTAACGGCTGCGTTTCTGCTATATATGCCAATTCTGGAATCGGTCGTTTGGAAACAATTGATATCTCAAACAATGTCGTAGGTGGAAATTGTGATGGTGGTAGCTATAGTGCAGCTACAATGTTTGAGATTGGTTCTGAAACTTTTGGTCAGGTTACTGTGTGTGATATTACTCTTTCTGAGAATAGTTGTTTACCTTACAGCTCATATGCTGACTTTTATATTCCTCAACAAGGTGCTATTGTTGATGGGGGTATTATGAATAGCACGACTCGCTTCTCAGTATATAAGGCAGGTGTGATGCCTACCACTTGTGTAGATGGTGGTGACACAGATCCGGATAGTGCAAGTACTATTGCTAATATAGATACGTCAAGTTATGATTGGTGGTCAGATTGTCTTATCACACTAGTATCAGAGAATGGTTATACAGCTCAGCCAATACGTACCAAAGGTACAAACTATATCCTAGCAGTAGATTCTTCAGGAGGTGGTGGCTCAGGTGGTAGCTCTTCTGGTGGTAATCAATACGAGCTATATCTTCCAGAGCACTATACTTATGCTGACGGAGTATTGACAGGCGTCAGTGATGCGGGCTTCGCTTATATGAATGAGCAGTTAGGCACATCTTATTCTAGCTTATCTGATTGTTATAGTGAGACTCTAGATATCTATATTCCTAATATATCAGGTGTCAATACTATTAGCGAATTCTTGAGTAGTGTATACAATGCTGACCACGTGATCATAGAAAGCAATTATACTACTATCAATGGTGTTCCTTATTATATAGAGTATCTAGAAGTACAAGGTGGTACAGATCCAGATAATGCTCCTAGTATCCATAGTTCTGCTAATGTGACCAATTTGGTGACATTGGGCTATTATTATAGTCTAGTGGGTGAGATATATGTATCTAATGCGGCTGATGGTAATAGCAGTGGCTTCACTTTCACTATCGACGGTACGGCATTCAATTATGAGTACGAAAATGGTACTACAGAGTACGTGTACTATGGTAGAAACTGGTATGAGAGCGGTGGTGGACCATTGTACCTAAGATGGAAATACGGCAAGTGGACTAATTGGTCAAGCTACGCTCACCCTACAGGAAACTGGATGGACGCTACTAGTGATTTGATCACTGAGTGGTCTGATGCAGACAGTGCAGAAGGTGGCTTCGCTGTAGAGATCCCTTATACTATAAAAGAAAATATTTACATTCTATGGCTCCCAGAGCATTATACTTGGAGCGCATGGGACGTGACTGGTATCAGTGACGAAGGTTATAGCTTGTTAGGTGTGTCCCCTGGAGAAACCGTGTATAGAGGTGGTACTATCTATGTGCCTGCTTACTCTACCGAGAGAGGTGAGTTCCCAGAAGGGCAAGGTCATATTGCTTCCGAAGCATTTAGCTGCTTCAGCGAAATAGAAAATATATACATCGAAGAAGGTTTCGTGTCTATCGGTGACGAAGTGAATAGCTCTTTTCTTCACAAGATATCATTCCCTAGCACTATGAAGACCTTTGGTTCTTATGTAGTCACACGTACAAATTGTATAGAGTTTAGAGGCACAGGTCTCACTGCAGATGGCTACTCTATAGGTGGACCATTGGCGGAATATACAGGTAGTTCTAATGGTTCTTCATATCCACTAGTGGCTCTATTCGAAGACCACGCTAGTGCAGAGGCTCTAGGAGAATTTATAGCTAACAAGTGCTCTACAGGTGCGATAATCGCTCACCCTATCGATGTGGTATTCCATCACAGCGATGGCACTACAGAGACTATCACTACTGTCACGTTTGACGGTGCAATAAATGAGAATAATGATATACGGAGAAGATATATTGATTTAGGTAGAGACTACGACTACAGCTATAGCAGCAGTGGTGTAATGTTTGAGCTTCCTACTGAAGTAAGTGGCAAAGAGTGGGATCTATCAGCTTATGGCAACTACACTGGCGATGAAGCTGGTATGAACCTTGGCGAATACTTGTATCACGCTAGTAGCAGTGGGCATACAGGTGACGAGCTACATATCTACGCTTTACCTGATTACGATCTATACCTCCCAGAGCACTTCACTTACAGTGGAGCTACTCTCACAGGTATCAGTGACGCAGGTAAGGCAATCCTTACAGCTAAAGGCTCAGGCGCAGTAGTCTCTATCCCTAGCGCCAATGCCGACGGTGTGACTACTACGACTATCGGTGGTAGCGCATTCAAGAGCCAGACTGCTATCGGTGAAGTCATTATCCCAGAGGGTATTACTTCCATTGGTACATATTTGTTCCAAAAATGTACAGGTTTGACTAGTGTAGAGATCCCATCTAGTATTACTACTATTCCAAACTATATGTTCAATGGTTGTACTGCTTTGACTAATTACTCTATACCTTCACATATTACATCTATTGGATGGAGTGCATTCAGTGGCTGTACATCATTAGCAAGTATTACAATCCCATCTAGTGTGACTAATATTGGATTGAGTGCATTTAATGGTTGTGCATCATTAACAAGTATTACAATCCCATCTAGTGTGACATCTATCGGTACATATGTATTCCAGGGTTGTACAAGTTTGACTAGTGCTAATTTACAATATAAGGCGACTTCTATTTCAGACGGTATGTTTGACAAATGTGGTGCATTGACAAGTGTGACTATACCATCTAGCATTACATCTATTGGTCAATATGCATTCAGAAATTGTTCATCATTAACCAATATTACAATCCCATCTAGTGTGACATCTATCGGTACATATGCATTCCAAGGTTGTACAAGTTTGGCTAGTGCTAATTTACAATGCAAAGCTACTTATATTCCAGAATATATGTTTGATGGCTGTACTGCATTGACTGATGTGACTATGCAATCTAGCATTACATCTATTAATGCTTATGCATTCCAAGGTTGTACATCATTAACAAGTATTACGATCCCATCTGGTGTAACCTCTATTAAAATTAGAGCATTTGCAAACTGTACAGCATTAACAAGTATTACGATCCCATCTAGTGTGACATCTATTGGCTTAGTTATATTCGTTTCTTGTACAAATCTAACAAATATCATAGCTGAAAATCAGACTTACTATAATACTTACAATACTAGCGGACATGCTCTTTATACTTACAGCTCAAAATTAACATATCCGATTTCTCTAAAATATCAGTATTTAAATGGTACGACTACTACTGAGTATCATCTATACAAGAGAGCTATCGGCTGGACAAAGGGTAATGATGGCAAGTGGGCTCTTAATAGTAGCTATGCATTACCTACTTTGTCATCAGGTTTGTGGTTATGTAATGGAGAAATCATATCTACTACAAGTCAGTTGAATACATTATTTACATCAGGTACAATCACTGAAGATATTGTCTTAACTGAGGCTTCAGCTGACCTATATCTTCCAGAGCACTTTACTTACGATGGCGCTACTATTACAGGTATCTCTGACGCAGGGCAAGCTATAGTTGACGCAAAATCAACATATGCAATGATTATACCTAGAGTCAATACTTCTGGCACTAAAGTTACAGCGATTGCTGGTTCAGCATTTAAAGACGATACTAAACTTTCAAGTGTATTTATTACCAATACTATTATTAGTACAGGAGCGTATTGCTTTAAGGGTTGTACATCTTTGACTCATGTAGATATAGCTCCAAGCATTGGGTCTTTAGGAAATGATTGCTTTGATGGTTCTGGTCTAACATCTATGAATTACTTGGGTACATTTGCTCAATGGCTAGATATTATTTTCAACGTTGGAGCTTCTCCGACATATCAAACTAAAAAATTAACTATCCAAGGTGTAGATATTGTAGGAAATGTAGTAATACCTGATGGGGCAACAAAAGTAGCAGGTTTAAGCAATTGTACAGGTATTACAAGCATTACAATATCTAGCTCAGTCACTACTATTAGTGGTTATGCATTAGATGGTTGTACAGGTATCACGTCTATTAATATTCCAGAAGGAGTGACAGTGATAGGTACTGCAGCATTCTTAGATTGTAGTAATCTTCAGAGTGTAATTATTCCAAGCACTATTGAAGCTGGTGGAATAAATCAAAGAGCATTTAGTGGATGTACTTCTCTCGCATCTATGAATTACTTGGGTACATTAGCTCAATGGTGTGAAATCATTGGAGACACTAATACTTATACAACTAACCCTACTTACTACACAAAGAAATTAACTATTAATGGAGAGGACATTGTTGGAGATATTGCTATTCCTAATACGGTAGCAAGTATCAGTGATTACACTTTCTATAATTGCTTAGGTATTACAAGTGTTGCTATACCTAGCAGTGTGACTACATTTGGTTACGCTGTCTTCACAGGCTGCTCAGACTTGACTACAATCATCGCTGAGACCAAAGATCTATACACTACTTACACTACTAGTGGTCATGCATTGTATTCATATGCTAGCAAGCTCACTTACCCAGTGACTGTAAACTTCAATCATGCAGACGGTAGCGTCACTACTGAGTATCACTTATACAATAGAGACGCTGGCTGGGTGAAGAATAGCGATGGCACTTGGTCATACAATAGCTCATATGCTCTTCCTACTGAGGTCGGTCCATGGACAGACGCAGATGGCAACGAAGTAGACGTGGCTAAGCTTACTGAGATGCTTGCAGTGAGTGGTGTGACCGTCATCGAGCTATCTTCTGTCAAGGCTATCGAGACAGTGCCTACAGTGAGTGGTACATACACTTACTCAGGCTCTACTCAGACTCCTACATGGAGCAATTATGATAGTACACAATTGACTATCGGCGGCACATATAGTGCTATCAATGCTGGCACTTATACAGCTACATTCACTCCAAAAGATGGCTATCAGTGGTCAGACGGTACTACTACAGCTAAATCAGTGCAGTGGACTATCGCTAAGGCAAATATCACTCCAGTAGTAAGTATGGCAGGCTATGCTTATGCTGGTACAGTGTCTACACCATCTATCAGTGGAAATACTGGTAATGGCGCAGTGACATATTATTACAACACTACAAATAGCACTACAGGCGGTACAGAGTGGAAGAATATCACATCTACTACTCTAAATGCTGGTAAGTACTATATCTACGCAGTAGTAGCTGAGTCAGACAATTATAATGGTGCTACTACAGCGACAGTATCATTCACAGTAAGTGAAGGTACTATCGACTATACAGCTACAGGTGTAAATGCTACTTATGATGATACAAATACACCTTATAGCATCACAGTAAATACTACTACTAATGGCGCAGTGATCACTTATAGTACTAGTGCAAGTGGTACTTATAGTGCTACTAATCCTACATATACAGATGCAGGTACTTACACTACATACTTCAAGATTACAGCAGCTAACTATACTACAATAGAAGGCAGTGAGACTGTGACTATAGCAAAATGTACTGGCACTTTGACATTCGAGAGTGACACAGTGACATATGACGGCTCTACTCACAGCATTACAGCTGCAGGACATGGTGGTACTATATATTACGCTACTAGCGAAACTGGCGCTTACACTACTACAGCTCCTACATTCACAGTGGCTGGTACACATACTGTATGGGCAAAACTAGTAGGTGATAAAAACCACACAGACGTAGCAGCAAAGAGCGCTACACTCACTATCAATGCTTATACATTGACTAGTGGCATGATCACTCTTGGTACTACATCATACACATATGATGGTACAGCTAAGACTCCTAGTGTCACAGTGACATTCAATAGTAATGCATTGACTCTTGATACAGATTACACAGTATCATACAGTGCCAATACAAATGTAGGCACAGCAAAAGTGACTATCTCTGGTAAAGGAAACTTTACTGGCAGTGTAGAAAAGTCATTTACTATCTCAAAAGCTACTCTAGCTACTCCTGTAGTCGCAGACCTAGAGGTAGATGGTTGGGATAGTCTAGCTACAGCTAAATGGTCAGCTATCAGTGGTATCGGTAATGCAAATGTGACATATACAGTCGTATTGTACAGAGGTACTACAGCTATATCTACCAAGACTGGCTTGACAGCTACTACATATGACTTCTCTACAGAGGTAAGGGCACAGGCAAATAGCTATTACTTTACAGTACAGGCTATCAGCTCAGATACAAACAATGTAAATAGTGGTACTGCAGCAGAAAGTTCAAAATTGTACTCTACGGCTATCTCTACTAGTGGAGATAACGGTATCGCAAGTGCCGAGATTAATGGTGCTACTAGCTACATCATGATCGCAGGTGAGAGTAATATCAGTATCGAAGCAGTATTAAATAGCGGATATTCATTCGGTGGTTGGGTCAGCGGACATGCTAGTCTCACAGTATCTGCTACTGATAACTTAGCTACTACAGTAGCTCTAAGTAGGACTACTACTCAGACATCTATTACATTACAGGCAAGCACTGGTGTAGTAAATAAGATCATCACTATCAATACTTCTAATACTTTAGCTGGTAATACTCAAAAGGTAATGGTATACGATAGTACTGGTACAAACCTAATAGGTGAGTATACTTCTACATTTGAGATATTCTCAGGTGAGAGCTATGTCATCAAGGCATACTCTACATTGGTGTCTGACGATACAAATTATATCTACCAGACATTGACTGTATCAGGCGGCACTACAGAATTGAACGCAAGCTCTCCTACAGATACTGTACTAGAGGGCGTGGTATATACAGGCGTAGTAAACACAAATATGACTATCACATTTGCATATACTACTCGCGCTATGAATACTATTACTATTGAGACTACTGGTACAAATGGCAATACATACAATGTAATGGCACAAGGTATCACTACTCCTAGCGGTACTACATCATTTAAAGTAATCTCAGGTGAGACATACGCTATCAAGTTTACAGCTGATATCATCTCTAGTGGTAATGCTACTCAGATTTTGAATGTCTACATTGACGGCACATTATCTGATAACTGGAAAAATATTACTGCTAGCGTGACAAATAGGACCATTGTTGCTTCATCTGTTATCACAGCAGATAAGACTATCAAGCTAGAGTATGTCTCAGCATATACGACAGAGGTAGAGGTGCCTACTACAGATATCACAGGAGCTACAGTATCAAATACTGGTGCTACTACAAATAGCAGTGGTGCACACGTAGTCCCAGACGAGTCAGGTAATCTAGAATTGACTATAGATACTACTCCTAGCTCACAGACTACAGAAAAGACTTACGTATTCTTAGGCTTCACTTATACTATAGATGGTCAAACATATAATGCAGGATATCAAGGTGACGAAAACATCAGTACTCCTACATTCAATCAGAATACTCAGTATGATGATTGGACAGGTGAATACACATATACAGTAGATTCTTCAGTAGAGAAGATTACAGTAAACGTCACTGAATATATATCTGTGGCATTAGATGCAGATGCATGGAGTGATTCTGGTGTAAGTCAATTGACATTCGCATCATCTGACGGTAGAAGTAAGACAGTAGAGTTTGGTGCTACTACTATAGGCTTATACTCAGGCGATTGGACTATATCTACAGTAGCTGGCGAATCTATCGATATCGATAATTTGTCTGCTCTATTGCCTGCTGAATATACAGTGGAAGATAATGGAGATGGTACATTCGCTTTGACTATCTCTTAATTAAGAAAAAGAAGGACTAATGTCCTTCTTTTTTAATTTATACTGAAGTCTATCCTAAAATATCCTTGTCCCATATGGCATAGAGGACATATCTTAGGAGCGCATTTATCTTTTACTATAGTGCCACATTCATCACACTTGAAAGCATGATCGCCATCATTGCATTTATATAAGCAGTTTGAGGTGAGGCTATCGTGTAGATGACGAAGAGTCCTTTCATGTGTTCGTTCAACCTTTGATATCATATCAAATAGCTCTGCCACATCTTTGTAGCCTTCATCTCTTGCAATGTCAGCAAATTTCGGATAGATAGACTCGGCACTCATGTGTTCGTTGTCTGCTTCGTTTTGCAGTACTTGTACCAATTCACCACTTTTAAAAGGATAGCCAGCAGTGATCTCGATATTTTGAGTTTCGTTTTCACCATATTTTACTATCATGTTAAAAAACTGCTGTGCATGAGCCATCTCGTTGTGGGCCAATGTCCTTATGAGCATACTCATGTACTGATAACCTTCTTTTTGTGCCATTTTTGCCAAAAATTGATATCTAGCACCTTCTTGACATTCAGCGGCGAATGAACGAGCTAGATTTTCTTTTGTCTTGCTTTCTTGAAAATTCATAATACCCTCCACACATATTTCTTGCCAGATTTTTGTTTTTGATACAATGATGGGACATTAAATTTAAGAAGATTTCATAAATTTTCATAAATTTTAATAAATTTTCAGAAAATTCATTGACAAATCATTTTGTATTTGATATTATACATATGCATTGCGAATGACATGGGGGATTAGCTCAGTTGGCTAGAGCGCCTGCCTTGCAAGCAGGAGGTCATCGGTTCGAGCCCGATATTCTCCACCATGAGGTTGGAGATATTCTCTGTGAGTGATTTACACTAGGAGATATTTCCACCATGCGCATGCGCATTTTTAGATGCGGAGTAGACTCTTTATCCTGGTGCGACGACAGTATACACAGTCTATCATATAATTAACGAAGAGATGTAGCTCAGCAGGTTAGAGCACCACCCTGATAAGGTGGGGGTCGATGGTTCGAGTCCATTCATCTCTACCAAGTGACCGTGAGGTCATTTTTTTGTTTGATATTCACATTGTTTCTTGCTTTAGAATATTATGTTGTAGGACTGGGAATTAAGCGAATTAGTTTCATGTCCAATCTAAGGAGAAAATATGAATTTCGAAAAAGGAAAAGACGATAAGTCTTGCTGTGTAAGATTTAGTCACGAGATTTGTTGCTATCCTTCATACTACAATGAAGATGACAAGTATGATAACAAGAAGGAAGAGCATTGTGACTGTCGTAGAAGAGACGACAAGAGAGATTGTAAAGATCATAGGGATTATGACTGTGACGAAAAAGATTATGGTAAATATTGTGGCAAAAATTATTGTGACTATAAGAATGATTTTGATAGAGACTATAATGAAAAGAAATCTTGCTGTCGTGATGACGATGAGAAAAAAGAAAACAAGTGCACAAGCAATAGATGTAGAAGAAATTGCTGTTGCTGGCCTAGATTCTTTTGTTAAGATTAAAAATAGGTAGCATATTAGCTACCTTATACATATTAAGATTCATTTCTCCCTGTAAGAGCAATAATATTGCTCTTTTTAAATTTTCCAATCAATAGGTGTCACGCCATGAGTAGAAAGGAAATCATTACACTTGCTAAAATGTCTACAACCAAAAAATCCATTGTACGCAGAAAATGGGCTAGGGTGAGCCGAGGATAGTATTAGGTGCTTTGGATTATTTAGTAAAGGTAAAAAAGATTTTGCATGATTGCCCCATAGCATAAATACTATCGGCTGATCCAATTCGTTGATTATCTTCACCACTTCTCGTGTAAAACTGTGCCACAATTCATTTGAGTGACTAGCAGGTTGATGCTCTATTACAGTGAGACTCGTATTCAATAATATTACACCTTGTTTCGCCCAAGATGATAGGTCTGTATTTCCACTCATTTCGATGTGTAGGTCGTCGTTTATTTCCTTAAATATGTTTCTTAGACTAGGTTGAGGAGTACCATTGTGACAGCTAAAAGCAAGACCATCTGCTTGTCCATATACATGATATGGGTCTTGACCGATGATGACGACTTTGACATTATCTACGGGTACAAAATTGAGTGCATTAAAAATCTTTTCTTTCGGAGGGAAAATAGTTTTGCTGGCGTATTCACGATTTAACCAAGAAAATAACTCTCGCTTGTATTCCTGAGAAAAGCGAGAGGATAATTTTTCACTCCAATCTGAGCCTAAAATATATTCCATATTTATATTCTAGCATATTTCTATCGTTTAGGCAAGCAAATGTCATCTAGTCAATATTTGCACGAGATTATCTAGGATTTTTTCAGCCACGTTTTTATCTTTATGCTCGACGAATAGTCTCCATACAGGCTCAGTGCCACTAGGTCGAATTATGATTTTAGCACCCTCATTTTCGTATGTTTTTATGAGCATTTTTGTGTCTTCATCGAGGTGAAGATCGTTATCTATATGTATATTTCTTCTACCTTGATAGTCTTCGCTGTAGTCTTGCAAAAGTTTTGCAAATGATTGTTTAGAAAGTGTCAAAATATTACATAATATGATCATAATGAGTACGCCGTCACCTGTGTTGGCATGATGGGCAAGTATGATATGACCAGAGTCTTCACCACCTAGCATTGAGTCGGTGTCACGCATGAGTTTGCTTACTTTTTTATCACCTACATCTGCACGCAAAAGTGATATATCTCGCTGTCTTAGGCTTCTTTCGAGTCCAGTATTGGTGTATATGGTGCCTACTAGAGAATCGCCATTTCGTTGGAAAAATTTGGATAAGATATACAAGATTTTATCTCCTGTGATGATATCTCCAGTCTCACTGACGACATGGATTCTGTCTCCGTCTCCGTCAAAAGCAAAGCCTAAAGTGTGCTTTTTTATACACATATTTCTCAATATTTCTATGTGTGTACAGCCAGCATTTTTATTTATATTATAGCCATTGGGTCGTGTGTTTATTTTTTCTAGTCGAGGGAATATTTGATTGCAAATATCAGCTGTACCACCATTGGCACAGTCCAAGATGCATGGGAAGTTAAATCTTTTCATTTTCTTCAGGTAAGAGATATAGTCTGTCTTTAGTATTTCCACATTTTTGATGCAAGAGTAAGACTTGCTTTCGCATATAGCCGTCATATCCATCAGTGTCTCAAGTTCTTCTTCAAATTCATCGCTTACTTTCTCGCCGTGATTATTAAAAAACTTTAGCCCATTATATTCGCTGGGATTGTGTGATGCGCTGATCATCAGTCCTAGAGGATAATTGTATTTTTTAGCAGTGTATGCTAGACATGGACTAGAGCAAATATGCAAATTGTGTATTTCAAATCCATGTCTTAATAGTTTTGTGGCGAGGACTGACAAGATATAGTCACTGCTGGCACGGCTGTCATTGCCGACTAGCAATATTCTCTTTAGATTGTGACTTTTGTAATATCTGATGAGTCCATTTGCGACCTTTTTTATGAGAGTGGGAGAGAGGTCTTTGTCTATCACTCCACGTATACCGTCTGTTCCAAAATATTTCATATTATTATCTATGTAAGAGAAAAATAAATGTTTATAGTATTTTTCAACAAAAAACGAACGATAAAATATTTGCTTTTTGTAAAAATCTCATATATAATACAAGTGATGAATTATTACATACCGCCAGATAGTTTTTATATAGGAAGCATAGAGATCAAGTTTTATGGCTTGATTATGTCTTTAAGTATGTTGTTTGGTGTGTTGTTGGCGTGTAAATTGGCAAAAAGACGTGGGGTCAAGAGTGATGACATAATGCTATTGGCACTCATAGTATTGCCTTGTGCTATAGTGGGAGCAAGACTCTATTATTGCTTTTTCTATGAATATAATTATTCTTTTTTGGAAATATTCAATATCAAACAAGGCGGTCTGGCTATATACGGCGGAGTGATAGGTGGTATCATTGGTATAATCATCTTTGCTCTGATCAAAAAAGATTTTCGTCTCATACTTACGCTTTGCGACATATGTGCTCCGTGCTTGATATTGGGGCAGGCATTGGGTCGCTGGGGAAATTTCTTCAATCAAGAAGCATATGGCAATCTTGTCACTGATCCAAATTTACAATGGTTTCCTATATCTGTATTTATAGAGAGTGAGCAGTCATGGTATCAGGCTACTTTCTTCTACGAGAGCCTTTGGAATGCTATAGGTGTAGTGATACTGCTATTTGTTTATTATAAAACGAAGATGGTAGGTACTACTACAGCTAGCTATATGATATGGTACGGTTTGGGTAGGACATGGATAGAAGGGCTTAGGAGTGACTCACTGTATATCGGCACTAGCAATATCAGAGTGTCTCAATTACTCAGTATGGTACTGGTAGTAGCGGGTATCGTGTGGCTTGTATTCAATATTTATAGAAGGAAAAAATCAAATGGGTAAAAAATCAAAGATTCTCTATTATTCAATACTGCTTGTGAATGTAGTGTTTTTCATTCTTGACCTTTTGCCTATAAATTTTCCATTCTTTAGGATCAGCTTTGCGGTATCACTCATACTGATAGGCATAATGTTGATAGTTCGAGCAGTTAATCTAAAAATTGACAGCAGTTTGTTTTTTGGAGTAGTGTTATTTATTTGCGGAATATTAAATCTTGTGTTATACTTTGGGCAGCTGTACTTAAATATTACATCAAGCATCATTTGGCCGTATTATATCTTGGCGGTGGCGGTAGCCAATATCATCACAGCGATTTATTTCAAGGATAGATTGCAGTACAAGCTATGTATTTTATTTACGGGTTATGGATTGATATCCATATTGTTTGTGCAAAAAGTGCTCATCTTGGGCTGGTTTATTGGATTGATGATAGCATGGTTTGTGCTATACTTTGTAGTAAATATCATTATCACTAAGAAAAGGGGGAAATAATGGAAAAAAGAGACGATCAGCAAAAGATAGCTCAGCTCGAAGCTACCATATCAGAGCTTCGCAATGCAAATGCCAGACTCAGAGCTACTATTGAAGAGTATAAAAACAAAGAGCAGACTATCTCTAGTGCCATTATTGCCAGCATGGAGCATGCCAATCAGATAGAGGCTACTAGGAAAAAGCTTTATTCTCTAGATATACAGCGTAGTAGATTGATGTATCTTAGAATGGAGCAAGTGATCAATGAATTGTATAAAAAATATCCAGAGCTTAAAAAAGATCCTAAATTAAAAGACATGTCAGAGAAATTTAAATCAATGGTATTCAATGATCTAAATGAAAAGAGTGCAGATAGTGTATCATTTGATGTAAAAAAATCTCCAGTAGTAGATGACCCTATCAAAAAGTTATTAAGAAATATCATCGATTGCTTTGATAGCAAAAAGGTAGGAGGAGAAGAAAAACGCGGAGGTCCTACAGACACTCTTATGGATAATGTATCTAGTAGTGGATTTGATTTCAACGAAGCGTTGCACCCTACTATGGAGCTGGAAGAAATATTGAAAGTATTTAATCTAGGCAAAAAACAAGAAAACAAATAGACCGCTTGGTCTTTTTTTTCTTGTGTCAGTCATAAATCCTATTTCTCTTACATAGATTAGTGTAAATTGGAGGAATAAATGGATAAAAATACTAGCATCTACACAGATATAGCAAAGCGTACCAATGGTGATGTGTACATTGGTGTAGTGGGGCCTGTGAGATGTGGCAAATCTTCTTTTATACAAAATTTTATCAAAAACTTCGTGCTAGACAATATCACAAATAAGCACGATAGAGAGCGAGCAAAAGATGAGCTTCCGCAGTCTAGTGATGGCAATATGGTGATGACTACCAAGCCACAGTTTGTACCAAACGAAGCAGTCAAGGTCAAGATAGGCAATACTACCATGTCAGTGAGACTTATAGATTCGGTAGGCTTTATGGTAGATGGTGCAGTGGGTGCCATGGATAATGATAAACCTCGACTAGTCAAGACTCCTTGGAGTGATGAGGAGATACCTTTTGTACAGGCGGCAGTCATAGGCACAGAGAAGGTCATCAGTGAGCACTCTACTATAGCGGTGGCGGTCACTACAGACGGAAGCTTTGGAGACATACCGAGGAAAAATTTTGTAGAAGCCGAGAGACGCACTATCCAGCAGCTTCATGAGACCAGCAAGCCATTTGTATTAGTATTGAATACTGCTACGCCAAATGAGGAAAAAGTGCAGACATTAGCTAAACAGCTTCGTGCGGAATATGATTGCCCTGTGCTTCCTATGAATGTAAATGAACTAAAAAAGGAAAATGTAGATAGTATTATGACTGAGATATTAAAAGAGTTCCCTATAGAAGTAATCAATATCAAGATGCCAAGATGGCTAAAGCCATTGCCTGCAGAAAATCCTACTATTAGAGAGATACTAGATAATGTTGACAGAGCAGTAGGTAATGTAGAAAAGATAGGAGAATACGATTCTAGCAAAATATTGTTTGAAGAGTCTGATAGCTTTGAGCCTATATTAAATAGCAATATAGAGCTAGGCAGTGGTGCTATCACTTTTGAAGTGGTGCCAAAAGAAGGCTTGTTTTATCGTGTCCTTAGTGAGCAGTGCGGAGCAGAGATACATGATGATTTTGAGCTAGTAAATTGTCTCAAAGATTTGACCATAGCCAAGAAAAATTATGACAAGATTCGCTCCGCATTACAGCAGGTGGACGACACTGGTTATGGTATCGTGATACCAAATATCGACGAGATGGAGCTAAAAGAGCCAGAGATAGTACGCCAGGGCGGTAGATGTGGAGTAAAATTGAAAGCGCAAGCCCCTAGCCTACATATTATGAAAGTGAATGTTGAGACAGAGGTTAGCCCTATCATGGGTGGCTACGAGCAAAGTGAAGATTTGGCAAAATATCTATTGCAAGAGTTTGAAAACAATCCACAAGGCATTTGGCAAACAAATATGTTTGGTAAATCTCTAGAGAGTCTAGTAAATGAGGGTATAAATAATAAACTTACTTCTATGCCAGTAAATTTACAAAACAAACTAAGGAAAACACTAGGTAGGATAGTTAATGAAGGTAAGGGTGGAATATTGTGTATTTTATTGTAAAAAATGAGCGAATTTCGCTCATTTTTCCATTTACTGTACTTTAATAATATTGGGAAATTGTCTTGATGTGACTGCCGATTATCTGCTGTGTAGAGATTAATTTTAAAAAACTTTCAAAAACTAGTTGACAAAATAAAAAATATGAGTATAATATGTGTCAGTTAAATAAATATTCTGCGCCAGAGACTATAAGTGCGTTAGCATAAATACTCACATGAGTAGCTTATATAGGAGAGAAAAGAAATGTCGATTGTAGTATTCCTTTTGTCTTGGGCAAAAGGGATTTTTATTTGATAAGGCATAAAGGAGGATTAAAGTGTCAGCAAATTTAGAAGCAAAAAAGACTGCGGTCGAGGAAATCAAAAATCTAATCACATCTTCTAAATCTATCGTTTTGGTAGACTACAAGGGTATTACTGTTAGTGATGATACTGCTCTTCGTAAGACTATGCGTACAAATAATGTGACTTACAAAGTTATCAAAAACACATTGTTTAAGAAAGCTTGTGAGCAATTAGGTATGGAAGGTCTAGACGAGGCATTAAATGGTACTACAGCTTTCGCTTTTAGTGGCGAAGACGAGACTATGGCTCCTAGATTGGTAAAGAATGCTATGAAGGATTATACTTCACTTTCTATCAAGGCTGGTTATTATAACGGTAAGGCTATGACAGACAAAGAAGTGATCGCTCTTGCATCTATCCCAGGCAAGGAACAGCTTGTTGCACAGTTACTATATGTCCTCAATGCACCAGTTTCTGGTCTTGCTCGTGCATTAAAGGCAATCGCAGAAAAGTAAGATATCTTACTCGCAAAAGACTATCGTGTGCTTAGCACAAAAATGTAAAAAGAAAAAAGGAGAAAATTATGACAACTCAAGAAATCGTAAATGAAATCAAAACTAAAACAGCCGTAGAACTAAATGAATTGGTTAAGGCATTGGAAGAAGAATTTGGCGTGAGTGCTGCTGCAGCAGTAGTAGCAGGTCCAGCTGTCGCTGGTGAGGCTCAGGCAGCTGCTGAGGAAAAGACAGAATTCAATGTAGTGCTTAAAGAAGTAGGCGCTAACAAGATCGCTGTCATCAAGGCAGTACGTGAGGCTACTGGTCTAGGCCTAATGGAAGCTAAAGCTATGGTAGAAGGTGCTCCAGCTACAGTTAAGGAAAATGCTCCTACAGCTGATGCTGAGGCTCTTAAGAAAGCTTTGGAAGAAGCAGGCGCAACTGTTGAACTTAAATAATTCTTTATGCTCAAAAAAGGCACTCTCTAAGGGTGTCTTTTTTTATTGTGTCTAACAATAAAACACATTTTTGTTAGAAAATTGGTTTATTTAAAATCAATTTAAATGTTAAAAATTATTTTTTGATATTTATTTATTAATAAAATTGTGTAATATTTTGTAAAATTTTGCAAAAAACTATATTAAAATGTTTGTATTTATAAATTTATTGTGTTAAAATCTTTGTATCATATAAAAGGGGTAAAAATATGGAATGGTTTACAAAGAATTGTTGGTGGATCATCGCTATAGTTTTGGCTGTTGTGGTAGTTCTTACTGTTGTGCTTATCATTCTAGACAGAAAGGACAAGAAGATTAAAAAAGATTTTCAAGAAAAAGTCCTAGTAGTAGAGAGTGAGCAGATGGAAGAAAACATAGTGCCAGAGACTAGTGAAGAAAAGCCAGTAGTAGAGGCTAAAAAGTCAGCTGTAAAAAAAACAGTAAATAAATCTACTACAAAAAATGCCACAGTATCAAAAGTGGTAGAGCCTGTAGAGGCAAGAAAAGAAGAAAAGGCGGAGCCTAAAAAAGAGGAGAAACAAGAGATGAAAAAAGTAGAAGCTAAAAAAGTAGCTACAAAAAAAACTGAGCCTAAAAAAGTGGTAAAGGCTCCAGCAAAGAAAGTGGAGAAGAAGGTAGAGGCTAAAAAGCCAGTAGCAAAAGCTCCAGTAAAGAAGGCAGAGGTTAAGACTGCTCCAGTAAAGAAAGTAGAAGCTAAAAAAGAAGTAAAAGCTCCTGCAAAAGTAGAGAAGAAAGTAGAAGCTAAAAAGGTAGCTTCAAAGGCTCCTGCAAAAGCTCCAGCTAAGGTAGAGAAAAAAGTCGAGACTAAGAAAGCTCCAGCTAAAGCTCCTGCAAAAAAGGTAGCAGTAAAGAAAGCTCCTGCAAAAAAAGTAGAAGTAAAGAAAGCTCCTGCAAAGAAAGAGGAGAAGAAGGTAGAGGCTAAAAAGCCAGTAGCAAAAGCTCCAGTAAAGAAGGCAGAAGTTAAGACTGCTCCAGCTAAGAAAGTAGAAGCTAAAAAGGTAGCTCCAAAGGCTCCTGCAAAAGCTCCAGCTAAGGTAGAGAAAAAAGTCGAGACTAAGAAAGCTCCAGCTAAAGCTCCTGCAAAAAAGGTAGCAGTAAAGAAAGCTCCAGCTAAAAAATCAAAATAATTAAAAAAGTCCTAATTCAGGACTTTTTTTGTTAAAATTAGTAGACTTTTGTATTTTTATTTGATAATATACTTATGTATTTAGGAGATTATTATGACATTTGTATTTACACCATGGTATTTTGTGATGGCTTTGTTGTTGGCAGGTATTGTGGCTTGTATTGTGGTTTTTATCAAGATGGACAAAAAGGATAGAGAGCTTATTGGTCAATTTGTGAAAGAGTCACAAGAGGCGCCTAAAGCTAGTGAAGTAAAAGATGAGCCTAAGGTAGAAGAAAAGGTAGAGACCAAAGAGACTACAGACAATAATTAAAGATGCTATTAGCATCTTTTTTTTGTTGCTTTTTTATTTTGTTTGGGTATAATATTGAGTATGAGAGTAGTGTCAGGAAAGTATAGAGGGAAAAAATTGAAAGAGTTTAAGCTTGAGTCTACCAAGCCTACTTTGGATAGAGTAAAAGAGTCTATCTTTAATCTTATCCAGTTTGATGTCATTGATGCGGTGGTACTAGATCTTTTTTCAGGCACGGGTGGACTGGGCATAGAGGCTATTAGCCGTGGTGCAAGGAGGACTGTATTGGTAGATATCAATCCCGAAGCTATAAAAATCATCAAAGAAAATCTCAAAGGCATTGAAGGTGATTTCGTAATCAAGCATATGGATTATTTGGACTATCTTAGAGGTGATAACGATAAATACGATATAGTTTTGTTGGATCCTCCATATAATACAGATTTTGGTGTAAAGGCGATAGATTTTATTATTAAAAATGATAGACTCAATCAAGGCGGGATTATCATATTCGAGACCAGTGAAGAAAAAGAGTTTGAGTTTGATTATGATGGATATAAGATTATAAAGAAAAAGTATGGCAAGGTAGCTGTATACAAGATAGAGAAAGAATAATGAAATACGAAAAACAAAAAGATAAAATTATTATATACGATACAAATGATTTCAATGTGGTGCAAGCTTTAAATTGTGGTCAGATTTTTCGTTTTGTGATAGATGGAGACATTGCAGATGTGTATTCAAAAGAATACCACGCTAGACTCATTACAGAAAGTAATAAGATTATCATCATGACAGATGCTGTGGATTATTTTGAGTATTTTTTTGATTTAAAGACTGACTATACGAAGATAAAAAATATCCTTAGAAAAGATAAATTTTTGTCCGATGCGGTAGATTTTGGATATGGTATTAGGATATTTAATAATGATACTTATGAGATGATAGTAAGTTTCATTATTTCAGCCAACAACAATATCGGTAGGATCAAAAAATCTATCGAATATCTTTGTGCTCATTTTGGCAGTAAAAAAGGAGATTATTTTGCTTTTCCTACACTTGCACAGCTTAAGACTGCTACTATCGATGACTATAGATTGGCAGGTCTTGGCTATAGGGCAGAGCAAATGTATGATACAGTCCAAAGACTCACTGAGGAAGATATATTTTCACTAAAAAATAAAAGCAAAAGTGAGAAATATGATTTTCTATTATCCCTAAAAGGTGTGGGAGAAAAAGTAGCTAACTGTATCATGTTATTTGGTCTTAATGTCAAAGATGTATTTCCAGTAGATACATGGATAAACAAAGTGTACAATAGACTCACAAATACTATCACTATAGATAGAAAAAAAATAACCAAAGAGCTCACGTCTAGATATGGTCAGCTCTCTGGTTATGCTCAACAATATTTCTTCTATTATTTTAGAGACAATAAATTGAAGTAATTATTTTTTCAATACATTACTTTTTACAATCATTATTACTATATATATCACATACAGTGCTATACTAGTGATAGCAAAGCCTAATTGTGCATTTTTAGGTACGACAAAAGACATTATGGTAAATATTATAGCCACAATAATGAAGATAGCAAGAAAGATATCAAATATCTTTCTTTTTTTATTCTTGTTTTTTAATTTCATCTGCTCATCTAATATCTCTTTTGATATAGGTCTATCCATGCTTACTCCTAATACAAATATATTATCTCATTTTGTAGAAATAGTCAATTAAACTTATATTTGAAAAATAAAATACACCTATTGACAAATCACAATTTCGTGATATAATCTCATCGTAAGGAGATATTTATGGAATTTGCTATAATCTTTACCGAGATGAGCTGGATTGCTGCTTTATTGCTGATAACAGGCGCAGTATTTGTGGTGATTGAGCTATTTGTACCAGGCTTCGGATTTTTTGGGGTCACTGGTATATTGTCTCTCATTGCCGGTGTCATTGTACGTATCATCGGTGGGCTAAATCCAGTACAGTCTATCACTCTTGTACTACTAGTATTAGGTTTCTTTGCTTTGGCAGGTATGGTCATGGTATTTAGTGCCCAGTATGGTACGCTAGGTCGCTCTGGATTGTTTGAGAGAAGGACTACTTTGGACAAGGATTATAACAAGACTGATAAGAAATTGAAAAAGCTAGTCGGTAAATCTGGTAAAGCTATCACTATGCTTAATCTAGCAGGCAAGGCGAAGATCAGAGGTAAGGTATATGAAGTATTGTCTACTGGCTCATTTATTGAGTCTGGAGCAAATATCAAGGTCGTGAAGATTGAGGACAACACTATCATGGTGAGAAAGTGGTTCGAGTAGGAGAGAGATTATGAATAATTCTATGTTATTGATGCCCACATGGGCGATTTTGACTATTGTATTAGTAGTCGTAGTGGCTATGCTAGTAGCTATGTTGATCTTAGTGCCATTCAATGTGTGGTTTAGAGCATTGGCATCTGGTGCACATGTATCTATGTTGCGTTTGATAGGTATGAAGATGCGAAAAGTGGATTATAAGCTACTTGTAGATACATACATTGTGTCACAAAAGGCTGGTCTTAATATTCCCATAGTGGAGCTTGAGACACATTTGATGGCGGGTGGTGATATTATCAAAGTGGTAGATGCTTTGATAGCTTCACACAGTGCTAAGCTAGATTTGACACTAGAGCTAGCAAAAGCTATCGACTTGTCAGGAAAAGATGTGGTAGAAGCTGTGAAGAGCAGTGTTGTGCCAAAGGTGATAAAGACAAATTGGATAGAGGCTGTGGCGAAAAATGGTATCCAAGTAAAAGCTGTGGCTCAGGTCACTATCAAGACTAAGCTAGATAGGCAGATAGGTACAGCAGATACAGATACTATCCTTGCGCGTGTTGGTGAAGGTATAGTGACAGCTATAGGTCAGGCATCTACTCATAATGAGATCATGTCAAATCCGTCTATTATCTCAAAGACAATCTTGGCTGAGCATTTGGATAAAAATACAGCTTATGAGATTTTGTCTATAGACATATGTGATGTAGATATAGGTAATAACATCGGAGCTAAGCTAAAGATAGAAGATGCTGAGTCAAAGAAAAAGATAGCTCAGGCAGCAGCAGAAGAGCGTAAGGCTCAGGCTGTAGCTCTTGAGCAAGAGATGAAGGCCAAGACTCAAGAGATGAAAGCTCTAGTACTTGCATCTGAGAGAGAGGTGCATATGGCTATGGCGGCAGCTATGAAAAATGGTAAGTTTAGCGCTATGGATTATTATAAATTGCAAAACTTGACTGCTGATACCAAGATGAGAAATTCTATCAGCGGAGAGAAAGAAGATAAGAGCGGAGGAAAACCTGAGGAGAGGTAATGTATGTCTAGTATGGAAGTTATCTTAATAGTCGCAATATGTCTCGTACCTATAGTGGCGTTATTCTTGATATTACCTAAAAAACTCAAGAAAAAATCAGTCCCAAAACAAGAGGAAAAGCATGACGAATACAAGCCTGTCACAGAGATAGCAAAAAAAGAGCCTAAGATAGAAGCAAAAAGACCTATGGAAAGTAGGGAGTTTGCTCCCAATGATTTTAGGAGCTATCTATTAGAGAGAGGCAATAAGATGACCAAGCCCAGTAGATTAGATTTACCCGAAGGTTATATAGATAGGACAGAAGACTATGTCCCAGTGAGGCGTAGGAGAAGAGTGGCGAAAAAGCCAGAAAATATCGCAGAAGAAATTAGGTCTCTTTCTCCAGAGCTAAAAGCGCTCATTATGTCAGGTGCTTTGATAGAAAACAAAAGAGATAACAAAAATGCTACGGATTAGCCGTAGCATTTTTTATGTAGTCCAGTCAGTATTGATTATCGCATGAGATATGTTATCGATTTGAGAGAGTGTGTAGATAAAGTCTTTAGTATGAATACCTGCGTTTAAGTCTTGTAAGAGATTAGCATCTTTCATTATTTGTTTATCGTTCTGATACTGCCTATGCGTTAAATTATTAATTTCTTGACGCAATACATGATTTTCGCCATTTTGACAATATTTCATATATTTATCTATAAAGTGGGCTAATTCTACAAAGTTATTAGGTCCGAATGCGACTAATATATCTTCACCTGAAGGTAGTAGTATGTTTTTCTTGAGTACCTCTTCATGTTTTTCTAGTAATTCACTCAATAGTATTACACCATTTTCATACAAGAAAGAGTCATATAGTTTGATTGGTTTATTGATCTTAGATGCTGAGTTGTTCATTGCTTTTATTGTAAGGTAGTCATTGATGATTTCATATAAATATCTAAACTCTGGCTTTGTACCTACTCCGCAATATAGTAGAGGACCACGGATATGAGATTGGATTGCATGATTAAATTCATGGAGAATTGTTTCGTAAGTAGTTTTTTCACTGATTTCTATATAAACATGGATATAATTGCCGTCTGGCTCTTGCACTGTACGACAAGTGCCCAAGTGATTGACTTTTTCATGCTCTGTAAAATAAGTTTTAGTATAATTGGCTACTCTGGGTCCATGTTTGCAATTAATTAGGTTTACTATTCTATTCTTGTTGATATTATCGATTTTGCTTTTGGTATCGCGATGATTGTTATTTGTAGTAGTAAACATTTCCATTGCAAAGTTTGCCATAGTTTTATTAAATTCAAATAAATCTTTCATAGACTTACAATCTATACCAAATAGATTTTTTACCGCAGATACAAATTTGTCTTGTATTCGTTTGTCATACTTGAGCATATCTTTTAAAGGGAACTTTGTGTCAACCAATTCGTATAGATAATATGATACCTGACTTTCATCTACACGAAGTAGAGGAGGATCTGATTTGTGATTACATTTCTCTATAAAGTTTTGCAACGTTCTTTTATATCCGTCTGAACTGGTAAGGTCATTTACATTGTTATTACTCTTTTCTAAAAAGTAGTTTAGGAGATTAATGAGTTTTGTTAGCTCATTATTACCGAAAACTCTCCACTCACCATTGACTTTCTTTACTATATTATTGATATCAAAACCTAAATCTTTCAATGCCTCAGAATGTAATACCAAATTTGCGGGGTGACGAAATTCATTTATTTGAAAATCCATCAATAAATTTTTCACGGCAGTTATTTTGTCAGACAGGTCTCCTTTTGTTTTCATTTCATCTGTAAGATATGCCATTATATTGTGTCCCACCATGTCTGTAGGCAAGAAGAAAACTTTCGTTGCATTTATTCTGTTTTCTATTTGTTTTCTAAATTCTTCTCCATAATATGAAACAAATATATCTATTAATTCATTTGGATTTACTAGAGATTTGTATTTATCTATTGGTGTAAAAACTTCTAACATAATAATATCCTTTTTTTTAAGTATACTATATATTAAATTATTCTTAAGAATTTGTCAAATCATCTGTCTGTATAAAATTCCCCGCCATTTTCTTAAAGTACTTGACAGGGGGGGGGGGTAGCCCGTGGTAGAATGTGTACAACAAAAAAGGAGAGAAAAAATGAAAGAAAAAAATAAAAAAATATTAAAATCAATTGGTATCGGAGCATTGGCATGCTTGGGTGTATTTACTTTTGCAGGTTGTAGCAGTATTTTGACCGATGATCAAGTGGAAGGTATGGTGGCTACAGTAGAGCAGAGTGAGCAATTTATGGAAGACACTATAGCTCAGCTAAAAGAGCAAAACGAGCTATTACAATCTCAGAATAGTGCTTTGGCTGAGCAAAATGAAATCCTTAGCAAAAAAGAATTCACCAAAGAAGAAGCTTATGATTTGATACGTTTGATTGATGTTAAGTTTGATATAAATATTGATGGTATTAGAGAAAATCTAAAAGTAATATACAATGAAGATGGCAATATATATACTGGTGCATTATCTTATTATACAGATACTTATCAGATTATTATGATGACTTCTTCATTGGGATATAAAAATGCAATATATCAAGAGGGTGATTATGTTTATGCATGTAGCTTTAACAATACTGGAGTATTGACAAGTAAAGTATTATTAGATGACAAAAATACCAATATGGAAAAAGATTATACTTTAGGATGGAAATTATTTGATAGAATTGAATCAATTGATAATATTGTAAATATAGAGACTCTTGACAATGGTAATTATAAGATTGCTTTTATGATAGAAGTGAAGGAAGGAGATAATGTTGTCTATATGCAGTTATATGAAATGGAAATCAATGGTTCAACACTTATCAGTATAAAAACTACAAGAAGCGGTGAAATACTTACAAAAGATTATTTTGAGTATTGTTCTCCAGATTCATGTGAAATGACATATACCTATGGCACGGTGGCAGAGGCTGATGTGATAGATATAGTGACAGCTATCAAAAATGCATAAGTGACCGCATAAAGACATAAAACACTATAAATACCGCTATCTAGCGGTATTTTTCTTAGGATATTACCATTTTTAGTAAAAATTTAAAAATTTTCGAAAAAATTTAAAAAATTTGTTAAAAACACTTGCCAATATCAAATTTATGTGTTATTATGCATATCGTCTCGTGTGATGAGACAAACAAATACATTTTCGATTTCATTTGTCGAAAAAACAAGAACTTTTTAGAAAACTTAAAAATTTTCAAAAAAAATTTAAAAAAATTTCTAAAAAACTGTTGACAAAAGGTTGAAAGTGTGTTATATTAACAATGCGCAACGTGTAAAGGAGCGATAGCAAGATTGCCGGAGCGCCTATATAATAGTGACTTATGTCATTTCCTTATATAGTATGAGAACAATGACAACTGCATATTTTGAAGAAATACAAATACGAGAAGTAATTTGCATCAGTAGATTATTTCAATTTCAAATTTGTAATTTTGCCAAAGAACATTTATCAAAGGAACAAAAAGACGATCAAGCTACAAAGAGCATATAGGGAATGCCTTGGCACTAAACGCCGATGAAGGACGCGACTAAC
>SVHS01000002.1 GCA_015055745.1 Clostridiales bacterium
GTTAATCTAATAAGGGAAGGTGAACAGACTTGAATATTACAGACATCAGAATCAGAATGGTGACTAAAGATGATAGCAAGTTGAAAGCCGTAGCTTCTTTCACTATTGACAACGCTTTTGTTGTACATGATGTGAAAATTATCGAAGGTACAAATGGTAATTTCATCGCTATGCCATCAAAGCAAGCACCTAGTGGCGAGTACAGAGATATCGTACACCCGCTAAATACTGAAACAAGAGAACAAATTAGTTCTGCTGTATTGGCTGCTTATGACAAAGAAAAAGCAACTCAAGAATAGCAATTAAAAATATCTGCATTACGCAGATATTTTTTTTATAAGTTATTTAAGAAAATTAAGCTAATACCGTTATTTTCTTCCCAGATACCACCGATATTAAATGTCAAAGTCTTAGTCACTTTGTGAGCGATATTAAACCAAGAAGATATAGCACAAGTAAACTCATATGGTCCAGTAAATTGAGACACATCATTAAATCCATTTACAGTCTTGATATAGCTACTAATGCTAGAATCTGTATAACTTTTACCGAAAGCGAATGCGTCACCCATAGCAGCTATAGCATTGTCTACACCTTTATTTGCAGTATTGATGACTACACTCTGCATACTACCGTGATGAGTATCATTAGCATATAGGTTAAAGTGTCCGTCCTCATATTCGTTATTATCACTAGTTATAGCAAAGTCTTTCCATGTCTCGCGATAGAATATACCATATCCAGATAATGAACTATCTATAGTAGCATTCTTTAGCTCTGTGCCGTAAGGGAATACTAGCACAATCAATGAGCTTCGAGTAGAGTTTGTAGCACCGATGATTTCACTAGCAGCTTGTATATTAGTAATCTTACCACCAGTCAAGTTTACACTCACACCAGCTACGTATACATCACCCTTGATAATATTTTGACTTAATGATTTTGTATTAGTATCATACTTACCTACTACTACCTGATCTACAGTAGCACTAGAATTATTCATCTCTGTCACAATACCAGCCACATAGTTTCCATATAGATTTGATGATACGACAGTAGTAGAAATCTTACCACTATTTTCAGCAGATACACCACCTACAAAGTATGACTTACCAGTAGCTAAAGTACCCACATTTGCGATAAAGTTTTCACTAGCCTCGATAGTACCATTATTACGTCCTGCGATACCACCTAGCAATACTTTCGCATCTAATCCATTTACCTCTGTAGCAATAGCAATATTATCACCAGATACTGATACGTTAGAGATTAGTTTTTCATTGATAGCAGTCACACCGCCGACGAAAATTTCATTATTTGCAGATGTCACATTGATATTCACTGTCACATTAGAGTCCATAATGCTAGCAGCAGTATTGTATCCTACGATACCACCCACTTTAGCTCCGTCTACATTCTTATTATAATTTACAGATACATTACCTGTGATATTTGAGAATGTATCACTTGATCCACCATTAGCATCAGAATAACCAACCACACCGCCGACTATATCACTAGCATACACTGTAGCATTTACTTCTGTATTGTCAATTTTTGCACTAGCTGTCCAGCCTGTGATACCACCAGCAAATTTTACTGAAGCATCTGCATTCATTTTCAAGTCGATAACTTTTGTATCAGAAATGTTTGTATTTGAGATATATCCTGCGATACCACCAAAATCTGTAGCATTGATTACGCCAAAGTTATCTTCAAATGTCACAGTCACATTTTCGATATTTGTCCTAGCAAACATGTCTGAGCTAGACAACTTACCTGCCAAACCACCTACGTATTTTGCATCACCTGACACACCTGTCACTACTACATTTAAGTTTTTAATAGTACAGTTATCTACAGTAGTAAATAGTCCCATATATGACTCAGCACCTGATGTCACTACAGTATTTAGATTTACTTTTATAGTCTTGCCATTACCGTCAATAGTGCAGTTTTTCAAAGATACTGGAGTCCAAGCATCAGTGATGTCTATATCACCAGTAAGGACCACGCTTTCATTTGCCAAATCATTAGCGAATTTCTTTAAGAATGCATCTTTACTTGATAATGGAGCAGACTTTAGATTTCTTCTAAAGTACTCACCCACTGGATCCACTGGATAGATATTACCCATTCTTAATACAGGAAGAGCACTATTATTTATCTTCCACACATATGTAGTGTCCCAAAGAGTTTTGTTATTGTCATCGATAGCATAATATACATATTCATTTGCGTTCAACAATTCACTTACACCAGCAAAGCCCCTGATCAAATATAGAGCAGCATCTTTGTCGTAGAAGCATGGATTACCTACAAATGCCTCATTTATGAAGAAAGTATTATCAAAGCTAGTCACTAGGTCTGTATCTAGTATAGTACTGTTAGTACCATATACGATAGCCATATTTCCGATAAAGTGACGAAGCATATTTGCTTTTGTGCTATCAAAGTTTTGAGCTTTTTCTACATTACCCACAAATGCACCAAACGTACTGTCATCACTAGTAGTATTTGCATAAGACTGTTGGATAGTACCATTATCTGTACCAATCTCCATGCTACCAGCAAAACCACCAAATGCACCAGTAGAATTGATCACATCGATATTGGCAGAATCTACATAGCTAGCCACTACTTTACTTTGAGATAACTTACCTACTAGGCCACCTACGTTTACTGATGATAAAGCATTATTAGTACCGATGCCTACTTTGATAGAAGCACCAGACACATATGACATCTTGATTTCACCAGATACTGTACCCGCTAGCGCTCCAGTAAAGCTATTGTCAGCTGTATTTGATATAGTAGCTGACTTGATAGCCACTTTGTCTACTGTACCAGCTACGCTACCAGCCAAGATACCAGCATTGACATACTCGCCACTGATAGACGCCTTGTCGATAGTAAGGTCATGTACTTTACCGTTAGCATTGATACTGTAGAAGAAACCAGCGTTATCATAGTCCCCTGTTAGGTTGAGACCAAAGATACTGTGTCCATCACCATTAAATTCGCCATCAAAGCCCTGATATGTCTGTGCCAACATATCATAACCAATAGGCTGGAATGTATCAGTCAAAGTGATATCGTTCATCATGATATAGTGCTGATCGAGTCTATAAGATCCACCTATCTTACCTAGCTCAGCTTCACTCCTAATATAATAAGGATTGGCCTCGCTACCATTACCGATATGTACGTTGACAGTAAATTTACCATATTTTTTGTTGCTAGTCTTGATAAGGAGACTCACATCTCCGGCTTTATCAGACACCTCAAAAGCGTTGATATCAGCGTTGTATTTGATATATTTGCCTACCTCATCACCGCCTGCATTGTAGTCAAAGGTAGTCTTTTTGGCCTTATTTGCCTTTTTGATCTCTATACCTAGCTCATCTAGCGGGATAATATCGCCCGCATTGCAATACAATTCTGTCGTTTTGATAGTGATTACTTCATTATTTCGTAAGAAATAAAATGTAGTCAGTCCTATACACACTACCACCACGATAGATACCAAGAAAATTAAAAACTTCTTCATAAATCCTTCCCCAAACCGAAATTTGATACCGATATTATACCCCAATTCTCCGATTTGTCAATACCCATTTTCGATTTTTTTTACTCTAGATAGATAATATATGAAAAAATATTTCCATTATTACCCTTGTAATACTCTTGACAAATTATACCATATGTGGTATTTTGTGGGTAATAAATCAATATTTTGAGGTGATGTTATGAAAAAACGTTTGGTGTCTTTGCTTTTATCTACTGTAATGGCTACTACTCCAGTGGCACTGGGTGGCTGTGACCTTATCGAGAATATCAACAACAATCAAAATAATCCAGATATCAGTACTACTGTGGATCCAAATAAGCCTGACACTCCGACCAAGACAGAAAAGGACTACTCAGGCCTTAGCCAGATCATGCTCAATGTACTCAATGACGAGTATTACAATGACCTCATCAGAAATGATAGATATATGGACGCCGAGACTGGCAAGCTCTACTCTTACTCAGGTCGAGCTTATGGCGCATTCCCGTTCGCTTTCCTAGAAGACGAGGGTTATGATATCGAGAAGATCAAGGACGGCTCACTTTACTGCAAGTCAGAGTTTTACTTGAAAGGTAATGATATGTATATGGAGCTCAAGGTAGAAAATGAGTCTTCTACTCAAAATTATCTCACCAATTATATCTTAAAATATCATGTGACTGATCAAGAGATAAAAGAGATAAATATGCTATATGTAGGATTAAACCAATTTGATAGAGTCACTTATTATCAGGCACCTTTCTATATCCAAGAGCTTACCTATGATAGAGACCCAGAGATTATATCTGAGGCATATATCACTAGAGAAGCACTGGAGCAACAAGCGAAAAATATTGGAAATAAAGATTACTCAGGCACAGGAGACGACACTCTTGCTACATATATGGGCGAAGTAATGGATGAAAACCAGATATCTTCCAATACTTTCCAAGTTCATCTAAATACTGATAAATCTGGTCGTTATATCAGTCCAAAAAACACTGTAAAAGTGGGTATAATTCGAACTAGAGGGCTAGGATCAGCTTGTACGACAATAGATGGTATAAAAGTTTATTTCAGTACAAAAGAAAATATAAGTATACCGGACGCATATGCACAAGCATATTTAGATAGTTTGGAGACTGTGACACATTATAATGTCACCAATACTGAGTATAAAGATGTACACGAGTCTACTATGTTTGATAAAGAAGTGGAATAAAAAAATCGAGCGAATTGCTCGATTTTTTCATTGTCCTTCTGAGTAGATTCTATCCTATCGTGATATTACCAGACTGTATAGTCTTGCCATCTATACCCGTATGACTCAAGGTCTGACCGCCACTTAGTGTCACCTTCACACTCTCTACAAAGTATGTAGTATATCCAGCATTCGGCACACCACCAGTCCTATCTGCTCCTTGCGGATATAGATATAGATCTTTTTTGGTGTCACCATCTTGCCTATACCAATCCGTCACACTAGTCAAATCCATCACATTACCATTCTTATCTACGAACTTAAACATGGAGTAGAAGCCCCAGTCAGTGTTTGTACAATATTTTTTATAAAGATAAGCATCTTCTACTTGATTAGCAACGGTTGGATATACTTTGTGTATTTTACCATTCTTAATCATGTATTTCGAAGTTTTTTCATATATCCAGTCATCTTGTTCTTTATAATTATTTTTTACTTGCAATATTGTAATGTCTATTTCTTTCAAATCTTTCTCTGACATATCTGACAAATCACCTACTACCCAGTCAGCATATGTAGATAATTCTAGGCCTTCATCTAAAAATTCTTGTACTGTCTTTCTTAGTGTGCTTGTAATTTTATGATTAGAATCCAATTTGTTAAATACTAATTCATAGTCTCCGTCTAACTTTAAGTAAACATTATTTAACAAATCAACACCTGTATCACTAATCATGGATTCAAAATTGCTAACAAAATCACTGTCCGTTTTGTATCCATTATCCAAGTAATAATATTTTATTGTATGAGTTTGCTTATATGATACATCAAAAGACGGTTCTACTCCTTGAGAATTTTTATTGATAAATTTACTAGTTATTGTACCATATGCTTTTAATGCAGAAGTATTTTCCGCATTATATGGATTGGTAAATGAATAAGGATATATTGCTAGATTAATTGAGTCAATAGCTGGCACATTTTCAAATATTCCTATTGACAAATCCGTGCTTCCATTAGACACTTGTGTATCGAGGTCAATCTCATAGTACCAAGTTTCTTGTCTATACTTGGATTCATTATTGTACTGAGAATCCAATGGAGATATTTCACCACTAGATTTTTCATAATATTTACCATTAGTATCTGCTATATAGACAGTCCTCATCACATAATCAATGTTTTCACGCAAGCCTTCAGCAAGAGAATCGACTTTATCAAATTGAGCATATTTGGTACCTAAAGACTCATATCCATTTCGAGTATAATACATCTCATCGATATAATCATAGCCTTTCACATATTTATTTGTATTTTCAGTGCCTATAGCATCATATTGGGTTGGATTCATATACCAAAATTCCGTAGTAGTATCTTCATCATATTTTTCTATCTCTGCCTTGCTTAGAGTATAGCCATTGAGTTTGTAATTACCTTCGTCGTCTATAGTCACTCTGTTATTTGAATAATCATCATTAAATGTATATTCACCCTTCTCAAAATCACCTCTGACATATGTCCTGCCATATCCATCTTGATACAGCTTAGTATCAGAAACATCAGAGACATCTATCAAATCAAATGATTCATATCCATCGACATCCATTGATATAGATAGATAATAATACGCACCATTTTCATATACATATTTTTGATAAGCTGTACCTATATACTCTGTACCCTCTTGTGTAAACTGATAGTCATAGGTATATTTACTATTGGTCCTTGTTGTAATAGAAGTGTCATAGTAAGATTTATATTCAATAGAACCTGAAGTCAAATCAGTACCTATCGGAGTAGCCATATAATAAGATGCGTAGTAATCTTTAGGTTTTTCTGCACTAGCAAAGTAATATATATATGTCTCTCCATCTGTGTCAGCGACTGTAATTTGAGAACCAATGGCTCCTTTATACTTATGATCTTCATAACTAACCACGTCCATATTCATTGAAGATAAGAATCCGAGATTTTGATCCTTTGCACTAAAGTACATACGAGATGCGACACCATATTGTTCAATCATTTCTCCAGAGATGGATATTGCGATAGGAGCTAAGATTGCAGCACCATATAGTATTCCAGCCCATGCAGCTAAAACTTTGATAATTTCAAGTGCTGTACCACCAGTTTTAATTGTCGCAATTGCCACAAGTACGAAAATCACAGTAGCTATACTTATACCGACAACCCAAGCAATCCAATCTGTTTTGACTGATACTGTAGCATTGGCAAAACTAGGACTCATACCACACACTTCAAATAAAGATCCGCTCATAGGAGATTCATTAGTATGGTACGCTCCGGCAATATTTTTTGTTGATTCATTCACATAAATAACTTGGAAATCAAAAGCTAAATCTTGCCCCATATAATTTAGTTCATAAAAATAATTATGAGCTAGATCATATCTTTTGCTACTTTCTCCTTTTATATCAAATGCATATATATAGCCCTTTAAATTTACCCATTCCGTACCCTCATCTGTTTTATTCTCCTGCCATGTAAAATATCCTAAATCCTCACTTGTTGTTTTCAATAACCATTCTTTTTTGACATTATATCCAGCATCATTAGTATCTTCATATATTTTATCACTACCATAATCATCTACTTTTCGCTCTTCCAGTAAAGATTTATAATTAGTTTCATAATCCTTATATGTAATAAAGTCTTTACCACTGCTACTATGGGCTAATTTCCCATTTTGGTCTTTAGCTACAGTTCCTATACCAAATACAGTATACATTATCGGATTTTCTAGTCCCATATCATAAATGGTATATACTATGTAATCTGATTCCGTTGTGACATCTTCTGGTGTTGGTCCATATTTAAAATCACCAGTTAGTCCTAAATTTCCATACGTTCCTACGCCTGTGATGTACTGAGCGTCGAAGACTGTACCTATAGAATCCCATGTAGCACCATTGTTCTCAGCCTGAGGGATACATCTCTGCATCACTCTGAAGCCAGTATACTCCTTGCTCCAGCCTGTGTAGTAGCCATTTAGACTACCAAGCAGTGGATTTGAGTCTTTGCCATCTTGATTGTAAAGCTCAGCATTCTTTGAGCCCGTGATATTGAATGAATCTTGGTTGATATAATATGCCTGTGCGTGTAATGAAACTTCACCTGCGTTTTCTTGCACATCAGTATCAAACTGAGTAGCGCCATCGGCGTAGTTTCCGTTTTGGATAGTATTGATAGTAAATGGATAATTGTGACTACCATCTACATTGACTGTCAACGGAGTAGTAGTCTTAGCTACCTTGAGCATACCTATCAAACCACCGAAGTTTGTAGACATAGCCTGTAGGTCACTAGCATCAGTAGACTTAGATGAGTAAGGTTCACCACTGCTATTTACTAAGATACTATCTGTATCAACTATCACACTATCACTACTCCACACACCAATAGAGCCAGAGATTGTAGTATTTTTATCCACAGTCGCTCTACCGATGAGACCGCCTGCGTGATAAATATTGCTAGCATATATCTTGATAGGCATCTTTTCGGCACTAGTAGATGAGATATTTAGTCCGCTGATACTATTTGCATTAGTCTTACCGAATAATCCACCTACAAACATACCTGCATAGTCTTTTTGTATCGCCACAGTAGGAGAGCCTAGCATAAATGATGTAGTGACATTACCTATCTCTCCGTCTACAAATCCAGCCATACCGCCGACATTGTATCCACCTTGTACACTGATATCCTCAGTCTTTGAGTCTTCAGTGATATTATACAAGTATGGAAGCGTGATATTTACTGTTTGCTCACCATCATCTACCGGCACAGTGACGCTAGCACTCTTGTAATATCCGTAATAAGTACCGACATTGATACCTACCTGAGCGTCGACTGATATGCCTAGCAAGTAGTTTGGATTAGCTAGAGATTTTGCACCCGCTTCTTTTGGAGTATAGACAGAATTTAATAAAGTATCACCGTCTATACTACCAGCAAAACCGCCTATTCCAGTATACACTTCGTCATAGTATGTGTAATTTGATGTATCTACATTATAAGCTGTATCACTATTGAATGTATTTTCACTATTACCACTACCGATATTGTAAGTAGTCATGTAATTTCGTGTAGTGCTTACCATAGTAGCGTCATCGCCAGTATTTTCACTTTCGCGTACTGTACCCACACTGACTTTATCTAGTGCATTGTGCTGGATAGTACAACCTTCTGCCACACCGACCAATCCGCCGACACTAGTAGGCAAGTAGATATAATCTTTATCCTCTTCGCCGACTTTTGTAGTGTATTTGTACAACACGCCTTTCACCATAATGCCTGATGTGGTAGATGTAGTACCGCCACCAGATGCACCTGTGTCTGTGCTAGCTTCTACGTTTACGTAGTTATTCTTGAGAGTAGCACCGCTAGCCCAGCCGACCAATCCGCCGACCGTAGTATTACCTCTCACTTTTGCTGTCGAATATATGTCAATTATAGAGACTACACTGCCAGCATATCCTACTGCACCGCCGACATTAAACACGCCGACGATACTGCCAGAGATATTTTTATCACTAGGAAGATTATGTAATTCTCCACTTTCATCAGCTGCGATATTCGTTTCACTTTCTTTTTCACCGCCAATGATTTTTATTTCCACAGTATTATCAGTATCACCTTTGCTAGCATAACCTACTAAACCACCGACATTTTGATACCCTTGGATATTTTCTGCTTCATTTTTCACATTAGCTATAGTCAATGATTGAGTGCCATCTTCATTCTTACCAGCCTCTACCTTACCGAAGATACCGCCTACGTTTATTAGTCTAGTGACTGTGCCATCACCTGTGCCACTAATGATCATCTTCTCCACATCACCGATGCCAGGGTTAGAGATATCAACCCTATTTGTAAGATTGGTAGCACTATTTCCCATAAAGTATCCTGCGATACCACCCACATTGTATACAGTACCATGAGTGGCGAATGTAATAGCATTATCATTTATCACTTCGATATTTTTCAATGAGCCAGTGAGTTTACCGAATAATCCACCGAAATTGTATAACTCTGTAGATTCATCGACCACATCACTAAATGAGATATTAATCTTCGCTGTCTTAGTAGCTAAGAAATTGATACCTTTTGTAGTAGTTTCATCACTCGTCAAAGTAAATGTACCATCATCAATATCAGCTGTAGCGTATCCGAAGACACCGCCTACGTTTGTGCTACCAGTCAATGCTACTGTAGCAAGATTGACCGCTGTATTATCAAAGTAGACCTTGCCTCCCTGATATAGTCCAGATATACCGCCGACATTTGGCACACCAAATACCGTGATAGTAGTCAGACTAGAGATATCTAGACTGTGTGCATATATGTCTCCAGACTGGATACCTGCTATACGTCCCACACCGCTATCGGTATTATCTGTAGCGAAGTTATTAGCAGTACTAGCTGTAGTACCGTCAGAATAATTTCCCACATCAAATGTTTGGATATTTGATACAGTAATAGCATTGATATATAGTGTACCAGATTGTTTACCTACTATGATACCGTAGTATCTTTCAGTAGACTGATCTCCTATCATTGATATAACAGTCTTACTTGCATCTCCAGCCATTAATGTACATGCATCACTAGCAACTTCGCCAGATTCATTTATTTCACCTATATTTACAATAGCAACATTACCTAGAGCATCTTTGTGTATCTCACCTACAAATCCACCAAATGCATTTGTATAGTATGAATAGCCCGCTGTATCACCGCTTTCGCTTTCTTTAAACATTATGTTAAGCGAATTGATACTATTTTCACCACTATTAGCCTTACCTATGACGCCACCTAGCACACCTACAAAGTTTTCAGCTTCTGCATTGGATACTAGATTTAGCTGATTATTATTACCAGTGATAATGACACCATTAGCCTCACCGACCAATCCGCCAGCATAAGCATTACCATCAAAGTATGCAAAATATTTTGACATCATATTTTCTGGCGTAGCTGCTGCATTTGTGTCGACTCGTACAGCTTCGAGAATTATCTTACCAATAGCTTTACCGACCAATAGTCCAGCTGTGACATCATCGCCACCAGCTAGTGTGACAGGATTGACTGTCTCACCTTCTTGATAGCCTGAGACGAAATTATATATCCTCAAAGTGCCACCAGTCTGCTGACCAAATAAGCCACCATAATAGTATTTAGTATTGTCTTCAGTGCTTACTTTACCAGTAATCTTGGCATCTTTGATAAATGAGATGTTATTTACATACACATTACCTGAGATATCGCTACCCAAAGGTCCGCCACCTACCATATCGTAGAAATTACCTAAGTATACATTACCAAAGTACGCCTGAGTATTTACATTAAATAAGCCGTTATTTGAAATATTTGTAATAGTACAGATAGGATCTACTGCCTTAGTAGGCTCAGAGGCTGTAGCCACTGTCTCAGTATAAGCATAGTATTTATTTGACACGAATACGCCATTCATATCTACAGAAGTAAAGCTTGCATATTTTGTGACATCTTTGCTACTTTCTTTTGCTGTATATTCTCCATCTATGTCGTAGATCAATACATAATTTAGATCAGCTCCACCTAGTGTGCCTATAGCACTCATTACTCCAAGATGAGGAATCTTGTATGCATGCTCATAATAATTGTATTTATCATCAGTATAGTTATCTATTAGGTGAGAATATCTATCGACTATAGTAATACTTGTAGTTTGATCTTTACTATATCCAGTACCAGTATATATCTGATGCTGATAGTCACTACTGATCCATTCAGCTCCTGTAAATGTCATTCTATTGAACTTGTATACAGGATAGCTATAGTTGTATCCATATGTGACATCGCTTCTATCCATACTTCCTGACATCGTTAAGAAATGCCAGTTTCCATCGAGCTTACCACCACTCATCAATTCTATAGCAGTAGCTGACTCCAATACTCCAGCAGTAGCAACAAAGTCAAGGTCTGTATAGCTATCGATATAGTTGTTGCTACCAGCAAAATATGATGCCTCAGCTACAAAATTGTTGCTTGCCTTAGTATTACCTACTATCACACCAGCAAAGTAATTGTTGTAAGCATAGCCGTTTTCAAATTTACCGATGAGACCAGTGGATTTTTTATTATTGTCTTC
This sequence comes from Clostridiales bacterium, assembly GCA_015055745.1. Classification (GTDB taxonomy): domain Bacteria; phylum Bacillota; class Clostridia; order Christensenellales; family UBA1242; genus Onthoplasma. The sequence goes on from SVHS01000002.1 coordinate 11,905, forward strand.
ATCATCGCTGACATCAATATATCCAGTAAAGTAGTTTGACATTAGCTTACCATTATTGTAGTAAGTGATACCAGCCACATTTACATTGGTACTCAATATCTCAGCAGATGAGTAGCTGTATGAGATGAGACCTTTATTTTGGGCTGACAATAGACCTAAGCCAACATCTAATATAGTATCACTCTTCCTAATATCTATTTTTATACCATAGCCATTTACTGAGCTATTGAATATCACACCATTGTTGACCGCAGTCAATATTCCTACTGCCAATACTTGACCCTCATCAGGTGAAGTAGTGACTCCCAATGATATTTCAGTATTTTCAAATACTAAATGCACATTTGATATAGCAGAGTGTGCACTTATCTCTGAGATGATGCCGTAATATACATTGCCATCATCTTTATAGTCTAGTATGTTAGCAATATCGATAGCATAATCTGCGGCACCGCCCATCAATACACCATTTAATATTCCCTTAAATTTAGGCAATGTCTCAGTATCTATCAAGTAATATGAGTAAGCACTCTCAAACGGATATTCACTACTATTAGATATCAAATATGGATTCATCGCAGTACCCTTAGCATATGTGCCATTGTTTATCAATCCATATGTAGACATCGCAGACTCGAGTACTGTCAATAATGGTACTCTCATGTCATCATTGTACTCAGACTCATTGACTCCTTTCCAGAAGTTATTTTGAATACCGCTATCATTTTTTCCATCTAGATCTGAGTGCCATATCTCATCAGTAGCGATGATATTAGCAGACAAGTTTTTACCTAGAGGATTGCCATCTTTATCTACATTCTCATCAGCAAATAATGAATAATCTGATGAGTAATACAATGCCTCAGTAGTAATACTTGGCTTTGGATCGTCTAGCGTACCTCCGACGATAGCACCGATATCCAAGTCTGGTAAAGCCCTGTCAGGTATAGAGTCCGCTATGATAGTAGATAGTGTGTATGAGTGTGTGATAGAGATATCAGCACATACTTTACCCACTATACCACCTACGAAGAACTCAGTACCATTTCCACTCTCGTCATTTTCACTAGTCTCATTTTTAGTCACTGGGATAATCCTACCCAATGATGATACATAGTGAATCTCTGTATTACCCGTTGTCATACCTATGATACCACCAGTGTATAGATTAGTAGTACCACTGCTACCTACTGTCATGACAGCATCGGTAGTGACTAGAGATATATTTGTTTGTCCTACACTATAAGCCACAGCTCCACCAGCATAGACTGTAGCTATAGTATTACTATCTTTATTTGTAGTATCGCTTTCTTCTGTGTCAATAGTACCAGTAAGCAAACACTGACTCATATCGATATTTTGTCCATAGGCTACACCTGTAGACAATGCCACTTCTCCACTAGATAACAATGCTTTTGCATTTAAATTTACTGCAGTATTGACATTCTCCACACCTGTCATGGTATCTATAGTAGACTGATATCCTGCGATACCTCCTACATACAATCTAGAATTAATACCTAGTTTTGCTCTACCATCTGTATTAGCCAAACTAATCAAACTGATATTCGCTAGAGCGTCAGATTTGCTGATAGACGTACTCTCAGCATAACCTATCAATCCACCGATATATGATGTCTTATCATAAGCATTTGGATAAGTCACTTTTATATCGATTGATTTGTATCTATCATTCGTGTAAGACGCACTACCTACTTTCATATCAGCAGTAGCTATATTTGACGCTCCACCTATAATACCACCCATTTTTAGAGTAGTGCCATTGGCTACTGTGATATCAAATGCTGTAGTCACTATATTTGTACCATCATTTGCACCTAAGTTAGATGTCTGTACTATCATCGTATTGGTCGCTTCGCCTGATATCTTTTTAGTCTCACCATAGCCGACCACACCACCGACATAAGCACCCTCTGTAGCTTTATTTGATATAGTAGCACCTACTTTACCTATAAATGTACAGCCGAGAATAGTACTATTTACACCTTTGGCTACTACACCACCAAATCCTTGGATAGTGGCGCCTTTTACTAAATATCCTTTATTTACGACTCTGACTGTCACTCCTGAGATGAGAGAAGCATTGTCATTACATGTCAAGCCTCCGACATAAGTGACCTTCGTATCTGATATATTGATAGCGCCATTGGTTTCGTCATTATCTTGATATACTATCTCGATATTGCTAATAGTAGCACCGTTTGTATAGTCGATAAAGCCTGTAGTATCATTTTTATTAGGATTCAATCCTATTACTGTGATCTTTACTTTTTCTGCGCTATTGCTCTCTTTTTCACCTACGATTGTACCTCTAAACCCTTTAGGGCCAAAACTCAATACCCAGTTTGCTCCTTCTTCTACATTTACCGTGAAATCATCAGTGATCATATAGTCACCCTCTGGATTCGCAGTAATGTATGTCAAATCGCTCGCACTATCGATGATAATATAATTTTCTACCAAGTCATCATTCAATAGAGGGAAATATTTTGTAGAATCAATCGTCCAATATGGGCTGATATCCCAGCCAGAGAATATCGTATTAAACGCAATCTTTTGATCTGGATTGTCTAAATCATACATCAATGCCAAATTTTCACTAGTCACATCGTCGATAGCTGAGTCTACTAGTTTGGTAGGATTTATCTGACCTGCATATTTTACCTCAGCAGTATATCCTGCATCACCAGAATATATGTAGGTCAATCTTCCACCGTTTGATCCCTTCAAGTATGACTTATTTACGTCACTGTATTCTGGACATATATAGTCAAATTTTGTACCATTTGCTCCATAAGTGCTTGACTTTGTAGTCAAGGCAGCATTGTCCAAAATCAATGTAGAGAATGTAAAGTATATCGTTGAGTCTTCTGTCCTTGTATTGCCGAGTTTTACCAATCTATCATAATCAGCGATTTTACTATTTCTAGGCACATTACCTATGCTTACACCATAAGCATTACCTATCAATCCACCCACTCTCTTTAATTCACTATCTGCCTGTACATATGGCACAGCGTAAGAATAAGATATATCACTAGCCACGCTGACACCGATGAGTCCACCGACTTCTACGCCAGACTTGAAGCTAGCCTTGCTATATGATGACTGTATATTAGCATCTAGTGCTACACCGACTAAACCACCAGCATATTTGTATGACTGGATTAATCCTGTATTGCCTATATTATCTTTGTCTAAGGCAGCTGAGGTATCGTTCTGCAATGCCATGATATAATCACCGATTGTGGTGTCATATCCTAGCTGTGTTTCTTCCTCTGCAGTCACTTGTGATGCTGTGATATCACCTAAAGCAATACCATATAGACCACCAGCGACTTTATTTCCATGGATAAGCTCGCTCTCACCCATAAAGTATTTTAATTTCAAGCTGTTTGTTTCATCATCAGCATAACCAGCCACACCTCCGACATGGTCAGCCAAAATGTTAGCTTCTTGCTTATTATTGCTAGACTTTGTAGCCATTTCATCACCATGAATGTTGATATAAGATACATTGTAGTCGACCTGGGTGATCTTATCTATATCGATCACACCAGCCACACCTCCAGCGTAAGACAAATTGCTCAAGTATTCTTCATACTCACCGGCATTGTCATTAAATTTACCTAAAGCAACACCGTCTTCTCTACTATAATATACACCCGCATCTGCGTCAGTACCTTCCTTGCTAGCCTTGACACTGACATTTGTATCGATACCGTATACCAAGCTCTGACCTTCGATAAGTCCTGCTATACCACCGACAAAGTTTTTACCAGTGAGTGTAGTGCTCTTGCCGTCAAGAGCGATATTCATGATAATACTATTATTTGCTCTACCAGCCAAGCCTCCAGAATATTTCACTGTAGTAGTACTAAACTGATTGTCTGTCTGAGGAGTAGCAAATTCTAGATTCAAGTTTTTGATATACGCATTTTCTACTTTGGCGAATAGACCGATCTCATTGACAGTAGTCTCTCCTACATCTAGATAGATACCACTGATAGTCATACCATTACCTTCAATACTAGTCCTTGTTATGCCTTGAGTGTCACCCAATGTATAATTTACTCTAGTCTTGATAGCAGTCTTATCATCGTTAAAGTCGATATTGTTGATAAATCTCACATATCCTGTAAATGAACTATTCTTTTCTGTAAAGATAGTATTAAATTCATCTACATCTCTGATGATGTGCGGATTTTCTGCTGTACCTAGCTCATATGAAGGAGCATTTGTATAAGAGTATTTTGTCTCAGCACCCATATCTTCTGTAGCTATCAACATTCTGTAACTATGAGATACTAGACTCGCATTGATTAGCTCCGGCATAGCCAATTTCCTATTTGACAAGTCATAATATGACCATACGCCTTGCTCTCTTTCTTCCTTTGAATTGCTCAATACAAATACAAAGCCAGATAGATTGTTGCTTTCACCAAAATTGTCTATATTCAAGCCCTGAGCGTAATCTTTTTCTCCTTGTCTGATCGGAGTATCTTTGTTTGACCTCATAAGGTAGTATGAATTACTAATAGTACCACCTAAGTCTGACATCAATGCTCCAGCGCTATTTACGCCGACAAATGGTTGCTCCGCGATGTCTTCTTTTGATCCAGAATTCATCTTAGCAGCTGCATAGCTTTCGCTGATGACACCACTTGAATAATTGTGATATACAAAACCAGCTATATATGCTGAGTCTGTCTTTAATACTGTATTCACATAAGAATTGTCGATCGTACCACGGTTTTTGTACACAAAGCCCGCTACGATACCATTACCTTTATGTTCTATCACAGCATCTTGATAGTAAGGATTTTTCTTTGTATTAGCACTATTGCTCTCCACAGCTTTTACATAAGAGTAAGCCACATCGCCAGTATTGTCTGCCACAAAGCCCGCTGTCTCGTTCGTACTTTCATTAGTAGAATAGTTTACTATGCTAGTATTTGCCACATAAGATGTAGAAATAGTACCGCTATTTGCACCTACCAAACCACCTACTGTAGACTTAAATGCATTTGCCTTTTCATCATTTTTACTAGAGCCGACATTAAATGTCAATCTGCCCGCATATACCTCTAACTTTGACTCTGTAGTAGCTGTAGCTGTGATCTTGGTGTAGCTACTCCTACCTACTCTTGAGTTTGTGATAATACCGGTATTTTTACCTACCAAGCCACCAAATATGATATTAGCGTTGGTATTATTATCTATCAAAATATTGATAGCCTTGTCTTGTGTGATATCTAGATTCATCACATCACAATTGTAGATTAGACCGCCAGCATTTTCTGCCACTAAGCCACCAAATGTGATACTAGTAATATCATTGTTTGTAAACGCGATATCGCCTTCGTATTCGCTATAATCTACGATTACATTTTTCAAGATAGTCTCATATACATTATTCTCTGCGTCAGTATACGTAGATATCTTTGAGAATAGTCCATAGCTTACTGAAGTAGCAGGACTGATAGCAAAGTTTTTGATTTTAATTACTTTGTTATTTCCGTCCAAGCTACCAATTCTTTTACTGATAGGCACAAAGTTTTCCAATGTAATATCATTCATCAAAATATAATGACCATTATCACTCATTTCATTGAAATCTTTTGCACTATATATAGGCTCTGCGTTTTCTTCGCTATTACCTGGATAGATGTCTAAAATGAAGCTATAGTTTATAGATCTAGTAATCGCACTATCGCCCTTCTCTCCAAATACAAGCTCGTATTTACCGTCACTATTTTCATCTTGATATCCATACCACAAAGTCAAATCAATAGTGTTTGTAAATTTGCTAATACCAGTGATCGCCACTTTACCATTTACGACATTTACTTCCATCTCTGGGATATCTCCGTCAATGTCGTCACTCAAGTAGATAGTACCATTTTGATAATAAGTAAATAGACTAGCTACTTTGTCATAATCTATCTCATCTGTATCTAAGTCTCTAAATTTCTCGAGTAGTCTTTCATATATATTTTCATTATTTACCGCATAAGCATCAGTAGAGAATACTAGGTCGAGGTCCGTAGTCCTATTGATAGCGAGCATCTTCGTACCATTATTCAATCCAGACACCGCTACTCCATTGAGGATGTAGTCTGTAGGATAGAATAATAGAGTCTCATTTAGTTCGTCCAATTCTCCATCTCGATTTGTCAATATAGCTGTAGCTGTGATAGAGAATGGAGCAGGGATATCAGCCCATACAGCAAACATCAATGGCATAGTATAAGATTTTTCTTGTTCATTGTATTGGATTTCACTGCTTGCTTTGTACCAAGTCACATAATCAGTGATTGTTTTTCCTTTGTTGTCATAGCCTTCCGACCACTTGACATCAATATTGATATCACTACTTAGATGATAACCATATACTTTGATATCTATCTGTCTCTCATAAGAGTTTTCTTGTACTAAGTACTTATTTCCTCCGATTGAGATACCGTCATATGTCATATCTGTGCCGAGTAGATACTTGGTGAGTAATGTCCTAGTCCTATTGACAGTCTTACCGTTAGTAGTCTCGACAGTCAATGTCGCGGTGATATTAGCCTCTAGTCCACTAAACTTCTCAAGCTGTACATGGACATACAATATACCGTCATACACATCTCCTTTAGTAGTCTTCCTAGATACTAGCTCTAGGTCTAGAGTATCTCCGTTTTGTACATTACCAGCATAGATAGTCTCATATCTTCCCTTTTGCTCATTGTAGATTAGCTGAGTAAATCTTAGCTTTACATCTCTAGCTAAAGAAGGTACATAAAGGGTACTAGTCTGTAGCTTAGCAGATGTCACATTTGAGTAAGCTGGCTCCAAGTACAAGAACATAATATTGCCTCTACTACCTGGATCAATAATAGCTGACTCTACATTTGAGTTTTCTACTATAGCAGTGTATCCACTAGCCACATTGATCTCTGTGACGCTAAAGTTTCTAATCCTAGCAGTAGATAATGTAGTAGGTTTGATAATGTATAGAGCTTCGTCTCTTACATCTTTATCGGTATATGCACTGACTATTAATTTAAATTTGATTTCATTTGTTAGATACCTGATATCAAACTCATCTTTTAGAGTCAATTCTACACTATAATCATATCCAGAAGCAGTCTTCTTAGATGATATACTGTAGTCAAATAATTCTGCAAATGATGATTTGACATTATCCTTGACTAGCTTATCTGCATAAGACTTGCTCGCCTCGTCAATATCGAATGACAATACGATACTGTCTCTTGCGATAGTCTCAGCATCTTTGTGTAGGATTTTGCCATCTTTTACGACATATGTCTCAGGCTCATAATCTTCATCTACTGCACCATCATCGACATATCCTGTAGTCAATGTAGCCTTGAGGTCAATAGTCTCATAAGACTCTATGTCATTATCTGAAGTATTGACAGTCAAGTCACTCGCTGCATGGTGAAGCCTTACCCTCATGGTCACTTTACCTATCTCTACATCTTGAGCCAATATCACATTACCAAAGTAAGACTTATCCAAGTATAGAGTGAAATTAATCATGATGTAGTCACCCTTAGCGAAGTTATCTCCATTGCCATTGATACTCATCACTATAGAAGAGTAATTGTTGATATTTAGATTTATCAGATCATTTACACTTTTAATAATTTCATTATTTTCTTTATCGTATACGGCAGAATCGGCAGATGTCTTTAGATACGCACTGATTTCTTTCGTATCAAAGATAGTCTTGTTGTAAGTATTGGTTGTTTTATCATAGTTTACACCATTTAGATTGATTGTCGTATTGCTAGCTCCTGTGTACAAGTTTATCTCATACGCTGAGCCATCGTATGCAAGTGCAGGATTAGATAGAGTCAAGCTACTTACACCAGCCTGAGTGTAGAATACAAAGTATTCTTCCACCTCTGGATTGAATGCAGAATAACATCTCAATACTATAGGTGTAGACCAGCTACTGTCTGTAAATACTATTTGCTTTCTATTTGTGTTAAGGTCATCTTTGAGGTAAGCATATTTGTAACTACTGTCTAGTAATTGATATACCAAGCCACCTTGAGCGTCTGTCGGTATCTTAGTAAGATTGATAAGTCCATCATTGTTGCTTGCACCCTTTTCATCAAATGTACTCAACAAATAATGTACATTCGCACCTTGATTTACTTTATTTTTATAGTTTACAAATACTATTTCGCTGATGTCGTAATCATTGACATCAAAGTCTTCTACTTCTTTAGAGTCAATCTTCGTCACATATGATGCATTATAGTCCGCAACGATATCATTCGGAGCCACGATCATTAATAAACTGTCATCTTTATATCCACTATTAATATATGGTAGATAAAATTTGATACCCTTGTAGTCGATAGTATTGTAGTTTGGAGTCATAGCAAGAGCAGTACCGAGTGTAAATAAATTTTTCCACTCAGCATCTTTGATTTGCCAATAAGCCTCTCCCTCTACTCTCGCATCGTCTCTGACATAGTAGTCTGCCTTGACATAAATACCAGTCCAATCAGTAGTCTCTGCTGTCACTGTGGTCTCTATCCAGCCATTTGTATCGTCATAAGTATAGTATGTAGTGCCTTCAGTGTATTCTCCGACTGCTTTGTACTCCACATATCTATACATAGTAGCACTATTAAATACAACATCATTTTCTGTATCTGCATCAGTATCTAAGAAATCTACAGCTACAACATAGTCTTTAAATTCTCCAGGCTTTGTACCTATAGTAAATGAAGTATCAGTATACACAAACTGCTCTCCATTTAAATTGTCTATCATTTGTATGTCATTGATATTGGCATATACGAATGATGATGAAATACTGCCTCCATCTGATATACCACTAACTGTAGTGCCACCTATGATAGTTTTATCATCAATGAAGCTTTCCACACTAGACTGAGTGATAGAGCCAGAGTTATTTGCTGATATGCCACCTATAGTAGCATTACCAGTGATTTGACCTAAGTGTTCACCAAAGTTTTCAAAGATAGTATTTGCGCTCACATATTTTGCATAAGTGATAGTCGCACTGTTAGTAGCAGTGATACCACCGATATTTACATCAGTCGCATCAGATGTCAAATCTAGAGACAAAGCCACCACTCTAGTGATATTTCCACTAGATGTACCAGCGACACCTCCTAGACGACCAGTTTGTTTTACACCCTCAGCACCATCTGCTTGTACATTTTTTAGCTCAATATTACCGCCTACCAATACATCATCGATAGTGCCAGCATTATTACCAGCCACCGCACCGACATTGTATTTAGCATTAGTATCGTTAGCACTATTTGTGATAGACAATCCTGCCACAACATCAAAGATGAAGTTATCTAGACTAGCCTTACCTTGATATCCGCCTACGATACTTTCGTTATTTGTACCAGTGATAAGACCGATATTATGAGTCAATGCTTTATTACTCTTGATATACAATAAACTTAAGCATTCAATCTTAGATGAAACGATATTTCCACCATTTACACCGACCAATCCACCAAAATTGATATCTCCACTAGTCACAGTAGAGAAATCCAACGGACTATTTTCGCTATTACCTTGGATATAGACTGTCACGTTCTCGACTGTACCAGCGTTTGCACCAGCTAGAGCACCAATCCTTACATTTTGCGCATTTGACATACTTGTACTATCAAATGTCACATTGATATTGACGCCTTTTATCTTTGCACCGTCGCCGATTTTTGCAAATAAACCTACTGAGTAATATGTGGTTTCATCTTCGGTATAACTTACTCCATTTTTGGCTTTGTATTGGATAGTATAATTTGCATTATTCCTGCTAGTGAGACTACCAGTAAATGGAGAGCCTTCACCTATAGGAGCAAAATTCTTATTATCTATGTCTTTGAAGATTATATCATTGGTCAATTCATATTTTGCTGATAGATTATTGCTGATATTTGTAAGTTCAGCCACATCACTGATACCAAAGCCTACTACACTACCATCTTCTACACGGATAGTGATACCATAGGTAGTATCAAAATATTCTTCCAAGAGTTGCTTCTTGGTAGATTGATTGTATGAGTCATTTGTCGCAAGGACTAGCTTGAATATACCACCTTTAAAGCCAGCATCAAAATCTTTCACTGCTCGTACATTTATCTTATTTCCGTCAAAAGTGATAGCCAATCTATCATTGGATACTCTAGATTTTTTCCATACAGTCTTGCCGTCTTGGTCTAGTTCAGTCACTATATGACCATCTTCGTCTTGCTCATATTGATACAAGATATATGTAAGGGCTGTACTTAAATCTTTGTATTGAATATATTCACCTGTAGGTTTATCCTCTTCTTTGAAGTAAATTTGTGTAGTAAAATCTGCCTCAGCATATCCACCATCTTTTACATTCAAGAATGAAAGATTGATTTCTCTATCTGTATCTCCAGTAGTCTCTTCTAGAGCTTGACCTGATGGCACTATTTTATCAGCCTTGTATACATCAGCTATCTTGATAGTGATACCTGTGCCAACATTTGACTCTTCGTTAAATCTCAAAGCTGTAAATTGAATCTTGATGTCAGAGATATCTACATCGTCTGTCAATTCTACTTTTATACTTCCGCTGAGACCTACTGAAATAGCACTATTATTCAATGTATCTCCATTGATTTTCACGCTACTTTCATCACTTCGGATAGCATCATAATTTGATATCTCCGCTCTCAAGCCTGTCACCGAAGATATTTCACCTTTTGAGAAATAGATTTTCTCAGTAGACATCGTAGCACTATATGTAACGGTCGCAGTCTGCACATCAGTAAATAAAGCATTGACATAACCTATACTAGCCTTATCGACATTGACGGTGATACCTCGTATAGCTTCATACACCGCGATCTCTACATAGATATTATTAGAAGTCTCAGATATACCATCAGTCGTTTCTGCATAATAGTAATATATAATCTTGAGCTTTTGAGTCTTAGCTATCCTACCCACTACGCTAAATGCGTTGTTTGGCACAGCATTTGCATCATAGTAGAAAGACACTGCATTTGTACTAAAGTGATCATTTTCTACAGTCTCCGGAGAGATCTCTAAGCGAGTAATCGCATCAGAATTTTCATCATTAACCAACACACTAAAGTCTGCATACTCATCTTTTGCCAAAGCATAGTAGTATGCCGTATCGTCCTCTTCTGTATGATTTATCACGTTGTCCGCAGATAGACTAACCGTGTCTTCTTCTCCCATCAATCTCACACTAGTCACATGGATATAGTCATTAACACCGATAGAAGTATCCTCAGTAGACACTCTGATAGTAGCGCTCTGTACACCGGTAGCTACCACAGGTATAGAGTAAATACTATATTTCCCATCTGTAGAAGCTGTAGCACTTTCTTCTGTCACAGATGCATCATTTAGCAATATCTCTGTAGCGCCATTTTTAAATGTAACTTTAGGATTGTTTGTAGTGACCTTTATAGTCTCACTATTGAGTAAAGAACCAGTATATTTCACTTTTACATAGATATTGTTTCCGCTTTGTGCATAAGCATCGATGATAGCATTACTTAAAGATTTACCATCGCTATCCACTATCTCTATATTATCAGCAGTCACTTTTTTATTTAAAGTATAAGTAGCAGTCAAATATTTGATATCTGCACCAGTAATGTCTCTTCCTTCAAATTTTGTTGGATTACTTCTCAATTTGATTGTCAATTTTTGACTGTCTAGCATATTAGTCTTAGGCTTGATATATATAGTCGTACCACTCTTCACGCTTGATTTGGTAGTCAATTCTTTGACACCATCAGTGACAGTAATACTTCCACCAAATTCAAGCTCAAAATATTCGTTTTCTGAGCCGATTGGTGTAGTAGTAAGCTTGAGAGGTAGCCCTTTATAGCTCGTGCTAGATGTAGAATAAATATCTGCAGTCTGCTCAGCCCCATCTGCCAAATCAAGAGTATCATTGACCGTGATATACTTAGGTACAAGATTTTTCTTTACTGCAAATGTAGACTTTGAATTTGTCTCATAATAGTAAGTCTTATCTTCATCTTCTATCACATAGCCTAATGACAACTTATTTTCTCCAGTACTAGTAGCAGTGATTTTGTATATGTATGTATTGGTGTCTTTAGTCTCATTTACCAATAATCCATTGATACCTAGCTGATTATTAGCATCATCAAAATCATAATAGTCCCCATCTACAAATACAGCCATTTGATATGAAACTAATTTGTTTTTCAATCTAAAGCTAGTAGCATTGGTATTTTCATTTGTTTGAATAGTGACATGTGAATATGTATCATCATTTTCATAAATATTGATTTCACTACCAGCTTCTAGATCATTAGACTCACCATTGCCTAATAAATATTTTGCAGGAGCCACATCTGGAGCAGTACCGACTACAAACACATCAAATGTAGCTGTCTTTTCTTCGTTTGCTGTAGATATAGCTTTTACACGAACGATATATGCACCACTATTTTTATTGAAATAATCGGAATCCACCTTTAGTAATCCACCATCAATAGAAACTCCACCATTATTTGCTTTAGTAATAAAGTCATTATTTTCATTGTAATAGCCAACACTATCTATCTCATAAGTCACCGTAGTCTGATTAGTCTGATAAAGAGGATAAAAATTTAACAACCCTTTTATATCCAACAAGCTCAAAGTACCACCTTGAGCCACAGTAGGCACCATATTTTCATCAACAACGATTTCTTCTAGACTTCTGTATACACTAAATCCGATAGCATGATTTTCACCAGAATTGTTTTCATAAAATTTTAATCTAGTATTTACATTGTCTGTGATCACCAGTGAGAAGACTTGTCCCTGAGAAATATCGGTAGAAGAGAAATTGATACCATTTTGGGACTCAGCATTAGCTGTGATAGTGCCGACATGCTTAGCCTTAACATTCTTGATATTAACCTTGAGATATATAGTAGCATTTTCGCTGCTGCCCACCGTCTGCCCATCAAAGAGATATTGACCAGTCTCCTCGTCATAGGTATAATTTAATGAAAGAGCGTCTGGCACCTCATGCCAGTCTGTCGCATCTGCGCTAAACGCATACAAGACTTGAAACTCCAAGTCTTTATACTTGTCGCCACACGCACTTACCATAACGCAAGCAAACAAGATAAATAACGCTGTAAATATGCTGTATAATTTTCTCTTCATAACCCCTCACTTTAATTTGCGTAATAAATATATTTTTATTTTATAAAAATAATAAAAATAAGTCAAGTAAATGCTAATATTGTACTAAAAAATAGATATTTATCGATTTTTTTATTTTTAATATTTTATTTGCAATATTTTTAATTAAAATTTTAAAAAAATTAAAAATTTTCGCAAAATATATTGAAAAATTTAGATTTTTTGATATAATTTTAAAAAATTTAAAAATTTATTTGTCTCAATAGACAATATTAAAAGGAAAAGTAATGCAAAAAGTTTTATCCACCATGCGCAAAGCCATAGAAAAATACCACCTCATCGAAGATGGAGACAAGATAGCAGTGGGCGTCAGTGGAGGTAAAGACAGCCTCGTAATGCTAAAAGCACTCAATGATTTTAAGAAGTTTGGACTATATGATTTTGACATAGTAGCAGTCACTATTGACATCTACTCCGGAGAAGTCGACTACACTGGACTCAAAAATTTCTGTGCAGAGCTGGGCGTAGATCTACATATCGAGAAGACAGATATAAAGCATATTGTTTTTGATATCAGAAAAGAAAAAAATCCTTGCTCCTTGTGTGCAAAAATGAGACGTGGTGCACTCAATACTATTTGCAACAAATTAAAATGCAATAAACTCGCTCTCGCACATCACCTACAGGACGTAGTCACCACTTTCTTTATGTCGCTTTTGTATGAAGGGAGACTATCTACAATGCTACCTATAGCATACATGTCAAACGCTGACATTACCCTTATCAGACCACTATATTTAACTGAAGAATCAAAGATTATATCCGCCAGCAAAAATATGCCAATATTAAAGAGTAAATGCCCTGCCGACCAAGACAGTAAACGCAAAGAAATCAAAGAGTTTGTAGCCCGCATCGAAAAAGAAATCCCAAATAGTAAAAAACTCATCGAAAGAGCCATCATCTCTAGCGAGAGATACAATTTACTAGATATAGTAGATAATATAAAGAAGAGCAAATAGCTCTTTTTTCTTTTTTGTCAAAATTCTGTCATAACTTGCCTTTTTCGACAATATGTTAGACTAAGGAGTAAAATATGACAAATTATGAAACCGATGAAAGAACACTTAGACTCGCTTACTATATATTAGATAAAAAGACCACCATTCGCGCCACAGCAAAGGCATTTAATATACCAAAAAGCACTGTACATCATGACCTCAGCACAAAGCTCAAATATATAAACTATCCACTATATAAAGCCATCAAAAGATTGCTAGACGAAAACTTTAGTATCAAACACATTCACGGAGGAGAATCCACAAAACTTAAATATGAAAAATTAAAATCCGAAATAAATAAAAATGATATTTATGAAGTAAATAATTTTTAAAAAATAAAAAAATTAAATAAAAAAATATAAAAACACCTAAAAATAGGTGTTTTTATTAATTTTTTTAATAATTTTAAATTTTTATTTGAATATTTTTTATTTTAAAAATCCTTCTATTATTTTTTCTTCCGCTTGTTTCTTTGTAAGACCTAAGCTCATTAATTTTACCAGCTGATCATTAGCTATCTTACCTATAGACGCCTCGTGACTAAGAAATGCTTCACTATGTCTTGCACTTACTTTTGGCTGAGAATCAATCTTTGCTCTATCTAAAAGTATACCATCACACTCGACGTGACCAAAACATTCTGCCTTCCCTACAATATTTGACTTAAATACTTGCTCACTCTCGTCTCGAGCCACACTTCTAGAAGTAATCTTGCATTTGCTGCTTTCTCCAGACAATGTCACCTTAAAGTCAGTCTTAGCCACATTGAATCTAGAGGTCATAATCTTTTCATTGACCGTAAGGACAGCATCTTTTTTTAGATTAGCTACTGTCACACGATTAGAATAATCCACTCCACTTATCTGAGTAGTATTCATAGTCATACTACCACCCTCATCAATATCGATTTTTGTAGTGGGATTGAGCATTTTATGTCCGCCGTCACCGATAGCTATATGATTTTCTACATAATTTACTACAGCATTTTTACCAACATGGAAGCTATGTATACCATCATGCCCAGCATCATCTGTAGAATGCACTCCACAGCCAGCTACGATAGTCACATTTGCACCTTCTTCTATATAGAAATCATTGTACACCATATCAAACAATCCATTTTCACTCACCACTACAGGTATATGGCACGCTTCGTTTTGACAGCTACTGCGCACATATATATCAATACCAGGCTTATCTGCTTTCTTTTTTATTTCAATGTTGGATGTAGAACGCATGATTTCACCTTTGCCATTTTTTCTAAAAGACACCGCCCCATTAGGTATCTCGTGCAAGTCGGCGATTTCTTTCAATAATCGTTTACTGATATTATCTAGCGCCATCTTTACCTCCTATTTTTGCACAAGCAAAGCCTTTTATACTTTTCATTATCTTTTTACCATCTCCATAGTCAGAAATCTTACCATCTTTCATGACTAGGATCTTATCAGCGTGATTTAGTAGCTTTTCTTGATGACTGACTACGATATATGATTTTTGTCTATCAAAAAGAGAATTTAGCCTATCAAAGCTCCACAAATCAATGCCCGCCTCAGGTTCATCAAAAATAAAGTATTTACCCTTTTTAGCTAAAGATAAAGCTAACTCTATCCTCTTTTGCTCACCACCAGATAATGTCTTGTCAAAATCTCTATCAATATATTCTTTGGCACATATGCCTACTTTAGATAAATAATCACATGCCTTTGGTACACTATTGTTTTCTCCTGTAGCTATATCAATAAGATCTTTTACAGTAATACCTCTAAAAGTAATAGGCTGCTGAAATGCATAATTTACACCCATTCTAGCACGCTCATCGATAGTCATATCTGTCACATCTACACCATCTATCGACACTCGTCCACTAGTAGGAGTTATCATTCCCATGATTATCTTGGTCAATGTAGATTTGCCACTACCGTTGTGACCAGTAATAGCAGTCACGCATTTATCATCAAATACACAAGAAACATTGTCAAGCACTACTTTGTCTTGACCCCTCTCTTGGACTATATATGTTATATTTTTAAGTTCTATCATTTTTCCTCACGGTAATATTTTATCACAACGGTATAAAAAACGCAATAGATAACTTTACATTAGCTATAAAAAAATATAGAGCCACGCTCTATACTTTCTTCGCAAAAACTACATCAAAATTCATCATGAAGTTATTTATATTTAGAGTATCTTCATACGCTAGATCTAATACCACTCCTTTACACAAATTAATAGTAGTAGTCTCAGTGATTTCTATAGGTTGTTTACACACATAATATCCATCTTCACCTTCACTAAAATATTCAAAGTTTGGCTTGTATACCAAAGTATTTTCCATCAATACTTTATTTTGATAACATTTTGGGATAAATTTTATATAATATGTGCCAGTACTCTTGATTTTTACGCTAATATCTATCTCTATAGTCCTATTTCCAGTCACTTCTGGTCTACATCTAAATTTATTGTATTCTTCACCGTTTAGCACAAAAGTAGCATCTACTTCACCATGTATATTCATAAAACAATTGTTTTCCAATCTCGACGTAGCTATATATATTGCTATAGCCGCGATAGAGATAGCAAGCATTACTGAAAGCAATATAATAATCACATTATTTCTTCTATTTCTAAAGCGGTAATTTTTAATATTTTCTTCATTTAGTTTTTCTAGATCTTGATTTGATACATTATCTTTAGAAAGTTTATCTCGCAATTCTTTATTTTGTTTTGGTTGAGATTTTGTCTTTGCTGTAGCTTTTTTACCTATAGCATTTATCTTTGGTTTACTTTTTGTAGTAGTGGTCGTTGTCTTTGGTTTTGTAGTTTTAGTAGAGGGAGTCAAAGAGGCGTCCAAAGGTATATCGCTTTTGGTCACATCATTAAAATTTTTCTTCATATTCCCCTCCTTTTAATTAAAAGCTACTATCAAAAGAGCCTTCCACTGTAAGCAACAATCTAATAGTTTCGCTTCCATTAATTTTAAAGTTTCCGCTATCGTCTATAAATTGTTCCAAGCCTATACTAAAGCCTGTACATAATGTAATATCTTCATCTTGTCCCATCATCGCATTTGTACCACCTGCAGTCCTATAATAATAGTATCCGCTATCTTCTACGACCACATTGGTAGAGCCGTCAGGTCCCGCCATTCCATTAAGCGTACATGGCACAATAGTATCCTCATTTGCTCCTTTGATCACTGCCTCTAGCTTATATCTTATATACACTGAGCTAGTACCAGCTTCTTCATTTGCTAGTGTGAGTGTTAGACTATTTACCTCATCTGGCAAAATCTCCAGCTCATCAGAAAATGTGATATATGCATCTGCTTGATAATCTTCATCATAGGCATATATTTTTGTACCTGTAGCTCGAGTACCTTGATAAATATTAAAATTCAACTCTCCTATATTTACCGTCATGTACAAACTATCTTCTTTACTAGATGTCAGCCATGCATTTGCACCTTGTATACAGCACAAAAGACACGCCAGTAATGTCAATACTGATATAAATACTATTGAGATAGAATTTGTCTTATTTTTCATCTTAACTCCAACTAGAACAATATCCTCTTCCGTCCACAGTCTTATCCCATGATTTAAATGCCTCATTTGCTGATTGTATAGCATCTAGGCTAATGGTTATTTTAAATTGTTTTCCCATTATTGATGCAGGTGCTGTTGTAGACAACCTCATAGTGTCAAATATCGGCTGATCTACATAGCCTTCTTCCCCTTCTTGCAATGAGAGTGTTTGGTTATAAAAATATGTCACTTTGTCATTATATTTGCTGTATACCAAATTACCAGACACAAAGTTTGTACCATACAATATACCCAGCTCAAAATATTGACCATAATCTGTAGTCCCATAGCTGTCAGCGCCCAGTATTTCATACGCCTCTACATAGATCCTCACATAAGCATCACATGAGTCTTCTGTATTCATTAGACTGACCGTATCTATTTTGCTACCACCATTCGTCAATGAAAAGTGGAATGTTTGTCCTCTAGAAATATTGCTACTCAATGGATATATTTGGATAGAATCACTCACTCTAGTACCTTCACTAGTCGCACTAGACCATGTACCAAAAGATACATCTAGATTTGGTACTCCGAGTCTACCCTTTATCGATGCTGTAGCAGTAAAGTAGGACATAGTGACATTGTATGAAAATAGAAACACCAGCACTAAGATAACTAGTGCACTAATTATTTTAATTTCTTTGCTGGATTGCTTCATATTTCTCCTTTTTATTTTTCTTTAGTTTACTGCAAAATAATCATTAAAAGCATTGGTCACAGTAGCATCACCCCAAGTAGATAATGTCGCGCTAGAATAATCTGCATTATTTACCACTATCAGATCAGCTGCAGTGATATCTCCATCATCTGTCATAGCTACTTTTACGATTTGATCTGGTCGTAATATACCGATGTAATAATTGTACCCATTAGATACGACAAAACTGCTATTTGCACTAATCTGACCGCTAAATCTCACATAATATGACTCATCACTATAATTGATAAGATAAGCATCATTAGTACCACCGTTTACCAATTTTACCGTATTTGGTGTCGCAGTCGCACTTGCAGTCGCAAATCCTTGGATAATAAACTTCGTATTATTATTCGTGAAGCTACATACCAAAGCTGTCTCATTTGGCTCTAGAGTAAGAGCTGTAGCAGTGTATGTACCATTTGAACCTGTAAATTTACTATCCAATCCAGATATTGTCTGCAAAGCAAATGTACTGCTTGCAAATAACTCCAAATTTACTGTAATATTGCCTGACACTGTATATTGTGTAGGATTTTTTACTCTAACAGTAACATTTCCACCGCTTACCTTAGTCTCTACCAACAAGTCAGCATTAGTAGATGATGTGGTAGATGCAGTCACACCGACTTGCACCCAAGCATCATAATTGTCGCTCACACCGAGATCAGATTTGATAAAAGCTGCGAAAGCATCTGTCACATAAAACCTTTCACAAACATTCACCCTAGAATAAGGTGCCAATGTGACTACAGTTTTAGCTTTTTCCACCTCGAAATAGGTAGCATTTGCCGTAGTGCCTTGATATGAGTAATATTGATCTGATGTATTTTTAAATAAATCCTTACTATTACCACTAGCATATGGATTACTTCCATAACCATTGCCGATATAATAATTAAGCACATAAGACAATGCATATGTCTTGGTATCTGCAGTGTTGTTTACTAGACTAATATTGGTATAGTAAGTTTGCTGACCACTGCCTGCCTTGTACAATCCTGCATCATGAGATGTTTGGTTGTATATAAGCATAGATTTTGAATAATTGCCACCACTAGGACTAACATTAGCAGACGTGATACCGTCATCAGAGCTCAAGCTCTGAATAGCTAGCGCAGCTTTTTGCTCTGCAGTAGCATTATCGATCTCCGCATAGGAGAATGGTTGGTCATTTATAGTGATACTGTTGGTCACAAGTTTGTGATTATCATAATTTGAGATATTTGATTCACCTGCAGAAGTGATTTCTATATTGTCTACTACCTGTATGTAAGCTACACTACCTGCTTGGACTGTATAATTGAAATATTTATTTTCAAATATTTGTTTAGTATCTGAGTAGCTAGGTGTACTATATGATACCCAACCATCAGAATAATTATATTGAATATTGTTCTCTGCAGCTTCTATACCTGTAGATCCAGTAGATGATCGCCAGATACCTTGTATAGACGCTTTGAGCTTAAAGTCTGTAGCTCCTGCTACGACATATATACCTACACCACCGTAAAATCTATCTCCACCAAGCCACTTGGTCCCAGACATCGCAGTATCATTTCCTGGGTGAGTAATACCTGTGTCGTAGCTGTAGTGTGAATTATAAACCATCACATATGTAGAGCCTGTCTTATATGCGAACCACGCATTACCAGCGTCTGTATTGGTATACAAGATATGAGCATGGGAATAATCATCTACAATATTTGAGTTAGCATCTGTTTTCTTATATATCTTAGATATCTTTGCTGTAAGAGTAATAGACAAAGACTGTCCATTGTAGCTAGTATCATTTACATCTGTAAACTCTACACCATTTATGATACCTAATTTTCCACTACCTGCTGAAATTTTATCTGCTACGTATATATATTTTTCATCTACCATAAGATTGTCTCTATTGGCAAACTGTAATACCACATTGTCAGTACTACCACCGCCACTCCAAGACATACTATACTCAAATCTCACATCAAAATCATAATCTATAGCATATTGCATAGCTATCTCAAAATTGTGCCCACTAACACCGAACGGCACAGGAGATAGGGTTGTATCATTAATGATAGTGTATTGCTGATTTCCCATGTATGCAGAAGTGCTATTTATGTTTTGACCATAAGTCCTAGTGATATCCGCAGACGCATAAGCAGAGCCGACTGATAAAGCAAAAACTACGCATAACAATGCGTATAAGAATATCATTATTTTCTTATTAGTTTTTGCTCTTTTCATTTACATCAACCTCTTACTTTTTTTCATATCGATTTCGTTTTGGACAGTAGTGCTAAAGCACCAAATCGCAGCGATTATAGCTATCAACAACATATAATGATCTTTGATATATTTAAAGTAAGTACCGTAGTTGTCTATATGATTTACTACTTTGCCTTCTATTTTGTTGGCCACTTGTAGTTCTTGAGCTATTGTTTCCTTTACTCCGTCGACCTGTATGCCATTGAGTATTTCATCGAGTGTATAATCATCTGTGCCATGCACTCCATCTTCTCCATAGTATAAATTGTTGATATATTCCACATCTTGTTGCCACGTAGTATCGGCTGTCTCATCTGGAGACACTGGACCTACCGCATCACCATGACAAATGTAATAGGTCTTGCCGTTTTCTTCAAATATTGCTATCAGTCTATGTGTAGTAGGAAGAGCTCCTGACATAAATTTTACAATATCGCCTTCTTTATATTCAGAAGCTTCTTTCACTATCACCATATCCCCTCTCTTAAAGTAAGGATACTGACTGTCTGACAACACTTCATATAATTGATATTTAAATCCGTAAACTAATATTAGAACACCTACAAGCATCAAACAAAGAGCTAAAGCAAGATTGTACATTAATTGCTTAAAGAAATTAAATGTCTTGTTTTCTAATATTTGGTCGCTATAATTCATCTTGTCTCCTTTAAATTTTTACGTGTGTTATAGTCACTCCTGTGCCTACTTGTCCAGCGACACCTAAAGTAACCAATGAATTTGTGATAGTAGACTTGTCGTTGATATCCGTATCAGTGTAATAATAAGTCATTTCACTCGAATATCCATTTACCATACTTACGGTACCAGTCAAAGCTCCTATGTACTTATCGTCTATATTTGACACTTTTGTGATATTTATAGCAATCTCTGCTGTAGTGTCAGTAATGATACAGCTACGCGCATCACCCACTAGTCCACCTATTCTCATCACATTTGAGTGGCTGATATTTGCATAAGTAATAGTACCTTTTGAGACAGAATTAGTGATCATTATATACCTAGCATATCCTACTAGTCCACCCATATTCAATACCTTGATATTGCTTACAGTGAGTGTAGCTGTAGTACCAGATATACCTGTAGACCTGTCAGAGCCATCATCGTCATAATAATAACCCATGATACCGCCTAAGTACGCTACCGTCTTGTCTCTTGATAGAGTCGGAGTAAAGATAATCGTCGAATCAATAACATCTGTCTCACTGGCCTTGGCTATAGCACCACCTAGATACAAATCTTTTGTAAAGTCGATATCTATCACCACTGAGAATGTCACATTCGCATTTATGATGTCGGTATTGCTTGTAGTACCTACTAGACCTGCTATATACATATCTCCCGTCAATCCGCTAGAGATAGTATTGTCCGCAGCCTCACCTAAAGTAATCACGAAGTCACGCACCATAATGTTTTCGATTATTGAATTATTTGCCCCTGTTGCTATCAATGATAAGTTTATCACATTTGTGTCATCTTTTGCAAACATATTTGACAAATTCATCTGATTATTTTCATTTCCGAAGATTAAATTTTGGATTTTTGCACCATTCAAGTCACCAAATAGAGCAAAATCTGTAACTCCAGACAATGTATAATCCAATCCATAGATCGCATATCTATTGCCTTTATCATCAATCTTTCCATTGATAATACCAGTAAATTCACCAGCTAGCAAAGCGCCATATTTAGCTAGTCTATCATACAATTCAGTTTCTGTCACTCCAGACAAATCGATATTATTGGTCAATAAGTAGTTTGCTCCAGTAAAGTAGTTTATATTTAACAAATGTGTAGGATTTGCGATTCTATATGGTTCTTCGCTAGTACCTTCACCATAACTAAATAGATGCAAGTCTACCACATCTGTGTACTCTACGACTGCAGACATCACTGTACCAGGTCTGCTGACCTGTACACTAAAGTCAGAATATGTACCCATGATATTGATAGGATAATAATACACATCTAGACTGCTATCATAATATCCATTCATCTTCATAGAAATTTCAAATGTCACAGTTTTAGATGAAGTATCCAATTTTGAATAACTGCCGTCCAAAACTTCATCATCTGATGAGCTGATATATTTTGTAAAGCTGTATTGTACGATCATTGTGTCATCTTTCAAGAAATCTGATGTAGCCGACCATACAAATCTTGCATTTTCTTCATCGTAGCTAATAGTACCTACAGGACTTGGAGCCACAGTACTGCTCACATAAGTCTCCACATCACTATTGATAAGCTTACCTTCACCTAAGCCTACCGCTCTGATATATACGGTAAACAATCCATCAATATCAGTCGGAGCAAGTATCTCACAATCTGTCACTATCGGTCTAGTCTCGTCTACGCTCTCACCTTTGGTATTGGTATAGACAAATCTCACCTCATATCCATCGGCAGCGTATTCTCCAGCATTCCAAAGCACATACCCATTGTCTATCCTTATATTTGTGACAGGATCGAGTTTTGTAAATCCTGCGATAGTAGATGAACACATACCGTCGATATAACTATCGCCATATGCTTTGACATTTATATGATACTCCCCGCTATCCACCAAGCCTGTCAAATCAATGCTTGGCTCAGCGACATTAAATGTATAGTTTTTACCACCAAATAATTTTACTTCATATCTAACTGTGCCATCTATATTATCCCAAGTCAACACACTTTCAGTAGTCTTGATAGTAGATGTCGTAGCCAACCGATATGTTTTTAGTTCCTTACCATCTGCATCTAGATGATAATTACTATTCAAAATATTTGTAATATCCGTAGTACCCACAGTCACTAGACTAATAGAGTATTCTATACCAGATTTGATATAAGCATTAGTAGAAGAACTATCTACCACATACTGCTCATCTGTAAATCTATAGTAGTGGTACTGATATTCACCATTTTCATCTACTCTATTTACATTTTCGACTGGAATATAAATGTATTTTACACCATTGTCGGTATAAGTGAGACGAATCTTCACGCCTTTATAGTTATCTAGGTCGATGACTTTCCACTTCAATATACCACCAGACACCTCAAGGTATTCTACACCACTTGATTTTACAAATGATAATGTCACATCAGTATCGCCCGTCACCGCATATGTGCCGTTTAATACATAATTGTCATCAGATAATGCTCTCACCTTGATAGCATAATCTGCACCATTCACTATCTCAGGCAATCCCACACTCAAATCATATGTAAGCACGTGAGTAGTATCATTGATAGACACTCCAGCATCATTTCTAGCTATAGTATATACAAATTCTTCATTGTCAGACAAATCAATCAATGTAATCTCGTATTGCTCATAATATATATTTTTACCATCTTGTACAATATAGCTTTGAGCAAACTCAAGTACACCATTATTTGCCACAAACTCTGTGTCTGTCAATTTTTGATATGTATAATCTTTTGTAGGTTCTTTAGCATTGAGTAGATAATGCTTATCATCAGTCTCTCCTGCACCAAATCCAGCCAGTGCACGTACATTTACTTTATACGCACCAGCCACCACATACTCCGACATATCAAATATGATATAGTTTGGTATAGCTTCCACACGCTCTACTGGCACAAATTCATATTTTGTCAAATCTGCGTCTGGATTATTTTTCAATACAATACTTTGTGCTTCTTCTAGTGTATTGTAATAAAGATACACTACCACCATCTTTGCTTCGTCTTGATTAGTAGGATTGATTGGACTGATAGTCAATCGATATACCGGATAATCTATAGCGCTACCGTCTCGAGTAGGACTCTGATCTAAAAATTTCACTTTACCATCATATGATGTAAGTTCATTTTCACCGTATCTTACAAATGTCTTCATCGCAGCACTGTCAGATGTCAAGAAGCCTATGTTTTTGCTTTGAGTATTTGTATAGCTATCTCCACCAAGTAAATGAATGCTTACTGCAAATGATCCACCATCTGAAAGTTTCAAATACTGATAATCACTAGCACTTGTATATACATAATCTCCGTTTACAAAATTTTCAGTCAAAGGATAATAGTATATATAATCATAATCTCTTAGATTTATCTTATTTTCTTTGTATACATTAAACAATATATAATTTGAATCATCTATAGGATACTGCACACTTGCACATAAGTCATTTGTATTTTCATGAACGGTGCTCACAAACACGTTTTTGTCTTTATTATCAATAAATTCATCATAATCCAAAGCATATATAGTCACTACACCTGAGCCGTGAGTAATGATAATCTTGTATATACTAGCATTTTGCCAGAAAGTAGATTCTTCACCGCCAAAATTGTAATTTATAGCACTAGACGCATACTCTTCATTTGTAGCAAAAGTGATAACGCCTAGATTTACGTCCAATGTATCATTGTCCATCATATTTGGTTTCAATTTTGTGACTGACAAGCCACTCAAATCTTCTACCATTATAGAGCTGATAAAACCTTTAGTAAGGCTCGTATTACCATGCAATCTTACATCGATTGTATAGCTTCTGCCGTCGATAAGTTTGATAGCATCACCACTAATATTGATAACAAATGTTTCTTGTGTAGCAATCTTACTTAGGTCTTCAGTAGTCAATTTATCTATACTACTACCAGTCAATCCACTTATTAAGGTGTCACAATTATCTGAATTGTCATAATACATCGTCTTTACTTCTCCAGATTCCACATCTGTGAATACCAATTCTGCCTTGGAGAAATATTTAGTAGCAGTAAGTACTATCGTACCGTCTTTTATTTCAATAGCACTAGCTTTAGGTAAGCGATACACATATATAGGAGCACCAATTGCACTATTTAGAGTATCATTTCTATTACTGATAGCTTGTACCGTAGCAGACATCACGCCTGTAGAATCCTTAAATGCAATATTTGAAAAGTCATAATAAGTGTTTCCATCAGACATATCTGATAGCAATACATTTACACCGTCATATACGACTACTTTATAATCAGTAGCCCCAGTCATCTCGTCCCAAACAAGCATACCTTCACTGACTGACACTGTAGGAGTCTTCATTATCTCAAATCTACAAGTATCCAATGAATAGTATGAACTACATAGATTGTATCCACTCACACCAGCGAGAGGCATAGTCTTTACCTTTATCTCATACACACCAGCACCAAACGCTACACCATCATAACTATATGGGAAGATGACTTTTGTATCGTTGATAATATCATCATAAGACTCATAAGTATCTGTAGTAGAATCATAGTATTGCAATTTATCATCTCTAGATGATATCACTACCGTCTTGTCGTCTTGAGTGTAAGATATTTGGAATACATAGCCAAGAGACAATGCATTGCCAGATATCACATTTTTGCTATTTTCTGTCCAAGATATTAGCTCCACTGCCGTATTGTCATCTGTAGTCTTTTCTATCTTGTATGGAGCCAACAAACCATATGCAGTGGTAGCAGTGGCATTACTGCTGAGATAATAGATATCCACACCAGTAGACGAGTCTGTATACTCTATCACTATCCTCATACTCACATCTTCAGAACGCAGAGTATCAGAGCCATAAGACAACGCCACATAAGACTCGATATTTAGCACATTGTCAGTGATTTCCACACCAGGATTTGTATTATTATTCAAATCAATGATTACATTTTCTTTCCATGGATTTACGATTTCAAGACTGACATCTACACCCTCTATACCTAACAAATCTAGCACATTAGTAGGCAACGTCACTACAAACTCACCACCCACTACTGCGATTGTAGGCTGAGCCAATTTATTGATCACTATAGGCTCACTGTAGCTTGAGTTTGTATATCCTTCTTTTTTCGAGATTGTCTTAATATACAGTTCATACTGTCCTACTAGAGCACTGATATTATATCTATTGCTGGTGATGAGACCACTTTCTTTCTTCATAGTCACACCAGTCTTGCTGTATAGCTCATAGCCTACAGCATTTTCATCACTATCAAAATGTATGATATTGTCAGAAACATAGATATTTCTAGTAGCAGATAATTTGATAAAACTTAATTCATTAGAATAATCAGAATCAAACACATATTCATTTGAATCATCATTTATAGGCTCTTCGACTTTGATATAAGCTGAAACATAAAGCGTATCCTCTAGAGTACTATTGTCCAATCTATATGATATCACACCTTCTATAGCATCATCGTCGTCAAATCTAATTTTCTCTTTGTTTGTCTTACCCGCATTATAAATTTCCAACACGTATTCTTTATCAAAATCTGTCTTGACAGCGTCGAAAGTAATCATTACAGAGTTTTCATCATTACCATCTTCGTTGTCATTGTATTTATAGTGATTCAACACCAATGGTTGTGGCTTATCAATGATCACATTATCACTTTTTACGCTCACAAGATTATCCACAGTATTATCCACATTTTGTGTAATGACAGCCACTCTTACAGCGTTTCCGCCTGCAAGTAAACTTGGTGAAATATTTTCATATATATAGTCTACATCTACATAAATGTATCCTTCTGCTGTCACATCTGTCTCAGGCACAGCAAGTACTTGCTCATCGTCTAATAATAATGAATAATTTAAATAAGTATAAGTAGGTAATACATTATTAAATCTTATGTTTTGTCCATCGCGAGATATAGTAGTCTTGATGAGTAAAGCTATATCTTTGGTGTCAGAATATTCACTGTTTATCTTGGTATCTTCTCCAGTAGAAGGCTCTACAAATCGCACCTTGACACTAAAGTTTGCTCCCATATCAGCCAATATTAAGTCATGCTTATCGTCCATGATCTTTATAGTGTATTTACTTTTCTGATTATCACTATCATATGAGTAGACATATTCTAACTCTTCATCATTCAACACCAATTTATTTCCATTAGTAGTGAAAGTCTTTACCACACCACCAAATATAAACTTTGCTTCAAGCGCGTATTCCTCAGCATGCTCAGTCTCGATAATCAAGTCGTTATTTGCATTTACATAGATATCTGCGATATTACTGATTTTTTCTAGGCTAAGCTCATATGTAAATGAATCTAGGTAATATTGTCCATTTTCACCACTCTTTGCAATACTTGTCAATGTAAAGTTGTTTTTATCCAAAGTCAAATCAAATGGTGAAGCAAAGTCATACGATACAGACTCACCATTATGAGTAAATATCTGCTTTTCAGCATGAGAGTCTTCATCAGTCATGGTGATTATGTTTGTCACATTATTGTATCGCAATGTAGGAGTAGACAATCTAGTAATAGTAGCCACATCAGACATCTTTGAGTCTATGACATTTCCTTTATTACCTATCGCTTGCACTTTAAATGTAGTACTAGCATTTTCATCTAAAGTAAAACCGTATTCTCCATCGACAGATGTCGTCAAATATTCGCCATCTTGATAAATGTCATACTGACTGACTTTTTCCACCATAAATTTGATTTTTGCCACACTCGTATCTTCTACAGTCACGAAAGGTTTAGCCAACACAGTAAATGGTATAGTAGCACTAGACACAGCAGAGCCATTCCTCCTATAAGAGAAAGTCTTGCTACCGTCACCTAGCACCTTTACTGACACATTGTAGCTACCACCATCTAGAGCATTCTCTCCAGTGATAGCATAAGAAGTATCTTGTATTTCTTTTTCATTCTGAAGATTTCCTCTGCCGATAATCAATCTAATATCCGCATCGGCATTTATGTCACTCTTATTTACACTGATAGTATTGTTTGCGATATTTATCTCACTGATTGCCTCCAGCTGTGTAAATGTATACATAAATGGATCACTGTCGATATTGTCTTCATCTCCCAAACGAACAACCTTTACTGTATGCACTCCTGCGCTAAAGTTTTTATCTGACATACCGATAGAGGGGTCTGTACTTGTGATTGTTTCTTCATATTTTTCACTATCATTGATATCAAAAGTCACATATACGTTATCCTCTCCGATATCAGAGATATTTAGAGTATAGTCTTCTATAGATGGTGTAGCTTGAGCCTTTTTTGTAAATATCTTTTCACTAGCCAATGAAGATATATAATACACATCTCCAACCTTTTCATCTCTAGCCATAGCTCGGATAGTAAATCTATAACCTCCTGCTGGACGATTTGCGAGTGAATACTTTACATCTCCAATCGCAGTATCATCAGAATCCACACCTGACAAAGCTACTCTATATGCAGAAGCGTTTACTATCTCACCCCAGACCAAGTCACTACCATCACAAATCACCGTAGGGGCAGAGAGCCTTGTAACATTTACACTAGATATTTTGCTAGTCTTGGCTACATTTTTAGTTTCCACACCCAATACAGGCAATACTTTTACAGTAGAGACACCTTCACTCGTGATTTCGCCGACATCTTTTAGGTCAAAATAATTTTCTGTCACATGATTTATCTTATCATCACCTACAAAAATATCATATCCAGAAGCATTCACTACGTTTTGCCAAGATAGATTAGTACCCTTCAATATCAAATCTGGCGTATCCAACACACTGATAGGAAACACATAAATAGCAGAATCACAATACTTTCCACCTCCGAAAGCGTCCTTAGTCTCTTCGCTTACCACCGCCTTTATTCTGATCTCCGCACTACTTCCAGCATAAGAGTCTGGCAAATCCTTTAGACTCAATGTAGTCTCTGCTGTATTTTCTGCTATGAGCATATCACCCAAGTATACATTGTATCGAGCATATGCAGAAGTTTGATTAAAACTTAGTACCCCGCCTACCACACTTGCCTGTATGACAGCACTGCTCTGATACATACGGAACGTAGTAGAATAATCTGACGTAATATAGGCATACACATAAGATGGCACATTGGCTCTAACCTGCACATTTAATAATGTATCATACCCCTTTGAGCCATATTCTTTAAGTGAGTATGTATTGCTATTGCCAAGATTTATCTCATCATTATTGATTTTTAGAGTATATCCAGAGGCATTCGCCACAGGGTCAAAGGTAAGCATTTGAGCCTGTTCGTTGTAAGTCAAATTTTTAGGAGCTTTCAATTTCTCGCTAGTCTTTTTTACCACAACAGTCATGATATCTTCTTTGTCAGGATTATCATCTGATATAACCCTGATAGTAGTATTTCCTTCTTTTATCGCTTCAAGCTTATTCCCGTTGACTTTTATGATATTTTCGTTTCCACTCATGAGAGTATATCGATTGTTTGTAGCGTAGCTAGGCTGTACCACCACAAAATCATTCATCTCAAGCACCTGATTTTCCAACAAAACTATCTGAGTCTGTCCTTCACTGAGCTTGAAGTAAATATCATCTACAGAGACTTTACTTTCGCAACCAAAAATGAAAAATGCAAACAGCATCAACACTGTCATTAAAAATATTTTCTTATGTTTTGATTGTGACATATTTACCCCTTTTATGTCATTTCTTGTCTTTTTTATTTTAACACATAAATAACATTTTATCAAATATTTATCACAATTTTTTTAAATTTATATATAAATATATTATAACGGATTTCAAAAGCGAAAATTTGTCCAAATAAATTATATTGCTAGTATATTTTGATGAATTTTATAAAAATTTTAAAAAATAATAAAAAAATAAACATTTTTACATATTTTTTTTGATTTTTTAGCAAATTTTTAAATTTTTTACGAAATTTTTTAGAAATAATTTTATTGACAATCTATATCGTTTGTAGTATAATACAAACGTAAAAGGATTATATATGGAATTACAAGTTTACAATTCACTCACTAGGAAAAAAGAAATCATCACTCCAGACGATGGTGTGGTGAATCTTTATTTCTGTGGACCGACTGTATATTGGTTTCAGCACATCGGTAATCTAAGAGCATTTTTTGTGATGGACAGTATGCGTCGTGCAGTGAAATATTTGGGATACAAAATCAATCACGCCATGAACATCACAGACGTTGGTCACATGACTAGTGACGCCGACGAAGGCGAAGACAAGATGGAGCTAGCATCAAAGCGTGAGCAAAAGACTCCGCAAGAAATAGCCGACTACTATTGGTCACTATGCCATAAAGATATGCAAGACCTAAACATAGAAGAGCCTGAGCATATCTGCCCAGCCACTAGCGTCATACCAGAGATTATAAAATTTGTCCAAGATATTTTAGATAACGGCTACGGCTACATCACAAAAAACGGTGTCTACTATGATACTAGCAAATATTCCCACTACGGCGAATTGGGCGGAATGAATCAAGACGACAAGCTTTTCGGTGCCCGCATCGAAGTAGATGATGAAAAGAAAAACCCAGCAGATTTTGTGCTATGGGTTATCGCAAAAGACAACCATATCCAAAAATGGGATAGTCCTTGGGGAGTAGGATACCCAGGCTGGCACATAGAATGTAGCGCTATTGGCAACAAGTTTTTAGGAGAACATATACATTTACACGGAGGCGGCATCGAGCATAGGACTGTCCACCACGAAAACGAGATAGCACAAAACTTTGCAAAATGCGGTCACGAGGTGGTAGATTGTTGGTTCCACCTAGAGCACTTGATGTTTGACGGCGGAAAGATGAGCAAGTCAAAAGGCGGAATCTACACCTTATCAGCACTAAAAGACTCAGGATATTCTCCTATGGATTTGAGATTATTTTATCTCTCAGCTCACTACACAAAGCCTCAAAACTTCACTTTTGAAGCACTCAATAATGCCAAAGAAAGCTACAATAATCTCAAAAAATTAATATTAAAACACAAAAAAGGTACAAATTTGATAGAAAAATCAATTATTTCTGACTATAAAAATAAATTTTCTCAATATGTAGCCGATGATATAAATTCACCTCTAGCACTATCTGTACTATGGGACGCACTCAAAAACAATAGCGAAAGTAAAGACATCTATGAACTAGTTCTTGACTTTGATAGATTCCTAGGATTAAGATTAGACGAAATCAAAGAAGAAAAAACGGATATCCCTCAAGACATTATCGATATCGCTGAGGAGAGAAAATCCGCAAGAATCAATAAAGATTATAAAACCAGTGATATTCTTCGCGATAAGATAGCATCACTAGGCTTCAGCATATTAGACAAAGCTGGAAACGAATACGAAATCATCAAAAAATAATTTACAAAAGCGGACTAAGGTTCGCTTTTTATTTTGCATAATCTCAAAACCAATCTCATATATTCATATATGGAATACAACGACTTCCCGATATTGAATAATGAAGAATACCGTATTATAAACGAACAGTACTCTATCTCTCAGACGCAAGATAGAAAATCTCTTTTATATAAAATAACACACCTGCTACGAGATTGCAAAAACATGTGTAGCACACTCGATAGAAAATTAAATCAAAAGATAGTCACAGCCATATCTACCGCAAAAAAAGAGATCGACAAAATATCAGACAATCTCTCTTCTTATTTTCCTCAAAAGACGGAAAATCAATCTACTATCACAAGCTTTAATTTATTTACTTTCCTAAGCAAAGTCAACAGTCTCTCTTCTCTCTTCCACATTTGGGAAAATAGCGACTCAAAAGATTATTATAAAACAATGGCTAGCAAAAGCTTAAAAGATTTATTAAAAATCTCACAAAACATACTGTCTGCATTAGAAAACAGTACAGTTTATTTATTTAAATATTTGTAAAAAATATAAAAATTATCGTAAAATAAGATTTTTTATGCATTTTTATATATTTTTTGATGTTTTTTATTTAATTATTTCAATTTTATAAAAATAAAATTAGTTTTTAATTTTTTTATTTTTACACATTTTCGTACCAAATTTTTTAGCCATGATATCTTTTCATTATCAAATTTTGATATATCCAGTGCTACAGTTTTAAACCCATTTGCCTTGATAAAATCAAGCACTCCACTGATGCACGATTCTAAGTTTTGATCATCAGACAACACAATCTTACCTAGAAATCTAGACCATAAATTTTTGCTTTCTACAATATAAGGATTAGTATAAGATATCACCATAGAGTCAGCGATAAATTTTTGATAAAATTGCTCATTGATCTGCAGTCCACCTTTTATTGTCAATAAGTTATCTAGATTATCCCATTTTTCTACATATCCACCAAACAAATGCTCAGAAAATACTACCAACATGTCGCACTCAACAGCAAACAAATCCGCTTCAATCTCAGAGATATGTTTTTTATACTTCAAATCATCTATTATTTTCAATCTTTCCCCTTGGAGTAATTCATCTTGAAGTGATAAAACATCTTCATCTATATTCCCTACTGGTCGAGATAGTAAAAAAGCATCTATCATCGCTCTTTTTTGAGACAATGACAAATCCTTCACTGGTATCTCCGCATCTTTTGATAGCATTTTATACAGCTCTTCTATCACAAAACTTTTTCTTTCATCAGTCATACAAACATTATATTACATTTTTATAAATAGTCAAATTTTTCACGCTTCGTCATCTTGCATCATATCTTAAATTATGAAAATATGTGTATATGCTATAGCTAAAAATGAAAGTAAATTTATCGATCGTTGGTTTGAGTCTGCCAAAGAAGCTGACTACATTTGCGTGCTAGACACTGGTAGCACTGATGACACTTTTAAAAAACTAAAATCTCTCAATATCATCACTACACAAAAAAAATATGATTTTTTTAGATTTGACATAGCAAGAAATGATAGTATGGATCTGATACCAGATGATACAGATATTTGTGTCTGCGTAGACTTAGATGAATTTTTTGTGCCAGGCTGGAGCAAAATCTTAAAACAGCACTGGAAAGAAAATACCATGCGAGCAAGATATCGTTACACTTGGAATTTCAACCCAGATGGCAGTGAAGGAATTGTCTTTATGGCAGATAAAATGCATGCCAACAAAAAATTTAAATGGATACACCCTGTGCATGAAATTTTATCACCTATCGAGAATACAGTTTATGAAACCATAGATTTACCTCAAATACATCTATTGCACAAAGCAGATGATACAAAATCTAGAAAAAGCTACCTTCCTTTGCTAGAATTATCTGTCAAGGAATCCCCTATGGACGACAGAAATATGCATTATCTTGGTAGAGAGTATATGTTTTACGGGCAATACGACAAAGCTATCGAAACATTAAACAGACACTTATCTCTCCCTACTAGTCGCTGGGATATTGAGCGAAGTGCCAGCTTAAGATATATTGCTAATTGCTACAAAATGAAAAATGATAAAATCAATCAAGAAAAATATCTAATCTTAGCCATACTAGAAGCAAATAAAACACGCGAACCTTATTTTGATCTAGCTCTATTTTACTACGAGCAAGGAGATTATTTAAAATCCGCATTTGTTTTTAACGAAATGCTAAAAATCCACGATCGCTATCTAAACTATATGTCGTCACCGGTTTGCTGGAGCGACGCTCCATATGATTATTTATCTTTGTGTTATTATTTCATAGGTGATTATACAAAAGCTATCGACACTGTCAATATAGCCATAAAACTCAATCCAGACCAACGACTCAAAAACAATCTCAGCATATTCCAATCCATGTACAACAAAAAAGACCTTGATAAATAGGTCTTTTTTAATTGCCAAATTGAGAATTAAACAACTCGTAGTAAAATCCTTTCTTTTCCAAAAGTTCTTTATGATTTCCTTGCTCAATAATATTGCCTTTATTCATCACTAAGATTGTATCAGCATTTACTATAGTAGACAATCTATGTGCCACAATAAAACAAGTGCGTCCTTCCATCATAATATTTAAAGCTTCTTGTATCTTCATCTCTGTACGAGTATCGATATTGCTAGTCGCTTCATCTAATATCATCATAGGCGGTTTGAGTAGCATTATCCTAGCTATACAAAGCAATTGTTTTTGTCCTGCACTAATATTATCCGCACGCTCTGTGATGATAGTATCATAACCTTTTGGCATCTTTTCTATAAATGCATGAGCATTAGCGAGTTTGCATGCCTCTACTATCTCGTCCATGGTAGCATCAGGCTTTCCGTACGCTACATTATCTTTGATACTAGCGTTATATAACCAGCTTTCTTGAAGAACCATACCATAAAACTGTCTAAAAGATTTTCTCTTTACTTTCCTTATATCTCTGCCACTTACTTTTATACTGCCATCATTCACATCATAAAACCTCATAAGAAGATTGATGATAGTGCTTTTGCCACAACCTGTAGGTCCCACTATAGCCACACGCTGACCTTGTTTGACTTCTAAATTTAGATTTTCTATCAATTTAAACGCAGGGTCATAGCTAAATCTTACATTTTTGATACTTACAGAGCCATCACATTTCTTCATATTTGGTAAACTACTATCATCTAGCTCATTTTCTTCTTTCAATAAGTCAAACACCCTATTAGCACTAGCCACTGCCACATTAAGGTCTGCAAATATACTAGTAATATCATTAAACGGCTTTGTAAAATTATCTGTAAGGCTCAAGATTGTAGATATCTGACCTATCCTAATCATATTGTTTATTGCTAAGACTGATCCTACTACACCTACCACACCATACAAAAGACCATTTACCAATCTTGATGTTGGATTAGCCATGCTAGCGTAAAAGATTGACTTCTCACTAGCGAAATACAATTCTTCGTTTATCTTGTCAAAATTTTCATTTGTATTAGTTTCATTATTAAAAGCTTTGATGATTTTCATATTTGTAATCATCTCTTCCGAATAACCGCTAGCCATACCTTGTACATTGACTCGCTTTTGATACATTTTTTTACTTTTCTTAGTAATAATAAATGCTATAACCAATGATAAAGGAGCGATTACCGCCACCACTGCAGATAAAATCAAATTCATAGTGAGCATGATTATAAGCACGATTACTACTTGGAAGATACCACAAACTATAGCTTTAAACCCCTCTATAAATCCATCTGTAATATTTTCCACATCTGATATCATTGTGTTCATAATATCTCCATGTGAGTGGTTGTCTACATATTTGATAGGCACAGAATTTAGCTTATTATAAAGACTATTTCTGATAGACTGACTGGTCTTATACGTAAGCAAATTCATACAATAGCTACCTAACCAACTAAATATAGCCGCCGCCACTGTCAATACTCCTATTACTATCAAATATTTATATAATAAACTAAAATTTACATTATTTAACCCTATCAGCACATCTATACTATATCCCGTAAAGATAGGAATAGACATATTTAGTCCTATAGCTACCAAATCAAAAACCACCGACAAAATAAACGCCATTCTATGTGGCTTAACATAAGTCATTAATTGAGATAATAATTTTTTATACCCCTTCTTTTTCATAACCTCTATTTTGATTGTGATTCATATATTTCGCGATAAATATCACAATTCTTCATCAACTCTGTATGTTTACCCATACCTACCACATCACCATTGTCTAATACTATTATAAGATCTGCATTTTTGATAGATGTAGCTCTCTGAGAAATCAATACAAGTGTAGAATTAAGTTCTTTCAACGCTTTTCTTAGCTTTGAGTCAGTCAAAAAGTCTAACGCACTACTACTATCATCTAGTATAAGCAATTCTGGATTATCTATCAACGCTCTAGCTATGGTGAGCCTTTGCATCTGACCACCGCTCACATTTTTACCACCAGCCATAATCTGATAATCTAGATCATTGTGCCACTCTGACACAAACGACCATGCCTGACTGATTTTTAGAGCTTCGATAATCTCCGCATCAGTAGCCTTTTCGTTCCTTATCTTCATATTGTCTCTTAAGGTGCCACTAAATAAAGTACTCCTCTGCTGTACAATGCTTATCTCGTGACGAATTTGCTCAAGAGTGAAATCTTTGATATTTTTTCCTTTATACAAAATCTCACCACTAGTGACATCATAAAATCTAGTCATAAGACTCGCTATAGTAGTCTTTCCACTGCCAGTACCGCCGATGATACCAATCGTCTGATGCGGATAGATAGAGAATGACAAATCTTTTATAAATGATTTTTCTTTATTATCTAGTGAATAGTTAAAGCAAACATTCTTAAACTCCATCAACGCATCATACTCTAGCTTATTCATCTTATGTGCATTGTCTGCATTTTTGATAGTCGGCTCAGTCTTCAACACTTCATCTATCCTGTGGATACTGGCCGTAGTACGCACCAGCATAGCTATAATCTGAGATAACAATAATAACGAAATAGAAATAATAGTGACATAATCAATCAACGCAATAATATCACCCTGTGACATACCTCCTATATTTATTTGCCAGCCACCTACAGCCAACAACGCTATGATAGACGCATTAATAATCAAGAAAATAACAGGGTCTAACAAAGCGGATATCTTGGCGACATTGATACTGGTTTTAGTATAATCTGCTGTGACATCTTCAAAACGTGCTTGCTCATCAGCTTGCTTATTAAACGCACGAATGACACGAGTACCTGATAGATTTTCTTTTGTCACTTTACTAATATTATCTAGCTTGGCACGTATTTTCTTAAAATAAGGTGAAGTTTTTTTGGTGTAAATTACCAGCAAAACAATTAAAATCGGTATCAAAACCAAGAAAATCAATGACATTTTGACATTAATTATTATACTGAGAGTAAATGCTCCTACTAGCAAAAAAGACACTCTCAACATTATTCTCATAAAAATATTTATTGCATTTTCGATTTGGTTTATATCGTTTGTAATTCGGTTGACCAATGAAGCAGTACCATATTTGTCCAGTTCCGCATGAGAGAATTTAGATACTTTTTTAAACACATCGGATCTCATAGATGCAGAAATACGAGTACAGGTGAGAGAAGCACACTTTTGTCCTATCACACTAAATACAAAGCCCAAAATGTTAGTCACCAAGATGATGAGTCCATATTTCACTATCGCAGAAGTATCTCCGAGTCTTACTCCCTCATCTATAATCTTAGCGACGAGGATAGGGTTAAATAGCTCTAAAAACGCTTCTAGCAATTTGAAAAACGGTCCAATTATCATGAACCACTTATGTTTTTTTATATACCCCATCAACATTTTCATTTTCTATAATTATAAACATTTCATTTTGTTTTTACAAACAATTAACAAAAATTTTAAAAAAATATCTCTAGAAGAGATACTATTTTTTCTTATACAATTTCAATGCTCCTTCAAGGACAATGATTTCTAATGATTCAAAATTGTGTATCGTGCCGTCCAAGATCGCTTTGATTTTCTTATCCGGATTGGTGATTTTGAGATTGTCCAGCCAGTACTGTCTAGTCTCATCATCATATATATGTTCGCCTTTATTGAAGAGCTTGATATACTTTTTCTTTCCCTGCTTATTTGACACTACAGAATAATTTACATTAAATAATCCATCTTTCACATTTGACAATGGACTCACAGGTTTCCCTTTACTGAACCCTCCATTTGCTATCACCATTTCAAAGACGCGCTCTTTCCTTGTCTTAGTATTTTTACTCTCTAGACTAAGCTCGACTCCGCCAAAATTATCACCATATTTCGCCGCAGCAATCTTCTCAGAAATAATATTTTTTATCTTATATTGATTATATGCAGAGAGTATCTCCACAGACGCACCTATCAAGACATTATTTAATACTGGCATATTATTGACACACAGCAAATCTACCGTCTCTATATGTTTTGTCATAATATCTTTTATTGCTTGTACAGGATTGTTGCTCAAGCCCAAAAACAAAGCAAAATCATCTTGTTTTTTGACAGGTACAATACCCAGCTTGATCTTGTTCATATCTTTGATGCTATTTAAAAACTTGCTGACTACCACATCATCGCCTACTACGATAAAATCGCTCTCTCCAAAAGATAATAATTCTTTTACCGTCTCAGATATACTATCAAAAGTCTCTGAAAAATATACAGAGTATTCTGCCTCGATACTCTTTAAATATTTCACTATCTTTTTAGTATATCTTTCTCCATGCGGATCATAAGCTTTTGGCGCCACTATAATATTTAACATACTTCTATTATAACCAAATTATAAAAAAATGCAATTATTTATTTCCAAAATTTACAATTATCTTCTAACAATTAGTCTTATCAAAATCCACATAAAAATTTTATTTTTCTAAAATAAAAAAATATTTAAAAATTATTTGACTTTATTCGACTAATTTATTATTCTATTTTTAGGTGGCAGTTTGAAAAAATATAATCAAATGAATTCTAATTGGTTGTTGTGGGGGATCATTTTACCAATCCTAGTGTTTTTCGTATCGATGAATACTGTATTTAGCTACTTTACAGCATCTGTAGGAGAGCAACGCAGCTCTATATCTACTGGTATCATCAGGATAGGCTTTAGCGACGATACTAAAACAAACAATGTATTGGTTAGTTCCTCATCAGCTGAAGATATCACATATATCGTACCAGGAGACACTTTAGCATTTAGTGGGTCAGTAGTCAATACTGGAAATGCTGGTATATATGTGATACTACGTCTCAATATTTCATTGACCAAAACCAATGGTACTGAAAATATCAAAAAATATTATACATATGTAAATTCTACTCTTACCGAAATACCAGCTACAGGATATACTCAAAAAGCCTTTGTCTTAGCTACAGAGAATGCGAAGCAAGATATTTTGATAGAGTATTCATTTGCAGACAGTTTTGGTGATGAATATAAAAATGCGACAGGTTCATATGATTTGACAGCATATGCTGTACAGACAGCTAATATATCTGATACAGAGGCGACTTCTCTGCTCATGACCAAAGCAACAGCAAATTCTTAATCAAAGGAATTTTATGGAATATATAATATTAGGAAGTATATTTGGCGTGGTGTGGCTTATTACCACGATTACTTTTGTCGTGCTATACAAGAAAAAACAGCCTACTATCCATGACGACAGCTCTATCAAACAAGTAGTAGCTAATCAAAAAGAACAAAATATTTTACTAAATAATATGCTAATGCAGGCTTTGAAAAATAGCGAAGTGTCGACCCAAAACACTATCAACAA
Source organism: Clostridiales bacterium (assembly GCA_015055745.1). Lineage (GTDB taxonomy): Bacteria > Bacillota > Clostridia > Christensenellales > UBA1242 > Onthoplasma. Next base: position 51,737 of record SVHS01000002.1, read on the forward strand.
TTTGACAGTCCTCCAAAAGCAAGAATTTGAATCTATATCAAAACGTGTAGATGAGCTCACCATTAGAAATGAACAACGCATCGAAAAGCTTACTTTCGACGTCAGCCTATCTCTAAACAATATCCGTCAAGAAAACGAAAAAGCTCTAGAGAAAATGCGTGAGACTGTAGATGAAAAGCTAAATTCTTCTCTATCTCAGCGCCTAAACGATAGCTTTAGCAAGATACAGCAAAGTCTCGAAAGTGTAAACTTGGGTATCGGTGAGATGCGAAATCTCGCCAATGGTGTAGGTGATATCAAAAAGTATTATCCAATGTAAAAATACGTGGTGGTTGGGGAGAAGTCATGCTCTCCACCCTACTTGAGCAAATGCTAGCACCAAATCAATACTTATCACAAGTCCAAGTCAAGAAAAACAGTAAAGAGCGTGTCGACTTTGTAGTCATTATGCCTGGAAAAGATGGTCATGAAGTATATTTGCCTATTGACAGCAAGTTTCCACTTGAAGATTACAACAAACTCATCGAAGCCAGTGAATCTTTGGATAAGGACATCATTGAAAAGTCTCAAAAGCAACTCATGAAACGCATCAAAGAAGAAGCCAAGTCAATCAAAGAAAAGTACATCAATGTACCTGAGACGACCGATTTTGCAGTAATGTTTTTACCTATAGAAGGGCTATATGCTGAGGTCGTGAGAGATATAGAGCTCATGGATACATTGCAAAATCAATACAAGATAGTCGTTTGCGGACCTACCACTCTCGCAGCTTTATTAAATAGTCTACAATTAGGTTTTAAGACTCTATACATAGAAAAACGAAGTAGTGAATTGTGGCAAGTATTATCTACTTTCAAGCAAGAATTTGAAAAATTTGTCCAGCTATTACTCAAGACTCAAAACAAACTCGGAGAAGCAAATTCTACTATTGAGCTCGCTACAAAATCTTCTAAAAAGATAGCTAAAAAATTGGGAGATGTGTCTCAAGTGGTCGGCATAGAATACAATGAAGGTGACGACGACAATGATAGCGACAGTTTACCAAATATTGAATAAAATAATTTCGACAAAATTACACATAATACGCACATGAAAAAATTGGTCATGCTGTGTCTCGTATGTGTAATTTTTATATTGTCCGCAAATATTGGTGTGGTATATGCTCTGGAAAATGAGAAATTAGAGTTCAATTATAACGGACGCGTTTTTACATACAATTTGACCGAAAATATAAAGTCCAGTTCAGTTTTTGATATAGATTATGAGATAAATAAATACGATAGATTTTCGTCCCATGAGGATAGAAAAATTTTGCTAAAGAAAATGTTATCCATCGGAATAGATAAATCTATAGCGATAGAATACCTCTTTCCAAATATCACCAATCTCATATCTAAGATAGAAAAAAACATATATATCCAGCCCCAAAATGCCAGCATGAAAATCAATACAAATAGTGAAAAAGTTTTCCACATAAAAAACGAAGTAGTAGGCATCATATTGGATAAAGATAAGCTTCTAGACACCATATGTAATCATTATTTATCTGATAAAAATTTAAATTTCAATATCCCTATCAAAAAAATTTCACCTAAAATACTATCTTCAGATTTTTCAAGAAATACACATCTTAGAGCAGATTTTTCCACAAATATATCCTCATCTAGCTCAGATAGAAAACATAATATTAAAAACGCACTAAATAGCCTAAACAATGTGGAAATCTTGCCTGGAAATACTTTTTCTTTCAACCAAATAGTAGGTAGACGAACAGCAGAAAATGGTTATCGTGAAGCAAAGATCATTGTAAACAATGAGTTTGTGGACGGATTGGGCGGAGGCGTATGCCAAGTCTCTACCACACTATACAATACAGCTCTACTTAGCGGCATGGAAATCATCGAAGCCAACAAACACAGCAAACAAATAAGCTATGTAAAATATGGATTTGACGCCATGGTAAATTTTGGCAGTAGCGACTTGAAATTTCGAAACAACACTAGCGAAAAAATCACCATTATTACGAATTACTCTCAAGATACTGCACGCATTAGGATATTTGGTGCCAGCTTGGACAATGTTCAATACAAACTCAAAAACAACATCATCAATCTCACCGAACCAGAGGAAGAAATCCTTTACGACAAAAAACAAGAATACTTAGATAAAGTCGTATATGACGATGAATTCTTTTATCTTAATAGAGGAAATATCGGTATGGAAGTCCACTCATACCGTGAAAAATATGTAAACGGAATGCTCTCCGAGACCCAATTACTCAGAAAAGATAAATACACCGTACAAAATACAGTCAAGATTTATGGCACAAAAAAACGCACAGATTCATCTGTGCATTTTTCTAAACCTTTTCACTCATTGGATATATAATACTAGCATATGTAGTCAGATTTTTAGTGGCCTTGTAGGTATCCACAGCCGTATCTGGCACATATATTTTTAATCCATTTTGCACATGTTGAGAAGCTATCAAATTAGCGCCTATAGTAGGAGGAGTCTCACTTTCAAATGTGAGCGTTTTCATATAAAAGTTTTCCATCGGCTCAGTACTGTCTGCGCCAAATGCTTTAGAATTTAGTGCCGTGATCGTAGCAGGGACAGTTATATTATGAAAGCTACCATTATAATTGAAGCTAGCACCAAAAATCGTAGCTGTGGCTGGCGGTGTAAAATCACAGTCAAATGCGCAATAGTAAAATCCAAGCGCAGGTAATGTTCCCGTAATAGACGGCATAGACAAATTTGTAATAACCTTTCTACTATCATTGTAAAAACACTGTGTATTTAGCGTAATCAAATTTTTAGGTAAGCCTATAGATGTACCATCTTTTAGATTGTTTGCAAATGTTCTTTGCATAATTGTCTCAATACTATCAGGTAAGCAAGAAAAGTCTATACCACTATTCATTGTATTACTAAAAGCATAATTTTTTATATTTTTTATATTTTTCAGATCATTAAAATTTGTAAATACAAAATTGTCACAGTCAGCAAACGCATATTCCAAGATATCTTCTACCTCATCATTAAATGTTATATATACTGTATTTTTACATTTATTAAAAAGATAGTTTCTGACCTGAGTCTTACCAGCTGGTAAAGTATAATATATCTTTTCTGTCTCAGTAGCCACTTCTGGTGTAAACATAAACAATCTCTGATAAAATTCAGTCGGGTCTTGAAATGTACCAGTCTTCAGTATACTATTACCTGCATAAAAAGTTTTACCCTCTAGGACATTCTCCTCAGTAGCCGTAGCTAGTGTCATGTTTGGTGCTTGTATAGTATTTATACCAGCAGTGATTTCGCTCGGTGACGGATTTGTGTGGGCGACCTCCACCGTGCCACCCTTACTTTCTATCAATGACCTTTGAGTCAAAAGCTCTTGCTTTAATGCTTCTAAACTACTCATAATTTCCCTCCATGATTAGCTGGATATCTTCTTCTAAAATATATCCTCCCTTTAATATAAAATCCAATTCATTATCTATCTTTAGTAGTTTATAATATTTTTCTATTCTCTTTTCTAAGTCGGAAATTTTTTTCATAGCTATATCTAAAACTTCTTCATTCATATCTTCTCCTGCTGTAATTTTATATTTTTTTTAAATTATCTATCTAAAACATGTCAAAAAACGGATAAAATTGTTTACAATTTATTAAAAATTTTATATAATGATATTGGAGAAGTTTATGAATAAGAATCTTAAGTTAAGTTACATTTTATTTCTTTCATTCTTCGCTATCATCATAGCTTGGAATACTTTAGCGTCATTTTTTAGAGGTGTGGGTGTCAATTATGTGGCCTTATTAGCTATCACTTTGACATTACTAATATTGATCCTCACTGACAGCGAATTGTTTGATAGGACAAAAGATTTATTTATCACCGTGGTAGTATTTACAGCCCTAGAGTTCTTTATCTATATGATATTTGAGTTTGGTATCGGAGACTATAAGACTTGGGAAGTATTTGTAGGATTTCAGATCGCATTCTCAGTGTTCGCTATATTGTTCTTAGGCTACACTATCTTTAGGCTTATCATGGAAATAAAAGATAAAAAAATACGATTTGTAGAGTTTTTATTAGGTAGCGACAAAATCACTTACAAAGAGAAAAAAGCAAAAGAACTCACAAATGGTTCACTAGAAGAAAAACCAAATAAAATGCCACACGAAGAGACTGAGAAAGAAGACACTGTAGTCATCGTAGACACAGACTCAGCAGAAGAGTAGAAAAAAGATTGCATTAGTCACTGAATTTTGAAACTAGTGTAATAATTAAGAGAATTAGAAAAATATCTAGTTCTCTTTTTTATTGGTTATTTTATGCCGTGAAAGGTACTTGACAAGAGAAGAAATGAAAAAACACAATATCAAAAGGCAGAGAAACACAAAAGGAGAAGTCATAAGCATAAATATCGTTTCTCTGTCTTAACCAGCGAAGAATAAAACTGATTTCAGAGACTCTTGTCAGGTACACCATGGAATAAATTAGCCATTACAAGCATAACAGCAAAAAGCGAAAGTGTGTTGTGTTCACCAACACTTTCGCTTTTTGTCGGCTTTGGTTTAGTTATAGACGTGTGCTTGTCTGTTCGAGCGAAGCGAGAACACTTGTATCAAGACAAGCACACGCCTAAATGCCAAGTTTAAAAAAACACTCAAAATTAAATTTGAATGTCTTTTTAAATTACTTAACTAAAGCTTCTTCATCTATTGGTAAAATATAATCTTCTTTTTTTGCGACTATAAATTCACATTGCTCTAAATCTTTCTCGCTATCAGTATTCCAAAGTTTTGCATAGGCATTTTTTAAATTATTTGGTAAGTTTATATATACAAAACTCACCCAAAGCATAGATTCTTTAATATTTGATTTTCTGTTGTCTAAAATATAAGAGCAATCATCAAATTTAACAGATGTAATAGGCTCATAATGACCACCATTATAATCCGTGTAATATAGTGCTATACGATTTAGTTCCTTTTCGATTTTTGGTCTATCAGTTCTTCCAGTCAATCTATTAGCAAATCTAATAATATTTTCGTTAGAAAGTTGAGATATAAATTTTATCATGAAAACTCCTTATAATTATTGCAAGTATAGCATAATTTAATTAGTATTGCAATACTTGATTTGAAATTTATTAAAAAAGGTAAATCAAAATAAGATTTACCTTAATTTTATTTCACTAGTTTCAAAAAGCATAACCCTTCCTGCAATCTTTTTTTATATTAAATCTCTGTGATAATTGATTTTATAAAAACGTGTAGTGTTAGGTCCGACTTTTAGCTCATCTGAGATTTCGATATCTGCCACAACCAATATCTTACTCCCCACCGCTAATACAGGGATATCATTTCTCATTCTCTGCGGTATCTTTTTATCTATAAAGTAATCTTTGAGCTTTTTAGTACCACCTAGACCTAGAGGAGAGAAGGTATCCCCCTCTTGTCTAAATCTCCACACCGCTCCCTCTGGCAATTTTTCAGCATCGATGATATGTTGATGAATTTTAGGCTCGGTGAGTACTTTACTAGATGTAGAGCGGATCACTCCGTATCCCTCGACCTTTATCTTACCGCTAGCAAATGGATATTGTCCTACTGTCTCTTTTTTCTTGATATTTCCGATGACGATATAGTCATACTCTTTCAATACTTTGATTTTAAAAGGTAAAGATATGATACTACCATTATCTGCCTCGAGAGCAAATTCTCTCACCATTTTAATATGCTTTCTTTCTATATCTTGCTTTGCATATCTTGAAAATACTTTTCTCAAGATCCTATTTACTATAGACTCATTTTGATAAAAATATGTGAGTGGCACTTTAACAAAATCATTTGTCTCAATCATAGTACCCAAATCAATCTGACTATTGATAAAGTCATCATCTTTGGCGCAGATTGATGCAAAATTTACAATATTTCTATCCACAGATCTAAAGTGTCTCCTCAATGCTGGCATCACTATATTCCTTAGATAGTTTCTAGAATATGTAGTGTCATTGTTTGTCTCGTCTTCTACAAACTGCAAGCCAAACTCGTCGATATATGACATGATATTTTCTCTAGGCGTAGCGAGTAGTGGTCTGATATAAATCCCATCTCTCACAGGCTCCATACCTCTAGCACCGCTGAGTCCTGAGCCTCTAATAATATTCAACAAAATAGTCTCTGCTTGGTCATACATATGATGAGCGAGAGCGATCTTGTCCACCAAGCCCTTTTTTATCACAGTCTCAAATACTCCATATCGCACTTTCCTTGCTGCCTGCTCTATAGTAAGCTTTTCTTCTTTTGCCACTTTGAGTGCTTCACCTTTAAACTTATATGCACGAATCTTATGTTCTTTACAAAACTGCATTACAAACTCAGTATCCAGCGCACTAGTGGCACGAATACCATGATCCACATTGATAGCCACTACTTCACAGTCCAGATCTGCTTTGATAGAGTTTAGATAATGAAGTAGACTGATGCTATCTCGTCCTCCACTGCACGCCACTCCAATGATTTCTCTAGGCTTTATCATGTTATTTTCTTTAATGTAATCTAATACCTGCTCCATTTTTTCTCCTATAAAATTTATTGAAATAATTATACTATAGAATACGAAAAAATGCAATACCATATAGCAAATTTACAAAAAATTTCTATTTTGATAAAAAATTCACAAAAATTACACCAAAAATCAAAAATTTTTCACTTTTTTATTGATTTTTCAAATAAGTCCTAGCCACCAATACTGTCATATCATCTTTTGCCGACATATCATTTAGCGAGAGTGCTTCATTTAATATAGCCTCCGCTATAGTCTGAGGATTGTTTGTCGCTTGACGACTCACATACTCCACAAGATTTTCCGTAGTCTCAAAAGCATCAATAATTCCATCTGTTGCCATTATCACTATATCTTTGGTAGAGATTGTAGTTTTGTACACAGCAGGTGATATATTATCAAGGGCCCCTATAGGTAAAGCCCCTCCTTCTACCACTTCGATATTTGCTTCTCGCTTGATAAGCCCAAAAGGTGCACCCACTTTTATGAAATCCGCTATCTCCTTTTCTAAATCCAATAAACATACATCTAGTGTAGAATAACTCTCTTGATTGTTAATACTTAGCAATTTGTTTACACTATCGATGATTATATCGTTGTCAAATCCCACTTTATAAAAATTTTCTATCAATCCAAGTGTCATCGCACTCATCTTATTTGCGTTCTTACCTGTACCCATTCCATCACAGAGAGCCAATAAAAATTTATCACCATTTAGCCTAACTATACTATGACAATCTCCACACTCATCATTTCCTGCTTGATTACAGCTAGCCAATCCAAATACACAATCATACTTACTTCTTTTCCTGAGATGTACTGAGTTAAAATCACTTTCCTCTAGTGGTGAAACTTTCACAATCTGCATTTGACATTTTAGAGTCTCACTCAATACTTTTTCTATCATTGGATTATATGCATTTTCACTTTTTATGATAAGCACTGCTGACAAATCTTCGTTTTTCTCAGTATAAAGCAATACCTCTCTACACTGAATATTTTGACTGAGCAATCTAGATATAATCTTGTTTTCTCTAGCGATATCAAATCTCACATTTGTATCTATCTCATCTCCTAGGTCTAGCAATAGTCTGCTCACAGCACCCATCTGGTCTGCCATCAATATTTTGACATTATTTACATCTGCCATGATATTTTTGTATTGCCTATACTCGTCACTCAGCCTATTGATGAGACCAATCAAATGATTGACTTTAGCGCACCTATTTGACAAACTCGATGGTATGTCTAATAGTGTCAATTTCCCTTTCGTAACAGCGATTTCCACCAATGTAGTCAAGTTTGATTTATTGTCTGTGCCTAGTGACCTAGTGCAACGATTTTTATCCAAACAATCTTTACAACAAGTCGCCATCACTTCCCTTATCAACATAGCCACCAGCTCATCTTTCGTAAGCTCTCTTTTCACCATATTTAAATGTATTTGTTTCATATCCATAAATACATTGCTCAGCTCACTCATACGCTTTTTAATATTTTTTCGAGTAGTGTTTATGAGATTTCTCGATGACATTTCGCTCTTCTTTACATATACTAAGTCCGCTAGTCTATTGAGTGATTTTTTAGGTATACATACAAACACAATACATGACAAAAGTATGGGAGCTAATTGATACAAAATTTCAATATCTTGCCTAAAAAAGAAATACTGAATAAATACATCGGTAAGCACCACCATAAATGTAATCTTCCACCTATTGGGTAAACTAAATACTCCAGCCAAGAGTGCCAAAATGACAAACTCTGCTACCGGAAGAAGAGAAAAACTGTATAGTGACACGCCAAAAGCAAAAGAAAGAGTGAGCGAATAAGTAAGAGCCGGACTACCTATCGCCACACACACCAAAATAATAAGCATCAATATAAATCTATATAGGTGTACATTCAATATCACTACTGGAGCAAGTCCTACACCTATAGATGCCACAGCGAACATGAAACATATACTTTCATCGAGAGTAAGTTTGAAACAATTTTTTCTAAGAAGCATTACTTGTAAAACAATCGTGTATACAAATAAACAAATAAGACCCAACAATATGTAAAAAATCAATTGCTTAAATTCTGTGTGATAATAATACATATATGTCACCAGTCCGATGATGTAGCTAAAAATATTGGTGAGCAAATGTATCTTCTTTTTTGCAAACCTATGAATATAAAAAACTATCAAGCCTACAGCTACCACAGTAAGCACGACTAAAAAATTTTCCAACGATACATTTGTAGCCACACCACTTAACAACGTCAAGACGGCTACAATCTTTTCATCTATTCCCACAAATAGACACGCAAAATAAAATGCAAATAAAAACGGACTAAGTCCGCTTATCTTCGCATTGGCCAAAATTAGACACACAAATCCTATAGCCAAATATTTTAATACATTATTAAAATTAATTTTTTTTATTTTCATTTTTATCCTCAAAAACAAGGATAACATTTAATTAATTTATATTTTTATTAAAAATTTGTAAAAATTATAAGAAAATTCACTATTTTTATATTTTTTCGTATATTTTTTTAATAATTTTTAAATTTTTATTTGCTATACAACATCAGCTCTCTCAATTTTCCGAAACGGTTTACTTCTTTTAGATTTTTCTTATTTATCACAGCATGAGCTTTTATGAGTAATTCGTTGTTGAAATTGAAAATATCTTTTGTGCATACTCTACCTAGTAAAAAGTCAGCTCTTTGTACTTGAGGCTTCGGTGACTCTTGCTCAATAGACTTCTTTTCTTCCTCTATGGGAAGAGTCTTGGCTACCACTACCTCTTCTGTCTTAAAAATTTTTGGCGATTTATTTGGAGTAAATTTGTTAATATTAATTTTTTCATTGTTGTCATAAAAGATAATGGTATTTTTTCCACATGATGCTAGATTGTCTATATCTATGGTATTTCCATTATCTAAAGAGATTTTTTCAGAAACATATTTCTCATCAAAGCTCATATCATTAACTATCCCTAAAAACTCTCCTTTGATAGAATACGCCTTTGAATTTATCGGGCAAAGTGTAAGAGTGCTTTCTTCCACCTTAAGACTGACTGCTTGATTGTTTTTGACTGTGATAGCATTTTTACCGACACGATAGATATTTTTAGTAGGAAGTATCAATTTCGCCCCATCTTCACCCATAAGCTCTATCTCTATCAGCTTTTTCATTTTTTTATCAAAATACAGCTTGTCTACTACACCAAGCAATTCTCCTTCATAAAGAGACAATACAGATAGCGAATAAAATTCATTACAATAATACATAATCTTCTCCTCTATTCAAAATATAATATTTGGATTTTGACTCATTTATGAATTATCTAATTTAATATAAATATTAAATTTTGTCTAAATTATTTGATTTATGTAGAATATTTGGGTATAATAAATTTAATTAAAATTAGGGGAAATTATGAAAAATTTGAAGACGCTTATCTTATTGATTTGTCTAATCGTACCTTTTTCTTTTGTTGGATGCGAAAATCAAAACAAGACTTCTTTATCCACTCCAGCTACTCTCACTATAGATGACGGTATCATCATCTTTGATGCTGTAGCTGATGCTGAATATTATATTATGGATATTAGTGGTATAGGCGAAATCAAGCTAGATGCAAGATATAGCAACAATGTAGAAATCATTGATGGCAAGATTCATTACAATGCTACAAAAGTGCTAATCCCTGGCGAGACGTACAATATTAAAGTAAAGGCGACTGCTAGTGCGCGTGGAGATAGCCCATACACCAGTCTTGTCACATATGGTCATATGCAAACTCTCGACACTCCGACCAATGTAAAAATTAACGGTACTACTCTTACTTGGGATGTAGTAGAAAACGCCAGCTACTATGTAGTAAAGCTTATCACCCCTCAAAATAAAAATATATTTGACTACGACGGCAACCTTTTGACCAAAGATGATGCAGAAAGCATCAAAAATGCTGAGCTCACAGAATATACTTTTTATACAAATCAATTCAATTTTGATTCATTACTATCTTCAGCAGGTATATACAAATTTTATGTATCAGCAGTACGAGTAGAACCAGCAGAAAAAATCATGAGTGATTATTCATCAAAGATGACATATAAAAATATCAAGACTTTATCCACTCCGATAAATGGTACTATCGCTTTGGTTGATGGAGATTTGCATCTTACCTCTGTTGTCGACAAAAACGCTAATGCTATCACTGTGAAATATGCCGACACTGAAAGGACAGTGGAAATTAATAGTGCTAATACCAGCATATCCATCTCTGGAAATATTGTGGATATCAATCTCTCAAAATTCTTCCCTGCAGACATTTTAGACCTTGATGTTATAAAACAATATTCATTTAAAGTCAAAGCAAACTACATAAACTCTAATGAAAACAATAAATACTACACTGACTCAGAGTATAGTAATGTAGTCGTATTTGAAAATACATACATTCTCTCCGCTCCAGATATCACTTTATCACAAGATGTCGCTACTGGATACTACGAAGTATCTTGGGACAGTGCTGATAATGACCATGTAAAAAAATATGAAGTCTTTGTGTTTACTCCTACAGGACTCATACAGCCTATCTACCAAATCGAGCCTAATGAAAATGAAACTAAAAATAAATTCCTCATCACTACAGACTTTGTGTCAGTAGCAGTGAGAGCTGTAGGAGCTGGAAATTATATCACTTCTCCTCTCAGCGAATATGCTGTCAATCCAGACATATCAAACGAATTTACAGATGATATAAATTTCACCACATCAAACAACACTCTTCACTGGGATACTGTAGATAATGCATATTATTTTGTACAATTTGGCGACTTATGGACAGAGACCAATCTAAATAGCTGCGCTATCCCAGTAGAATATTGCACATCAAATGACTATAGCATTTATGTCACGGTCATCAAAGATGGATATATCCCTCAGACCTTACAAGTAGATTTGTCTTACAATCCTCGTTTGACTGCTCCATATATAGCTAATGGTCAAGGTTTTAGCAGTAGAAACTTATATGAATTGTCATTCACTGGCTCAAACAAAGCTTTAGGATATTATGTGTACATAAAGTCTGCCGACGCTAGCGAATATGTAAAGATTGATACTTTATATACTAGCACCACTATAGATATTTCAAAATATATTACCAGCAAGGGAGAATATTATGTATGCATCGAGTCTGTAGCTGATCCTTATAGTATATATAAAAATAGCGCTCTATCTTCACCTATACCTGTCACACATGAGGAAGTATTGGATACTCCGCAGTTTGACAAGATCGGAGATGAAAACTATCCTATCCTCAAGATCACTAGAGGAAATGAGACGACATACCAATTGAGATTCTATGGTGTAAAAAATGCCGATATGTATGAAATCCTTATCGGAGGAAACAAAATAACTGAACCTAGTAAGGGAGCGAATTTTACAGGTATATATATCAAAGACATCACAGAGTATTTATCTACTGCTGGTGACTATGTCATCAAAATCAGAGCTATCCCTAGCGCCAATGCTGACAATGTCGTAGCCAGCGCATACAATGAAGAGACTTATCCTGTGTATAGACAGCTGAGTGTAGTAGATCTTATCCAAGTAAAGGACAACAATGGCGTATACACTCTATCCTTCAACCCACAAGACAATGCCGAATCATATGGCGTAAGAATAGTAAAACAAAATGACGATGGATACAAGGCTTACCTAGAAAGCTTAGGTCTCACAAATTACTTTAAAGTGACTACAGCTAGTGATATCTCAGAGTATCTACAGCAAGGTGGATTATACTATATCTACATGACTTCTCTAGCTAAAAAAGGTAGCAATTATGCAGATTCCCCAGAGTCCACTACTTTTGCTACTGTAGAAAAATTTACTACTCTAAACAAGCCAGACGAAATCAAATTTACAAATAAAGATACTGGTGAATATATTTTGAGCTGGGTAGGCGATGAGCACGCAGACTACTATCAAGTACTCATATCTGATCCAAATAAAGTGAATTTCAAATTTAATGTATACAACAAAGCGACTAGCACAGATATCTCTCAATACATTACTTTACAAGGTGATTATTCTATAGCTATCTACTCTATGGTAAATCCACTCAGCGACAATGCAAAAGAATATGAAAATAGTGGTGCAGGTACGACAAGTGAAACATATATCTACTCAAAAGACCAAGATTTTACTCGATATTCCGTATATTCTTATGGCAAATATTATGACTTTGAGATAGAGACTCTAGAAGATTTGAAAAATATCTTATGGTATCATTATCTATATGGAATAGACAGCAATTTAGGCTTAAATATCAAGCTAATCCCTCAAGAAGACGAAGATATCCGTACTATGATATGGAGATTGGGTGACGAAGCTCACAATGAAAAGCTTTATCCTTTCAATGATGATACAGATTGGATAGCTGCAAAAGATACGACTGACGACACTTATCTTATCACCGTAAATGATACATTTAAAATATTATGTAAAAATATATTGGAGACTTACCCTGAGTTAAATATTTTGTCAAATCTCACTATCAGCAGAGCAAATGACTCGACAAATATATTCAATCTCAAGTACGCAAATGCATTGAATGTGGACAAAGTGAATATGGATAGTAGCATGTCTAGTCAGCACAATACTACATATGCGGATTACGACTACGGCAACCCATATCAATACATCGACTACTATTCTCGTAAGAGTAGTACAGCTGTATTTAATATTGATTACAAAGCTGAGATGAATGTCTCCACTACTGAGCAATTGCTCCACGCTGTGACACATGGTAAGAAACCAAAATTTGTCGGTGAGTCAGCGTTGGCACAGACAGTGTACTCAAATGCAAAGATAGTATTATCAGCTATCATTGATGACAAGATGAGTGATCTAGAAAAAGTGACTGCAATATTTGATTGGTTAGAATACGGCTACAATCTAAACTACTATGCAGACAAACAATTAACTTCTGGGTCTCTATCTACTGCTGAGTTATCCGTCTACGGACTCAGAAAAGATTATTATCTAGAAGGCATATTTGAAGACATTTCACTTTCTAAAGAAGGCAATATCACGATAGGCAATCCTTATGCTACTAGCGCATCTTACTCAAAAGCATTTGCTCTATTGTGCGCTATAGAAGGCATAGAAGCCAAAGTCATCAACGGTGAATACGAATATAGTATCACTAGCACTAGTGGCACTAAGTACTATACAGTAGACCACGTATGGAATAAGGTATATATCAGCACTACTCAAGACCAAGAAAAAGTGTGGCTCACTCTTGACCTCACTTTCTCAGACAATTATATTATATTAAATAATTTGACCAAGAGCTATGGAGTATCATCTCATACATATTTCTTGATGAGTGACAATGCTTTGCAGGCAAATCTAAAGAGTACTTTCGGTGCTACTATCACTGATGAGACATATGTCATCTCTAATGATTATGCAGATAATCTCACTAGCCCTACAAATGTATTCTATGATTATTACACTGACAATTATTTTGGTCTCACAGTATCACAGATAGACTCTATCGCACTTGATGCACATGATGATAATAGTCATGAAATCTCTGATTTCACATATTCAAGACAATATGATCCAAATATATCTTATCAAAAATATATGCAGACTACTGGTTATGGCAATTTACAATCTTATCTACTAAATACAATATTCTCATCAGAATACAATGCAACTAAAGGCTCAGGCAATGCAACATTCGAATTTAAATATAAAAATTCTAACTTTACAGGAGATATAAAGAATACATTGCAGACCATGTTTAACAATTTGCAAATCAATTATGGTATCAGCTTGACTCTTGCTAACCTTTACACTATAGTAGATTCTTCTGCTGGTACGACTACTGTAGTATATGTTGTAAAAACGTAGAATAAAAACACATCAACTACTTAAAATACGTTTATGAAAGTTGATGCAGTGAAAACATTGGAAGAAATAAAAAAAATACTGCACGAGAGTGGCGATCTAAAGTCACGTACCGTGCAGTTTTTTGGCACTCAAGTGGCGATTTGCTATATCGCACCTATAGTGGATAATATACTATTAAATCAAACCATCATGGACCCAATGCTAGCATATCCATTCAAGGCAGAAGATGATATCCTTACTACTCTTAAAGAATATGTCTTATCAAATAACGAAGTAAGTGAGTACATAGATATTGATAGCGCTATAGAAAAGCTTTTGTCAGGGCACTGTCTCATGCTAGTAGACAATGCTGATCATATCCTTAGCTGTGATATCGAAAAAATCACTGTCCGTCCCATAGCCGAGCCACCTACTAGCGTGGTCATCAAAGGTCCTCGTGAAGGATTTAATGAAAGTCTAAAATACAATCTTGCCCTTATACGAAAGCGTGCGAAAACAAATGACCTAGTAGTGAAAACTCTAGAAATCGGCAAGATGACAAAATCTCAAGTAGCGGTAGTATACTTTGACTCTATCGTAGATAAAAACAATGTAAAGCAGATAATGAGAAGATTAAAAAATATACAAATCGATGGACTGATAGACAGCCATTATCTAGTGTCATATCTACAAAAAAATCCGACATCTCTATTCAAACAAGTCGGCGATACAGAAAAGCCTGATGTGCTAGTAGCTAAGATGCTCGAGGGGCGTATAGGTATCATAGTAGATGGTAGTCCGATAGCTCTCACACTTCCATTTATCTTGATAGAAGATCTACAAAATTCTGATGACTACTATAGTCAGCCTATACGAGTGACTTTTATCCGTATATTGCGCTTGGTGGGTGTAATCTTGGCAGTATTGCTACCTGGAGTATATGTCGCACTAGAAAAATATCATTATAAGATACTGCCGACCGAATTTCTCGTCACGATAATGAACACTACTCAAGGTATCCCTTTTTCACCTTTTATAGAGCTATTGTTTGTAGTATTGTTATTTGAGATTTTATATGAAGCTAACCTTAGAATGCCTCAATATTTTGGCATGGCTATGTCTATAGTCGGAGCTCTAGTCTTGGGTGAAACTGCTGTAAATGCTGGATTAGTCAGTCCACCAGCGGTAATGATTGTAGCCCTATCTGGTATCACGTTTTACATTATACCGAGTCAAGCAGCTCAGTTTAGTGTATTGAGACTGATAGCTTTGGTAATAGGTGCAGCAGTAGGACTATATGGTATATTATTGTTTTGTGTATTCCTGATATCTTACTTATCTAGTTTTGATAGCTACAATAGCGCATATCTTGCTCCTACTGCTCCACTCATTATGCAAGACCAAAAAGATATGTTTAAGCGAGAAATTATCAAGAAAATGTACAAACGGCCAAAATCAATATCAAACAACCATGATAATGTAGACAGGAGGGGAAAAGATGAAAATTAATTATAGACAATTATCCGTGATGATTTTCTTTAGCTTTATCTCTCTAAAGTTTCTTGTCCTACCGAGTGTACTTTATCTTCATAGCGGAAATATGAGCTGGTTAGTAGTGTTGGTATTGATGATACTGGACGGACTCTTTGCCATATCTATCATAGATCTGATGAAAAAAAATCAAGACTCAAATATCAATGAGTTTATGAACAATACTATAGGACCAGTATTGACTAAGATTTTTTTGGCAGTATTAGCTTTGAAATTCTTTTTACAAGTAGCAAATATTGTAAAAGGATTGGAGTTTTTTGTAGTAGAAAATTTTTACAACAATTTTAGCTGGATACTATACATCTTGCCTCTCATCGGACTTACCTCATTTATGATGTATAAAGGACTAAGAAATATCGCACGCGTACAAGAAGTATTTTGTTGGTCTATCGTCATCGGTTGCATCTACATCGGTTGCAAATCGTTTTCTGGCGTAGATCCATTAGTATATTTGCCTATGTTTAAAGACGGAGCAGTCCCACTTTTTGAGAGCGGATATCGCCATCTTAGCTGGTTTGGCTCTAGCACATTTTTGTTGATATTGTTTGGCAAAGTAGATTTTCAAAATCCACGAAAAAAATTGTGCATAAAATATATCATATTCGCTATCATATTAGTCCAATTTATCTATTTTATCTTTTACGGACTATTTGATATCACCAGCCCTACTCACACCTTTGCCATCAGCGATATCAGTCAGTTTACTAGTAGCAAGTCTATCATAGATGAGCTCTCTTGGCTAGTGGTCTCACTATGGGTGATAATGCAATCTATACAGATAGCTCTGTATGGATATTGCTTAGTACTTAGCCTGATGTATTTATTCCATATCAAGTCAAAAATCGTCGTTATCACTTTTGTCAATATCCTAATATTCGCTCTTAGCTATCTCGGAGCCGAGACTATCAATCTGGAGCAAATCTTCTTTACACCATTTGCATCTATTGTCACTATCATATCACAATACATCATACCACCAATACTTTGGATAGGATACATGGTGCGACATAGACGGCAAAATAAAATCAGCGGGGTGAAAAATGAAAAAACTAAAGTCAATATTTAGCCCTCGCAAACTCATTATTTGGATTTTTATTATCATACTCATCATCACCGTGCCAGAAATTGCTCGCCCTGCCATGAGCAAGACTGAAGCCATAGTGACTATGATGTGTATAGACAAAGACGGTGAAGATATCAAAGTCTGTACCTCTGTCCTCACTCCAGCCAGCGAAAAAACCGCCAATTATGAAGTTTACTCAGGCAAAGGAAAAACTGTAGGTGAAGCTGTCGAAAATATTAGCTTAGCTTTAGGTAAAAGTATAGGCTTCGCTCAATGTGAAATCATGGGCTTTGGTGACAATCTGTCTGAAGAAGGTATCATGTCTACTCTAGACTTTATGACAAGGACTAGGAGAGTCGGTAGAAATGCTCTACTCATAAACTTTAGTGGTGAAGTGGAAAAATTTGCTCAAGCAGTGGTCAATATGAATATCGAAAAATCTCTACATCTAGAAGATATCATGAATTTTGACCAGAGATATATCCTATCAGAAGATAGCAATATTCACTCTTTTTATAAAGGATATTTTAGTAAAATATCACTAGGTATCATGCCAAAAATTAAGCTAGAGACTGAGGATAAAGGTAATTCTATCGAAGTGCAAGAGTCCGCCACAGGTGGAGGTAGCTCAAATGAACCCGGCTCTGGATCTGGCGGAGATAGCAAAAAAGAATATATATTAAATGACGGTACTGCTTGCATATTTAGAAATGGAGAAAAAATCTTGGAAATCACTCCTGATACGATGAAAAAATTAAACTTATTTATCAACGAATCCCAAGAAGGTACCCTTACCATAGATCATGTGACTGACGATTTGTATGATGATGCTTCTATCATATTACACGTGTCTAAAAAAGACGTATCGTTTACTCCAAAATTTGATGGCGAAAAGCCGATATACGAAATCAGTATAGATGTCACAGTACTAGTAGAAGAAGTGGACGAAGAAAATCCTAGCTTAAAATTTTTGAAAAGGAATAAGGAATTTCTCACTCCTACTCTCATCGAAAAAACAAAACAACAAGTAGAAAAACAAGCATATGAAATAATAGAATATTGCAAAGAAAACAAAGTAGACCTAATCCATGTATATGAATTTTTCTATAGAAAACAATACAAGAAATTTTCAGAATATTACGATAAAATGCAAGAAAAATACCTTGACAATATTGATTATAAAATCTCAGTCAAGGTAAACAGCTCTTATTAAGCTCTTAGAGTCAATCCGATGGTTTCCATCGACTTGATGAGCCTAGTAGAAAATTTTTCTATATCACTAGACTCCAATGTCTTATCTTTTGGAGTAATGACGAAGTTGATAGTATAGCTAATCTTATCTTTCAAGACTTCGTCATTTTTATATATATCTTTGAGTGAGTGCTCGAGGATATAGCTTGCCTTAAAATCAGACAACGCTTTCTCTATCTCACCATATGGCATGTTTTTATCAGCGACAAAGTTAAAGTCTACAGACACACTCTGGAATTTGCTAGTAGGAGTGAGTCTAAATACATTTTTCTTTACTTCTAGCATTTTATTGACATCTAGCTCTAGCACTGCAAAAGTTTTTCTCTTGTCAATATTCTTTGCTATAGCTGGGTGCAAAACACCCATCTCTCCTAGCACCAAATCCCCAGCTGTTATTTCACAAGAATTTACTGGATGATAAAGTTTATTTTGATTGGTCAATGAGTAATCTACAGAAATATGCATTATATGTCTAGCGATATACTCTACTATCTCTTTTAGACGGAAATATAATGTCTTTTCACTATCTTTTTCACTAGCCAATACGATAGCCAATTTCTTCTTTTCCACAGCGAGATTATTTTCATCTATATTGTCTACTACTCTACCTATTTCGAATATACCAAGGTCAGGGTATTTATTTTTATTATCATCAACAAATTTTATAATAGTAGGAGCAAGATGTGAGCGTAGTCCACCCTGCCCACTCTTTGATGAGTCGAGTAAATGTAGTACACTCTGCTCTTCTATACCTACAGATTTATTGTACTCAACATAATTCCAAATGTAGCTATGCACTTCATTTAGATCAAACTGACTAGCAAGTGCGTATTTTATCTCATACTCTACAGTATGAGTAGGTATTTGATCTACAGGTTGTAGAGGCATAGACATAGGTTTACTTTTAATATTATCATAACCATACATTCTAAATATTTCTTCCACCAAGTCTTCTTTGATAGAAATATCCTTTGTGCCTCTGTATGATGGTACAGCCACCCTGAGAGACTCTTTCTCTTCGTCCAAAACTGACACTTCAAATCCTAGACGAACAAGAGTATCTTTTACTTCTGCAAGAGATAGATTTACTCCACCTCTTCTAGACAAGAAATCTGTATCAATATCTATAATGTGCTTTGGATAGTGATATTTATATACATCTGTGAGACTGCTGGTCACTTTGATATCTTTATCCACTTGCCTCAAAAGATAGATTAATCTCTCTATAGCTGTAGCACACATCTCTGGATCGAGAGATTTTTCGTATCTCAAGCTCGCGTCAGTGATGAGTCCTATCTTCCTGCTAGTCTTACGTATAGCCACACAGTCAAAGCACGCACTCTCGAGTAATAGGCTAGTCGTATCCTCTGAGATACCTGATTTTAGTCCACCTTTCACCCCAGCTATTGCCACTGGCTCTCTATGATCATCACATATCACCACAGCGCCACTCTCTATAGTGTGGACTTCGTGCTCCAGTGTCTCCATATCTAGATTTTTATCCGCTTCGATGACCGTGATACCTTTCACGACACTATTGTCAAAAGCGTGCATAGGCTGTCCCATCTCTAGCATGAGATAGTTTGTCATATCAGCGAGAAGATTGATGTCTCTCATGCCACAATAATTTAATCTAAGCTTCATTAGTGGAGTAGATACTTTCGCCTTAACATTATCTACAGTGAGTCCACAATACCTATAACACTTATCTGTCTCCACCTTGATATCCAATGGCGCAAGTGACGCATACTGAGTGAGATCTTCCCTCTCGATAGGCTTGAGCTCACGCTTGAAGATAGTCGCAAACTCCCTCGCTATACCATAATGCCCCCACAGGTCAGGTCTATTTGTAAGAGATTTATTATCCACCTCGATGAGCACATCATCTACTGGCAAAATCTCTTTTATATCCTTTCCGACAGGTAGGCTTGCATCTAGCTCTACGATACCTGAAGTGTCCGACTCTATACCTAATTCATTTCCGCCACAGCACATACCATAGCTATCCACTCCGGCGAGCTTGGCTGGCTTTATCTTGAGACCATTTACATTACCACCCACACGAGCAAAGTACGTCTTTAGTCCCACTCTTACATTCGGAGCACCGCACACTACTTGCACAGGAGCCCCACTGCCATCATCGACAGTCAAAATGTGTAGATGATCGCTATTCGGGTGATTTTCTACTGTTAAAATTTCCGCCACCACAATGTTCTCTAGCTCTTTACCCTTGTATTCTACACCTTCCACTTCTGCTGTAGATAGACCAAAGCGTTTGACCAATTCGTCCACTTCTATCCCGCTCAAATCTACATAGTCTTTTATCCAATTTAGTGAAATTAACATTTTCTTCTCCTTTATTTATTTTAATATGTCACTCTAATAAACAAGAAAATTCTTCGACTTCGATCAGAATGACATTTATCCTCTCTCTAGATATCTAGCTTAAATTGACTTAACAATTTTAGATTTCCGCTATTTAGCTCTCTAATATCATGAATACCGAGACTGAGCATTACCATACGATCTAGTCCAAGACCGAATGCACAGCCACTATATTGCTCTGGGTCGATACCACCATGGCGTAATACATTTGGATGTATCATACCACACGGACATAGCTCTATCCAACCACCGTTTTTACATGTAGGACAACCTTTACCGTCACAGAAAGGACATCTCACGTCCATCTCAAAGCTAGGCTCAGTAAATGGGAAGAATCCTGGACGAAGGCGCACTTCCACTTCCTTTTTAAATATTTTAGACAACATTTCTTTCATAAAGTAGATAAGATTGCCGACTGACACATCTTTATCTACTATCACACCTTCTAGCTGGAAGAATGTGTTTTCATGACTAGCATCTACGTCTTCATTTCTAAAGCAACGTCCAGGGAATACCGCTCTAATAGGTGGAGTGTATTTTTTCAATATCCTATTTTGTGCAGCAGATGTATGAGTCTTCAATACCTGTCCATTGTTTAGCCAGAATGTATCTTGCATATCTCTAGCAGGGTGGTTTTCTGGCACGTTTACAGCGATGAAATTGTTGTATTCTGTCTCCACTTCATTACCGTCCTCTACGACAAATCCCATAGATACAAATACGTCCTCTATCTGCTTTTGAATAATAGTCCTAGGGTGTAGACTACCTTTACAACCTTTTATAGGTAATGTAATATCTATTTTTTCTGCGCTGTTGATTTCTTTCTCTAGCTCGGCCTGCTCGAGGAATGTCTCTTTCGCACTGATGAGTCTCTCTGCTTCTATCTTTCCGTTATTTAGCATTTGTCCCACTTTACCTTTTTCCGCAGGGGGCACTTCTTTCATAAAACGGAATAGCGCAGTGATCTTTCCACTCTTACCCAATACATCTACTCTCAAAGCTTGACACTCGGCAGTAGAATCAATCTCCTCCAGCTTGGCTTTCGTATAATCTAAAATCTCATTAATCTTATCTTGCATATTTTCTCCTCAAAATAAAAAACTCATCCTATACAATAGGACGAGTAGAATTTCCCGTGGTACCACCTATATTCACAATCTGCATTGTCTCATTACATTTTCACAGTTTTGTCTGGCGACTCTTAATCACAAATAGTGTTTTCCGAGTGCAACTCCGATACCGAAATTCGAACGATTACCTGAACATAAGTGGCTCTCAATCGCTGGCTCACTCTCCCTCATATGAAAGCAATCTTCTACTGATGTATCTTCACAGTTTTTATTATGATTACTTTATCTCAAAAAAATTCTTTTGTCAATACATTTTGAATTATTTTTGATTTTTCTAAAATTTCTAAAACAAAAATCTCTTGCAATATTTTTCATTGTGTGCTATACTACCCATGTCTAAACATTAAGCCCCCTTAGTTAAATGGATATAACAGCTCCCTCCTAAGGAGCAATTGTGGGTTCGATTCCCGCAGGGGACACCAAACACAAGCAGTCATATATTAAAAATGACTGCTTTTTTATTTGTTTTACCATTCTCTGTACATTTGAATTATATTATGCTATAATACAACCAATGGAGATATTTATGACTAAAGATGAGAAAATGAAAGCCATAAACGATTTAGCTTCGGATATTGATTGTTTAGAACCATTGCATAAGTGGACTAACGACTTAAATATATTTAGCTTACTTAAACTCGACCGCGTAGAAATCCGTCACAGCAATATGCTATCTTGGTTATTAAACCCCAACGAATTACATGGATTTAGTGACAAATTATTAAAAAAGTTTTTAATATATGCCACTAAGGGAACGAACATAAATATAATGAAAGGCCTGAGTCCTGTAGATATAGACCTGATGAATTTAGATGATGTAATAGTGTGTAGAGAAAAAGACAATATTGATATCTTGATTATTTCAGAAAGCAATCATCTTATTTTGGCAATTGAAAACAAAATTGGCTCAACAGAACATTCTAATCAGCTAGAGAAATATAAAACTGGTCTACTAAGAGATTATCCTGACAATTATCGTTTTGTTCTGATTTATTTAACCCCAGACGGAGATGAATCATCGGACTCAGACAACTGGGTTAGTATGGATTATGATTTCGTATTAAAGGAAATAAATAAATTAATTGATATTTACAAAATACCAGATAAAGCAAAAATTTATATCGAAGACTATATAAAAGCAATAAGGAGAAGCGTAGTGGAAGATAAAGAAATCGTTGATATTTGTAGAAAGATATATTTTAGACATCAAGAAGCTTTTGATCTAATTTTTGAAAATAGACCTGACATCATGAGTCATATTTCTGATTATATTTATAACTATTTGGTAATAAATTCAGTAAAATTTGATATTAATGTATGGGAAAATCATACAAAACATTATGTAAGATTTACACCCAAAAAACTTTCTGCGATGTGCGGACACATGGGTAGTGGTTGGGTATCCCAAACTAATCTAATAGGTTTTGAATTTCAAATATTTGAAGATTCTGGAGTGAATCTTGCAGTAATAATAGGTCCAGCAGATACACAATATGAAAACTATAGGCAAAAATTATTTGATATCGCAGTAGATCACAATTATAAAATGAAAGGAAAAACTTTAAAAAATAAATGGAAAACTATTTTGTCCACAAGTATCATTTCAAAAAATAATCTTGATATTAGGGACGAATATTTGGAAGAATCAATTAAAGTCTCTATCGATAACTATATAAACAATAAATTACCTACAATTATATCTGATTTACTTAAAGCATTTTGAGTACCATAAATTATGATATGCTTTATACAAAAAACGCACTTATGTGCGTCTTTTTTATATAGAAAAGAAATGTACTCTATTTTTCAATGTCTTAAATATTTCTAAATGCCTTTCTTCGTCTTCTATGATACGAGCAAATAGTCGCTTGAGGCTATCATTTTTCACTCTATTTATAGCTAAATTATACTGCTCTATTGCAAATGTCTCTGCGCGGATATTGTTATCCAACATATCCTTTAGCTTAGTAGTATAATTTACATTTCCTGTATTGTAGCCCACTCCATGAGAATCTTCGTATTTTGGTATACCTCCAAATTCGCCGATAGCGTGCATCAATATATGTAAATGCATCATCTCCACTATACCAATTTCTTCAAAGATATCTGCTATATCTTGCATTGTCTTGTCTGACACACAGGACTGATACACATATTGAAGTACAGCGTTTAGCTCTCCAGACCTACTATTAGCTAGATTTTTTAGTATTGATACTGTCGTCATATCTTCTCTTGCTCCCTCTATCTCGGGATAAGGTTTTTCTACCCTTATTTGTATATCTTCAAAATCCATAATTCCTCCTATACTAATTATGTAGAAAGCGAAATGTTTGTGAAATATATACCAAAATCCTATTTTCTTTTACAAGAAATCTTGCAATAATATTTGTTAAAAAAGAATTTATATGATAAAATACATCAAGAGGGAAAAATGCGTAAAAAGAAATCTAATAAAAACAAATCTAGCGCTAGTATCTCTAGATTTAATCCAAAACCTAATGAAGGTCTGTCTCAAAAACAAATCTCACAGCGAACACAAGAAAATCTTGTAAATATTTCAAATATAAAGACTTCAAAAAGTATAGGTAGTATTTTATTTAAAAATATTTTTACCTTCTTCAATATGACTTGTTTAGTGGTAGCACTGGCACTCATATCTGTGGGAGCTTTTTCTGATTTGCTATTTTTAGTCATAGTGATATTAAATACTGTCATAGGCATAGTCCAAGAGATAAAAGCCAAAAAGACTATGGACAAGCTATCTCTCACAAATTCAAATTTTACAAAAGTAATACGTGACAGTGAAGAACAAGAAATATACAAGACAGAAGTAGTGCTTGATGATGTGTTGGTACTAAATCCAGGTATGCAAATCGCTTGCGATAGTATCGTGATAGATGGACACGTAGAAGTAAATGAAAGTTTGCTCACCGGCGAGAGTCAGCCAGTAAAAAAAGATAAAGGTGATAGTTTGCTCGGTGGTAGCTTTATATCTAGCGGTACTTGTCGAGCTAAAGTAAATAAAATAGGTAATGAAAATTATATTTCTCAGCTAAGTGAAAAAGCAAAATCTTTCAAGCAGGCTAAGAGTGAACTTTTGACCTCTCTTAGAAATTTAATAAAAATCATTACAGTATTTATGATACCTATCGCTATACTCATGCTATACAATAACTATACATACTACACCGCCAACCCAGCTGAAGAATATAGCACGTTATATATGGTCATCACAAAGACTAGTGGTTGTATTATCGCCATGATACCAGCAGGTATGTTCTTACTTACTTCGGTCGCTCTAGCTGTCAGTGTCATGAGACTGGCAAAAAAGAGGACATTGGTACAAGAATTATATTGTATAGAGATGCTAGCTAGGACAAATGTCCTTTGTCTAGACAAGACAGGTACTCTTACAAATGGCTCCATGAGTGTAAAAGATGTCGTCTTACTCGGCAAGAAGACCGAAAAAGATGTGGACAAAATTATTTCTTCTATGGTAAATGCATTTCATGATGCTAATCAGACTGCTCTAGCTCTAAAAGCATATTTTGGCAAGCCTAGCTACACTGCAGACAAATCTATACCTTTCTCATCTGAGAGAAAGTTCATGGGTTGCAAATTCAGAAATGTGGGCGCATACAAATTAGGTGCTTACGAATATGTAATGGATAAGCCTACCGCAGAGATAAAGAAAATGGCTGAAGAGTATGCTCAAAATGGATACAGAGTACTCTTGCTTGCTGGCTGTGACAACA
Organism: Clostridiales bacterium; assembly: GCA_015055745.1. GTDB lineage: Bacteria > Bacillota > Clostridia > Christensenellales > UBA1242 > Onthoplasma. The sequence goes on from SVHS01000002.1 coordinate 77,364, forward strand.
ATTTTAGCAATACAAACTGTACTCCAGTAGCTTTGGTGCTACTCCAAGACAATATCAGAAAAGATGCACCAAAGACTATTGAATGGTTTAAGAAAAATGATGTAGATATCAAGATTATATCAGGAGACAATCCTGTCACAGTAAGTGAAGTAGCTAGGCGAGTCGGTGTAGAAAATTATGATAAATATATTAGTTTACATGGTATGAGCAATACCGAAGTCATGGAAGCAGCTACAAAATATGCTATATTTGGTCGTGTAAGCCCTGAGCAAAAAGCAATACTAGTAAAAGCTCTCAAAGCACAAGGTAAGACAGTAGCTATGACTGGTGACGGTGTAAACGATATCCTTGCCCTTAAAGAAGCAGACTGCTCTATTGCAATAGCAGCTGGTAGTGACGCAGCACGTAGCGTAAGTCAGCTAGTACTATTGGATAGCAACTTTAGCTCTATGCCAAATGTAGTAGCTGAAGGTAGACGTGTGGTAAATAATATACAAAAATCATCATCACTTTTCCTAATGAAGACAATATTTGCTATATGTATTTCATTATTTGTATTGTGTATGAATAAGACTTATCCTTTCTCACCTATACAGTTTATATTACTCGAGATGTTTGTCATAGGATTGCCGTCATTCTTCCTAGCGCTACAACCAAACATCAACCCTATCAAAGGAAAATTCTTATCCAATGTCGCTAAAAATACACTACCGGCTGGTATATGCTTGGTCGGGGTTACCATAGCGATGTATGTATATCAAATGTTTACTGGTATCACTACTGAAGTGCTAGTCACCATGTCATCTATAGGTATCATAGTAGTCGGATTTATAGCATTATTTAGAATGTGCAAGCCGTTTAATTGGTTTAAGTCCATCATGTATGTAGCATGTGCTGGCATATGTATAGCTTGTGTGATAGGATTATTTGATTTATTTAAATATGTACCTATATCTTACTATGACACATTATTCCTTATAGTAGTATGTCAAGCAAGCTATCCTGTATATATGGTACTAAACAAATTATTTGAGCTTTCTAGCAATACCGTACCTCCTACTGAATCGTGATATTATGTATCAGTTTATTTTGAATATCAAATATACAAATGCCCGCAAGGGCATTTTTGTTTATCAAGAAAAATTCACTTTCGCTCACAGGATACATCTCACAAAACTCCGGAAAAAACAATCCTATATCCTCCGCTTTGTCTAGCTTGATATTTTCATGCAAGAGTTCTTTAGCGTATTTAAAATTTTTCGCCCGCACACAATCTAAAAACACACACCCAACAAACTCATCTCTTAAGCACATATCTTCATCATCTAGATATACAAGATAGTCGTCATATTTTTTATCTTTTATATGCAAGACACGTCCATGATTTAACGCATCATACAGTCTAGTCATGAAATACTTTTCCTCTCCACTCTCATTGTATTCATCGTAATAATCAGCATACTTGAGCTTGTCGTCTTCAAGTATAATGATAAAATTTCTCTTACCCACAAAATATATAAGACACAGTTTACCCTGTATTTCATGATGTGAATATTCCACACCGTCTACATATTTATCCACCACAATATCACCAGAGATAGTGAGTAATATCTTATCTGATAAGGAAAATAAAATCTCTTTTCCACTATGGCTTATTTTCACCACTCTTGTGCTATCCACATTGTATGGAAATAGAAAATAATAAATGTCCTGCTTGTACTCGATTTTCAACACATTTTTTTGTACATCACAGTCAAAAGAAAATGGCAATCCTCCACCCATCACAAGTGCATGAGATAGTCTTCCACTGATTTCATATTTTACATACGGATATATTTTTTCATACACTTCGTCTGCATAGATGGAGCACGCGAACTTTGAGATAAGATAATTCATATAAATATTTATGTTAAGAAACAAAAAAACTTTCTATTTTATATTTATTTACAATTTCACCCTACTTTCGCACGATAATAATTAGCCTATCGGGAATAATAAAATCATGAACAAAATCCCAGAACATCAAAAAAATCAAAACGCAAAGATTCACGTCATGCCACCTAGTATCACAGATGAAGATATCTCAGCCCTCTTTCATGGTATACTCAGCGTAGTCAAGAAGAAAATTGAACTAGAAGCTAGAGCTGAAATAATCAACATGAATGTAAATATGGAAAAACTACTACGTGAATTGAAAGAACGACAAGCCGAGTGTATCAGATTAAAAAATGAGATTTTGTATCTTAAATCTCAAATTCAAAATACTGATTAATCGTTCATAATCATATATTTTTTCAATTTGTCAACTAATTTTTAAAAAAAATTAAAATTTTTTCTCAAAATATTTGCATAATCTTTTAAAAACTGCTATATTGTTTTAAAAGAGTGGTGAATAATGGAAGAAATGATTTTTTTCGACAATGCCAAAGAAAATGTGACAAAATTCTTCGCGCAAGAGTTTGAAAATTTCCCAGCTCTACTTATGTCACATTTTTTAAATAAATTCAACGATATCATGAATTATCAAGAGGAAGGTAATGTCATCAAGCCGAAGATTATCTTCACCGATAATATTGAAGCGCTCATTCGCTCTATTCCGAAGTCTCACTCTATGACAGTATTTGAAGACAATGAGGCGACGATGTTTAACTCTAGACTAAAGTCACTCCTTGCTATAGCAAAAAATGATTGGTGTATCTTTATCGACATCAAAGAAAACAAGATCAGCTACGGACTAGTAATGTCATTTACTAGTATTAAAGATAAAAATTTGCTTAGGACTATCGAAGAAAGCAATTCGTTGAAGGACAAGGCTAGCAAATTTCACTGTATACTTGCTAGACCACTAAACTTTTACTCCATGATGCTACACTCTATATCTGGCAATGACTTGATAGTGAACTTTTCTCTAGACAAGTCAAAATGTAATATTTTCAATACAGAGATCAGAGAGTTTGTAGATGCGACTTTCTCAAAACTACGTACTACTCAAAGAAAACTACAAGATATGAAAAATATGTACCTAAACATATTTTCAAATGTACTCAGCTATGTCAATGGCTCTATATGCGTCATCGTGGACAAAGATTATAAAGACAATGGCCTATTTGAAGACGGTATTTGGCTAAAAGAACCTATTAGCTTTAGCAAGCTATTTACTCAATCAAAAAGCTACAATGAAGAAAAACTACAAGCGTATGCCGACTTGTTTATGAATATGCTAAACTTTGATGGTATCACTATCATAGACAATCTTGGTCGTATCAGAGCATACAATGTATTCGTCGAGCCAAACTCTAAAAAAGTCGGCTACATAGTCGGAGGAGCTAGGAAGCGTGCTGCATTCTATATCCTCAGCACAAAGAAAAAAGATATAGTGGGCGTATACTTCCAGTCTCATGAAGGCGAAGTATTCTTTCAAGAGATAGCTAAGAAAATGCCAAGACTAAAAGCCACTAAAAAGAATGAAGAAAAAGAGAGTAATTAACTCTCTTTTTTCTTATATTTTATGACAGCTCTAAATATTGTCCTATCTTGAGCCTTGCCTTCTATGTAAAAATAATTTTTTATTTTCTTTTTATAGACATCGATACAGTCTCCTTCATGACTTTCATTTACAAAATAAATCTCGTATTCTTTGATAGCCATGTTTTTCAATTCTTCCACACTAAAAGCATCTAGTGCCATATAATTGTACTTGAGATTATTGGTATGCATATTGACATCTATATCTGTGGCTCGTATTACTCTACTGTATGAGAGGTCTTTTTCTGCCACATCTTCTCGCATGTTTGTATACTCTGCCACCACTTCTTCCGTCTTTTGCATATCCAGATCTGGATAAACTATAGTGTTCATCTTCCTAATCTTGCGTGTATCAAAATCTAGACAACACCAATCAGCAGAGCATTTTACTTTTACACTGTTGCCTACTTTTATCATACAGTCTCTCACTGCTCTTGCCATACCTAACTCATGAGTCCAAGTAATGACATTTGCTTTGTCTCCAGTCTTGACATCACCTTTTATGATGAGTTTCATCTTGGTCACCACCCAAAAAGCTCTACTCTTTTCTTCCATAGTCTTGTGGTCAAGACCAATGATGTTGGAATGATTGAAAGTAGCGACCTCCAACAGACGCATTTGCTCTGTCAGAGGCACTACTTGATCAAAGTTTACCATGGTGTCATCTATAGTGATTGTTTCTTTATGCCAGTTTTTCATTATCTAATCCTCATCTTATTTCGTAATACTATTATCACCACAGTCACGGTCACTACTACCACCACCACTACCACAATGATCACGATAGCCCAGACGTTTAGAGGCTCTGTGATAGTCACTTTGTAGTGATCCCAGATATTACCTGATCCACTTTGTAACTTGATATAATAATCTCCCGCGCCATTTTCCTTAAATGAGATAGTCTTTGTCTGTAGAATATTAGGTCGATTTTCTTCAGTGATATGTGCTACTTCCATACCATTGACATATACATAGCATTCACCTATCTGCTCGTATAGGATAGCTGGATTGAACGATATAGTAAAGCTCTTATTTGTGCTTTCACCCTTAGCTAAAGAACAGTCAATCTTTGGACTTTCACTATTTAATGTAAATGCCAAATCAATAGCTCGTGATGGATAAAAGTCATCTTTTACCACATATGTGATAGTAAATGTGAGCTTGCCCGCTGAGACTTTTAGATTATTTGCGTTTTCCATGATCTTCTCATATGTCACGAGCAAACCACCTATATCACTTGTCTTGATCATAGACAAGAAATCTTCAGTCACATCTAAGTTTGTAGGATTTTTCACCTTCACGATATCATAGCCACTGAGTGCTGTCAAATCAATAGACGGTCTAGCCTCTTTTACGTTTAAGATAGTAAATCTTAGCTCTTTTACCAAATCATATGTCTGAGTACCGTCCCAGAATTGTCCAGTGATAGTCACCTTGTATGTACCAAACTCTGAGAAAATATAAGGATTAGTCGTTTGCTTTACTGTGTAATGTTCACCATTTCTAGTAGCAGTCACAGATATGCTAGATGTCACATATTTTGTGCTAGCATACACTTTGATAGTCACAGCACTATTATAATAAGCATTGTCAATAGGAGCGTGCTCATAAGCATAAGGCTCTCCTGTCTTTTCATCGACTTTATCTACCACCGCCACCACGGCTACTTCTCTGAGTACCAATAGCTGTAATGTATCCAGTCCGTTAGAAAATTTGTGTACATTGCCAGCCTTGTCCAAAAATCTAAATGTATAATCACCATTTCCGATGATAGTATATGAGAAAGTGAATATCTCATCATCAGGATTGACATCAGTCATTACACATTCTTCTAAAAGAGTACCATTGTAGCTTACTTCCAAGATGAGCTGATTTTTATTTAATAGCACATCACCTGTATTCAAGTAAGTACCATCTAGAGAAATAGTCACACTGCTGTCACTACCGATGATAGAGTAGCTAGTAGTATCATCTTTTAGATAATTATTTTGTGCTGTAGAATCTTCTGTCTTGACTACACGAAGATTGCTTACCAATTCATCAGTTTCTTTTACTCTCAATATACCTAGGTATACTGTGAAAGTCTCACCCTTACTGATCTTATACATAGAGAAAGTATAGTCATCGTTGTCCTCTATAATCTCTTCGCCAGAGTTAGTCACATTTTCACTATCACTAAGTACTACTTGCAATTCATCACTGCTGATATATAGTGGGATAGATGATTTGATATCTCCCCATAAATTCTCGATATTTGTTTGCATTTGAGATGTCAATTCTGATACTTTGTAGCTGGTATTAGAAAATACTGCCAATCCAGTTTCCACATTTCTTACATAATAGATTTGATTATTGACAGCCTGCACTTCAAATGCATACACTCTATTACCCACATATTTTGACTCTTCTTCATTGGTCCATACTTCTACTACCAAGCGATAACGTCCACTACTTTCCGTAGCTGTATTGATGACATAGCTAGAGACATTATTTAGATTGATTTTTCTGTAGCCATTTTCTAGATTGGTGAAATCCTCCCTATACTCTTCCTTAATCTCATCATATAAGTAATACTTATAAACAAAATATTCACTATCTTCCTTCACCCAAGATAAATTCATGATGCCTGATGATGTACTATCTGTCTGTACTGTCGTATCATAATACTCTGCATTATAATACTCGACCATATCCTTCTTTGTACCCTTGGTATCTCTTAGATTTACTTCTCCGATAGTATTGTCTATAGTGATATTGTATATCTGTTCAGTTTCTTCGCCATACTTGATTATCACCTTAAATTGATATACTCCCTGATTTCCACTCAAGAAGTCTCCACCACAGAAAACAATATTCCCCTCATCATTGATTGTTATGTATTCTACATCGTTATTCCATGTGACCCAGTTTTCACCATTTTTTCTATATTCAATACTATATGTAAACAACGTCTCGTCTACTGATAGTGTAGCACTGGTATAAGCGTAATAGTCATAATTTGAATGCATTGATTCACCATTACCAGCAAACTCTATACTATAAAATTCTTTTCCAGCTGTGTTAAATCTCATTGACTTTGTATCGCCAGTGATATCTGTCATGGAGATTTGATATGTAGTATTTTCCAAACAAAGTAGTTCAGTTTTGCCCAATGGTGTAGTATCGTCTCCTAAACAATATTCTATATTACCATCATCATTGATATTTCCATTGTAGGTTTCTTCTACATCGTCACCGTCTTTATTTTTATATTTCACCACTATCTTAGTAGCATAGTACCAAATCTTATCTTCTTCGTTATATCTATTGGCTCCGTTTAGATTGATATAATATGTTTCTTTGTCATCTACAGTTTTCTTCTCTATCAATTGGTTAATATCTAAATCTTTAATCTTATTTGCGTCATATTTATTGATAGAAATGCTTGGATATTTTGCTATGATATTTACTTTATCTTCTTTGGTCTCCACTCCTCTATAATAAATAGTAAAAGCATAGTTTCCTGGAGTAGCGTCATTCAACAACTTTTCAATATCTTTCTGTAAAACTTTTGTGTCTGTATTGGCAAATGTATTGATACCAGTTTTTTCACCAGTAGACGCATTTGATAATTCTATCCTGATAAAACAATCATTTGTCAATGTATCTACATTTACACCATCTTCTTTTACTCCGAAGATATTATAAGTCTCTTTATTCATAGTAGTGCCGATAGAGATATTTCCACTTTTACCAGTAGTCATGTTAGCTGTGATAGTACCAGAGAATGACGTCTCACTATCACTATAATACACGATATACTGAGTCTGATTTCCTGCTGAGTCTATTTCGATCACTTCATAGTAGCCAGCACCATCAAACAATGTGTCAAATGTCATATTGTCAGCCACTGTGACAGAAGTATAACCACTCCTATATGGTAATGACAAAATATACTTCGAGATATCACTGATAGCTTTACTTACATATATCTCTTTTATATCTTCAGTAGAGTAAGGTGTATCTTTAGTAGCTCTATAAGCAAATATTTTACCTATATCCTTAGTAGCTTCATAATATTTTGCATATTGATTGGTAAAGAATACTCGTGAATATGTCTCATGATAGCTATTTTCGTACATTGTATCAGTGCCAAATTGTGCATTGTAATATGATACTAAAGAGTCGCTGTCGTGTAAATTCTTCACATTGACGATCGGAGCTTCTCTATCTATTGTGATGGTATATGTAGTCTCATAAAAATCTACAAGATTTCCACTTTCATCATAATAATGATAAGCCCTTAGAGTCGCATCATCTACTTTGTATCTAACTTTTACCACATAATACAAAGGCTTAGTCAAGCTATCTTCATCTATATTTCCTACTTCATCTCGCAATATAGTATCTAGATATACACTATATCCACCATTTGTATTATTTACTACTACTTTTTGTCCATTTGATAAAGTACCAGCACCATTTAGAGTATACAAAGCTCCATCTTTCGTGGTGTCTATATAAGATTTGCTACCATTGTTATAATGTTGCTCTATCACTAGATAGTCAGGGTCTACCTGAGCATACTCTGTCACGTCAGTCTTATATGCCGGTATATCCAGCTTGAGATATTCTTGACTGACACTTACATTGTACTGATAATTTTCTTCACCAGTAGTGCCCACTTTATAAGAGTCTACAGCTTGTAGATTGTCACCTCTATTTCCATTTGTTATCTCTATCTCAGGTCCAACCTCATCTTTTGTGATCTCGAAGCCTAAGTAGATTTTATTTGTATTCTTATCAGTATCCAATACATTATCTGATATAGCTACAATATATCTACCTGGTAAATATATCCAATGAGCATTGTTTTGATCGATCACTAGTTTGTCCAATAAAGTGGTATTATGCTGATTTAGATAATTATATATATTTACAGTGAAATATCCTTTTGTGAGTTCGCCGATATCTCCTTCGAAGATTTTTTCAGTATCACCAGTCACCTGCTTATGAATATCATCAAAGTACACCGCGAAAGACAACCTACCTGCCTCATATCCAGCACTGCTCTCATTTTCAGCGCTAAAATATTTACCAGCTGGGATACTTAACGTAGCAGGAAGCTTATTTGTAGTGAGATAGATACCGTATTCTTGATCCACGATTTTGTCTGGAGCATAGCCAAATGTAGCAGTAGGCGCATTTGCTTGAGTAAAGTCATTGAAGCTAGTTTCTTGCTCCAATAGTCCTATCTGGATATTTTGACCTATACTTGTGCTGATAATGCCGTTTCTATCCACGATAAAATAATACTTTTTGGTTAGCTCATCGTGGTCAAGATGCGCTCCTTTATCTACATATGACCTTGTGACTACATATAGACCAGGCTGGGTATTCACATCACTGCCACCAAATGATACAAATCCTCTATTTCCTACTTGCACTGCACCGTTTTGGAATAAGCTATTAGCAAACAAAGGCACATCTTTTCTACTTAGTGTATAAAAGTAAGTGTTTTTATTATATGAAGTAGTATCTAGAGTATAATAATCATATTTTACTTCTTTTACTTCGTAGTTTCCGCTACCGATATTCCACACGAACACCACTTTCGTTGAAGAAGTAGCTTTCGCCTCTGTGATACCACTGATTTCGCCATCGTCACTACCTGTGTATAATCTTTTTGCCTTTGCTGTATCCCCACCATTTTCATCTGTATCAGCCATAGATATATTGAGAGTATCTGAATAAAAAGCCATACCTCTAGCATTGTCTGTATTGATCTCTATCTCCATAAAAGACGATGAATCATGAGGCTCGATCACCATAGAGCTATAAGTATGATTTTCTCCTATGATATACAGTGTCCTCACATATGAAGTATTAGCGGATTTTTCATAATTCAATGTACCTTTGTTTGATGCGATCGCATTGTCTATACTATCATCATCATATGCTACTATGCCTTTATTCACTACAGTAAGATAAATGTCATTACCATTCTTTTGGAATAATTTAGCTAAGGCATTTTTATTATTATGATTTCCTTCATAATATTTATCATCAAAGTTTAAATTGATGACCTTACTTATTTCATCATCTGCTGTAGTATTATCATCAGGTGTCACACCTAGCTTAAATGCTTTGTATTTTGCTATGTCATAGTGAATTGTATCGTTAAACATTTGGAACTTTCCAGTCACAAATTCACTTTCGATATTGAAGTAAGCCTCAGTCCTATCTATCACTAGAGCATAATTGCAAGTATTTCCCGCCTGATCTGTAAGAGTGATAAAATATATACCCTGATCAAACAATATACAATCATCTTCTACCAATGCACGAGAGTCCGCTTTCCTAATCTCATACCCAGTCTGCACCTCTCCGAGTCCATAGTTTGTAGTAATCCAAGCCTCATTGTTTACATAAGTCGGTTTATCTGAGTTTACCTCGATAGGAGCATAAGAATATTTCGCAGTGATGAGCGCTCCACTAGCCTTATTGTCCCATAGCATGGTCACATAAGAGTCAGTGATAGCATTGGTGATAGGCACATAGTCTCCATATTTATCTTGAGCAAAAGCATAATGATTTTCACCATTGCTACTCTTCTCAGCTATCACATAAGGCACTACATTGCTGATATCTTGCTTATCAATAGTAAACATCTTGTATGTAGCAGATTCGCCTTCACCTTGTAGCCTGATAAGGTATTGTACATATTGACCGTCTTGTACATTTACACCTATAGGACCACCATTTGATAAAGTATTTTCACTTAATGTCAACAGCTCTTCACGAGTCGCATATTTTTTGTTGGTGCTAGCATAATAATATCCCTTGACTTCTTTTTCAAAAATCTTAGGCTCTTCCCATGTCACAGTCACGCTAGTATTAGTGTAGCCATCACCACCTACATGATTGCCCTTTGTATCCACTACAGAGACATCGATAGTCTTGGCAGTAAACTCAAATGCAAATACTTGTCTATATGTTTTATTTGCACCACTAGCCTCTTTTCCGACGATCACATCTATAAATACCACATAATATCCAGTACTATTGAATGATGTCTGATTTGTATATCGATTTCCTACACCGTCACTAAAGTCAGACTTTGCGCTAAAGATATAGAAGCTTGTATCAGCAAACTCACTATTTCCAGATAGAGACAATGAACCTTGATTTGTCTTTGGGACATTTATCCCTGATATGTCTAATGTAGATATGCTTGTCACTATATTATCTTTAGTCAAGTTTTTAAGCTCATCATCGTCATAGCCCAATCCCCTTAGCTGAGCATTGATAAGCGAATCTTCACTATCTTGATCATCGGCTACTCCATCGTCTAAGATCACTGTACCTTCACGTTTAGTAGAAGGAATAGTCGTATACATAAAGCCTATCTTCTCGTCCTTAAATGCTGACATATCGCGACTTCTTTCATAGCCATTTGGCACAAACAAATCCACACAATCACTAGCATGTGCACTAGTAGCCAATTCATAATACTTCATCTGCGCAGATTCAAAGCCAGCCTTAGAATAATCTAAATTAAATCCTTGGATATTCAATTTTTTATCCGGAATAGCCATATCGATATTTGGAGCATTATGAGCATTGTATCCATCGTAAATATATTCAAAATGGAATAAGTAAGTACCCGGCTCAGTCAACATCACCGTAAGTAGATTTGTAGTATTATTATTTTTATATCTAGATAATTTTAAAGTTTCATATCTTGTACCTTCATTATTTGCAATTTCACAGCTCAGATTAGCTTCACCCATGCCTAGATTTTGAGTGACAGTAGTATTGTAAGTATATGTCGTCACTTTTCTATTTGCAGTATGAGTATAGCTCATCTTAAACTTTGTATAATCATATGTCAAAGTAGGATAAGATACAGTTTTGTCTGTATTGAAACCGTTTTGGCCGATATAATAGTTTACGTATTCTTCTCCACTAGCAGGAGTCTTGCTAAACTCCACCGAATTATTTTCGTCCCAGCCTAGGGTAGGCTCTGCCGTATAAGTGACTCCGTCGATATTTACTTTTTCAGTATAAGAACTATTGAATATTAAATAAAAGCAGAATGTTTCTTCATATACTTGCTGATTGTTTTTAGAATATGTAAATGTAAATTCATAGTATCCTTCACTAGCGCTATCTTGAGTGATAAGATATGCAAAGTCTAGGTAAAGAGCGCCACTAATACTCACATTTCTCACTCCTGGTAAGTCCACATAGTCTAACTTTCCATCTCCATTTATATCACCCCTGTTGAGAGTTATATTAAGGGTAGTCAATTCAGCCGTGATAGTATTATCAGCTATCTTCACTTCTGTCTTAACAGAATCTTTCTTCACCACATACTGACCTATAGACACCATCACCGCTTCTTGAGTGTTTGTATTCGTTTCTGACACATAATTATCTCCAGACTTGACATTGTCCAGCTTGATAAACTGTCCATTGTCCACAACGGTCTTTGAATCATCACCATTTGCAATGTCACTAAAAGAATAAGAATCATCGTAATTGTAGAAAGTATTATCTCCAGTAAAACTAGAGCTGGTATCATTTGATTTTACTCTAACCTTCTCGACTGACATAATGATATCGTCGCCGTACAACGCACTAAAAGTCTTACCATCTACTGTGGTGATAGTAGACGCCGGCGCTGCATACACTCCGTTTCCCTTTGGCTTCACACCAAAGCTCAAACAAACACCAGCAGTAAACAATACTACTAATGTTAACATTAACTTTAGACTAAACTTAACTTTCCCCTTCAAAGTGATCCCCTTTTTATTTTCCCAAATCAGAGAGAAAATATTTGTATTTTGATATAAGAATTATATCATATCAAAAAGTAAAAAACAAATAAATAATATTTATTTTTTAACATTTTCAAAAGCACTATACCATAGGGATAAATTCATTTTTTGAAAAATTAAAAAATATTTATTCAAACAAATTACTTTATTTATTTTTATAATTTAATAAAAATTTTAAAAATTTATCAAAAATCAATAAAAAATACACCAAAAATAATGATTTTAGCGTATTTTTAAAAGTTTATATCAATTTTTCCACATCTTTTACAGTGACTAACTTCATAGTTTTAGCAAACTCTAAAGTATTGGCATCTATATAGTAAAAGTATACCCCATCGATCCTCTCCGTGATAAATTCATATGCAGATATCTCTGTTCCGCTGTCCAAACGGATAATGGCCTTGCTAGACTTGATCACAATATAGTCAAATCCTAAGAGTTTTTCCGCTTCATCAACGCTAGCATTAAATTCTATTTCCCTATCCACATGATTTAAAGCATAATTTACTGCCTCAAAACCTATAATCTCTTGAGCAGTCAAATCCACTTTCACTTTCACAAGATCAGGATACATGATCACACCATCAATCACTGGAGCTAAATTAATATATGCCACATTTTGATTGACTTCTTGCCATACACTTTCCATACTCTCAAATCCAATGTTGTTTGCAAAATTTTTAGCCATTTCTTGAGCTTCTTCTTTAGATATTATAGGGTCCCCGCCTTCCGCATATCCTGAAATAGTAATCAATAATCCACCACGCTTGCTGACCTGAGCATTAAATTTTTTATCATCAACACTCACTTCATAGTCATACGTAGAAATATCACCATTTGTCTCTTGCAAAAATGAGATTTCCACATCTTTTCGATTGCTGTACACAGTGTTTTGTAGATAATTTCTTGCTTCCGCTTCCGTTATTTCTTTTTCTGGTAAACCTTTTACCTCAGCAGTCTCCAATGCTGTAGAAAATGGCCCATCAAATATCATAGACGGATATTCTATAGCTTCACTCGTAAGATTTCCCATACCCGCAGAAAGTTCATTCATTCCAGTACCATCAAACACACTTGCATCTACAAAATTAAAATTACTATCATACATTCCAAAGCTTTGCTCATTAAAATTTGACTTTATTTCTCCTACCACGATAGCAATTCTATCAAACAATAACTCTTGTTCTACAGTCAAATCTTCACCCTTATTTAATACAGTAGAATACGCTTCACACACCCCATTTACTTGATTGAAAAATTTTGTGGCAGACACTACATTTTCCTCATCTATGGGTAGCACACTGAGTCCAGCCAAGATATAATTACAGTCTTGCATCATATCTTGCATTGTGCTAAGTTTTGATTGTTTTGTATTAAGAGTAGCATACTTTGACAAATCCACTGCTAGATTGTTTACATTGTCCACCATAGAATAATAGCTGGCAGTATACACTCCTTCCAATACATTCGCATTTTGTTTGCTAGAATTATATATCTGATAATATGCAATTAATACACAAGTCAAAATAATCAACAAGCTCACTATAGTCACTATCAATACTGGGATTATTTTTTGTGCATTACTTTTTTGTTTTGTTTTTTTATCTTCATTTACTTTTGACTGATTATTTTCTTTTGCCTCATTATAATCAACACTTGTAATCTTTTTATTGTCCATAATTTCTCCTTGTTTATTTTTAGAAAATTATTTAAAAATTTATTAAATATTATATTTTTTAATAAAAATAATTAATTTTTTATTATTTTTTTAATATTTTTTTATTACACAGCAAATACATGCTTTCCTATCTGTGTCACTTTTTTAGTGGTCCATATCCACTTGCTAGTAGCAGTAGCTGGATTGTAATAATACACACAGCCGTAAGTAGGATCCCAACCATTTAACGCATCATCAGCCGCCTGATATGCTGTCTGATTTGGCTCTAGATTTATCTGTCCATCATTCACTGCTGTAAAAGCCCATGGTTGATAGATTACTCCTGCCACAGTATTTGGAAATCTACTATCTTCTACACGATTTAATACCACAGCACCAATAGCCACTTGACCAGTATAACTTTCTCCTCTAGCCTCAGCATAGATAACTTTCGCTAATAGGTATCTATCATTGCTATTATAATTTGAACTACTAGTAGTATTCTTCACACTCAAACCCATTTTTGCTGCAGTAAGTGGACCTACTATACCGTCTTGCGTTAGCCCATATCTTTTTTGGAAAGCTTTGACAGCAGCCTTTGTCTTTGGTCCGTTTATACCATCTACATTACCTTTATAATATCCCCATTTTTTTAGTCTTTTTTGCACCTCTGTGGTGTCTGCCGTCGCTGCAGACACAGTATCCAGTGTAGCAATGGTTTCTACAACCTCAGACTGATGAGGAGCATTTACCGCTCCGACACTAGTCGCCACACCTAATAGTCCGCATACTAGCACCATCATAAATATCATCATTTTTTTCATAATCTCTCCCTAATTAAACAAATAATCAAACCATTCAGCGATTTTTGATTTATATTTAATTTGGATATTGTTTTCGTTTTTATTCACAAAACATAAAGGCGGATACATCACACACCACCAATTATCACCCTCAGCTTCACCAAGCTCCACTATCACAGCATCATAATACCCAGATTCAAGCGTCGTATTACTGTATGTCCTAGTCGGAAAATACTCATTAGAGACTTTTATATTTACACTATAATTAAAACCTTTGTTTCTTAAAATTTGATCACATTTTTTGGACAATTCCACACTCTTTTCTTCCACTACTTGTATTGCTTTTTCTTTGCTCTCTATATTGCAAAACTCAGGAGTTAAATACTCCACCAAAAAAGCCTTTATTTCATACTTGACACTCTGATCCACTGCACTATTGCTATTCGCTCTTATATGTAGTCTTAGATAATCATATTCTTCTTTTTGAGGAACACACAAGGCACCCACTATCACAAACATCACCAAACAAATAACATAAATAAATTTTTTCATATCTAGATAATCGGTAGAAAAAATAAAAAAATACGCAAATTTTATGCGTATTTTGATGGTTTTTTGTAAATTTTTATTTAATTTGGATTTGATCGACCAACGGAAGAATTTAATGCATTCCAAGTATTTCTACCCACCACACCATCAGAAGATAGATTGTTTTCAGTCTGGAAAGCTCTCACAGCTCTCTCTGTCTCAGGTCCAAAGATTCCATCTAAGCTGGTGATAGGATACAAAAAAGATAGTAATAATTTTTGCAAAAATAATACTGCGCTATTTCTACTACCTCGTCTCAATACTGTAGCAGACGGGTCGATATTCAACAATTTATTCCAAGTATTTCTACCCACTATACCGTCTGCAGTGAGATTATTGTTTCTCTGAAAATCCAACACTGCTCTATAAGTATTGCCACCAAAGTCTCCGTCCGCTACTAGATTATATCCGTACTGATTAAGAATGTATTGAAGTATGGTGACGAAATTTCCTCTTGAGCCTTGTCTGATGGTAGGGAAATTATTTAGGCTTCGCGCCACATACGGCACCTGTAAAAATTCGCACACACCCTTGCAAGTCGCCTCACCGACAGCAAGAGTATAATTTGGATTTATCATCAGCTTAGCCTCATCGAAGTTTGTCATAAATCCTGCTTCTATAAGCGTAGAAGGGCAATTTACATTACTCAATACCCCTACAGATAATTGACCTACAAATCTTCCATTAGGATTTGCATTTGCTATTATAGATTCATATACTTCTTCGCTCAATTGTCTACTCGCTGTAGGATATGGATTATAAGGACTATAATAAACCTCCACACCACGAGCCGAATTGAAATTATTGCCCGAGCCGAATGCATTGTATGCAAATGTGACAAGTAAATTTAATCCAGCACGATTTGCCCTCACCACACGAGTGGAAATATTTACATCTTGTATTTCTGGGTGGATATCATATACTCTAAATCCACACCTTAGGCACGCCAAAATAAAAGCAATCTTTGCCTCTCTATTAAATTCATTTTCATAAAAACTCCTACCGATATAAGATATTACTGGAGTACGTTTGCCAGCCGTGGGTGGATTTAACCCATGCTCGTCATTTGCACCTATTAAAAAATCTCTCGCGTTTGCCATATTTACCTCATCATTACATATGATAATACGCGTTTATTTGTTAAAAAAATCCACATGTGTGGATTATTTTATAGATTCATCTAGATAGACTGCTTCCATATCTGAAATGTGAAATAACACAGCTGTAGGATATCTATTGAACGCATCTGCCATATCACTACTGCCTTGATTTCTTGGGTCAAAACCTCCCATATGCCAGTTTATAGCCATCGCTTCTTCACGAGTGAGTCTCATGTATCCACTGATGATATACACAGATTTTTCACCATGACCGTATGGGAGTGAATTGTTGTACGCATAGTAAGGCACTTGTATCCACTGACCGTCCACTTTCTGATTTCTATAGTCGACATTGTATGTATTTACTTTACATAAATCATGTAGCAATGCAATAATCGCTATACTTTCGTCAGAGATTACTTCAAAATATTTTTCACCATACTCCTTTATGATGTTTTTCTTGTATCTATGATAAGTGTTTAACGAATGAAAGCAAAGTCCGCCCTCAAACGCACTGTGTCTCCTACCGCTCGCAGGCGCGACGAAAAAGTCACTATGGTTTGTGAGATAATCTAGCAACGCATTCGCACCCTCACGCTTGATATTATCTGTAAATATCTTGATAAACTCAGTCTTGTAATCAATCATTGTTTTTTCTTCCATGCTTTCCTCCTATCTTTTTACATATGTAGTGTGCAGATATTTCTTAGCCTTGTCACTAAGTGGACTAGTCAAGAAATTTTGATACACTCTCTGTATACTTTCATTTTCATGACAGCTCTTGACCGACATGTTTTCATCTGCATTGTACAACGCGTCACCGCGCTTGGTGACTGCGGTATCATTGTCATATTGCTTTGGCTGACCACCACCGCCGACACAGCCATTCGGACAAGCCATCACTTCTATCATGTCATAATTTTTGGTTTTTAATTTATCTAGTACTGAGCGTGCTGCGTTTGTGCCAAATATTACACAAAGTTTCACTTCTTTGCCACAAAGATTTACTTTTGCAGTCTTGATATCAGTGTATCCTCGTAATTTTTTGAAATGCAACAAATCTTTAGGCGGATTTTCTCCAGTAGTCATGTAGTAAGCCGTCCTCACAGCCGCTTCCATGACTCCTCCGCTAGTGCCAAATATCACACCCGCACCACTTCCTGTAGGGAAAAACTCATCAAACTCGCTGTCTTTTTGAGCTTTTAGATTTATCTTTTGTTTTTTCAAAAGTCTTGCCATTTCTCTAGCAGTAATCACGAGATCTGTATCTCTACCATAAAATTCGCTAAGCTCAGGTCTCTTTATCTCAAACTTTTTTGCGACACAAGGGGTTACAGCGACGAGATAAATATTTTTTGGATCTATATTTTTTTCATTAGCGAAATAATTTTTTACCATGCTTGACAGCATAGATATCGGACTCTTACAGCTTGATAAATTTGGTATATACTGCGGATAAAATGTCTCGACGAATTTCACCCACGCTGGACAACAGCTAGTAAATTGAGGCAAAGTCTTGCCATTTTGTATGCGGTCGATAAGCTCACTCGCCTCTTCCATAATAGTGAGATCAGCTCCGGTCGTCACATCAAATACATAATTCGCCCCGAGTTTCTTGAGACTAGATACCATCTTGCCAGCTACAAACTCTCCCATAGGTAAATCAAAAGCTTCCCCAAGGGACACTCTCACTGCTGGGCTAGTCATCAATATAACTATCTTGTTCTCGTCTTTTATCGCATCTAATAAAAGCTGAGTATCGTCTTGCTCCACGATAGACTCTACGGGGCAAACATTGGCACATTGGCCACAGTTTATACACACGATATCTTCACTATCGTATGTCCAATAGCCTGCCACACCAATTTTCTTTTTGCACACATCTTTACATTTGCCACACAATACACACTTGCTTTCACGCCTTTTAATGCTAGGGTTGTCATGTGCGATAGGCACTCTTATCTCGCTGTATTTATCCATAATTTTCTCCTTTGTAAAATTATTGATTCAAAGCCTTGATGTCTTTACCCTCATTGTAGTCTCTTACGCTGGTCACAAAATTTGCCACCGCTTGAATCTTCTCATAAAAATTTTTCATATTTTTAGGTCGTCTAAATAGTGACACATTGTATTCTTCTCTTAGTTTTTTCTTAATATCAAATACGGATAGGATATCATCTTCCTCGTCATAAATCAAAGCTAGATTTGCCTTGCTATCAAAAGTAATACCTCTCTCACGGATCAACATAGTGATAGGCTCAAATCCAATACTTATGCCGACAGCTGGCACATCTACGCCAGTGATTTTACCTATCATCTTGTCGTATCGACCGCCTCCACCTATTGCTCCACCAAAGCCGTCAGTGTAAAACTCATACACAGTACCTGTATAATATCCTTGGCCTCGCACGATAGAGATATCAAATCGAATATCAAATCTATCTCCAGTCAAAGTATTGAGAGTATCTATCAGATATTTCACATCAGATACAAGTTTGTCGTCTACACCATATTTCTTAGTAGTCTCAAGTCCATTTCCTAACACATCATTGATGATATCAGTGAGTGCATTGATTTTCTCCGCCTCAAATCCTTTATCTACCAGCTCCATCACCACACCAGATACTGCGATTTTGTCTATCTTGTCTAGGGTGACACACACAGTATTTAGCTCACCGTCTTCAAAACCTGCATATTTCACCAATTGATTTAATATCGCACGATTGTTTATCTTGAGAGTAAGAGAGTCAAACCCGATAGACTCATATGTGTCGAGCGCCGTCTTGAGTAGCTCCAGCTCAGCATTGATACTCGTATCACCAAATACATCAATATCACACTGGACAAACTGTCTCTCTCTGCCTCTCTGCGGTCTCTCCGCTCTAAAAGAATAATCTATCTGTATTGACTTGAATGGGGTAGGCAGCTTTTCACGATTGTTGGCATAAAATCTTGCCAATGGCACAGTCAAGTCATATCTAAGTCCCTCTTCTACTATGTCTGCCTCTGTGATATTCTCTTTGGTCAAATCTAGCTTGTCTCCGCGCTTCACTGTCTTAAACATCAGCTTGAGATTATCTCCACCATCACTCATATTCAAAAGCTCCAAGTTTTCCAATATCGGCGTGGTGATAAGATTGTATCCATTGCTCTGATAGTTTGACAAAATCTTCTGTCTTACTATCTCTCTTATCTTCGCCTCTTTGGGTAAATAATCATTTGTTCCTCTGATAGGACTATAGTTTTTCATTTTGTTCTCCTAAAATTATCTATATTATAAGTAATAATAGGTAAATTGTCAATCATTTGCCATTAATGTGATTTATGAAAAAATACTTAGCGAAATGCTAAGTATTTTTCAATCATTAGATATCTTGACTTCTCCACAGAGGATATCGTTGTATGAATAAGTGTAGATAGAGTCTATGTCGAGTGAGCATGACTTGACTGTAAACACACTCGCATACACGTCCTCTATCCTCGCACGATAGCTACTGACCTTTCTTCTGCCTCGATTGATATATAGATTGACCTCTGTGCCTTTGAGTGAAAGGATCTTCTGCTTGATATTGTCTACAGTGTTAGGCATTTTTTTCATAATCCACCCCTTAATATTTTCTACTAAGGATTGGATAATAATCACCTTCGACAAATCTAGACAAATTATTTATGCCATGTCTTAGAAGTAGGAAGTGTATTTGTAATAGTCGCCTGTCTGATCATTTGGCGTCTCTTTCTCTTTACTAGATATATAGTGAGAATGATGATGATTAATAACACTAGACCACCTACTATACCCAGCACTATCCAGAGAGTATTGTTGACTACCTTCTCTGCGTAGACTAATATAGCATAGTCATTTAATGCTAAGATAGCCTTATCATGATTTTTTATCATACGACTAACATCTGTCAATTCTCCATCGAAGCAGTAGATACCGCCACCAGATAAATCAAACTCGTCCGTAATATAAATAGTATAGTTATCGTGTATAAACTCCTTGCCATTTTTCATTAGCTTGATGACTGTGATATGTGAGATATTTTGTATATCATCGAAGACTTCTCCTAGATAAGTCTTGATCTCAGACTCTTCTGTAATTGTAAATATCTTTATCTCCACGCCTTCATCAAAGCCTGCGTTTGACTCTACATATAGACCTTTTATCTCTGAGGTCAAAACTGAAGCTTTGACATACACATGAGTCTCACTCTCTCCACCGATCTTATACATAGTATTTGTCATAGCCACGATCACTGTATATCTTCCGCTCTTGTTTATGTCTTGTACTACAGCACCAGATGCGTCTTTATATGTGATAGTGTATAGTGAGCTGCTCAAAATAGTATTATTATACTTTGCTTTCACTGATATATTGAGATTGGTATTTACGCCTTCGACTAAAGTATTTTGACCACCAAATATAACTTCTGTTTCCACATAAGCATATATCGTCATAGAGCCAGTCACGACTTCAAAAGAGTCAGACTGCGGAGTAAATGTCCAAGTGACAGTATTATTGCCCGGAATCAAGATTTTTGAGTCAAACTTCATCATACCTTGAGTAGCATAAGTGGAAGACTTCGTTCCACCATAAGGTATTTCACCAAGGCCAAGATCTTGATCAAATTTGATCTTGGAGATATCCTGTCCAGCATAAAACAACCAATCTTTCAAATCAATATCAGGAGCTACATTCGGATTAGCTTTTTTCACTGTGTATGTAGCAGTGATAGCGCCAGTCGCATTGTTTTGTCCTGAGATGATAACTGTATAATCACCTGCATACTTGATTTCAGACACTTCATCACCTGAGCTATTTTTATATATTACAGTGTAATCATTAGCTGTAAGTTTGTTCCCATTTGACAATGTTAATGTGATAGTAGGATTTTTATTTAAGCCGTCGTAGTTTGGACTAGCAAATGCAGTCAACATATCGTCAGTCAATACGACTGGATTGATGACATACTCTGCCGTCCTACTACCAGTCAGTCCATTTTGACCACTGATAGTAAGATAATATGTACCAGCATTTTTTATCTCTGTAGCTACTGTTTGTCTAGTTTCATCAGTGTAGTATGTCACAATGAAATTACCAGTCATATCTACACCATTTGAAGTCAATGTGATAGTAGCTTTTTGTTCTGTACCATTATATGTAGTAGCACTTATATTACCTACTGTGATAGCTGCGTCTGAGATATCTCTCTGTGATATGCTAAATGTAATACGCGCAGAGCTAGCATAATTGTTTTTACCAGTAATCTCGATAGTACCTGTGATACCCGCGGCGATATTTTCACCATAAGTCACAGTATAGTCATTCGCAGTCAGACCTGTCTCTTTTATTGTCAATGTAGGACAGATCTGCGTACCTGTATACACCTGACTTGTCACTGCTTCAAACATTTCTACAGTAATAGTCTTCGGAGTAATAATATAAGTAGTGGTTATTGTTCCTCCAAAATTTCCTTGTCCTCTTATAGTCAAGGTATAAGCGCGAGCGTTGATAGGAGTCTGGTCGTACTCCACTTCATAATCCACGCCTTCTACCATAGGAATAGTATCATAGCTCATGCTTAGAGTAGTTTTTTGCTCTGAGCCATTATATATTACATCACTAGGCTTAATAGTGAGCATACTGTCTTCCAAATTCTTGGCCGAGATAGTAAATGTAGACTTCAATTCACCAGCAAAGTTTCCTTCTCCTGTGATAGTAAGATAATATGTACCAGCATTGATTACATTAGTAGTCTCATCATTTCTTTCGCTGTCAGTATAATATTTCACGGTGTAATCATCAAGATCCAAAGTATAATCACCTAGCGTCAATGTGATATCTGCAGTTTGCTCTGAGCCAGTATAAGGCTTAGACTCTATAATCGCTAGCATATCATTAGACAATGTCCTCTGTACAATCTCAAATGTAAATATGAATCCACCGCTATATTTTGAGCTAGCGATATCATCAAATGATACTGAGACTGTAGCTGTGCCCACATTGGTATTATTTGTAAATGAGACTGTGAAATCAGTATCTTTTTCGAGCTGATTGCCACCTATAGAAATCTTGATTTCTGGACAGATAGCTGAGCCAGTGTATTGTTGATCCGCGATAGGTTCTACATCTACATAATCTGTGTAATTATCCTGATTGATACCCACTTTTACGATGTAAAAGTAGATATTGACAGATCCGCTAAAGTTTCCATTTGCGGGGGCGGTATATGTAATACTAGCTAATCCTTCACTTGTATTACCCACATAGTTCAGTTCACTAGTCTCATAAGTCTGTCCATTGTAGCGGATAGTCAATGTCGGAGTAATAGCCTCTCCTGTATACATTTGATCTGCGATGTACCAGTGACCAGTATCGTCTCCAGATATCTGATAAGCCTGATGATCTCCACAGTAAATCATATCCTCACTGATAGCTTTTGGAGTGATAGTGATTTCTGCATCGATACTGCTAGTATAATTTCCTTGTCCTGAGATAGTGAGATAATATGTACCAGCATTGATTACATTAGTAGCTTCGGTCTCCCTAACGCTATCTGTATAATAAGTCACAGTATAATCATCTGTAGCTAAAGTATTACCATTTGCGTCAAGAATACTCATATCCAACACAAGTTCATTGCCAGTAAATGTATAGCTATCTGTCAAGATAGGAGTGATATCTGAGATGTCATATTGCGTGATTTCATATGTTGTATACAATTCACTATCTGCTAGCTCATAATTACCTTTCGCTTTTGGCACAATCTGCACCTTCACTTTGATAACATCAGTGACTGGAAGAGCTACAGGTTCTCCTTCCTCATCGGTGTAATTAATATTATACTCGCTAGCATATACTACACCACCATCATTGTCATAGACAGCCACTGTAAAGGTATGCTCTTCTCCATCGTATACGACACTATCTTCAGATAATGTCACACTTGTGATTTTCTTTTTGGTGATAGTAAATGGTATGTCCACACTGCCAGTATAATTATTATCTTCTGCGCTAATAGTCACAGTAGCTTCACCCACATTGACGTGGTCACTATAAGCAAGACTATATCCTATCTCATCAGTGATATCTTCACCATTCCATAAGATAGTGACAGTAGGTTTATTTTCCTCACCACTATAAATGTAGCTATCTTGACTTAACTCTATAGTCAAATCAGATAAATCTTTTGGAGTGATAATGTATTGAGTGTTCAATTCACTACCATCTGCCAAATAATAATTTCCATCTTCATTTGGCACCACTTTTATAGCGATAGTCATGGCATTTACAAATGGAGCAAATATCTCCGTCTCTTCATTGTAATACTTTAGAGTATATTCATCATCACTTACCACTGAGCCGTCTACATCTGTGACAGTAATAGTAAAGTCATGAGCCTCTCTAAAATATTCACCTTCAGATTTATTGATAGTTATACCGCTTAGCAATTTTTTATCGATAGTAAAATCTATCTCTCTAGTGCCAGTATAGTTTCCTGTACCATTGATTATGATAGTGTAGGTGCCAGCATTCTTGATTTCAGACACTTCATTACCTAAGCTGTCTTTGTATGCCACATTGTAATCAGTACTCTCTACTAGTGACATACCCTCATAAGTCATATCAATCTCCGGCTTTTGCTCTGCACCACTGTATACTTTATTTTCTATATCAGCTAGAGATACATCAGTCGAAGAAATGTCCTTGGCTTTGATATTAAATTTTAATGCAAGTGAGCCAGTATAATTACCTTTAAATGTCACATAAGCGATAGCTTTGTTTGTTTCATTTGTAGCATTTACATTGTTGTCGTATGTGAGTGTATAGTCTGTACCTGCCTCCAATGTAAAATTCTTGTTAGGTTCTATCGTAGAAGTAGCCGTAGATAGCCCTGGAGTCCAAGGCTTGCCATTGTATATTCTATTATCACTATCTTGTATAGCCACATTTACAGCACTATTCTCATCATCTATGACAGTATAAGGATAGATAGTGAAATGCTTACACACATAAGTCTCTTGGAAATTTTCTCCCAAACCTTGCAAGAACACCATCGCTGTACCAGCATTGATATTTTGAGCATAGCCATTCACCACATCTACAGTGTATTTTTCTCCGTTTTCGTTTTCTAGAGTCAATTCCCCTGTATAATCATACACACTAAAGTCTGTACCCCAAACCAAATCGATAGGTTCTGCACCTGGCTTCGTGTATGTCACTGCTATATCTTCAGCACTTAATGTGATAGCCTGACCGTCATATATAAATTTATCTTTTATAGCACCTGTAGCCTCTACGGTTTCTATGATAGTGATATCTATAGTCTCACTAGTAAACTCAGCAGCTACTACTTGGAATTCAGGACTATAAGTATCGGTATAATTTCCTTCCGCCACTATACTCATGACATAAGTATCCACTTGCTTAAAGTCTGTAAACTGATGATTTTTAGACTCTATCGTATAAGTATAGTCAGTATCATTGCTATTTAATGTTTCAGTGGTAGTACCATTATTGAAGATAATCTCAGGAGCAAGTAATTGTCCCACATATACTTGTGCTCCAGCAGTCTCTCTATCGTAGTAGACTTCTGTAGCACTTGCATTGCCGTATTGGTCTACTTGATTGCCATTTTCATCTACAAAGTAATATCTAATAGTGATATCGTCATCATTGATACTTTTTGGATATATCACAAAGTCTGCATATGCATAGCCTTTGTAGTTTAGATTATCTCCGGCTTGCACCAATACTCTGATAGTACCAGCTGATGTAAAGTCCGCAGTAGTCTGCCAGCCACTTGTACCTTCTCTTTGATATGAGACTATATAATCGTCAGCATCTAGAGTAAGATGATTTTCAGTCTTTACAGCACCGATGACGATTTGATCTTCTAGACTAGATATATTGTATGTGGCATATGTTATGTTATTTTTAAATGTCACTGTACTGATAGTAGCAGGTAAGATTTCTATCTCGCCGATTTTTCCGTCAATAGAAGCATCTACAAAATTTGTACTATTAGACTTCACCACCACTCTGATGACACCTGCTGATGTAAAGTCTGTAGTATTCTGCCACACTCCACCATTATTTTCACGCTGGTAAACCACTGTATACTCATCAGCATCTAGTGTGACATCTCCAGCTTTGACTGTGATATTGATATTATGAGTCTGACCATTGTACACAGTATTACTCATAGATAGTGTGACTGTATCGATAGTCAATGGCTCTATACTAAACTCAAGCTCGATAGAGTCAGTATAGTTTCCTTGTCCTGTGATAGTAAGTGTAGCTGTGCCTACCTCTTGGTTCCCTTGGTATGCAATTGTATAATCCTTATAGCTATCACTAGATACAAGATAACTAGACAGATTATTATCATAGATCTTAAGACTGGGAAATGTGATACTTCCTCCAGTATAATCTACTGTATCATCAAATCCTTCCAATGTGTAGCCATCACCAGATGACAATACTTTTTGATCTATAAAATATGTAGCTTTTTGCGTACCGCTATAGTTTGCGTTTATAGATGTGATGACAATAGTCTTTTCACCTGCGTTAGTCGTATCTGTAGGATATGAAACAGTGAAGTCAACATCTTCAGTCAAAGTCTGGCCATCTATCATTACTGTAATACTTGTGGGCTTCTGAGACTTACCATTGTACACCAATCCAGTCGCTCCACCTAGAGTCACTGTAGCTGTATCAAATGACGCACTGGCAATAGTGAATGTAGTAGTCTTGCTATCAGTATAATTACCTTGTCCTGTGATAGTGATAGTAGCTTCACCCTTAGCAGTATTATCTGCATAAGTGAGTGTATAGTCAGTATCTTTTACAAGCGAATAATCACCATCTTTCATCACTACATCAGGAGTAAAAGCTGAACCATTGTATACATAGCTTCCTTCTACTGTGGCACTCAATGAATCTATACTCTTTGGCTCGATAATATAAGTCGTCTCTATCGTACCGATATAATTACCTTGTCCTAAGATAGAGACATAATATGTACCCGCATTGATTACATCGGTGACCTCAGTCTCCCTTTCGCTGTCTGTATAGTATTTTACTGTATAATCACTGTCTAATAATACATTGTTATTGCTGTCTGTAATGGTGATATTCGGTAGATTTTCTTCTCTGTCGTATTCACTATCCGCTAAAGACAGTGAAATACTAGATATATCATAAGGAGCGATAGTAAATATCTTAGTAATAGTACCAGTAAAGCTATTTAGTCCTGTGATTGTATAAGTCACACTACCAGCATTGATATAGTCAAAGCTATCATTACTCAATGTCACTTTATAATCAGTATTTTCTTTCAGTACCACACCTGTGCTAGAATATACAGTATAGGTTGGTTTTTGTTGTTTAGCATTGTATGTAGCAGAATCTATCGACAATACTGCACTAGATATAGCACCTTTACCGATGACAAATGTAGTAGATGCACTGCCTGTAAAGTTTTTATTAGTATCTTGAGGAGCGATTGTCACAGTGGCTGTAGTAGCAGAATTATTGTCAGTATACGAGATAGTGAAATCATCAAAGTCTGTGACAGTCACACCTCCAATAGTCATGCTTGTGACATTCGGAGTGATAGCTTCACCAGCATAAGTGTATTCACTACCTTCCAAAACAATAGTAGCTCCTGTGATATTCAATGCTGTGATGCTAAACATATCTTCTATCGTTTTTTCATCAGTGTAATTATTTCCTATACCTGTAAATGTACAAGTATAAGTGCCAACATTGATAGGATCAACATCAAAGCTCACTTCAAAATCTGTATTTTCCACCAATGTCCTACCATTTACGATTACAGTGAATGTCGGTCTTTGAGCCATAGCATTGTATGTAAATGTAGATTTATTTTGTTGTATATTTGCATCAACTAAGCTAGCCTTATTGATAGTAAATTCTATAGATTTAGAGTCAGTGTATTTGAGAGTATCAGTAGGATATATATACATCTTGTATGTACCAGCATTGACAGGCTCAGCTTCATTAGCTAGATCACTAGCTAAGAAATATTTTACTGTATAATCACCACTATTGATAGTGAAATCTCCTAGTTTTATAGATGTGATAGCTGGTGTCTGAATTTGTCCATTGTATGTAAATGAATTAGTATTGATCACCACGTCTAGATAACTAAATGATTTTTGTAGTATTTCAAAAGAAATTTGTTTCGTGCTAGTATAATTATTTTGTCCTGTGATAGTGATATATGCTGTACCAGCATTTGTATTGTTGCTGTAGCTAACTATATAATCTGTACCGTTTATTAGAGTCTTGGTCTCACCGTTGATAGTATCTTTCACTATAGGTTCTGGAGTGATAGCACTACCTGTATAATCATAGTCAGGTATATCGTCGACACTGACATTATTGATATCTTTAGGATTTACTGTGATAGGTATAGTCGTGCTACCCATATAATTTCCGCTACCGGTCAATACATATGCATAATCCCCACCGACTGTAGGAGTACCTCTGTATGTAATAGCGATACCGTCTGCTGGTAGCTCGATGACATATCCACCCATATTTACAAACACGATACTCTCCAAAGTAGGAGCACCATCTCCATATGTAATAGTGGTCGTACCAGTACAAGAATCTCTATCTACTGTATAGACAAGCTCAAATGGAGTAATAAAATAATTAAATGATAGTTCTCCGCTATAATGTCCTTTTCCTCTGATGACAAATGATTTGCTACCTACATTTACATAGTCTGTAGTGTCACTTAGCACCATTTCGTAGTCCACACCGTAAACCAATGGTTCATTGGTAGCCAGATCTGTCAAATATGTCGTAGGTACATTTGTTTGACCATTGTACTCTACATTATCTGCAAACAATACTCCTACTGTGCTACTATTCATATCTGTCACAAGTGTAATATCTATTTCATCTTCCAGCTCTGAATCGCTTAGCATAGACAATATCGCACTCTCTGTAGCCTCAGTACCATCTGCCAATCTCCATGAAGTATTAGTTCCGCTACTAGGTAGTGGGCTGACAGTAGTCAAATTGTCCCACGTACCATCATTAGCCTTGGTCCAAGTAAGCGCTCTATTGTACAGTTTAGTAATAGTCGTGGTACTGCCTTTTTCGATATAATTAAGCTTTACTTCATAGGTTATATCATTTGTGTACTCACTAAAAACATCTAGATTTAATATTTTATTGTACACTGTGCTGTTTTTAAAAATTATATTTTCTAAATTTTCACAACCATCAAAAGTATCAAACCCTAAACCTATATAATCATCAAAATTAATCGCCACCGATACTAGATTAGAACAATTTTTAAATGCGGCACCACCAATATAATTTACTGATTCTGGTAATATAATCTGTGTTATACCCGTACCTTCAAATATACCAGAATTAACTCTAGTCACATTATCCCCAAATGCCACACTATCTATATCTTCACAATTAACAAATGTAAATTGTCCATTTGCAAAATCTTGTGTAATATCTATATGACCTTTTACTTCTTCACCTTGTATAATTAACTTTTTTGTGTAGTATGTAGGATTCGCAACACTGTAGTTAAAGTTTATATTACACCATTGTTCTAGCGTACCAAGATAATTCATATTTGTGAGATTAGTACAACCACTAAATGCAAAATTCGTAATCTCTGTCAATGTACTTGGCAAAACAATGGAAACTAAAGATGTGCAACCTAAAAATGTTAAATTTCCTATCTTTTCTACACCTTCTAGAGTCAAGTTTTCAATATTTGTATACTGGAACGCATATTCCCCTATTTCTTTTACTTGACTAGGTATAGTAAAATCTGCTGGCAACCCTGTACAATTTGCAAATGCATAGTCTCCAATATATTCCAAAGATTCTGGGAAAATCACATTTGTAATTCCTTCACAATAATCAAAAGTACCACTTTCTAGTCTAGTGACCCCCTCAGGTATTGTCACTTCTCCTACTATATCCACTCCTTGGATTGTCAACATCTTTGTGATAGCTGTAGGCGTAGATACTAAGTCAATAGCACACCATTGCTCTAATGTACCAAGGTAATTCATCTTTGTTAAGTTAGTATTGTTTCCAAAAGCATTTATTTCTACAGTAGTTAGACTAGCTGGTAATTCTATACTTTCTAAAAGTTTTGCTTCTCTAAACGCATTTTTCTTGATTGTGCTCAATCCGTTAGGCAATCTTATATTTGTCAATTTTTGATCATTTTCAAATATTGATTCACCCAATGTAGTGGTAGCCACACCGTCAGCATTGGCATCTGGTACATATATTGTATAGCTATCTAGTGTATCGATGATAGCCTGACCTGCTTCCGAGATGCCTGTGATAGTATCTCCATCGTATGTAAAGTGCTCTGGTAAATACAAATCATACAAAGTCTCTTCTGTCAAACTCATTGCATTAATATTATATTGACTTTGAGCAGGAGCAACAGCCGTCACATTCGCGGCACTGACATCTTGATATGAAAAATTATTGTGTAAGCAAATTCCCACACCAGCCACACACGCACTGATAGAACACAATGCTGTAGCGATTATTTTGTTTATGCCCCTCTTTCTCATATTAGCCCCCTTAATAGAAGAAAATTTATTTACACTAATTATACTAAAATTTCAATTTATTAGCAATTATTTTACATGAAATAATTAAAATTTTAATAGTATATTAAATATTAAAAAACTTTTATAAAATAGCATTTTACATTAATTTATAAAGATAAAAAAATATCTTTTAAAAATTATTATTTATAAAAATTATAAAAATATTTTGTTTTTATTAAAAATTATGTATTTTTTACTATTTTTTGCACATTTTCTATTTAATAAAAAAGATGAGCTTACGCTCACCTAACTAAAAATCTTCATCACCATCATCGTCGTCATCATCATCTTCGTCGTCATCTATACCGTCTAGCTCAAAATCATCGTCATCGTCGTCATCGTCATCGTCATCTATCTCTTTTTCCATATCTTCATCAAACGCGAAATCATCATCGATGCCAGCTGTGTCTTCCATATCATCATTGTCGTAAGAATCTACACGATCATCATCGTCGTCATCTTCTTCGTCATCATCGTCAGAAATATACTTGTGCCAATCCGCTACTTCTCTATCTTCTGCTTCTTCGCTCATCACGATGCCTAGCTCTTGTTTGCAACTGTCACACACTTCTTCATCGCTTTGCACAAAATTGATCTTACAAATAGGACAAAGCTCAAGATCGCCAATATCATCATCACTCGCCTCTATTAGCTTGAGCTCTTTTTTGCAGACATTACAATACTTGTCTGCCTTTTTGATATAATTCAATTCACAACGTGGACATAATATCCATACAGGTTTTGTAGACTTTGCCATGTATACTCTCCTTCAAACTTAGTATATTATATCCACTTATAAAATGTTTGTCTACTGATTTTCACATTTTTAAAAAACTTTTTTTCGACAAAAACTTGAAATTTGCGCAGAAAAAAAGAGTCCCAAGTCTTATCTCTCTTTTTTACATTGATTTAAGCACCCTCGATTAGCATTTTATCTGCTACGAGCGCGATAAATTCTCCATTGGTAGGCTTTTCGTTGGAAGAATATACCTTGATACCAAAAAGATTATTGATGTTTTCTATCTTACCTCTATTCCAAGCCACTTCTATCGCATGACGAATAGCTCTCTCAACCTTAGATGCGCTAGTATCATATTTTTCTGCGATAGTAGGATAAAGTTTCTTCGTGATAGAGTTTATTATCTCTGGATTTGCTATAGCTAGCTTTATAGCCTCACGTAAAAATTGATATCCCTTAATGTGTGCAGGTATACCTACTGTAATAAATATATTTGTAATCTTTTCTTCTATCTGATTATTTGATTTTGAGTTAAAAAAAACATTAGTCTGAGATTTCTCAGGATTTACTATATCTGATATCCTGTCTTTCAGGGTTTCTATGTCAAATGGTTTGATACAATAATATTTTGCACCCATACTGATAGCTTTATTGATAAATCCATCTATAGATAGAGCTGACTGTATTACAATATTAGTCTTCTGACTCGCTTTTTCAAGGACCTTAAATCCATCGCTATCACGCAATACTATATCTGTCACTACCACGTCAGGATTATAATTAGTCACTAATGTGATAAGCTCTTCTCCACTAGTGGTGGTAGCCAATACTTCATGATTTTCATCAGTAAAATGCTTTGTCATCTCATTTAAAATATTTTGATCTTCATCTGCGAGTATAATGGTAGTTTTTTTCATGTTTCCCCCTTAAAATTTGATGTCCATATTGTTTGTCGGACATAGCTCTATATTAGCAAAAAAGTGCGAAATATTAGTAAAAGAAATATCTATAAATTTGCTTATATTTAGATTTTTTTCATATATAAAAAACTATTATGTCGAATTTATTTCCCACTAGATGTCTAATCAAAAACTATTTGCACATTTTTTATTTTTTCATGTGAGTTTTTTCTTATATTTACCGATTTTTAGTACTTTTCATCTTTCAATGTAGAAAAGATTTTTTATCTTTAAATTTCACCAAAGTATCATATTTCTTCTGCGTAAATTATACATTATTTAAGGACAGGAGGTTGTATGGAAGAAAACAACGTAAAAATCGCATACGCAAAAAATCTAAATAAACTAAACTTCAATTCTACTATCAGCATGACTATTGATTCCAATGTAAATATAAAGAGTATCTTGGATATCAGTAGTTATCTTTTTGACCAACGTGTAGAATGTGGCAGTGGCAAAGCTATCGTGACAGGAAAACTAGGTCTAAAAGTCTTATATATAGATACAGACAATATCACAAACACACTCTCAGACAGCCAGAGCTTTAGCGAAACTATTTTAGACAATAGTATTACAAGTGACTGCTATATAAATATTGCTAATACTAGTATCGCAAACCATATCTTATCTAGTGACGGTACATTGAAAATTAATTGCGATATAAATATCGCCCCAATACTGTATCTAAATTTATCTATACACAACAATTTGACTGCTTTTGAGAGTATGATGGTAAAGAAAAGTGAATTGAATACAAACACTATCTCAAATCTAGTGGATACTAGCTTTGAATACACTACAAATATCGAGACAAAAGACCGTAT
Organism: Clostridiales bacterium; assembly: GCA_015055745.1. GTDB lineage: Bacteria > Bacillota > Clostridia > Christensenellales > UBA1242 > Onthoplasma. The sequence goes on from SVHS01000002.1 coordinate 110,022, forward strand.
CGCAAAGATTCTCTATCACAATGCTTACTTTTCTCCAGAAAAGACTACAGCAAACGAGGAATACGCTATCGTAGAAGGTAAAATATATAGTTCCCTTATCTACGAAGCTACAGAAGGAGAAGAGACTGTTATACGTCAACATATTGATACACATACAGTCAAAAGTGATGTAAATATCGCACATTTACCATCAGACTGTACATTGGACCTATCTTTCTCTCTTGATAGATCTCGTGAAGATATCTCTACAGAGATGGAAGACGATACTTCTATCATCACTATCAAGCACAATATCAAAGCTACAGGTGTGGCTCTAAAAGAAATCACGATCGATGTTGTAGATGATGCTTACAGTACAGAAAATGAAGTAGAGCTTGCTCTATCAAATCGTGAATATACAAAAAGAATATTAAAAGATACTCTCAGCGAAGTCGTATCCAATGAAATCACTCTATCAGACAATGAAACTGCTATAGACGATATCCTTGCCAATCTAGACATCTCGCCAGAAATCACAAATTCTTACATCAAAGATGAAACTTTGTATATCGAAGGTATAATATCTTCAAATCTAGCTTATATAGATGAAAATAAGGAATATAAGCATAAACAAATCGAGTCACCATTTATTATCAACACAAAAATCAATATGTCTACACTTCATTCCCTACACAACACTATCACAGTGACAGACTGCAAGACAAAAGCCAAGAGAGGTACTATTGTCGAGCTAGAGTATAGTTTATTTATCAGCCTTGCTATCTATGAAAAGGAATCAAAAGAAATGGTGGACAATTTTACCTTAGGCAAACCTTATGACTTTGGCGCATATGATTATCAAATCTTCCTTGCTAAACCAAATGAGACTATCTGGGAGCTATGCAAGCGTATCAAAATCTCCACTGACGATATCTACCAGTACAACAAAAATCTCCCTCTCATCATGGAAGGTGGAGAAAAGGTCGTCATCAAACGATAAAAAAACGGTCGTATGACCGTTTTTTTTAATTCAAATCCAAAGCTTCAGTGATTTTACCGCTAATATATAATCCTGCTCTATCGATAGGCACACGATTAGACACTACAGCGTCTACAGACTCAGTGATAGGCATCTTGAGCTGTTTGTCATTACTCACACGAGCATTAAATCTAATCATATTTTTTATCAAAGCCTTTGCTGTCATGATACCTTCTACTGAGCCGACGTCTATAGTAGATTGTAGTATCTCTCTATCAGTAGTCTTCTGCTTTACTATCTGAGTACCAAAGGTTAAATTTTTACTATTTTTATCAAAGAGTGTCGCCTGAAAGTCTCCCAAAAAAGCCAAGCCCTGAGCAGATACTTCGTCTCCACCCATAGCGTTGATAAATTTACCTATTTCTTTTACTGACGCAGGCATTAATGGGCCTTTCTTTTGTTCTAGATTGCTCCCCTCGAGTATACCCGCAGCGATACCCATTACATTTTTAGCCGCAGCGCCTATTTCTGAGCCTACTATATCCTCACTATATACTAGATCTAATAGTCCAGGGTTTCTAAATTCATCTATGAGCTCCTTGGCAAAGTCTGGACGATACGCAGATATCAGCATATCTGTCGGCTGACCAGCAGAAATGTTTTGTACATGACCGGGTCCTACCCATACAGCTATATTTTCTTTATTGACACCATTGTCCATGACTATTTCACTCAGTCTCCTACCAGTAGTAGCTTCTATGCCTTTCATGGCAAGGATATATCGTTTTTTCTCATAGCCAGGCACAGCCTTTACTACTTGGAAAAAGCTATCCAAATGCTGACTAAGGATAGATATGACTACCACATCTCCATAATCTAGAGCCTTCTTCAAGTCGTGAGTAAAATCCACATTCTCAGACAATGTGACATATTGATTTTTACGAGTGGTAAAAAGCGTGCTTTCTGGCCTTCCCTCATGCTCACGCTCCCACATTAGCACATTATGATTTTTTCTATCCAAGCAAAGAGCAACACAAGACGCCCATCTACCTGTGCCCAATACACTAATCTTCATCAGCCTCTCCGCCGTTTTCTTGGTCTAGCGGTTTTGTGATAGGGAAGAATATAGTGTCACGGATATTTTCGCAGTCCAATAAATGATAGATAAATACATCGATACCAAATCCGATACCAGAGATAGGTGGGAAACCATGCTCCATAGCCAAAATGTACTCTTTATCATAATCCATAGCTTCAGCGTCACCACGTTGTTTTGCACTAGCTTGCTCTTCAAAGTTTCTCTTCTGCTGGATAGGATTTACTAGCTCGCTGTATCCTTTCACCATCTCTTGACCGTCGATAACTAACTGGAACATTTCGATAAGTCTATCATCTTTGTCATTATACCTAGCTAGAGGCACTACATTTGGATAATTGTAAAGGATAGTAGGCTCGATAATATTTGGTCTCATCTTCCTTTTGTATAATAGGTCAATGATACCACCTACAGTATATTGGTCAACCAATTCAAACTCTTCTAGCAAATCTTTTTCTCTTACTAGCTTTTTAAATTCATCTACATCAGTGATATCTAGTACATTAAAGCCCAATATTTCATTTAATGTAGCCACATAATCCATGCGAGGGAACTCAGTAGGTAATTCAATCACTCTATCACCAGACTTAAACTCATACTTACCAAATACATAATGACACACTTCTCTAAACATTTCAGTATAAAACTTGATACTGTCTTCAAAGTCCCAATATGCAGCATAGCTCTCTAGCATAGTAAATTCTTGCAATTTATCTACACACAAGCCCTCATTTCTAAAGTCTTTTGCTATCTCGAATACTTTGTCAAATCCACAAGCAATGACTCTCTTCAAGAAAGTCTCAGGAGATATTCTCAAGTTCATATCCAAGTCGAGCGCATTATGATGAGTCCTAAATGGTTTTGCCAATGCTCCACCTACAGCATTTTGTAATACAGGAGTCTCTACTTCTAAAAAGCCTTTTTTGATATAGAAATCACGGATAAACTGAGTCACTTTACATCTTATTAGTATAGCATTTCTGCTCTTTTCATTTGATATAATGTCAAGATATCTCTGACGATATCTTGCGTCTGTATCTACCAAACCATGAAATTTCTCAGGCAAACCTCTTAGAGCCTTACTCAAAAGCTCAAATGTCTCCACTTGCACAGTCAATTCTCCAGTCTGAGTGCGCACTAGCTCACCATTGACACCCACAAAGTCACCTATGTCACAAAATTCTTTAAATTTAGCCAAAGCTTCTTCACCCACAATATTCAATGAAAGACTAATCTGCACACTAGTACGGATAGAGTCAGTAAATTTTGCATCAAAATTGTCACCTATAGCGTAAATCTTGGCAAAAATAAGCTTTCCAAATGTCCTTTTGAAAGTCATTCTACCTGCCACACTTACCTTAGTGCCAAGCTCGTATTTTTCTAGATCATGTATCTCATGAGTCTTGTGAAATTTTGCCTTATATGCTTTTTCACCTTGAGATTCCAGCTTATTGATCTTCTCTACCTTGATATCAAATTCACTCAAATTCGTATTTTCCATATTTGCTCCTATTCCCTTATTTTATAGATTTTTTCGGTGTAATTATATCAATTTGTCACCTAAATGTCAATGTTTTATATTATATTTATTTGATAAACAAATAACTCTCAGGCTTCGCGGAAAATGTTTGCCAGAGCGACTTTAGCTTTATCTACCTAAGTGAAAGGTAAATTCCTCGAGTACCCACTGACTCAATACGCTATAAAAAAAATTAAGAATATATTTCTTAACTTTTTACTTCTTTAGTCCTGCTATAAAGCCTACGACTTTGGCACAGTCAGTGTCGCTCAATGTCTCTATGAGAGCTATCGCCTCTTGCTGACTCTCAGTGTATCTATATGACTTTTCTCGTATCAGGCTATCCAAACTTGTGTGAAATAAGTCTGCCAATTTTACCAATATCTCACTACTCGGCTCTGTCACACCACTCTCATAATTACAATACGTTTTTTGACTGACTCCGATAATATTCGCTACTTCTTGTTGAGATAATTTTAAATTATTTCTATATTGTTTTAATCTCATTTTCATACTCCAAAAGTATTTTATGACACCAATAATGAGTTTGCAATTTTTTACAAATTTTATATTATTTTTAGTAAAATTTTACCATTTTTGTTTGACTTTTAGTAATTTATTTCTTATAATATTTTTATATTAGTAATTTTTTACTACAAAAGGAGTTAATATGAAATTTGATGTTTGTAAAAATTGCAAGTATTTTGAGAGGCATTATGTCTTGATGGAAGGTGGTAGATATATGGTACACTCTATTGATGATGGGCATTGCAAGAAATCTTATACTCTAAGAACTAAGGCAAACTGTGGGTGCTATGAGGAAGAAGATAAAAGCCACGAAAGAAAGCAGGTAGATGTACTGCGCTCTGCTCAAGCATTTAAGAGGTATTGCAAATATACCATGGGGCAGATAGACTCTCTCATCGCACTAGTAAAAGACAATCAAAAAAAGGCGTAATCGCCTTTTTTCTATATATTATCTCTTAAAAATTGGCTTAACCACCACGTGACGCTTTTCACCCTCACCTGTAGACTCTGTAGTGACATCTTCCCTGTCTTGAAGAGTAGTGTGTACTATCCTTCTCTCGTATGCATTCATCGGGTCTAGGTGAATATTCCTTTCTATCTTGATAGCCTGCTCAGCAGTCCTATTCGCGATATCGATGATAGACTGATTTCTATTCGCCTTATATCCATCTATATCTAGATACAATCTGATAGCTCCCTCACCTCTAGTCTTTAGACCAGACAAAAGCATTTGCAATGCTTGTAGATTATCTCCATGGAAACCAATGAGCTTACCTAGCTTTTCACCATGAAGAGAGAAAGTCACTTCATTTTCTCCTGCACTTACTTCGCAAGTAGCATTTTCGTCTAGCATCTTAGCTAACCCTAATAAAAACTCTTTTCCTCGCTCTTGTAGTCTAGTAGAGTCAAAGATTTTCTTCTTTTTCTCCTCAGTCTCCACTGGAGTCTCAGCAGTCTCTACCTTTTCTTCTATTACTGGAGTCTCTGTTGTTGTCTCTTCTGATACTACCTCAGGCTCTTCTCCCCAAGAAAGGATTACTACCGCTTTTTTGAAAAGACCGCCCTCTTCCACTACCTTTACATTTACTTCTTCTCGCTTCATACCGCATTCCAAAAGTCCATTTTGGATAGCGATCTCCACGCTTTTTCCTGTAGCCTCTATTTGCATTTCTATTCTCCTTCCTATTTCTTGTAATTTCTGCTATATTCCACTACTTCGACATTCTTTTGGATCACAATGTCGTCATCTTTGCCACTCTTTGGCTTCATGATAAGAGATAGCACCGTAGATATCAGTGCCGTCATCAATGAGTTTACGATGATATATAGTGTAAACACTACGTTTGACGTCATAGCCAATATTATCATAGTGATAGGAATGACAGCCATCATTACTTTGTTCATCATGTTTAGTTTTTGACCTTTTGGTGTCATCAACTTAGCTGACAATAGCTGTGTCAAGAAAGAAATCACAGCAGATAGTATAATCAATACATAATAACCATTGACTTGAGTTTTTTCTCCATCAATAGTAGTAGTGATGAAGTTATAAATCTTTTGTTCTTCTGCTTTTTTAGTATCATTCATGCCATTAGCATAAGTATTGAAATCTATAAACTGAGTATCATTAGTATCTGATTTCCATACATTTTTTACCCATAGCCATGAGTTTTGACGAGAGACTTCATCATACTTTTTCTCGATAACGATAGTCAATTCTTCTTTCTCGTCATCTGTGAGAGTATCAAATTCTTTCTCGCCCACTACTTCTGTGTAAGCAGATTTTAGGTCATTGTATGATTGATACAATTTGTCATTACCATAATCTCTAAGACTGCCATATAGCGTAAAGAATACTACAAGAGATAATCCCATAGTGATAAGCATAGAAAAACACATACCACCCATATTAAAATTATATTTTTTATACAATTTCGCCGTCTCTTCATTTACTTTAGCTTTGTCATTACCATACTTGGCTTGAATCTTCGCCATTTCTGGTTGCATAGCAGTCATAAATCTTTGCTGTTTTTTTGAAGATATTCGCTGATAGACATCTAATGGAGTCATTATTAGCTTTAAGCAAATAGTGAATACAATAATGGCCCAGCCATAATTGACTATCCAATTTGCAAAAAGGTTAATAATATTAGTCCACAAATCATTCTTAGCGAGTATCATGCTAACATTATTTAACATTTCCATTTATAATTTCCTAATAAATTTAATTTTGGATAATCCACTCCTCCGTGTGTGTTGGGTCTACATTTTAATAGTCTCTTAAATGCCAAAAATCCACCCCAGATCGCACCAAACTCGCGGATACTATCCCACGCATACTGGCTACAAGTAGGCACAAAATGACAGCTACGCCCACCTTTCGCCACACTCAAGACTTTGCGATAAATAAATATCAAAAACAAACATATGAGAGTCAATGGATATGTCAAGACATAATAAATCTTAAACATCACTTTCCCTCATTAGTCCTTGCTTTTTCAATACTCGCATTAGCTCGAGCTCAATCTCATCAGATTTTTTGTCTCGTATAGTTTCTTTGGCTGTGATGACATAATTTTTGATAGCAAATTTGTCAATATTTAGCCTGCAAGCCTCACTAATAATGCGTTTTACTCGACTCCTCACCACACTATTGCCGACTTGCTTTGAGACAGATATACCTATCTGGGCATACGGACGATACGCCTTGACGAAATGTATCGTAAAACTGGACGAATGCGCCACTTCACCCTTTTTGTAGATATAATTAAACTCTTTCTTTTTCTTTAATCGATTGATTCTTTTTAACATAATTTTTACTTAGTAAGTTCTTTCTTACCTTTGTTTCTACGACGCTTCAATACTCTTCTACCAGATAGAGTCTTCATTCTAGCTCTAAAGCCATGAACTTTACTGCGTTGTCTTTTCTTTGGCTGATAAGTTTGTTTCATGAAAAAAATCTCCTTTTAATAGTTTCTCATAGGATATTTGCTAAAAGGATATTCCTGATGGAAAGAGCGAGTATTCGCTGTGGACTGCAATAATATTTCCTATACTCTCCACTATATCAAAAAAAAATACCAATGTCAATAATTCACAAAAAAAAGAAGAGTAAATCTATACTCTTTTGAATTTCCGAACTTTTGGCGCAGAGAACAGGATTCGAACCTGCGGACGCTTTCACATCACACGATTTCCAATCGTGCTCTTTCGACCACTCAGACATCTCTGCATGCTGACATTGTAATCAATTATTTAAATTTTGTCAATTATACTACTAAATTTTTAGAAACAAAAAGTTATCCACAAAACACAATAAATTGTGGATAACTCAGATCTAAAACACATTATCTAGCTTTTACAGGAAGTATCAAGAATACAAAATCTTCGCCCTCACATGGAGTAATTACACATGGCTGTATAGCACTATTGAGGTTCATTTTTACATACTGATTATCTACTACACGAAGGCAGTCGCTAAAGTACTTAGAATTGAATGAAATATTAAGGTCATTTCCTTTGACTCCGACTGTAATATTTTCTCTAGTATTACCTATCTCACTATTTGATGTAAGCATCAAATTTTTCTCTTTAATGTCAAATTTTACTAGATTATTTTTGTCTATCCTAGACAATACACTAGCTCTATCTATAGCGTCCTCGAGCTGCTCTTTATTGATAGTCACTACAGTAGAAAAATCTTTTGGTACAATCTGCTTATAATTGATAAATTGACCGTCTATTAGACGATTTATCACTATAGTATCACCCAAATCCACCATGATATTATTTGAATGCACGTACACCTTGATATTGCCATCATTATCCATCATTTTGATGATTTCATAGATATTTTTACCAGGTACGATAATCTTAAAGTCAGCTGTACTATTAAGCAAAGTCTTATTCGCAATACTCAATCTACAGCCATCTACAGCCACAGCTTTGATATTATTGCCAGTGGTCTCTATCAATATACCCTTTAGTATCGGTCTACTATCATCTTGAGCCACAGCATAATACACAGAATTTATCAATGCTTTAAAATCTTCCTTGCTAAGCTCAAAGAAATTGTCTTTTTCCACCTCTTTGATCTGAGGAAATTCACTAATCTCCATGCATTGTAGACAACCCTCACTATCTGTGTATGAAATCTTTAGCTGATTTTTCTCATTTAATTCACATTCTATCTGCTCATTAGTAAGCTTACGGATATACTCTCCAAACAATCTACCAGGTACCACTGTCTCTCCAGCGTTGTCTACCTCTGCTCTGATAGTCTTCTCTACACTCATTTCTAGGTCAGTAGCGGACAAAATAAGCTTGTCATCAGCGCATACCATCTTGATACCCTCGAGTATCTGAGAGGTGGTCTTGCTACTGATAGCTTTAGATACTACACTTATTGCATCGCTTAGCTCTAGCCCATCACATCTAAATCTCATAATTCTCCTCTTTGTCTTGACTTTGTCCCCTAACCCAAAATCATATTACAAAACTATACTACCAAAAGCAAGTGAATATGTCAAATATTTTGACTTATTTTCAAGAAAAATTTTGAATCTTTTTTATACCAAAAGTTATCCACATTTCCACCAAATTTATACCTGATTTTTTTGAGCATATTAATATATATTATATAATAAATTATTTAAAAATCTAATATCAAATAAAATAATAAAAATATATAAATTTTAAGTATCAAATAATTTAAAAAATACTATTTTATAGCGTGTTTTAACAAATAAATTTAATTTATAATTAAATAATTATTTATCAAATTTTAACTTAAAAAATTAAATAAAATTTATCAAAAATGTTACTAAAAAATTTAATTTCGCAGTCGCATACACAGGCGATTTATTTTATAAATTTTTTTAATTTTTGATAGTGATTTTTCTATTAATTTTTGTGGAAAAGTGGACAACTTTATAAAACACAATATTTAGTGGTGTCTTGTTTCATTTTCGACATTTTTCATACAATTTTTATCCACAATCGATGTGTTTAAGTCTGTAGATAAAAATGTAGACAAATATAAAATTGATGTGGACAACCTATAAAATCGCCCAGGAAACACAATCTTACAAAACTTTTCTCGCACTTATTGACTTATTTAGATATTTATTATATAATATAGTTAGGAGTGGATTATGTTTTTACTTGACCAATGGAAGAAAGTATTAAACAAGCTCGAAAATGAAGTGACAGCTGTGACATTCGATCTATGGATTAATACTCTTACACCTATTCAATACGCAAATGATGAATTAATTCTTATGGCGCCTAGTATCAATGCTAAAAATCAGGTAAATCAGCCTGGTATATTTGAAAAGATTACAAAATGTGTACGTCAGGAGTTTACCCCATACACATTCGTCAGAGTCACAGAAAAGCAAGAATATGAGGAGAATATTCGTAGACAAGAAGAAGAGCTAGACAAGATAATGAAAGATTCTCCAAACATGAAATTTAAATTTAATCAAAAATACACATTTTCAAATTTTGTAGTCGGAAAATCAAATCAAGTAGTATGCGCGGCGATGCAAAGTGTGGCAGAGAATCCTTGTCAAAAATTCAATCCATTGTTTATCTATGGTGGTGTAGGATTGGGCAAGACACACTTATTACATGCAGTTGGAAATTATCTAAACGAGCATAGACCTGACTTAAATGTCTTGTATGTCACTTGTGAGAAGTTTACAAATGACTATGTAGACTCGATTAGAAATGGAAAAGAAAAATCAAATCTCGATTTTAGAGACAAGTATCGTAGCGTAGATGTGCTGATGATTGATGATATTCAGTTTATTAGCAACAAAATGGGTATACAGGAAGAATTCTTCCATACCTTCAATGATCTTTATCAAAACAACAAACAAATAATCATAGCTTCTGATCGTTCACCTAAAGACATGAGCGCTTTAGAGGAAAGACTTCGTAGTAGATTTAGCAGTGGACTTATCCAAGATATCCAAGAGCCAGACTATGAGACTAAAGTAGCTATTATCAAAAAGAAATGTAGTCAAGAGGGTTATCTTGTAGATGACAATGTGATAGATTTCATTGCTCAGAAGACGGGTACAAACATTCGTGAGATGGAAGGTATATTATCAAAAGTCGTTTTCTACTCTAGTCTTCTCGGAAAATCTCATGCTAGTATGGAAGATGCCCATGAAGCTCTTAAAGATTATGGTGAGACTGAAAGGACTGATCTAGACGCTGATAGGATATTACGTACAGTATGTGATTTCTTCAAAGTGACTAAAGAAGACCTTATAGGTAAAAAGAAGAATAAAGAAATCGTAGAGCCTAGACAAATGTGTATATATCTTATCAACGATATGTTGAATATACCTCTTACAGCTATTGGTGCAATATTCGGTGGACGAGACCATACGACTATTATGCATGCTAGAGACAAAATATCAAATCAAGTAAAAATTAATCCACATATCCGTACACTTGTAAACGATATCAAATCTCAATTACTTAAATATTAAAAAAGTCGACCAGTATCGGTCGATTTTTTTTGTTTTATGAATAGTTTTTGAATTTGTTTTATAAAAAAATTATTAGATTGTATTTAATAAAATAATAAAATTTTAAAAATTTTCGATTATTTTCGATAAATTTTGACATATTTCGTATCAATTTCTGACAATTTTAAAAATTTTTATCAATACAATATTTTAGCATTTGGTGGTAAAAATATAAATAACTTGACTCAAAAGAGATTCTTAGTATCATCTTTATTTAAAGAAATTAAAAATCCGTCTTTATCGCAAGTAAAATCGCAGTCGTCATTTGAACATCGAAATACTTGATCCGAGTCGTCCCAATATACTTTTTCATTACAATCAGGACAGCAAAAATTTTTACATATATTAAAACGTATTCTTCTTTGGTTGGATCTAATTAGTTTTTTTAGCATAGCATACTCCTTGTCTTTAAGCGTTGGAATGAAATAATAACATATACAAATAAAGAAAAACAAAAGGAAAAAATAAAAAATTTCGACAAATTTAATGTTTTTTATTCTTTTTTGTCGAAATTTAATATTATATATGAAAGAAATTTTTATTTTGTGATTATCTTACACTACCACTTTGTATGTTTATAGTCTTGTACTTTGTGTCCATGTTTGGTATAGCAGTACATGATATAAGTGTCTGATATTTGTTTGTTAGGGTCAATAACCTTGATTGGCGTAGATCATCTAGCTCACTTAATACATCATCTAGTAGTAATATAGGATACTCACCAATCTCTTCTTTGATTACTTCCATTAGAGATAGTTTTACTACTAGTGCTACGGTGCGTTGCTGTCCTTGACTAGCGTAGTATCTGCAATCCAAATCATTTATTTTAAAGATGATATCATCTCTATGAGGACCAAGACAAGTATATCCTAATTCAATTTCTTTATCTATGATTTTTTCAAACTCAATAGACAAATCCTCTTTGATAGAAAGATTTTCTTTTTGTTTGTAGCTATAGAATATTTCTAGATTTTCTGTCTCAGTAATAATTTGATGTATGTTTTTTGCATAAATTTTAAGTTTTTCTATAAATTGCACGCGTTTTTCTATAATTTTTACTGCAGTGTCAATTAATTGTGGTGTAAATAACTTTAATTGTTCTTTCTTTGAATCTACGGAATCCATGCTTTTTAATATTTGATTTCTCATCTTGAGGATACGATTATATTTCATTAGATTGTATAGATAAGGTTTATCAAACTGACTGATGGATACATCTAAAAAAGATCTTCTGTCTTCTGGTACTTCTTTGATAAGCTTCATTTCATCAGGACTAAAGTATACCATAGATAAGACACCAACCAATTCTGTAAGCTTTAAAATATTGAGGTTGTTTATCTTTATAGATTTTTTATCTGATTTGTCTAGATACATTTCTATTATTTTTTTGCCTGCGAGAGTATTAAAGTCAACTTTTATTTTAGCACGATCTTGATGAAATCTTATGATCTGTTTATCTTTGCTATTCTTCGGACTTTTGCCTACACTTAGTAAATAAACACTTTCTAAGAGATTGGTTTTTCCTTGAGCATTTTTCCCAACGATAAAATTGATACCATCATCAAAAGTGGCAATAGAGTGAGTGTAGTTTCTAAAGTTATTGAGTTCTAGACTGTTTATTTTCATTTATGGTATTATATTATTTATTCCGTATTTTGTCAAGGGAAATTGTCTTCGCGCGCGTGCGCGTGCGCGCGTATATATAAGGATATATAATATATATAGTAATATTAATATATAAATAGCGTCTCTTGACAATATCAAAAATTTGTGATATATTATCGCCACAAGAGGTATACTTATGAAGTTTAGTATTTTTGAGAAATTAGCCAAGAGAAGATTGTTTTTAACAAGAGAATATGAGAGGACTCATGATGATTCTTTAAGAAATGAATATCAAGAGATTGATGTAATATTAAATCAAAACGGTAGCATTAGTAGCAAATGTAAAATGTCTATATATGACTTTAAAGAATATTTATTGGATTTCTTGATTGGTAATGGTATTGTATATGATATTAGGATTTCTTGTGATAAAGAAAGGGATTATCCTACCCAAATCAATATCACAATAGATGAGAATCTATATATATTTAAAAGTGATAAGCGTGATATGATTAGTATGGAACCATTGTTTTCGATTATGAAAAATTCTTTTTCAAGATTGGCAGAAAAGTATCCAGCACTGAATGAATATTATTGGGAAATGTTTAAAAAATATTTAAGTAAAAAAAGAAGTTTGAAAATAGAAATCATCAATGAAAAAATTTCTAAAAAAGAAGCTGAAATAAAAACATTAAACAATCCCCAAAAGAGAAAAAATTTAATCACTGCATTAACAAAAGAAGTAAAGGAAGCTGAAGAAATATATAAAGCAGGTTATTGTGGAATTATAACAAAAGATCCTGAATTGATAGCACTACAAGACAAATGCGCAGATATATGTGTGGAGAAAATGAATAAATTGGAAGAATATACGGATCCAAATAAAAGAAAAGAAAAAATTAATAAACTAAAAAATGAAGTAATGGATTTACAAAAACAAATAGAAATTATTAATGAAGAAGACATAGAGGTATTACAAAATGAAATTTAAAGAATTTAAGCAATTAGTAGATAGAAGAAAATTGTTATTCAATACGAAGAACAAATCACCAGAGCAACAGCAAGAGATGGAAAAAATAGAAAAGGAAATTAACAGTAAAGGTAATATAAATTCACTATTATCTGTAAAGTTAACACAATTTGCAGAAATGGTAAAAAAGTACTTTTATTCAAAAGGTAAGACTGCTATATTTACGTTTCAGAATAGTCATCTATTAAATGAAATTATTTTATATACACGTGATGAAAAGTATGTATTAGATAAAAATATTAAATCACCATATGGTGAAATATGTCTCACATCAATGTATGGTAGCAATGTTAAAAATGATTTTGAGAAGCTGGAGAAAAAATACCCAGAAATAAGAGATGTGTTTTGGAGTCTGATACAAGATAAAATAGTATCATATAATGAAGAAAGAAAAGGAATGTTTGTAAGACTAATCGAAGAAAATGAAAGAAACAAAAATAAATATATCTTACAAGGAAACAAATCAAGACTTGAATCCATTGATAAGACGACAAGTATATGGCAAGATAAAATTTCTTTATATGAACAATCTAAAGACGAGGTAGAAGTATAAAAAAGACCGACCTAGATTATGGGGTCGGTTTTTGGTTTGTTTTGTGGTCTTGGATATTTTATATCGGTAGGACGTACTTTTTCTATGATCAAGATATGTCTTTCTCCAAAGTTATTTGGTAGATCAAAACGGATAGATTTCACGATTTTGCCACCTAATATATTGAGTGCATTTTCAGCTTCTTCAAACTCTTCCGCTAGATTACTTCCCTTGTATGCGATGACTATGCCGCCTACTTTGACTAAAGGTAATAAGTATTCGAGCAAAGTGTTTAGCTTAGCTACAGCACGTGCTACAGCGACGTCAAAATTTTCTCTACCCACTTTTGCAAATTCTTCGGCTCGTGCATGTACATTTTGAGTCTTGATTGATAATTTGTCAGTGATATAATTTAAGAAAGTGACACGCTTTTGCAATGAATCCACCATAGTCAGATTTATATCTGGACGTACTATTTTGATAGGTAAGCTAGGAAATCCTGCCCCTGCTCCCACATCTACGATACTTGCTCCATGTGGTATAGCGTCTATAGGTAAAATACTATCTAAAAAGTGCTTTGTGTAAACCTCATTTCTCTCAGTGATAGCTGTAAGGTTTACTTTTTGATTATAAGAAACAAGTTCTTCGAAATATATCTCGAACTTTTCCCTATGCTTTGTTATTAAATTTTGCAAATATGTGATATCCATATTATTTTAAATAAATCCTTTCATCTTTAGATAGACTAGTAGCACATTGATGTCGCTAGGACTGACGCCGTCGATGCGTTTAGCTTGACCGAGTGTAGCTGGCTTGAATTTATTTAGCTTTTGTCTTGCTTCTAGTCTTAGCCCGGCCATTTCTGAGTAGTCAATGTTTGGTAGAGGTATATTTTCAGTCTTTTTAGCCTTTTCTATTTGCTCAAATTCTTTTTTGATATAACCTTCATATTTAATTTCGGTATTGACATATTCTAGCAAACTATCTGTCACTCCGTCAAACAAATTGAAATACTCTTTGATATCAAAAATCGTGATATTATTCCTTTTGATACATTCTCTAAGGGTTAGCCCTGATTTTGGTAAAGATTCATTTTTGGCAGTGAATAGAGGTGTAAGAGAAGAAGGATTTTTCATGGTGTCCAATACTAAGTGTATTTCTTTTATGGTCTTTAGTTTTTTCTTAAATATTTTATATCGTTTGTCATCTACCAGACCGATATCTCTACCAAGCTGAGTGAGGCGTATATCGCAGTTGTCTTGTCTCAGGATAAGACGATACTCTGCTCTACTAGTCATCATGCGGTAAGGTTCGATTATGTCTTTAGTAGTAAGGTCGTCTATCAATACACCTATATATGCTTGGTCTCGGCCAAGTATAAATGGTGGAAGATGATCGATATATCTCTCAGCATTAATACCTGCCATGATACCCTGTGCGGCAGCTTCTTCGTAGCCGCTAGTGCCATTGATTTGTCCAGCAAAGAAAAGACCGTCGATTTTTTTACTTTCAAGGTTGTTTTTTAGTTCAGTAGCATTGATACAGTCATACTCAATAGCGTATGCAAATCGCATAATCTTCACATTTTCAAAGCCTGGTATTAAGCGATACATTTTACGTTGCACATCGCTTGGCATACTACTAGAGATACCCTGCACATATACTTCATCAGTGTCAGCACTTTCTGGCTCTAAGAATAACTGATGACGCTCTTTATCGCTAAAGCGCATAATTTTATCTTCGATACTAGGACAATATCTTGGACCAATTCCGTTGATTTTACCAGAATAAAGAGGTGCTCTGTCTATATTTTCTCTGATACAATCATGCATTTCTGTAGATGTATATCCTAGATAACAAACTCGTTTGTTTTTGACAGATTTTTTTAGATGAGAAAAACTTTCGTTCAAGTCATCGCCTGGCTGTTCTTCAAATTTTGTATAGTCGATAGACTTGCCGTCCACACGAGCTGGAGTGCCTGTCTTGAATCTTCTAATCTCTATACCCAAATCCATTAAAGATTTTGTGAGCATAGTGCTAGGTTCGTAGCCATTAGGACCTGTATTTTTAGTGAAATCTCCTATGATGATTTTGCTATTTAGATATACTCCGGTAGCCACTACCACAGCACTGCAAGAGAAGATTTCTCCCATGCTAGTCTTGACACCTATTACTTTATTATTTTCTACTAAAATCTCAGAAACTTCACATTGTAGAATGT
Source organism: Clostridiales bacterium (assembly GCA_015055745.1). Taxonomy (GTDB): domain Bacteria; phylum Bacillota; class Clostridia; order Christensenellales; family UBA1242; genus Onthoplasma. The sequence goes on from SVHS01000002.1 coordinate 126,053, forward strand.
CTAGATTTTCTTGCTTTTCGATAGTGCGTTTCATCTCGGTATGGTAAGTCACTTTGTCTACTTGAGCGCGCAATGATTGCACAGCTGGACCTTTACCACTATTCAACATTCTTAATTGAAGTATAGCTTTGTCTGCATTGACGCCCATTTCTCCTCCTAGAGCGTCCACTTCTCCTGCCAGCTGACCTTTAGCTGTGCCACCAATGCTAGGATTACACGCTAAAAAAGCTATACTATCTAGATTAAGTGTGGTAAGTAGTGTCTTTTTGCCAAGACGTGAAAGAGCAAGACATGCTTCACTACCTGCGTGTCCACTACCTATCACTATAGCATCGTAATTATTAATCATATTTTCAGTTATCATAATATAAGCGTAAATTTTCCTTTACATTATATCATAAATTATAAAAAATACAACAAGTTTGAGTAAAATCTATGACAATTTGATATTGACTCTTTTTTGGTAATATGTTATGATTAAAACATGAATAATATCGAATCAAAAAGTAGACAAAATTTACTATATAGACTAGCTTATATTAAGATAATCAAAAATACTATAGAAAACTATGTTGCAAGTGGTACAAAATCTCTTATAGAAAGTTTTAAAGATGTTTTCATTGAGAAAAGTCAAAATCTTAGTGATGAGCAGATAAAAAAACACCTTGAGAAAGGACTTAAGATAACCCTAAATAGTTTATTGTTGGAGATTATCACTTTACAGAAAGAAGCTTTGACAAAGTCGGCTTTTGATGAAAAGATGAATGAAGATCACAAAATCATATCAAAGTTGCGAGAAAAATTTTTACTAAAAAAATACAATATTAACAATAATGAATTTTACAAATACATAAGGGATTCTTTTGCGCACAATAGTATTGAAAATCCTAATTTTATTATTTTGGATAATGGTAATTTTTTAGTAAAATTGAGAAAGAATAAAGATTCAAGCGTTGTAGATCTTGAAATGTCAGCTCAAGATTTGTTTGAATTGTTGTTGGTGTATAATTCAAACATATCAAACTTAGACCAACAAGTCGGATTTTATCAAAAAGATTTGAAGAAAGCATTGGTGGACAAATCTTTAACTGTTGAAAATATAGATAATTTTATACAAATTAGGGAGCATGATAATCAAATAAAATTAGACGAATACCAAAAAAAGTCCTTGGTAAATTATTTTAATTCTTGTTATGATTACGCATTAGATGCTCTTGGTTTAGATATTTCAAGCTGGAGTATTTCTTCATACAGGACACCATTTAAAAATAACCATGTAAACATAATAAAGGATAAAATCAAAACTTTTACATATTTAGTATATTTGATAAAAAATATAGAAGTCAAAAGTTTTGATTTTGAAGTAATGTTTGTGAAAAATTTGATAAGCAATCCTATAAACGAATGGATTATTTTAGATTATTATTCAGATATTGTTATGCCTATAAATACAAACTATTTATACTCTTTGTTGGCAAATTGTTCTCCCCAAGAAATACAATCAATGAGTGGCGATAAATATTTAGATAAAACCACAAATTTAAGAAATGCCATTATCCATGGTAGATATTTTTACAATTATGATCAAAACGATGGTATTGAAATATATGATGGCAGAAAAGAGTTAAATCATATTATGACGTTAAGTGTAAAAGATATGGAAAACTTTATAAACAACATAAAAGAAGAAAATTTCGAATTGTAATTATTTGCCTAAGCAAAATTTACTAAAGATTTTGTCTATGATGGCTTCGTCGCTGGTGATGCCACTGATTTCTCCTAAAATACTCCATGCTGATTTCAATTCGCTAGACACGATATCCATAGTAGTACTATCAAAAATATCTAAAATATTTTTCAATGCAGAACTTGCAAATTTTACACAATCTATATGGCGAGTGTTTGTGAGATAGAGTTTGTCAGACTGGATACCTTCTTTTACTGTTTGATTAAAAATCTCTTCTTTCAAAGCATCTATATTTTCATTATTGATGGCGCTTATGAAGAAATAATCTTGATTTGACTTACTTGTCAACAAATCACTTTTATTAAAAACATTTATATAAGGTTTGTCTGTTTCCACATTGCAAGTAGTATCAGGAGTAGATACGCGCAAAACGATGTCTACATTTTCCAAAGTAGAGAGAGCTCTATCGATACCTATCTTTTCCACTATATCATCACTATCATGTATACCTGCAGTATCAAAAAGGCGGAAGATAATACCTTTGTATTCATATTCTGCTTCCACGATATCTCTAGTAGTGCCAGCTATATCTGTGACTATAGCTTTGTTTGACTTTGTGAGAGCATTTAATAAGCTTGATTTACCCACATTCGGAGCTCCTACAATAGCCACCTTTACACCATTTTTGATAATCAATCCATTTTGACTATCAGAAATTAGTCCATCTAGTGAAGAGATGAGATCTTTTAGTTTTTCTTTTATGTCGCTACTCTCGTCAGAGGTATATTCGTATTCAGGATAGTCCAATTTTGCTTCTATCTCAGCCAACATATCGGTGAGATTGTTTTGGTACTGCTGTATCTTTTCTTTAAGCTTACCTTGCATTAGTGTGCTACCGACTTTTGCTTGAGCATCACTTTCTGCATTTATAAGATCCATAATACCTTCAGCTTGATCGATGGACATTTTTCCATTAATAAATGCTCGCTTACTAAACTCTCCTGCTGTCGCCATATTACAACCCAAGGAAATACATTCTTTGATGATTTGTTGAGCAAGAAAATATCCACCGTGTGACTGAATTTCTGCCACGTCTTCACCAGTGAAACTATTTGGTGAAGCAAAATATACGACTAGACACTTGTCGACTAGATTGCTAGTATACACATTTTTTAAATACATTTTTCGAGGCTCAAAATCCAGATCCTCACGAATAATTTTTTGTAAAATGCTTTTTGCATTGTCACCACTTATTCTTATTACTGCCACCCCACTATTTCCAGCAGGAGTAGCTAATGCTACTATTGTTTCCATATGGAAATTATAACACAAAATAGTTTGATATGCTAGACTAAAAACAAAAATTTTTAATATTTTGTTAGAAATATTAAAAAAACAAAAAAAAGGAGTCTTTTAAACTCCTTTGGCGCGTCCTAAGGGATTCGAACCCCTGACCTTTGGTTCCGTAGACCAACGCTCTATCCAGCTGAGCTAAGAACGCATATGTTTCATGCTCAGGTATTATAGCACATTATTTTACTTTTTGCAACACTTTATATAAAATTTAATTATAAAAACATACAGCAAAATGTTATATTATTTATTTTTTTTGTTAAACTTTCCATCTTTCCTAACTTTTGAAAAGCTTTAGCGCAAACTTTGAAACAAATAGCGCAAAATACAATATCAAATATCAAATGATTAAGTATACTATTATAAATGTAAGAAAATCTTTGTATTGATAGGTTAGTGTTTCTTGTATAAAATTTTTAAAAATAGGACTATAAACATTTATTTTGTTACAAATATACAAAAATCAGCAAAATTTTATCAAAATTCATACTTTTTACAAAATTTTATCACATTTGTTTGCAAATTTTACAAAAATACATTAATATAATATCATATATGATCGGCTAACAAATACTTAGCTAAAATATATAATTTAAATACGGGAGAATATATGGGAAAAATTATAGCTGTAACAAACCAAAAAGGTGGCGTAGGCAAGACTACCAGCTGTGTCAATTTAGCGTCTTATGTAGCAGACGCTGGTCATAAAGTGCTACTAATAGATATGGACCCTCAAGGAAATGCGTGTTCTAGTGTGGGTGTTGAGGTTGAAAAAGATCAAAACTCTATTTATGAAGTTTTATTGGGAGAAGTAAAGATAAAAGAAGCTATCTACCCTTCAGTCTTGAAAGGATTAGATTGCATACCATCCACTGTGGACTTGTCTGGAGCTGAGGTAGATCTTGTATATATGGATAATCGAGAAAAAATACTAAAAGAAGCGCTTAACGAAATAAAAGACGCATACGATTATATATTTATTGACTGCCCTCCATCTTTAGGCTTGCTAACTGTAAACGCTTTGACTGCTACAAATACTATTATTATACCTATACAATGTGAGTATTTTGCTTTAGTAGGTCTAGGACAATTAATGAATACTGTAAGACTAATCAAAAAACACTTAAATCCAGAAATTGAAATCGAAGGTGTATTACTAACAATGAAAGACAATCGTAGTAATCTTGTGGCTCAAGTAAGTGAGGAGATTAAAAAATATTTTGGTACCAAGGTCTACAATACATACATTCCTAGAAATGTTAGATTGGCCGAAAGTCCTAGCCATGGAAAACCCATTGTTATGTATGACAATAAAAGCAAAGGAGCTTTAGCTTACAAATCTTTAGCAGACGAATTCTTAAAAAAGCAATAATATCACCATTAAATGTAAAACAAAGTTAAAAATGTTCCTCGTGGAACATTTTTTTGTTAACATATTATGAATGAGTATAATTTTTAAAAAATTTAATAATTTACCCGTTTTTTAATTTTTTTATACAAATTGCTAACGTTTTCTATTTCAATAAGAGAAACTACCATTCTTTAATCTTGTTTGTTATAAAACATGTATTAAACATACATGTTTTTTTGTTTAATTTAATAAGAATACAATATTATCAATAAACCAATCAAAAAAACGACAATTAGATTTGTAAAAGTTAAATTGCTAATATATAAATCGTTATTATTGGTATTTCAACAAAAATTTGTAAAAATAGAGATTTTAAACAAAAAATACGACATTTTTGTTTATTTTTTAGTGTTTATTGAAAAAATGTTCCACGAGGAACATTTATATTTATCAATATATCTTTAAGAGAGTGTCTAACAAATGTAATTAAATATTTTTGTCTAAATTTATTGACACGCCTATAAAAAATTGATATAATAGTGGTATATATGTTCTATATAGGACAAGGAGGAATGTATGAGACCAGGATTGGGAAGAGGATTGGATAGTCTTTTAAAAGTCTATGACGAAGAGGTAAAAGAAGAAAAACAGGAAAAATCTGTTACTCAGTACGAAATGAGAAGAGGCGATATCGAAAAAATTGATATTAATAAGATATATACTAATCCAAATCAGCCAAGAAAAAACTTTGACAAAGAAAGTCTCAATGAATTGGCAGAAAGTATTAGAATACATGGATTGATACAGCCTATTATAGTAAATCAAATGGAAGATGGCTATATGATTATAGCTGGTGAAAGAAGATATAGAGCTAGTAAAATCTGTGGAATAAAGGAAATTGATGCTGTAGTTAAGAATTATACTAGTAAGCAAGTAGCCGAAATTGCCATTATTGAAAATTTGCAAAGAGAAGACTTGAATCCTGTGGAAATAGCTAAAGGAATCAAACAATTAATGGAAGAATATGGGTTAACGCAAGAAAAAGTGGCTGAGCGTCTCGGAAAATCGCGCTCGGCGGTTGCAAACTCTTTGAGAATATTGTCATTGTACCCTGAAGTTATCGAATTGGTAGAAAAAGGTAAGGTGTCATTTGGTCATGCAAAAATCCTTGCTTCTATAGATGATTATGCTACTCAATTAATTTTGGCTAAGAAAATAGCTAAGGATAAATTGACAGTAAGAGACCTTGAGAAAGAGGTTGATGCCTTGCTGGGTAATAAAAAGAAAAAGAAATTACCAAAACTTCCTAGTGATGAATTGCAAGATTTTGTAAGTGAGCTTCAAAGGAAACTAGGTACAAAAGTGTCTTTAATTGGCAATGATAATAAGGGTAGGATTTACATAGATTACTATTCACAAGATGACTTAGATAGGCTTTATGATATTATCTTGCGTAGTTAAAAAATTATAAAAAAGCGCATTCCTTTAATTGGTCGCGCTTTGTTTTTTTTGTAATGTATTTGTTTTTAGAATAATTTATCTGTTTTAAAAGTAGTGTTTTCTAGAAGTTTTCTAAATTCTTGAAGTACAGTTTCTTCTATTTCGTGGATTGATTTATTTGATAAAAAGGCTGCAGCTCCAGAGTGTCCTCCTCCGCCGTTAAGTTTGGCAAACTGAGATATATCGTATCCTGGTTTTGATCGCATGCTTACATAATAAGTATTGTCTCTAGGATAAATAAAACATACTAAGAGACTTGGGTTAATTGTGGATAGATTATTGATAATACCACTAAAATCATTTGCTACTGCTTTATAATTATAAGCTTGTTCTTTTGTAATGTGTGATAATAGTATTCTTCCATGATCCATTGAGATAAGATTTTGTATGGCTAATGAAAGCAAATTCATACTTTTCTGAGAATTTTTTGCTAAAAATCGCCTATAAATTTTATTATTATCAATATTTTCTATTATTTCGCTACAAATCTTAAAGGTCCTTTTACCAAAGTTCCCTACAGTAAAATTGTTTGTATCTGTAATAATTCCAGCATACAGTTTGCCTTGATTTTCTTTTGATATCGGATAGTCAAATGTTTCTAATATTGAATATATGATTTCACATGTGGAACTCACGTTTTCGACGATATTAATTTCTCCGTCTAGATTGTTGGTTTGATGGTGATCTATGACTATTTTGAGTTTAGCTTTTTCATACAATGAGGCATATTTACCTATTCTGTCTAGATTTGGGCTGTCAATCATGATAGCTGTGTGATAATTTCTCATGGCTTTATTAATTTTGACTTTTCCTAATATCTCAAGACTTTCATCGTTAAGCTCCTCACATTCTGCAAAGATATCCACGACTTTGATGCCTAAATGCTTCATCAAAAACTCTCGAAAAACTACCATGCTAGACAAGGCGTCGGCATCTGGCTCAATATGGGATATAAGACAAACAGAGCTACTATTTGATAAAATATTTAAATATTTATATTTTTTCATATTTTTATTATAGCATAAAAAAATTATAAATCATAGAAAAATTTAAATTATTTCAAAAAATATTTAAAAAATTAAATAAATTTATTAAAAAATGCGTCAAAATACTATAAAATAGATTTTTTTTAATTTTTATAAATTAATAAAAAAAATAAATTGCAATTTTATAAATAAATGATATAATGTTTTTAAGGTGATAATATGATAAAAATATTTTTAGATAAAGTAAAAGAGCTTAAAGTTAACATTGATAGTATTATGATTGAAGAAAATGGTGTTATCGAAGAAGAAATAATCAATGAGATCAAATTGCATGAATTAAAGTCGTGCAGTAAACTTTTGATTGCTTATGCCTATGGAATTGCTTTAAATGAAAGCTTTAAGTGTAAATATACAGACGAGATATTAAGTCTCAACACAAAAATTTATCCAACATTATCGTCTGTCTACAAAGGTCAAATTCCAGCGCAAGTGAAAGAATGGACGATTAGGACTTTACTTACTCATTCTACAGGTTATGAAAAAATGATGTTTAATGAAAAGCATTTGGAAACACTTGACAAAAACAAATTGCTTGAAGAATTGTTTAGCACAGAGATTAAATATAAAACTGGTAAGCATTTTACTTATAGTAATGTAGAACCATACTTGTTATCAATTTTCTTTCAGGAAAATTTTGATATAAATATAGCTGATTTTGTAAATGAAAAGATTTTTAAACTGCTAAATATTAAAGAATTTGAATGGCTAAATCTAGGTAAGTATTGTGCAGGTGCGACAGGTCTATATCTAAATCATAAAGACTTTCATAAATTAGGGCAAGTCCTCATGAATAATGGGAAATATAAAGATGTTCAAATTGTGCCAGAAAAATGGATTAAGCAAATGACATCAAAACAGGTGGAATGTCCAGATAATTATAAACCAGAAAGATTTTTACCTAAACTAGGTGCTGGATATTTTACATGGATTTCAAGAGATGATATAGTATTTAGAGATGGCGCTGAAGGTCAATACATCATCTGTGACAATAAAAATAATAGATTAATTACAATAATGTCAACAGAAAAATATATGGCAAAGGTAACTGAATGTTTAAGAGGGGTTTATTGATTTTCTGTTCGAACATATGTGTAAAAGTTATCCACATGCTGTGGATAACTATGTGGATAACTTGTGGACAAGCTGTGGAAAAGTGCGAATAATTGACAATTTTGTCGATTTTGTATAGATTTATCTACATAAAACATAGAGTATTTGTATGAAATATTTGTTTACGCGGTGTAGATTTTTGCTATGTGTGATGCTGATTTTTATTTTGCTTACAAGCGTTTTCTCTAGCGTTGTGGCTAGGAGTGTGTCTAATTTTAATGGATACACAATAGTTTTAGATGCTGGACATGGAGGTCGTGACGGTGGTAGTATAGGTAAAAATGGCACGATAGAAAAAGAGATCAACCTTGAGTATACATTGTCTTTGAAAGAAAAATTAGTAAAGGCTGGATATAGGGTGGAGCTCACTCGTAAGACAGATGATGGACTGTATTCACCTCTAGCAAAAAATAAAAAGCAGAGCGATATGCAGGCAAGACAGAATATAATCAAAAAGGTTAATCCAAATCTAGTAATCAGTATACATATGAATAGTTTTCCTTCATCAGAAGCTCGTGGCTCGAATAGTTATTATAGGAAAGGAGATGATGCAAGTAAAAATTGCGCAGACCTCATACAAAAATCTCTTGCCACATACTGTGATGCAAGGAGAGAAAAGAGTCAGGAAGGAGATTATTATCTTTTGAATTGTAGCTATTACACTGCGGTATTGATAGAATGTGGATTTATATCTAATCCAGAAGAGGAGACTATGTTAAATACCGAGTCTTATAAAGAAAAGATGGTCGATGCTATATATAAAGGTATATTATTGTATTTCGGCAGTGTAAATATGAATGTGTAAAAAAGAAGCCAAACTAGGCTTCTTTTTTTAAGCTAATTTAGTATCGTAGACCTGGAGTGAGCCACTTTTGGTGCTGACTTGTAATGTGTGGTCATATGTCTTTAAAGATTGGTCGATATTTACATTTGTAGTAGTGAAAGACTTGGTGTCATAGCCTCCATATTCTGTAGTCTGCATTAAGTTTACATTTACATTTCCTTTATCTGAGATGGTAGAGAGAATGTAGTCAGCTGAATACTCAACCACTACTTTTACACTTCCAGTGTCACCTTTTACTACGCAATCACCATTGACATCTCTCATAAGAATATCCATAGAGACATCACAGTTTGACTTGTTTTCATCAGTCTTTATATTTACGTAATCTACATTTTTGACAGTAATCTTACCGTGCACTAGTCTAGAAGATGAGACAGAACGATTGATAGCGTCATCAGCAAAAGTGATATCTATGTGGCCCCTTTTTGTATTTACAGTGATAGCATTGCGTGCGTTTGATACAGTTATATTTCCGTTAGTGCTTTCTAGTATTACGGCAGAGTGAGTTTTATTTAGATTAATATTGCCACTAGTGGTCTCTATATCTGACAATTCTCCAGTGAGGTCATCTATAGTGATATTTCCAGATGTTAGCTCAATGATAGCTCCATCAGTGATAGTATTTATTTTTACATTTGTGTCACTAGTCTTAATGTTGGTGTGAGAAGCTTTTTCTATCTCTATGCGTCCACCTGCGACATCTATGTCTTCTATAATCGTACCACATTCTTTTATTAATATGACACCACGAGTGTTGTGTGCGATAGAGACTTTTCCGAGAGTGCTGTGCACCGCATTAAATTTTCCACTAGTCACTCTGAGTATTACTTCATTTGTAGCTGTCGATACATCTTTACCAATATTAAACGTACTTTTATTTAAATCTAAGTCTAGCATTCCACATATGCGACCAGCATCGATATCAAACATTCCATCGTTTGCAGTGTAAGATAGATTGTTTATTGATAAATTTTCTGAGTCAATATTTGTATAAGCTTTATTATTTTTGATAGCCAAATCAAAAGATTTGGACTCTGGAAGATACAATTCTATATATGATTCACCCATAGTAGCAAAGCCGTGCGGCTCTGAGACAGAGATAGTCAAGTGTCTACCGTCAGGAGTAGGAGTGATAGACAGGTCTTTATTTTGTCTCAATACAAATCCTAAAGAGTTTGCATATACCTTGAGGGTAATCTCATCACTATCTGTGGAAACTACTTTTACATTATAATTTCGAGATACAAGAGAAATCTTGTCTATGTCGTCTGCTTTGTAATCATTGTCCAAAACCTTGGTCTCGTTTTTGCTAATATATGTAATATTAAACAAGTGAGAGTTTGGCACAAAAAATAAATATAGTAGGCCAACAAAGAATAAACCTATCAACAATAAAATCACTATTGTAAAGTATTTCCAAAACTTCTTCATATTTTTATTTTAATATGTAAAGTTTGATTTGTCAATGCAATTAAGAAAAAATAATTTAAATAAAATTATTTATCACTACTAGTTTCTTGTCTTAAATCGGAAAAAATGATATAATAAATAAAGGAGAAAAATTATGATTATAGATATCGAAGGAACAGATGGTAGTGGCAAGAAAACGCAGACTGAGCTATTGTATAAATACCTTATAAATAAAGGATATAAGTGTAAGTTGATCAGTTTTCCAAACTATGATAGTCCATCTAGTGCGTTGGTGAAGATGTATCTAGGTGGAGAGTTTGGTGAAAATGCAAATGATATCAATGGTTATCAAGCTAGTAGCTTGTATGCAGTGGATAGATTTGCGACCATGTCAAAAATCAACATTAATGATTATGATTTTGTGTTATTTGATAGATATGTGCCTAGCAATATGATACATCAGTCTACTAGAATAGAAGATCGAAAAGAGCTGGAGACCTTTCTTGATTGGATATCAGACTTTGAATATATCAAGCTCGCTCTTCCCAAGCCAGACAAGACTTTATTTTTAGACGTGCCGGTAGAGATTAGTATGCGTTTGGCGCGACAAAGAGAAAGTCTAAAAAATGGAGAAAGTAAAGACATACATGAGCGTGATGACAATCATCTGACAAATGCTTATCAAAAAGCTAAATATGTGGCGAAAAAGTTTGATTGGATAGTGATAGACTGTGCTGATGGACAAACAATAAAATCTATAGATGAAATTCATCAAGATATCTTGACTAAATTAAATCTAAAATGATATAATAACGAGCATTAAAAGGAAAAATTATGAAATTTACTAGTAAAGAGCTAAGAAATCAATGGCTAAATTTTTACAAAGAAAGAGGACACGTAGATGTGGGGGCAGTGTCTTTGATAGGTGATGGTACTACGGGAGTTATGTTTAATGTGGCTGGTATGCAACCCTTGATGCCATATCTTTTAGGCAAAGCACACCCTAAGGGGACTAGACTCTGCAACGTGCAAGGCTGTGTCAGGACTGTAGATATAGATGAAGTAGGAGACGCTAGTCACTGTACATTCTTTGAAATGTTGGGTAGCTGGAGTCTTGGAGACTATTTTAAAAAGGAGAGGACACAGTGGAGCTATGAATTGCTCACTCAAGTATTGCATTTTTCACCAGATAGGATCGCTGTGACCTGTTTTGCAGGCAATGAAGATGTGCCAAGAGACGAGGAGACTGCAAGATATAGAGAGCTCTCAGGCATCAAAAAAGAAAATATTTATTTCTTGCCTAAGAAGGATAATTGGTGGGAATTAGAGCGTGGACCATGTGGACCAGATAGTGAAATGTTTTACATTACAGACAAGCCAGCTTGTGGACCAAATTGCAATCCGAGCTGTGATTGTGGTAGATTTGTCGAAGTAGGTAATGATGTTTTTATGCAATATGAAAGAATTTCTGACAACGAATATATCCCACTAAAACAAAAAAATGTAGACACGGGCTGGGGATTGGAAAGACTATTGGTATTTTTAAATAATACTGGAGATGTGTATAAGACAGATTTGTTTGTAGACACTATACAGTATCTAGAAAAGGCTGCTAATTTAAAGTATGGTGTAGACGAAAAGACTACTAGAGCTATGCGTATCATAGCAGACCATACTCGTACTAGTGTGATGCTTATTGGTGATGAAAATGGTATATTGCCTAGCAATATCGGTGCTGGATATATTTTGAGGAGATTGATTCGTCGTGCGGTAAGGTATGCAAACGAAATCGGTATCGAGCTATTAAATATAGGCGAGATCGCTAAGATATTTATCGAAAAAATATATAATGAATCATATCCAAGATTGCTAGAAAAAGAAGAATATATTTTGACTGAGCTAAATCGTGAAATCGAAAAATTCAACAAAGCACTAGCTTTGGGAAATAAGGAATTTGAGAAAGTAATCGGTGGTATTGAACGAAAAAATCAGTTTATGAGACAATCAAATCCTGATTATGTAGACGAAAAGGTTATCAATGGCAAATCTGCATTTAGATTATTTGACACCTTTGGCTTCCCTATAGAAATGACAATAGAAATGGCTGAGGAACGAGGCTATATAGTAGACAAGGTTGGGTTTGATGAAGCTTTCCGTCAGCATCAAGAGCTTGCTAGGAGTACTAGTGCAGGTGCTTTCAAGGGCGGTCTAGCTGATGATAGCGAGTGGACTACGAGATTACACACTGCTTGTCACTTGTTGTTGGCAGGATTAAGGAAATTGTTTGGCACGCACATTGAGCAAAAGGGTAGCAATATCACTAGCGAAAGACTTAGATTTGACTTCAATTTTGATAGGAAATTGACTGATGAAGAAGTGAAGCAGGTAGAAGATTTTGTCAATGACGCTATCAATAAATCTATCCCAGTACAAAAAGTGGAGATGATGCTACGAGACGCCAAAGCACAAGGTGCGTATGGTATTCATAAGGCGGAGGAAGATGAAGTGGTGTCTATCTACAAGATAGGAGATGTAGATTTCCAAATCTGCGGTGGACCTCATGCAAACAACACTAGTGAGCTAGTAAACTTTAAGATTGCAAAACAAGAAGCTGTATCTTCTGGCGTGAGAAGAATCAAAGCAATTATCAATGTAAAATAAAAACAGGCAAAATGCCTGTTTTATTTTTTTACGATTTCTTTCATATAGTCCCAGAGAGATGCTTCATCATGAGTCTCGGCAGATAGGATATTGATACAGTCTACGACGATACCGTCTACTATAATTTCTACATTTCCGACTACCTCATTTTCTTTTACTTTTGTGAGCATATTTGGAAGATGATAACTTAGAGAGAAATTGGTATCTTCATTTTTATTTGACACTACAGTATAATCTCTCTCAGCTTTTAGAGTAGTATATCTATCCATACCTTTTATTTTTATAATCTTATCCGATAAATCATTATTGCTAAATATTGTCTTGCTGGTGAAATTTTCAAACCCATAATTCAACAAATCGCTAGCTAATTTAAATCTATCTTTACTATTTTCTGCACCAAGTACTACAGCGATGATTTGCATATCATTTCGTTTTGCTCCGACAGCTAAGCAGTACTTTGCTTCATTTGTAGAGCCAGTTTTTCCGCCGATACAACCCTCATAAAATCTAGACAATTTATTGGTATTAGTCATTTGAGTGATCCTGCCACTAGGGTGTGTAAAATCTTCCATCCAGATAGATGAATAATCATGATAAGTGTCGTAATCTAACACTCTATTTAAGATAATAGCTTGGTCGTATGCAGAGGAATATCCCTCAGCAGATGGCAAACCTGTGCAATTTGCATAGTGGGTGTCGATCAGACCGAGCTCCCTACATTTATTGTTCATCATCTGTACGAAATTATTTTCACTACCTGCGATATATTCTGCCAGTGCCACACTAGAGTCATTTGCACTAGCTACGATTATAGATTTTAGCAAATCTCCCAAAACATATTCACAATCAGCATCTAAGAAAATCTGGCTACCGCCCATACCACTGGCATTACTGCTGACTAAGACTTTGTCTTCTAGACTGATTTCATTAGAGTCGATTTTTTCTAGTGTCAATAATACAGTCATTAGCTTTGTCACACTAGCGATAGGGTGTCTCGCATGACTATTGGTATCATGTAAAACCTTGGCCGAATTTCTCTCAATGACCACACTAGATCTGCTAGTCACTTCACTCTCATTTGTAGCATGAGTGATGAGTGTCTGATGATATAATAAAGCAATTATCAAAAGCATCACTGCTATCACTGGAGTAAGAAAATAAACACACATTTTTTTCTTTGACATAATTTTCTCCTTTTGTATATTTTTAGAAATTAATTAAAAATTTATGTAAAAAATATAAAAATAATTAAAAAAATCGATTAAAAATCAATAAAAATAAACAATTTTATTAAATTTTTATTATTTTTTTAATTTTTAACAAATAAAAAATTAGGATATTTCACCTAATTTTAAAATTTTATATTCCAAAAGTTTTTGACAAAATCAGATTTACCACAGGTCCAAAAGAGGATTGACCTATAGGTATCAATAATTCCACTCTGCCTACTATTTCATTTCTTTTTACAGGACCATGAGTCGAAGAGTCCACTGTTTCGCCCCAGTTGTCACCCATAAGGAAGTATTCATCTTCACTGAGTTTGAAGCATGGATTGTTTTGGCTATTCATTACGATATGGTCTTGGTAATTTGGATTTGATAGCAAAGTTTGAAATGTCTGGAAATAGCCATCGCTTCCATCACCTCCGCCGTGAGCATCTTCATCGGTCTTCTCTCTCGTGTACAATTCTTTTTCATTTACATACAAACCATATTTGTCACCCAGGTCACGAATCTCTACCGTATCGCCTGGAGTACCTACGACACGCTTTATGACAGAGTCTTTATGCCAAGAAACTTTTGCTACCACCACATCATTAAGCTCTATATCGTGAAACTTATTTATATATATAGTATCGCCACTAGCCGTAGGGTCAGTCATAGTAGAGTTTATATATGGTTGCATAGAGAAGCCTATGACTTGAGATTTTACATACACGATGTGAAAAGTCAGAAATATGAGTGAAAAGAACCCGCCGATGACTAAAAGAGCAGAGATTACTCCGCCCAAGATATTCATACACAGTCTTTTTTTGTATCTATTCATCAGTGATATTATATCACAATAGTAAAAAAAACAAAAGTAAAAATTTGGATTTACTACTTGATTTTTTTATTTATATATGTTATATTAGCTCCAGTTAAATGTTTTTTAACTAAACGCACAGGTGTAAGTCGAGATAAATTTGTGCGTCCTTACCTGAAAAGGTCTATAGTCCATAAGGAGGTTAAAAATGAATAGTTATGAGATGATGTACATCATTCCTAGTCAATCTACTGACGAAGAGAAAGAAGCTCTTATCGCTCAAGTAAATGGTATGATTGAGAAAGATGGTGGCAAGATTGAGTCTGTAGAGCGTATTGGAAACAAAAAGCTTGCATACGAGATCCAAAAGAAGCGCGAAGGCTATTATGTGTTGGTAAACTTTACTGCTGATGCAAATGTGCCAAACAAGCTAGGTTCTTTACTTTCTATCACTAATAATATCATGAGATATATTATCGTAGCAAAGTAATCATTGAGGAGAAAATATGAACAGAGTATACTTGATAGGTAATTTGACTAGAGACCCTGAGATTTCTACTACTACTAGTGGTATCTCAGTGTGCAGAATGTCTATCGCAGTCGGCAGGAGATTTTCAAATGCTGAGGGTGGTAGAGATACTGATTTCTTCAATATTACCGCATGGCGTGGCACAGCTGACAATTGTGCTAAATTCCTAAAGAAAGGAAACAAGATCGCGGTATCTGGATCTATCCAGACTAGAAATTATGAGAAGCAAGATGGTACAAAAGGCTTTTCTATCGATATCGTCGCAGACGAAGTAGAGTTCTTGTCATCTAGAAATGACGGTACTGGCGAAGGTGGCACTGTAGTGGGAGGTTCTGCTCCAGTGAGTGATCTTCAACCTATCGACGATGATAATCTTCCATTCTAGTATCCGCATAAATACTATATATAAAAGGAGATAAAAACATGGCAGAAGTAGAGCAAACAGTAGAGACTACAGCTGAGGTAAAAGACGAGACTAAAGTTGTGACTGATAAAAAGAAAGTTTTCAAGCACAGCATGAGAAATAAGAAAAAAGTCTGCGCTTTCTGTGAAGGCAAAAAGACTATTGATTACAAAGATGTCAATATGTTGAAGAAATATGTGACAGAGAAAGGTAAGATCATTCCTTCTCGTCAGACTGGTACTTGCAGTCGTCACCAGAGAGAGCTTACTACAGCTATCAAACGTGCTAGAAATATCGCATTGTTACCATTCAGCGGTGACTAATAATGAGAAATCCTGCATTTGCGGGATTTTTTCTTTGAGATAAAAAATATTTGCTTAATATTTCTAGTTTTGATATAATACATTGTATGAATATAGAAAATATCGGCGAAGAATTGAGCGAATTGGTCAATAAATTTGAATTGACCAAATCTTGTCTCCACCTTGGTGAAAATCAAGAAAAACTAAATAAAATGATGAGAGAGCGTGAATCTCTCAATTTTTGGAATAATCTAGATTATGCTATGCAGACAAATAAAGAAATCAAATCTTTACAAGATTTATTTGCTGAGGTGCAGACATTACAAGAACAAATTACCGAGCTCATCAAGACTGTAAAAGAGCTAGAAAAAGAGACAGATATCGAGATGTTAAATTTAGCATTTAGTGAGATGTTGGAGCTAAGGAATAAAGTAAATGAGCTCAATGTCCGCACATTGCTAGACGAGAAGTATGACAATAATGATGCCATTATCACCATACATTCAGGTGCAGGTGGTACCGAGGCTCAAGATTGGGTGGTAATGCTAGCTAGAATGTATAAAATGTATGCCAATAAAAATGGCTTCAATTTTGACATAGTGGACAAGCTCGAGGGTGGAGACGCTGGACTAAAGAGTGTAGTCATCTGGTTAAAAGGTGAGTACGCTTATGGCAAACTCAAGAGTGAAATGGGTGTGCATAGATTGGTGCGTATCAGTCCCTTTGATAGCAATAAAAGACGTCATACCAGCTTTGCGTCAGTGGAGGTGGTACCAGCTATCAATCAAGGCACTGAAGTAAAAGTAAATAATGATGACTTGCGTATAGATACCTATCGTAGTGGTGGTGCTGGAGGACAAAATGTCAACAAAGTAGAGACAGCGGTGCGTATTACTCATATACCGACTGGTATAGTAGTCACTTGTCAAAACGAAAGAAGTCAGCTACAAAATAGAGAAAATGCATTGAAGATTTTGACTAGTAAATTAGTCGCTATGGAAGAAGAAAAACAAAGACAAAATCTAAATGATATCAAAGGTGATCTAAAGAGGATAGAATGGGGTAGTCAGATAAGGAGTTATGTGTTTCAGCCTTACACTATGGTCAAAGATCACAGGACAGACTTTGAGACCAGCGATGTCCAAGCGGTAATGGACGGTGAGCTCACACCTTTTATCAACGAATACTTAAGAAAATCTCATGTGAATATAGATTAAAAAATAGACCAAGTGGTCTATTTTTTTATTTTTGCTTTGCAGTGAGGACATCTTCTATCTGTACGATTGAGTGTCTCTCCACAAAAATCACAATATTGTGGAGATTGAGAATCTTGGGTAGATGTGGTTGTATCGGTAGTAGAAGTGTCTGCTTGTTTGTTGTCTATGATTTCTTGTTTATTTTTCGCTATGATGACGATTAGAGCTATCAAGGAACCCGCAGATAATACTCCGCCAATACTAAGCAAGATAGTAGAAACTGTCTTATCTCTTGTGGCTTCTATATATTCACCGTCCGCTGTGATAGGATAATCTCCACATAGCATAGGTATAGAGTCACTTTCATAAGTGGTGTTTATATGCTCGACTGCGATAAGTATAGATTGATTTTTAGTTATTTCAAAGATTTCATCTTGTGTAAATGTAGAATAAGTATAGCCTTCTACTTTATATCCATCATCAGCGATAAATTCATATATAAAATACCATTTTCCACACTCACGATTGTAATATATGGTTTTGATGACTCCTTCTTGTATGTAGCTAGGATTGGCTTCTGCTCGTGCAATCATATTTTGATAGTATTGGTAGTCTACTTCTATATTTTTTATTTCATTATTGGTATTAGATAAAATAATACCGCTAATTCCACAAAGGACAATACAGCAAAACAAAGATATGAGCAAAACTACTGCTGCTAAATTTGCTTTACCACTCAGAGTATATCTTCTATGTCCAAATATAAGGACTGTAGGACCGTGATGATGTCTATGTCTACCTCCGAATGATTGTCCGCCGCCAAAAGATGATCCGCCTCCGCCGAAGCTAGCTCCTCCGCTACTATGGCTACCGCGACTTCCTCCATGAGAACCCGATGGCATAATTCCCTCCCAATATGCTAAAAAGGATAGCATAATTAAAAATTTTAGTCAACGAAATAAAAATCACACGCTTGCCAAAATCAATATTATGTAGTATACTAATATTTATGAGTAAAGGATTTAAAATATTATCTATAGAGACTAGCTGTGATGAGACTAGCTGTGCTGTCGTGGTGGACGGCAGAGTTTGTCTTTCCAATATTGTATCTAGCCAGATAGATATACATACTAGATTTGGTGGTGTAGTGCCAGAGGTGGCGAGTAGAAATCATATCACTGCTATAGATAATGTAGTCAAATTAGCCCTTATTGAAGCAAAGTTAGAGCTAAAAGACATCGACGCTATAGCGGTCACGTATGGTGCTGGTCTTATAGGTTCGCTTTTGGTGGGGGTAAGCTATGCCAAAGGCTTAGCTTATGCTACATGCAAGCCACTGATCGCGGTAAATCATATCTATGGACACATTGCTGGTAATTATTTGACATATCCAAAGCTTGAGCCACCATTCATTTGCTTATTGGTCAGTGGTGGACATACCGCTATCATCAAAGTGCAAGATTACAATCATCATGAGATCATTGGCAATACTCTAGATGACGCTGTGGGTGAGTGCTTTGATAAAGTAGCTCGTGTATTAGGACTAGGTTATCCTGGCGGTCCAAAAGTGAGTAAGCTAGCAGAGAATGGACAAGCGAATATACAGTTCACCAAGCCAAATGATACTTTGGGATATAACTTTAGCTTTAGCGGTAAGAAGACAGCTGTCATAAACTATGTTCACAAGCTAGAGCAGGCTGGCAAGCCTTTACCAAAAGAAGACATTTGTGCTAGCTTTGAGACATGGGTGGTAGATGAGCTAGTGGAGAAGACTACTCGTGCTTGTATAGATTGTGGTTATGATAAAATAGTAGTCGCAGGTGGAGTGAGTGCCAATACTAGATTAAGGAAAGAGCTTATGGAAAAAGCTAAAGAAAATAATATTTCTTGCTTTGTACCAAAGTTTGAATACTGTACAGACAATGCTGCTATGATAGGTAGTGCGGCTTATTATGCCTATCAAGACGGCGTAGGATTGGCTGATATGAGCCTAGCACCAAAGCCAAGTTTAAGTCTATAGATAGTGGTCTTTTGACCATTATATGCGTTTATGGTGTAATGGATAGCACAATGGTCTTCGGAACCATTAGCGAGGGTTCGAATCCTTCTAGACGCACCAAAATAAAGAAAAATGGAGAAAAATGAAATTTAGAGACATCATACAGTCTCATGAAATGTATGGGACTAAAGCAGAAGATATAATTAAAAGGAATGGATATGGAGACATCTTGGAAGATGTCGTGACAGCGCCGTGGTGGAGCAATACTATTTTTGCTCAATATCCACACATTGACCACTTCTTAGAGTTAGGTTGTGAAACGATAGAAATGGAGTCTTCAGCATTATTTAGATGTGGTAATCTGACAAATATCAAGACATCGGCTATCTTTTGTATCTCTGACAACACCATTAAAAACAAATCTCTATTTAGTGGAAGGACTGATGAAGAAAGAAAAGCGAGACGTCATATTAGAGACCATGTTATCCCTAGAATAATAATTGAACTTTTCCACAACAATATCCACTAGGTTAAAATTATTTTCTTTTATTTCATAAAAAGTTAAAAAATTTTTTAAATAGTCGTTGACAAACTGCTTTTGTTGTGCTAATATACTAGTACACCTGAGCAGGTGTTTTTTTAAGGCTAAACAAGTTTTGGCATAAAAAAGCACCAATACAGATAAAAAAGGAGAATTTAGAAATGGCAAAGAAAGCAAAATCTAAAAGAGAGAAGATTATTTTAGAGTGTACAGAGTGCAAAGAGAGAAACTACAACACTGCTAAAAACAAGGCAAATGACCCTGATAGAATTGAATTGAACAAGTATTGCCCTAAGTGTAAGAAAACTACAAAACACAAAGAAACTAAATAGAGGTGAGTATGTCTAATAACAATCAAACTCCTACCAATGAAAATGTAGAAGTAAAGACTGACAACAAAGTAGTCGAGGTCAAGGCTAAAGATGTAGCTAAGGACAAAAAGAAAAAAGACAAAGTAAAGAAACCTAACAAAATGGTAAAGGCGATCAAAGATACTGGTAATGAATTGAAAAAAGTATCATGGCCTTCATTTAAGCAGGTGGTAAAACAGACTGGTATAGTTTTGGTAGTGGTCTTGGTTTTTGCCTTGGTGATATTTGGATTTGAAAGACTTTGCTCTTGGTTGACCGGTTTCTTATATTAAATTGATTTTAAGGAGTAATAATGGCTATAGTAGATAAAAACATAGATAAAGAACCAAAGTGGTATGTACTTCACGTATATTCAGGCTATGAAAATGTAGCTAAGCAAAACTTAGAGATTACTGTCGGCAAATACAACCTTCAAGACCGTATTTTTGAGATCATTATTCCTATGGAAGATGAATTGGTAGAAAAACGCGGAAAGAAAGTGCTAGTCCCAAAGAAGACAATGCCTGGATATATGCTAGTCAGAATGATTTATGGTGATGATATTTGGCACGCTGTGACTCGTACTATGTACATTACAGGTTTTGTAGGACCTAAAGGTAGACCTATCCCTATCACAGACGAAGAAGCTAGGAAGATGGGTGTGGACGGATCTACTAATACTGAGGCTAAGTTTGACATAGAGGTCAAAGTGGGCGATATGGTGGAGATTATCGAAGGCTCACTAGCTAGCTTTGTAGGTACAGTCAAAGCTGTCGATGAAGAAAATCAGAAAGTGACTTGTATGGTCGAGATGTTTGGTCGTGAGAGCGAAGTCGAGCTTGGATTTAACCAAATACGTATCAGTACAAAATAACCACTTGACAAAATGGAAAATTTGAGTTATAGTATTTTGTGGAAACTAATCAGCCCTAAAGAGAGAGACTTTTGTGGGAGAATTACATTCAGTAATACCACACCATTAAAATAAAAAAGGAGATTTTGAAAATGGCAAAGAAAGTTAAAGCAATTGTTAACATTCAATTACCAGCTGCAAAAGCCACTCCAGGGCCACCAGTAGGTAGTTCTCTTGGACCACATGGTATCAATATCGCAGGCTTCGTAAAAGAATTTAACGACAGGACTGCTAACCAAGTAGGATTTACTATCCCTTGTGTTATCACAATTTTTGAAGACAGAAGTTTCACTTTCGTCTTAAAACAGCCACCTGCAGCTGACTTGATCATGAAGGAAGCAGGTATTGAAAAGGGTAGCGATAAAGCCCCTAAAAACAAAGTTGGAAAAATTACTGTCGATCAACTTAAGAAAATCGCAGAGGCTAAGATGCCTGACCTCAATGCTGCTAGCTTGGAGTCAGCTATGAGTATGATAGCTGGTTCTTGCAGAAGTATGGGTGTCGTTGTGGAGGGCTACAATGAAAAGAAGTAAAAATTATAACGAAAGTTTGAAGCTCATCGACAAGACTAAGCTATATGAAGCAAAAGAGGCTATGGACTTGGTGGTAAACACTGCAAAAGCTAAATTTGATGAGACAGTGGAATTACACGTTCGTCTTGGTGTAGATGGTCGTAATGCTGACCAGCAAGTACGTGGCGTGGTAGTATTGCCAGAAGGTACTGGTAAGACTGTAAGAGTACTTGTTATCGCTAAGGGTGACAAGGCTGAAGAAGCTAAGAAGGCTGGCGCTGATATCGTAGGCGACGATGATGTTGTAGCTAAGATTATGGGCGGCTGGTTAGACTTTGACGTATGTATCACTACTCCAGATATGATGGGTGTGATTGGTCGTTGTGCTCGTATCCTAGGACCAAAAGGTTTGATGCCAAATCCTAAGAGCGGTACTGTGACTATGGACGTGACTAAGGCTATCAATGATGTAAAAGCTGGTAAAGTAGAGTATCGTCTTGACAAGCAAAATATTGTACACGTACGTATCGGTAAGGTTAGCTTCGGTGCTGACAGATTGTATACAAACTTGACTACTGTAATGGACGCTATCATCAAAGCGAAGCCAGCAGCAGCTAAGGGTACTTACTTGAAGTCTACTTATGTGTCTACTACCATGGGACCAAGTATTAAAGTTAATTACAGCGAAGTAAAATAATAAAAAGTGGCTAATTGCCGCTTTTTTGTTTGGAATAATTAATTTATATTTGACATAAAATACAATATGAAAAATAGTGTATCAAGAGTAATTTCGATTTTATTGCCAATAGTGTTGGTTGCTGTATTGGGTAGTATATTTGTAAATTTAGGTATGGACTGGTTTGATAGTTTAGAGAAACCTAGTCAATGGATACCAAATGTAATAATACCTATAGTATGGAGTGTGATTTACATTACATTTGCAGTAATATTGATTAGGTGGCAGTCAGAAGAAGATATTCCTGTCGCTATAAGGGTGCTATTGATTATCAATGGTGTCTTAAATGTAGTCTGGTGTCTTGTCTTCTTTACATTAAAATTGACTTTTATAGGTAATATTGTCATCATTCTCAATCTAATCTTTGCGATAGCTTTGTGGATAAATATCTTTAGTCAAAAGAAAGTTTATGCATATATATTATCTATATATCCTATTTGGCTTAGCATAGCTACTACATTAAATACTGCTATATGGATATTAAATTAAAAAAATGGCTAATGCCATTTTTTTATTGTTTACCTGTAGAGCCGATACCGCCTCTATCTTTGTCATCGAGATGCTCGACGGTAGTGATAGTGTGAGTAGGCTGATGAGCAATAATTCTAAATTGACATATCCTATCGTTTTTGTGTATGACAGTATCACGCATGGCTAGAGCAGGCATCATCCATTGGTCATTGTCTCCGCTGTAGCTCTCATCTATGACACCGATACTATTTGTCTGCAGGATACCAAAGTTTTTAAAGGTACTACTGCGAGGGGCGACTATTGCCTCATAGCCCGCTGGTAATTTCATACCTACACCAAGCTTGATTAGTCTAAATTCTCCAGCTTTCATTTCGATTTCTTCGGCACTCCTTAGGTCGTACCAATCGCTCTTGTTCTCTATGAATTTGATAGGTTCGACATCTGTAAAATATTTAACCTTGATTTCTAACATAAAAATTCTCCTGAAATCATTGTAGCACATTTCAAGAGAATTTCAAATTAATTTTACCTAATCACGACTTTACCTTTTATCCAACTATCGAAAAAGTTTGATAGCTCTTGTTTGCTGGCACATTCAAATGCGTCTATGAGGTCAGATGGTGTAGCGTTTGTGTATTTATTATTTTGGAAATATGTCTGCAGTCCATCTAAGAAATCATCTTCACCTATGAGCTGGTATAGGCTCTCATACATAAGTACACCTTTTACATAAGTGCAATAGGTGTATTCTGGCTCGGTATTGTATAGATCGACAGCGCGCATGCTTGTATCTATGTCTCCAAGAACGTCATTGTATACAGATATAAATAAAGTGTAGTTTGATTTCGAGATGTCTACCATTTGGTCGTGAGTGAAACTGTATCCTTCGTTATAATCGTAGAAAAGTATAGTGGAGTATTCAGTCAAAGCTTCATCTAGCCAAGGATAAGTATATTCGTCATTGCCTACTATACCATACCACCATTGATGAGCGATTTCATGTATGATGACATTTAGATAATCGTCTTGATACTCTATATCTTGACTTATCATGACAAGATTGGGATATTCCATACCGCCATACACAAAGTCAGTCTTCACTATAGACAATGTTTCATACGGATATTCTCCAAAAAGCTTGGAAAACGTTTTGATAGAGTCCACGCCTGCTTTTAAAGAAGCATCAGGAGTCTTGTCATCGAAATAATAATATTCTACAGTAGTGTCGTCTACCTTTTCGCTGATGACTTCAAAGTCATCGCTCAATACGAGCGCAAAATCTCTTACCAAGCTCGCATCAAAGTTGGTAGTCTTTTTATTATTAGCAGTTTTTTCATCAGTTTTTACACCTGTAGCGGTCACTACATATTGGCTGTCGGTCGTGATATTCACACTATAATTTGCCATATCGCTATAGAAAGGGTCACCGTTCGCGTGGTAGCCATTTGTATTAAAGGAGTCATTTTCATACACGCAAGCTATAGGATAAAAATTGGCTAGATTGATAGTATTTTCTCCGTAGCCAAATCTATGCTCACAGTTTGGCAAGGTAAAGCAAAAATTTATTTCTATACATACGCTATCTTCTGGCATTAGACTATTGTCAAGATTGACACAGAGTATGGCGTCAAATTCACCATCATAAACCACGGCTTTTTCATTGCCATTAGTGAGCACGCGAGATACATTAAAATCTGCATAGCTCATACCATTGGGATAAGCATTGTTTAGTTTTGTACTGGAAACTACTTTATCTGTAGCTCCCTCAGTGAAAAACTGTGGATAAAGGTGAAATTTTATGGTTTTGAGTATTGCACCGGTATTGTTGACATAATTCACTTTTTGATACACGTCCACTTTTTTTGTTTCAATATCTAGATCGATTGAAATCTCATAGTCGCTGAGATTGGTGCTTAGGTCGTCGATATTGTCAGATTTTTTACAGCCCACACATGTGAAAATCACTAGCATTGATAAAATAAATACATATATTTTTTTCATAATGATACTTATGCACAGGTTGTCCACATTAGAACTTGAAATTGTGGATATCTTTTGGCAGTTTTATTTTACAAAAAGTGTTTTTTGTGTTAAGATGTAGTCATGACATTTTGTAGGTTTAGTCCGAGTTATCAGTCCAAAAATCAGACAGTGATAGACAATGTGTTTATCACAGATTTTTTGCCAAAAGCTCCAGACTTGTGTGTGAAAGCATATATTTTAGGCTTGAGCAAGTGTGGAAATGCGGACGACAGTGAAAACAATCTAAAGTATTTTGCAGAAACTCTCAAGGTTTGTGAAGAAGATGTCATATCTTTGTTTAAATATTGGGAAGATGAAGGGTTGGTACAAGTCTTGAGCACTGATCCGATAGAAGTGAGATATTTACCTATATCTTCTAGCGGCGGAAATATCAAGAAATTTAAGATAGATAAGTACAGAGATTTCAATATACAGGCGCAAGAGCTATTGGGTGAAAGAATGATCATGCCGAATGAGTTTGCCGAGTTTTACAATCTCATCGAGAGATATCACATCGCAGAAAATGCGCTTCTCGCGATCATCAAGTATTGTGTAGACTGCAAAGGCTTTAACATCAGTCCAAACTATATCCTTACTGTAGCAAAAGATTGGGAGCGTGAGGGGTATAGGACTCTTGAGCAAGTGCAAGAGAAGATAGAAGAGTTAGGCGTGGTAGATGATAAGATGAGTATGATCCTGTCTGCTATAGGTGCAAAGAGACGAATACAGATAGAAGATAAAGAATTATTAAATAAATGGCTGAAAGTTTTTGGCTTTGACTTAAATGTAATCTTATACATCGTCAAGATGATAAAGACTAGGGGACGAAAGATAGATGTCAACGTACTGGACAATCATCTCACCAAGTATTTTGAAATGAAATTAATGGCTATACCTGAGATAGAAAATTATGAAAACGAGAAAGAAAACCTATACAATGTAGCCGTGGCGATAAACAAAGAGCTGGGAGTATATTACGAAGACCTCACCAAGGAGATAGATACATATGTCGTGCCTTGGGTAAATATGGGGTTTGACCTAGAGACGCTCAAGATGGTAGCAGACAATTGCTTCAAGTCTTCTATCAGGACACTAGAAGGATATCATGACAAGGTAGTAAAGCTATTCAAACTCGGTATAGTAAATATCCACTCATATATGCAATATCTCGCAGACAAATTGGCTATAGATGAGAAGATCAAGAAAGTCTTGACTACTCTAAATTTCAGCCGAAATGTAAATAATATT
The DNA here is from genome assembly GCA_015055745.1 of Clostridiales bacterium. Classification (GTDB taxonomy): domain Bacteria; phylum Bacillota; class Clostridia; order Christensenellales; family UBA1242; genus Onthoplasma. The sequence goes on from SVHS01000002.1 coordinate 152,262, forward strand.
GATAGAGGCTTTTACTCTACATGGACAGGAGATTGGGGTTTTGGTGATGATGTGATACTCTACGGTGCTGAGCTTAGTAGAGATAAGGCAAATGCTATGCAGTATCTCAACAAAATCTTATCAAACTGGAATAGTCAAGGTGTCAAGACTATGGATAAAGCCAAAAATACGAGTATAGATATTCCTCATGAAGACTCTTTTGTGAAGCACAATTACACCAAGGAGCAGATTACTAGTCTCATCAATAATCTTGATGAAGTGGAGGTGTAGTATGGATAAGCAAAAAATGATAGCCAGCATCAAACAATCCTTTATGCTCAAGAGATTTAGAGCAGAAGAAGAGTGTGATGAGTTTATAACTAGCTTGAGAAAAAATCCAGAGTTTGACTCGCTTTATAGCGAATACAATGAAAAAAACTTAAAGTACATAAAGTCAAAATACGAAAGAGAAGATGAATGTCTCAAGAGTGAAGTAGAGTTTTTAAAGTCTAAGATCAGTAAATTTTTGACAGAAAACAACATAGATAGGTCTAGACTTTATCCAAAGTATGACTGTAAGATATGTCAAGACACGGGAGTACACAATGGCATGATATGTGACTGCTTAGCCCAAGCTTTGAGTCAAAAGATGTCGCTCAAGAGTAGTAGTCAGACTGAGTTTAAAAGCTTTGATGACTGTATAGAGAGCAAAATGGAAGCAGAGGATATCAAGGCTAGGGATTGGCTAAAGCTATGGTGCTCTAGATACCCAAATGTGACCAAATGTAATGTAAATATATTAGGACTTACTGGCTGTGGAAAGACATTTTTGCTAGAATGCGTGGCGAATGAGCTGCTAAATAAAGGCGCAGTCATATGCTATAAGACAGCATTTGAACTAAATGAATCTGCTAGACTATACCATATAGGCAAATCTTATGAGCTTATCGACTGTATCAAGGCAGATGTATTGATTATAGATGATTTGGGTACTGAACCGATTTTGAAAAATGTGACCAAAGAATATCTATACAATCTTATCAATCAGAGACAAATACATAATAGGCCGACATTTATCTCATCAAACTTGAGCCTGGATAATATCTTATCAAGATATGACGAGCGAATATTTAGTAGGCTAGCGAATAAAAATCTATCTATCACTATCGAGCTTCGTTCAGCAGATAAGAGAATAAAATAATAAAAAATAATTAAATAGCATTTTGTGCTATTTTTTTATTTTAATTTTTTTATAAATGTATTTAAAAATAATTTTTTATATGATATAATCAAAACATGGATACAAGTATTATTGATAAGATGTTCGAAATTTATACAGATGATGAATACACTAACATTGAAAAAGAACAAATGTTTCATCATTTTTTATACATGCCTGAGTCTGAGGGTGGACAGATGACCTTGATAGAAAATATTAAAGAATATATAAAGCAAACTGCCGAAAAATTCCCATTAGCTTTTGCTAGTCAAAAAAATGCTACAGATGAGGATAAGAATATATTAAATATTACGTTGGCATTTCAAACTTTAGCTAGTGGAATGGATAACTATTATGAAGATTTATTCAAAAACAATCCAATACATAAAAAGGGAGACAAGTATTTTGACCCAGAATATTATCATCATATGTTTGATTTTCACAAACCTCAAGATGTGCTTTTGTGTGATATAGCTACATTAGATGTAATATATCATAAATTCACAAAAGGTCCATACTACTTAGATGAGTCAAGATTTTCGCAGGCTAGAGATATAGTGATGAAAGTACAACAGAGCGATAGTATTAATAAAGTATTTGGAGTAGCTGATTGGTATAATATGCCTTTTGAGAAAGTAATGTTTACTCTTTATGATTATCATAAGAAAAAAGGACAAATCTTACACGTGGACTCTAGTGATTGTAATTTTGAATATGTACTAGATTATCAAGCTTCGCCCTTTTTTGAGAAGATATTGAAAAATTGTAAATCTAATGATGAGTTAAATTTTGATAAATACAGGACATCACTTATTAGCAACAAAAAGACATATCCAAACTTAGACAAGCTCATATTTTGTAAGAATTTTCTTTCTTTTTGTAAGACGGGTAAAATGCCAAATTGTGATGGATATATGTATTTTGATGCTGATGCGTATACTCAGGACACTATCAAAGATGATTTAAAGAAAGTATATAACAAGAAATTTAGTCTAGATAAATTCAAAAAATTACAAGCCAATTATATATTTAGATTAGAAAACATTAAGAAACCAACCATATTGGAAGGAGCTAAGAGTACGCTGATAGACAATATGTTTGCTATGGGGGTGTTGTTATCCGCGGAGAATAAAGATAATTCTAATAAGGTATTTTATCTAATCCATGTATTTATGAAAGATATTCATAATGATACAGGAGTGTATGAAATTCAATTAAATATCTTGCCTCAAGGTGACATAAAAAATCGTATACAGCTGATGAGAATGGATAACTGGGAAACTCCTCAGCCGCATAAAAATTTAGGTAATAAATTGACCACTAGCACACATATTCATTTATACAATGAGTTTGACATACTAAGAGGGAAGGAAAATGGTGGTTTTGACATAGCTTTTAATATAGAAAACAGTAATACAAATTTCTTTCAATCTTTAGACAATTTCTTGAGTATGTTGGATTTGGATTATGATTTACAAGATTTAATATATACCAAGATACAATTTGATAAAAATAAAAGATTGGAAAAATTGCAAAGCGAAAAAACTGACGAAATATAAATTTTATGTAAAGTATTTACAAAACACGAAAAATGTGATATTATACAGACACAAAAGAAGGTAAATTATGCAATTAATTTTCGATTTGATTAAATATCAGGGACAGCTCCCTATACCGAATGCCATGTATGGATTCATATACTTTTTTACAAACATTACTGGACTTTTGTTTATGTTGATGTATTTTCATCAGTTTATATATCTCATTATTGGTACATTGAGACATACTAAGGTTAAGGACAAAGTATTTAAATTTCACACTATAGGTATAGTGATTTCGGCCAGAAATGAGAGCAAAGTCATCGCTAATCTTATCAATAGTATTAGAGCAAATGATTATCCTCAGGCTATGATTAGGATTTTTGTGATAGCGGACAATTGTACAGACAATACTGCTCAGATTTGTAGAGATTTGGGCTGTATAGTGTTTGAGAGAAATGATACTACCAAGATAGGCAAAGGCTACGCATTAAATTATATGTTTACAAAGCTACATACCGAGTCACAATATGCTGATTTAATACCTGAGGCATACTTGATCTTGGACGCTGACAACATTATCAAACCAAACTTTATCACTGAGATGAATAAAGTGTATGACTCTGGCTATGATATGGTGACATCTTATCGTAATACAAAGAATTTTGGTAAAAACTGGATTACTTCTGGCTATGGATACTGGTTCTTACATGAGGCTAGACATCTAAACAATGCAAGAATGATGATGAAGACTTGCTGTGCAATATCTGGTACAGGATTTTTGATCAGTCAAGCAGTAGTCAAAGAATTTGGAAACTGGAGTTTCTTTACTCTTACTGAGGATATCCAATGCTCTACTACCTATGCTATCACCGGTAGGAGAGTGGCATATTGTGGCACTGCTGAGCTATATGACGAGCAACCAGAGACTTTCAAGCAATCTTGGAGACAGCGTGAGAGATGGGCAAAGGGCTTGTATCAAGTGCTTGGCTTGCAAGGTAAAAACTTGATCAAAAATACCTTTACAAAATTTGCTTGTTGGGATATCTTGACTACTTGTATACCAGCATTGATCATATCTTGCTTGACTTTGATTACATTACCTATATGTGCTATTGTCGGTTTCTGTATGGGAAGTGTGACGGTCGGATTGTTTGCCCTACAGTCACTATTGATGTCTATAGTACAGATGCTGTCATTGATGTTCCTAATCGGCATATTAATATGTATTACCGAGTGGAAGAAAATCAAATGCCCAGCTTACAAAAAGATATTGTATTTATTTACTTTCCCATTATTTATGGCTACGTATATTCCTATCGCGGTGAGTGCTATGTTTAAGAAAGTAGAGTGGAAGCCTATCGTACACACGGCAGATGTGAGTATCGAAGAGCTAGAAGGAAAAAGTGAAAATAAAAAATAACCCGTACTGCGTTATATCTTTTGAAATTAGGAAAAACACATCGTAAAATTTTGATGTGTTTTTTCTTTATTATTTTCCTATAACTACTTTTATAAAAGTTTTCTTTCCTTTCTTAACAATCAATTCTTGACTTTTGACCAATATTAAAATTTCGTCAATGTCATTTTTTCTAATATTGTCAATTTCAATACCGCCTTGCTCAATCAATCTTCTTGCCTCACTTTTTGATTTTATAATAGATAAATTTGATAAAAAATCTACAATATTTATTTTTCCAAAATTATTAATTATTTCAGTTGGTATATTTTCAGTGTTTATATTTCGATTTTCAAAAAGATTTTTGGCAGTTTCTTGTGCTTTTAAAGCTTCGGTTTCTCCATGAACAAGCTTTGTGACTTCAAACGCCATAAGTTTCTTTGCCTTTACAATATCTTGTTTGCACATCTCCTTAATTTCTTTTACGTCTATTTTTGTGAAAAATCTTAACAATCTTTCAACATCAGCATCTAAACAATTTACAAAATGCTGGAAGAAATCAAATGAAGATGTCTTTTCGCGAGATACCCATAAGGTTCCTTTTTCAGTTTTACCCATTTTAACACCTTCTGCATTAGTTAAAAGTGGACAAGTTAATCCCATCATCAATTGTCTTTCCTTACCGTCTGCAAAGTTCATTTTTCTTGACAAATCAACACCTGCGACAATATTTCCCCATTGATCTGAGCCACCGATTTGAAGAATACAACCAAATTTATTATTTAAATGAATAAAGTCAAACGCTTGCATTAGCATGTAACCCATTTCCATAAAGGTTAAACCACCTTTTTCAAGTCGATTCTTGTATAGTTCATTTCTTAGCATTTCATTGACGTTGAAATGAACCCCAACCTGACGTAAAAAGTCAATGTATGTTGCTGGTTTTAGCCATTCAGCATTATCTACTATAATTGCTGGATTTTCACCATCTGTGCGAACAAATCTTTTTATTATACTGCTAATTTCATTAGCGTTTCTTGACACTTCTTCTTTTGAAAGCGTTTTTCTCATATCTGTTTTATTTGTTGGGTCACCGATTAGAGCTGTTGCTCCACCAACAAGCACAATACATTTATGTCCGCAATCCTGTAATATTCTAGCCATTTGAAGACCAAAAAAATGTCCTATATGCAAGTCATCAGCTGTTGGGTCAATACCAATGTAAAAAGTTATAGGCCCTTCCTTTAATAATTTTTTAGTTTCTTCAAAATGTGTGGCTTGAAACACAAAACCACGATTTTCTAATTGCTCAAAAGCATTATCTTTAAACATAATTATTTCTCCTCTTATATAATATCAAATTTTATTTATTTTTACAAATCTATTTCAATTTCGCCCCAAGGGGGCGTATGTTTTTCTAAACCATTTCATAATTCTATTTCCTTTTAAATAAAAAATCTGCCAAAAGTTTACACTTGTGACAGATTTTCCCTAAAATAAAAACTGCCACATAGCGATTTTGCTATATGACAGACGTTTTTGATATTTTTAATTATTCGCAAAACAAAACTTCTACATATAGCAATCTAAATGTAGTAGTAATAATATGAAGTGTGTGCAAATAAATTTTTCATAATATATCCTTGATATGTTGTTATTATATGCAATAAATATTGAGAAGTCAATAGTTTTAGACATTTTATTTTGCACTTAGGTGTGTGATTGCTCTCCTCTCACGATAGAGAAATGAGATGTCTCAGTCATGACGATATGGTCAAATAAAGAAATACCGACGTCGTTGCAAACTCTGATGAGATGATTTGTCACAGCAAAGTCTTCTTTGCTAGGATATGGATTGCCTTGCGGGTGAGTGTGATATAGTATGACAGAAAATACATTAGGAAAGGTGATTTGAGACATGAATGTACGGATATCAAACTGGACTTGAGTCTCATCTTCGCCTGTCAAAACTACGTGCTTGATAGGTTTACAAAATTTATTTAAACATACAGCGTACATACATTCATGATCTTTTATTGGGAAATTTTTTCTAAAATAGTCTACACTTTTTTCTACATTATCTAGCTTTGGTTTCTTTTTGGTAGGGTTGGTTCCATATGCAGAAATTAGTTCGCCCTCCAATTGTAAAAACAAAGCTACTTCTCTACCTACGCCTTTTATTTTGACCAATTCATCATAGCTCGCATTGAGCACTCCCCTTAAGTCTAAAAATGTATCTATAAGTCGATGTGCCAATGGATTCGTGTCTTGCTGAGGTATGACATATGTCAGTATTAATTCCAATATTCTAAATTCGTCTAATCCGACAAGTCTATGTTTTTCAAACAAAGATTTTATTCTCTGCCTATGACCAGAATGCGTATTTTCATGTTCTTTTTCCATATTTTTCCTATATATATTTTTTTATGAAATAGTAGCAAATAAATCCCAAGCTGTCAATATACTTTTTCAAAATATGTCGAAATTATTTCCTTTTTATTTAGTTTTATGTTATTCTATTATTAGAGAACGAAAGATGGAAAAAGAGAAGAATGTTATAAGTAAAAGAAAATGGTGGTTTAGACTACTAAAGAAGATAATGAAGATTAGGTACAAACGTCCTGCCTTCATTTATCTAGGTGAAAAAATCACTAATGGTGGAGTAATACTTAGCAATCACGAGGGTACTGACGCTCCCATGTCTCTAGAGATATATCTAGATGCTCCTATTAGAATGTGGGGCGCGAGCGAGATGAATTCTGGCTTAAAACAATTGTACAAGTATCAGACTAGAGTATATTATCATGAGAAGAAACATTGGAATTTACATTTGGCTAGATTGTTTTGTCTGATAGCCAGTCCTTTGACCAATATGTTTTACAAAGGATTAAATCTCATATCGACTTATCATGATCAAAGATTTATAGGTACGATCAAAGAAAGTATCAATGCTCTACGTGCTGGTGAAAATATCGTCATTTATCCAGAAGATTCTACAAATGGTTATTTGCAGGAGCTAGAGGGATTTCATCTAGGATTCACAGCTCTTTGCGAAGTGTGCAAGAGGAGAGGTATGGATTTACCTATCTATGTATCATACTTTAGGAAGTCAGATAAAGTATATATCATAGATAAGCCAATAATGTATTCAGAGCTATCAAAAGATGGTGCTACAAAAGAACAAATAGCGGATAGACTAAGGATCAGGTGCAACGAATTAGGTAAAATGCAATTCGATGAATTAACTATCAAAAATGCTCGTAAAAAACAAAAGAACTATTGACAATTAAAAAAAATAAATATATACTATCTTTATGTTAAATATAAATAATAACTTCAATAATAATGATTTAGACACATAGCGATATGGGTTTCATTTGTTGTTGAGTATTATAATCATCACTCTCTTGAAACTCAAGGGAGTGTTTTTTAAAAGGAGAAATTATGTTTGTAAAAGAAAAATATATTCAATTAGATATTTTAGATAAACAAAAGTATATCAAAATAATCAAAGATAAGTTTGAAAGGCTTTTGGCGAAAGAATTAGACCTTATACGAGTATCTGCACCATTGTTGGTGACTAAAGAAAGTGGACTTCAGGACGATTTGAGTGGAGTGGAGAGGAAAGTCTCTTTTGATATTTTGAAAGATGGTACAGAGCTAGAGATAGTACAGTCTTTAGCCAAGTGGAAAAGGTTGGCATTGCATAAATATAAATTTCCTATACACAAAGGCTTATATACAGATATGACAGCAATACGTCGAGATGATAAGATGGACGAAGTTCACTCTATATATGTGGATCAATGGGATTGGGAAAAGGTGATTATACGAGAAGATAGGAATATCGATTATTTAAAGTATAGTGTGAAAAGTATAGTCAAAGCAATAGCAGATACTAGCGATTATCTTGTGACGGAGGGGTTTAGTGGAGTAAACATCTGTAGAGATGTATATTTTATCACGAGCCAAGAGTTATTGGATATGTATCCCAACACTACAGACAAAGAAAGAGAATATCTTATTACTAAGAAATATAAAACTGTATTTATTTTAGGTATAGGTCATGAGCTAAGCGATGGCAAACCTCACGATATGCGAGCACCTGACTATGACGACTGGAGATTAAATGGAGACTTATTGTTTTATCACGAAGTCTTAGATATGGCGCTTGAGATTTCTAGTATGGGTATTAGAGTAGATAAGGAAACATTGTATCAGCAGATAGACAAATCGGGTCATTTCGAAAGATTGGAATATACTTATCACAAGGCTATTTTAGATGAGGTCTTACCTCTCTCTATAGGAGGAGGCATAGGACAGAGTAGGTTGTGTATGCTACTCTTGGGCAGAGCGCATATCGGAGAAGTACAAGCTTCATACTGGGATAATGAAAACATTGCTCTATGCCAATCTTTAGGTATAGAAATTTTATAAAAATTCTTCAAAATATCTTGACAATAAAATTTTTCGGTGTTAAAATCAAAAACAATGAAAACGAGATCTGATATGGTTTTTAAATACAAAGATTTTAGAAAACATGTTGAGATGTGTTGGGTATTTTTGACCCTATTTACAATATTGACTTTGACAGTATGCATTAGCATACTGTTTTTTATGTCAAATGATAAAAAAGAAATCTCAGCAAAAGAAATTATCATTGTATCATTTGGATTGTTATAGGAGAAATTATGTTTAAATATAGATACAACTACAAGTACTTAAATCTAAAATTTAAATCTTTAAATATTGTGATTGAATTAGCCAAAGACAATACTTGGGGAAATACTTCATATTCCGCTAAAACAAATTTAATGTTTAAAGATGAATATGATGATTGGGGACATGCTGCTGGGGTTGGAAGAAATGAACAAGACGCATTAAACATGTGTATTGATGAGATAGAACATTATACAGGTCACCAAATAGATATGAGTTTGATAACTGAAATAAACTTAGCTAAAAAAATCGTTTTTGAATATAAGAAACAAACAATTGTTTTAAACATCGAACAAATTGATAATAATTTTAGTATTCTTACTCCAAATGGAAGAAAAAACATAATTACAGACAATATCATTGAATATATTTCCAACAATCTTAAAGAATTTATAAATGATAGTGTGGATAACTATTCTGAGGAACTTTTTAAAATGTATAATTTTAGTAAACCTTTTGATGCAATGACTAAAAAATATAACAATTCAGAAAATTGTAATTTAAAATAATCAGAATATAACTAAAAAACTACAGGTCGAGATGGGCGACTTGTGGTTTTTTACATCACTAGAGTACGTAGCTTGTCTAAAAAATCGAAATAAAAAAAGCAGAGAGTATAGTCATAAATATCTCCCTTTTAAATAATACAGCTTACAAATCAATATTTTCATAATTAAATACTTTATCATCTAAAAATTCATGTAATATCATATTGAATGCTTGTGCTATTTTGATAACAGTATCGAATTTAATACTTTTATAATCTTCATTGAGAATGTGTTTGATAGTATTTTTGTCTGTATTCATTCTTTTTGCAATTTCGTATTGAGTCGTATTGTTGTTTATCATTAAATTTGATAATCTTATTGCTACAGCTTTTTGAACTGTCATACACACCACCTTTTTCAAAGTATAGGATAACAATAAAATTATTAAACTTTAGGGACTGTATAGTCCCTATTTGTTTGACTAATAATCCTTTCAGAAGAACAAACGAAAGAAACTAAACAAAAGCTTAAAAAAGTAACGAATACAAAGATGGCGTATAAGTTAATAAGTAAAATATCAAGAGAAATAAATAAAAAAAATACACCACAATATGTGGTGTAAATTGGTAGTCCCAAGGTGTACTGTTAATTATCAACTACAATTTGATAAAAGTTTATCAAAGTTTAAAAATTGATGTAAATTTTGCAATTTCAAAGTGTAAAGATTTACAATTTACAAACTTACGAATAATAAAAATTTTATGAGTGTAAAAGTTGATTGTTTATGATTTGGGAATTTTTAATAATTTTTTATGTTTCTAATTTCAATGCTAGGTATTGTTATTTCATGTGGCAAATCTAACAAATATTTAACGCAATTAGCAACATCTTCAGGGTCTAATCCAAGTTTCATGATTTCGTTTGGAAGTTCATCTTCTGCATGAATATAAAAATCAGTTTTTATAAGTCCTGGACAAACATCAGTAATTTTAACATTATGTTTCGCCAAATCTCTTTGAATTGCTTTTCTATAATTATATGTGCCATGTTTTGATGCATTGTAGATAGGGCAAAACTCTTCAGTTTCCACTCCGCTTTGAGAATTGATATTTATAATTTGGCCTTTATGCTGTTGCATCATAATTGGCGAAAATTCTGTTATCATGGCAATTGTGGCAAAAACATTTGTATTTATTAAGTTTTGAATTTTTTCTAATTCGTTTAGTTTCTTAAAATGAGAATTTGATAATTGAGATAACTCACCTTTTGTCCACACACCAGCACAATTTATTAATGTATCGACATTTTTAAAGTTGTTCATTACAAAATCTTTTAAAAGTTTTATCTCATTAACTATTGTCAAATCGCAAACAAAATATCTTTTATTTAATTCTTTTGCAGTTTGTTCTAAATTTAGTTTGTCGCTATCAACTAAAATTAAATTTTCATTTTGTAATAATTTCGCGATTACCTTACCAACACCATTAGCCGCCCCAGTAATAATTATATTTTTCATAATATTTCTCCTATAACGAAATTATATCACACAAATCATAAATTTGTATTAAAAATTTATAAAATTATCAACTTTTTGTAAAAATGAAAAAATCTCTATCAAAAGATAGAGATTAAAATTGGTAGACCACAGGTTTTTATATCCGAACCATTTTTACTATTATTATCATAATAGTAATTTTGCACATTTCGGTTTTCAAAATAATAATCTAGGTCTTTTTTTGAGTCTTCATAACTGATTGACGAGTTAATTTCGTCTGCGTCAGTATTAAGATAAATCAATGTTCTATTGTTGTATATATAAACAACATTTATAAAGGTATTAACGAATTTTTGTTTTTCTTCAATGTCTTCAGATTTTCCTAATTCGATATATGCTTCAACATATTTTTCAACTTCTTTTTTCGACAATTTAACCATTGCAAGTTTTTTAATCTTTCTTAATTCTTTTGTGTATATTTCTTTTAGTTCAGTTAATTCGTCTGCTTCTTTGTTAAGTTTATCAATAAGAACTTGACTTTTTGCTATTCTGAATTGATTAAAGACTTCGTCTATATCTTTATCAACTTTTTTAATTCGATTTTCATAATCTTTAATTCTAAAGTCTTCAGCAGTTGAGTTGAGTGTATCATAAACCATATTGACAATTCTTGTTTTATCTTTTAGCAAATTTATTATTGTTTGGGTTATAACTCTTTCTTCAAGAACGTGTTTATTGTTAGATTTTAATTCACAATGTTTGTGCAAGTTTCTTTTTGCTCTGCAAGAATAATAACTATGTGTAGTTCCATTTCGTCCTGTTGCAGAATCTCCAATAACTGAAGAACCACAATAACCACAAAACAAATGACCTGAAAGAACAAATTGCTCGTGTGCTTTGCGTTTTGCAGAGTATTGTTTATTTTCGGCAAGTTTTTCCTGTACCTTATCAAATAATTCTTGTTCAATTAGTTGTGGGCAATAATCTTCAATTATTTTACCATCATATTCCATTATACCTAAATATTTCTTGTTCTTAAATGTTCTATTTAGACTATTATGTGTAAAAGGTGTTGTTTTGCAACTATAAATATTATTATTAGTTAAGTGAGATATAATGCTTTTTATAGAGTCTCCTTTAGCATAATGTTCAAAAGCATATTTAATATAAGGTGCAGTTTCTTCATTAACAACTAACCTTTTATCAACCACCTTATATCCTAAAGGTGGGTTTCCCCCTAAATAATGTTTTTTCAATGCTGACTCTCGCATACCACGTTTAACTTTTTGTGATAAGTCTATTGAGTACATTTCTGCCATTGATTCTAAAATTCTTTCAATAAGTTTGCCTTCCATTGAATCACTTATTGCTTCAGTTGCAGAAACGACCTTAACACCATATTGTTCAAGTTTGTGTTTATAAAATGTACTATCGTATGTATTTCTGCTAAATCTATCTAATTTATAAACAATAATATATTGAAAATCTTTGTTTTTTGCGTCATTTATCATTTGCAAAAATGAAGGTCTGTTATCGTTTGTTCCTGTCATTGCTCGGTCTATATATTCTCTTTGAATTTCATAACCCTGCATTTCAGCGAACTCATTACACACCCTTAATTGACCTTCAATAGATTGTTCAGTTTGTTTATCACTTGAATATCTTGCGTAAATGACTGCTTGTTTTTTCATTTGATTTTCCTTTTATTAAAATTTTCCACGTAGTTCGATAACTTTACCAACAACCCTTACAGGTAGTTCTTCAATATCTTGGTTAGAATAAAACATTTCCTTAAATTGAGTATTATAAGGAATTAAAGTTATTCCATCTTCAGTACGTTTGATTGCTTTTAATGTTGCTTCGTATCCGTTAACCATAACAACACAAACGTCTCCTGTTTCAGCACTATCTTGTCTTCTAACAATAACAACGTCTCCGTTCATTATTCTTGGTTGCATACTTGTTCCTTTAACTTTTAGTCCAAAATACTCTCCTGAAGACGCATAAGACTCTGAAATTTCTTCATAGTCAATAATGTCTTCTATTGCTTCTATAGGTATCCCTGCAGGGATAGATCCTAAAACAGGTATCTTAAAACCTGTTTTCGCAGGATAGTCCTTATTATTTTTTAATAAGTAATCTATAGATACATTATAAATATTAGATACCTTATTTAACGTCTCGAGTGATATTGAAGACGTTTTTTTATTTTCTAAACGAGAATAGTTTGCTCTGTCTAGGTTTAATAATTTTGAGATTTCTTCTTGAGTCATACCTTTACCTTTTCTTAAATCATACAATATGTTTTTCATTTTTCAACTCCTTACTGACATTTTAACATATTTTTCATTGAAAATCAAGTGTTTTGTGTAAATAAATACACATTTTTTGAAAAATTTGTGTAAAAAATGACACAAAAATGACGCAATTTTGATTTTATGGTGTATAATGTGTGTAACGAATTACACATTTTGAAAAAGGAGATATTGGGTTTGAGAGTGTTGATTGTTGTTGAAAATGACGAAGATGGAAAGGTTACTGATAGTCAGATGATGGTTATAGCAGAGACCGAAGAAGATGGTAAACGTGCAATAAACAATCTTACTCGTATGCTTGATTTCTCCCTTATCAATTTTATTAAGACGTTAAGGGAAAAGAAAAAGGAGAAAGTTATATGAAAAAAGATTATGTTTATTTATTAGTAACTGCAGACAAGTTTGAACTTCCTTTAATGGTTGCTGAAACCTTTGCAGAATTAACTGAAATGACAGGGTTACAATATACAACTTTGAGAAGTGCGTTGATTAGAAATTCAGTCATTGATGGCAGATATAGAATTATCAAAGTTGATACTCGAGAACCTGAAGAACGATTTACTAAATCAGATTTTGTCGAATATTGTAGAGAAAAGAATTTGGAAGAAACTGATTTCGACTCTTTCAAAGCATTTATGGAATTTTGTTTTAATAGTTAAAAGTTGCGTTGTAGATATAACATTTGATTAGAAAGTTGTTTGAAAGAACTTTGTTTTGATACTTGTTGAAAAGTTTGGGAGAACAACGTGAGAGAGTGTGTGATTGTTAAAACATTGCGAAATAACAAAGTGCAATCTTCTACTTTTTTTAATGACTATATGAAAGCATTAGACTTTGCTGAAAGTGAGTGTTGGAAAGGGTTTTATTGTATTGTTCTTCGCAAATATGCAGAAAAGAAATGGGCAAAGGCGTATTTAATACCACCTGAAACTTTATAGGAGAAAAAATGAAAGAATATCAAAAACACGTACAAAATGACTCAAAGATTGCAAATTCAATTTTTGAATCTGCTTATTACAAACAAGCAAAGCACCCTGACAAATTGATAAACGTTAGTTATGGTTTACGTGTAACTAGAAATAATTTGGAAGACGTGAAATTGCTAATATCTTATAAAAAACTTATGTTAGATATTGACCTTAAAGATGGTTTAATTTCTAAAAAGTATGTTGAAGAATCAAAACGAATTTATAACCAATTAGAAAAAAGCATTGATAAAACCATTGCTGAACTATTTGGCAAAGGAGAAAAATAATGAAACCTGAATTAAAAAAAGAAGCATTACGTCGTATGAGAGCATTAAGACTTATGAATAATGGGTTTGATAGTCCTGTCGGAGACTTCAACCTTACTGAATCGGTTTGGAAATCTGAATACTATGGTATTTTATATTATTTAGACAAACACGAAAAAAAGATTGTTGCAGACTTTGAAAAGAAATATAGCAAGTATGGTGTAAAGGTTTATCATTGTTATCGTGCTAAACGAGAGTTTGGAGATATATTGTATATGCTTTATGTTTCAGAAGATACTGCAGACTCTCCTGAAAAATTTGATTATGATTTAAGAAATGGAATCGCATATATTTATGCTTACAATATTTCAGAACCTGCATTTAGTGAATTTGGCACTTGCTATATTAAATCTCAATATGGTGGAATTGTGCTTTGTTAGGTGGTTGTATATGGAAATAAATTGGAGAGCAGGTATACAAGAAATACCACGAGCAAAGTATTTTGAAATGTTGAATTGTTTACCACCACGAGAACCTATGAATTTAATTGCAGGTTATACAAATCAATTTCTTATGGGCGAACCTTATACTCACGTAAATTTTAATGATAGATACCAACCTTTATATGCTCAATTTGGTATGAAAGGCAAAAGGTATTTTTATTTAGGTTTGGGTAGAGAAAAACGTTTTACAGGTTACTCTACTCGCCCTATGGAAGAAAATTGGGATACAGGGAGATATTAAAATGAATTTATACAATGAATTAAGAAATAGACAACAAACTGAATATAATGCTTTTCCTGTAGGTTTTGCATTTAATCAGAAACAACTTGAAGACCAATTAGTACAATTAGGTTTGAAACCTATTGATACTGATAAAGTTATAGGAATTGGTTTTGGTGGTTTTATTCGTAAAACTGATAAATCAGCATATATGGATATGTTGAATAGACATAAAAAAGAAAGGGAACTCGCTATTAAATCTGACAAAGATGGTAGTGGTTTTATTAAAGATATGTTTTCTTATGAACTAGCAAACCACGAATATGATTATACAGGAGACTTGACTGATACTTTAGAAGCATTAGGTCTTTCTATAAATGATATTCAAAAGGATAAGAAATTGAAGAAAGGTTTGCAATTAGCATTAAGAAGATATAGATAAAAAAATAATTGTCTAAAAGTCGAATTAGGCAATAAGGGAGATTTGAAATTTATGAAAACTATTATTTGGTTAGTGATTATCGCACTAATATTCGTTTTTACAGGCACTTGGATATTTGGTGGGTTATCTTGGTTAAGTCATAGACTTGGGGATATACTCGCTTGGTTGGAAGAAGTTTTGAATTTCTTTGGTTTTAATAAAGGAATATTGAAATAAATGGAAGCAAAAAAAATAACATTAACAATATTTAATGTCGCTTTAATTATCGTAACTGCATTTATGCTTTTAATGAGTTGTGTTTGGGTTTATTACAAAACTATTGGTAAAAATAAGATACCATCAGCAGTAACTTCTACATACGCAACTTATATCACTGATCCTGCTACTAAAGAAGAATTGCCTGTGATTGAAGCGAATTATTATGCAAACATAAATGGAACAGGTTATGAAGTCGTAGAACTTTTGTTTAACTGCTATAGTGGAATATCTAAACAAGCAGTATATTCTCGTGGTTTTCAATTAGTTTATGACGAAAATGGCAATGTTGTTCCTTATGTGTTTAATGAAGAAAAAAGCAATGTCTTCCAATACAACAAATACAATGACTTGAGTTTTGAAACAGGGCATCAGTATGAGTGGGGAGACAAAATGATTATTGATATTGATGGTACAACTTATGCAGTTGCATTAGATGGTACTTATTCAGTAACAACAAAAGGGTTTGACTTGGGCAAATCAGCAGGAAACTTCTTCAAAGCAGTATTTACTGATTGGGGTATGTTCTCTCGTGAAGAACATTGGAATCACTATGAAACATACACTTATAATTACACTTTTGAAGATTTGTTGATAAAAGTTAAACAAATTATCAAGTCATTTAGCAATGGCACAGGAGATGGTGTTATTCCTTTGATTGACTTGGGAGATTTCTTGCATATTTATCCTATCAATGAAGATGGGCAAATTGCAGGAGAACCTGTAGGGGTTAATACATTACAAAATAGTTATTTTACTATGGCTTGTCATTATGATAATCGTGGTATGGTTTGGGCAAAACAATCTATATTTGAAGCAGTTGCTGGAGATAGTCAATTTAACATTAGTGGTATAAGCGAAGACGCTGATTATTGGAAAGCAAATACTCAATATACTATTAGCGAAAAAGATTTTGAAAAAAGATATGTAACTTCTGAAAGTGGATATTACTACTCTTTATCTTTAGACGTTATTGAAGAACTAAAGAATTTTGAAAATCTTGATATTAACATTGTTTTTGATATTACAAACATTAACTATGAAAACCCTTTAGGTTTTGACTATTTTGCATTAAGTGGTATGGAAATTAAATCATTAACAATTAAAAGTGCTTCACAAAGAGACTTTAAGTTGTTGGCAAATTCTTTGAAAGATACAGGTTTGACTTCTATTACAACTGAAAATGTAACAATTATCAATGATGGTTCGGGGGTAGAATTATGATTTTGAAATGGTATCATTACTTAATTTGTGCAGTTCTTATCATTTTAGGTCTATTCTGCACAATGAATTTAGTGGAATTGTTTAGTGTTGAAAGCAAAGAATTTGGCAAAGCAATAACGATTGAAACAAAAAATGATTATGTCGAAATTTCTAAATTCGATTTAGGTTCAATAGTCTTTGATTCTGAAGATTATGTGAATTTTGAATTGATAGAAACTTATGCACCAACTGAATTTGATGGTAAAAACGAAGATTATTTAATTTTATTTAATGGACAACCTTTGAATAATATTCAATGTTCTAGTGGTAAGATTTCAGGAGATTTAAGTATTGCCTTTTATGATTTAGATGGTTTGGAAGTTGCAGTATCAGACGTTCATATTAGTATAGAATATTATGCTAGTGGTACAACGTTAAAACTCACTTCAACAAACAATGCTGATTCTATGGCATATTTAACTGCTTATACAAATATAAATGGTGCTGTTGTTAAAGTCGTTGATAGGGGGTAAATATGTCGGTAGGAAAAAGAATAGCAATTATCTTATCCATTGTTGCAGTGGCAGTTATTGGTGTTCTCGGATACCTATACTACCCTGCTATTCAGGGACTTATTACAGGAAATAAATATTACACGCAAGAAGACGTGCAAGATTCTTATGATGATGGATATAAAGATGGTTTTGAAACTGAAACTGAATTAAAAGAAAAGTTAAGTTATTATATGACAATGGTAGACGAATACCAACTTAACATTGAAACTTTGAATTTAGAAGTTGCTAGAATAACAAAGCAAAATCAAAACTTGCAAACTGATATTCAAGTATTGGAAGATACAAAAGCAAAAAATATTTCTACTATTGCAGAATTGACTGATTCTAATAAAGCAAAAGATGGAACTATTAACTCTTTGAACTCTGATATTAGTGAATTGCGTACAAATATTAACAATCTTGTTAGTGAGATTGAAACTCTAGAAAATGACGTTGCAACTAAATCAAGCAGAATAGCAGTTTTAGAAAACAACATTGAAACTTTAGATAATCAAATTGCAACTTTAGAAGCAAGTGGCGAAAATAAAGACGCAGAGATTTCTGAATTGAAAACTCAAAAAGCAGTTTTAGAAACTGAAAAGACTAATTTGCAAGAAGATATTGCTAATGCTAACTCTCAAATTGATAGTCTTAATGAACAACTAACTGCTAAAAATGAAGAAATCGCAGGTCTTAATAATACAATCGTTGATTTAGAAAAAGAAATTGCAAATAATGAAATTCTAATTGAAGAATTGCAGGAATCTAATACAAATCTTAATGAACAATTAACAACATTAAATACACAACTTGCAAATTCAAGCAATGAAATTTATACATTAAATAATAGAATTACAAATTTGGAAAAATCAGTTGAAGATTATGAAAGATATATTACTGAATTGGAAAACACAAATTCTTCAGTTGCAATCTTTGAATTTGACAATAGTGTATATGAGATTAAAGAAGTTGACGAAAATGGTTTTGTAAGCATTGACGATCCTGTTTCAACTGAAAATGTTATTTTTAACTATTGGACTCTTAATGGCGAACAAGTAGATTTATCTACATATCAAATAACTAAAACTACAAAATTTGTAGCAGACGTTACAAGAAATTATAATGTTATCTTTGAAGTAGATGGCGAAGTTATAGACACTCAACTTATTGAAGAAAACAACTTTGCGACTGCTCCACAAGATCCTGTTAAAGATAAGTTTGAATTTGCAGGTTGGTCTATAGATGGTGTTTCAACTTTAGATATTAGTAATTATATTGTTACAAGCAATACGACTTTTAGACCTGTATATAATAACCTTTATGGTTTATTTAATTCTGATACAGGAAGATTAACATATACTTGGGAAGAATTGTTACATTATGATTATTTGAAAGTAACTGATAACGTTTTATCTGCAGGAGCAAATTATAAACGTATAGCAGGAGAATTAAGAATTGATAGTGATATAAATTCAATCGCAGATAGTACATTTAATGGTTGTTCTGCTTTAGTAAAAGTTGTTATACCTGAAAGTGTTGTAAGTATTGGAAAAACAGCATTTAATAATTGTGCTAGTTTATTGAGTGTTACACTGCCTACTTCATTGAAATCAGTTGGTTCAAGTGCTTTCGGTTTAGGTTTTAATACTGCTTCAATAACTGAAGTTGTATATAAAGGAACTTTAGAACAATGGTGTGATATTGATTTTGTAGACGAAAAGTCGAGTCCTGTATATTCTTCAAAGAGTATTATTATCAACAATGAATTATTACAGGGAACAATTATTATACCTTTAACATTAAAGAATATTAAACCTTATGTATTTACAGGTTTTAATAATGAATTTATTTTCCATAATGAAGTAGAAAGTATTGGTAAAGGTGCATTTACAAGTTCTTCACTCACTATGTTAAATTTACCTGAATCTTGTTCATCTATTGAGCAGTATGCTTTTTCAGGTTGCAACAAACTTGTATCAGTACATTTGCCTACAACATTAAAAGAAATTAAATCTTATACTTTTACTTCTTGTAGCAAATTAGAGTCTATTGATTTATCTAATGTTGAAACTATTAGGGGTTGGGCATTTAGATATTGTAGTGGTTTGAAAACGCTAACATTAGAAGACAATATTACAACTTTGGAACATAGTGCTTTTGATTATTGTACAGGTGTTGAAGTCCTTAATTATAACATACCTACATTGCCTGATTATCCATCAGTAACGCAAAATGCTATTGGTCATAATTTTGGTTCAGCAAATGGTCTAACTATGAACTTTTTAGAGAAAGTTAAACGTTTACCAAGATATTTTTGTGGTAGTGTTGAGCAAGTCCTAGAAATAAATTTAGGAGAAAACATTGAATATATCGATTATAATGCTTTCTTCTCAACTGAAACACAAGTGGTTAATTATAATTGTCGAAATGCAGTATTGAATAGAAATGGTAGCCATTGTGTTACTATTCATTTTGACAGATGGGCAGACGCAAATTTAACATTTAATATTGGTGCTAATGTTGAAATGATACCATCATATATGTTCTTTGGAGCAAGTCAAATGACTCATATTAACTTCCCTGAAACTGCAAAATATACTGAATTGTTATCTCATACTTTCTATGGTTGTGATGACTTAATTTCAGTTAATTTGCCTAAAAACCTTACTGTTTTGGGTGCTGATTGTTTTAATGGTTGTGAATCGTTGCCAACAATCGAATTACCAAGTGGTCTAACAAAAATTGACGAAGATTGTTTCTATCAATGTTTTGCATTAGATAATATTACATTACCAACAACATTAACATACATTGGTGGTGGTGCGTTTGACGAGTGTAAAAGTTTAACAAGTTTATTTATTCCTAAATCGGTTACATATATGGGATATGCTGTTTTCAATAGATATTGTAGTAGTATGTCATACGTTTATTTTGAAGTTGCTAGTGAACCATCAACATTTGATAAGAATTGGGATTCAAAATATACCGATAATAATAATTGGGGAATTAAATGGGGATATACTTATGAACAATATTTAGCAGAAATTTCTGCAACTTAATAATTAAGGTGGATAATTCCACCTTATACGAGAGAATAAGGTTTTTGTGTTTCTGCTTAAATTTCCGACACAAGTGAGTTCGATTCTCACTTCTCTCGCCATTAAACTATTGGATACGAAGTGGCCATTACGTTGAAAGTAGTTTATGAGTTTGTATGTTTAGAAAAAACATATATTCAAATTTATTTATTTTATAAGGAGCAATTATGGAAGAAAAATCTATTAAAACTGAAAAAGAAGTTGTTGTAAGAGAAGACTTGAACGATATGGTTAGAAGTATCAATTTTAGGACTATTTCAAATCGTTTTGGCGAAAGACACGTTGTTGACGTAACTTTATATAATGGTAAAGTTTTAGAGTTTAAGGACGATAAGAAGTTGTTTGAAATTTGTATGTCTTTTAAGGATATTGGCGAGACTGATTTTATCAAAAGTAAAAAACTTGTAGAAGAATTGAACGTCAATGAAGATGGAGAGATTATGGGTACATACATTTGTGTTCGTTATGAACTATGTGATAGTACAAAAGTTGTGTTGTTTGCGACTGATTCTTTCTCTACTCGTAAAATACTTGATAACTATTACAAACACTATAAAGAACTTAAGAAAACTGACCTTAAGAAATAAAGGAATTTGAAAAATGAAAAATCAACAAGTATTATTAGATAAGTTCTATAAGCACGTAAATTTAGGTTTTGATAGTAACTTGGTTACTATAAATAAAATTACAAATAATGAAGTGCATTACAACTTTCTAGCAAAAAATTATATCTACAACGCAGATACCAATAAAATAGTCGAGCAAGACAATATAGGAGAAAAAATGGAAAGAACATTTAAGTCAAAAAATGGTAAAGTAACAGATATTATGCACAGCCATAATTATTACAAAGCAACTGCTAAACAAAGAAATGATTTAGCATTTAACAAACAAGTATTGGGCGAATTGTCTGAAAGAGACAAATTGTTAATGCGTGGTTATGGGCAAAGAATTATTGAAGAACAAAACGCATTTAAGTATAAAAACCCTAATTATAAACGCAAAACTACAGGTATGGCAAAACCTACTTCTGCTACTGCATTGAGAAAACAATTTTTTAATTAACCTGATAGCAGATTGTCGAAAAGGAGCATTTTGCTCCTTATATAATTGATTAACTACTTTTATACTGATGAGATAGGTTAAGGAAATATAGATTATGCAGAAAAAGTTTGCAGATTTTATAAATTATAACAAACGAATTGGAAAAATAATCATTTCAGGTGATGAAGGTTTTGGAAAGACTTTATTATTAGTAAGAATTGCGATAGGTAAAATGCTTAATGGAATATTTGATTGTCAGAAGTCTTGGGATATTGTTGACAATTATAATAGTTATGGTTTTCATTTTTCAAAGAATTATAGTCATTTGTTGTTCTCAAACTTCCCTATTAACACGATAAATACTGAAATACCTAATAGGAAGAATTATGTAGTAAACCCTTTTAGAATTGGTTACTATGACGAGAACTACGAGACTGATTTACTACCACCTTATGCTTTAATGTGTATAACTGAAGGGAAATTATACTTTGACTCTTATGAGTGGGATAAATTCCCTATGCGTTATGTTGGTTATATAAAAACTATGAGACAAGCATATTTGGATATGGTGGTTGATACTCAATATTTTGGGGATATTTGTACACCTTTAAGAAGAATCACAAATAGGTTTATTTACTTGCAAAAAGAGTGTGAAGAAATTAAAGATATGAAAGGAAATGTTGTCGGTCATAAGTTATTTGTTATTGAGTGGAAAAATAATAGAGACGTAGAGTTGTTTGAAAAAACGTCTAAAAAGGTTAATTGTGAAGAATATGAACTCATAATAGATATGTGTGTATATGACAATTATGATAGTCATTTTTGTAAATTTTTGCACCTTATGGGTAGAGAAAATCAAGATTTTAGGATTGAACACTTCCCTGAAATAAAAACTATAGAAGATATAAATAATTTTGCGTCTGAATTTGGTTATCAAATGCCTGATGGGTTCTTAAAAACTGCTAAAAAGCAGAAAGTTCCTACTTCAATGTTTGATAAACCAATGCCTGACGTATATGACTTTTAGGAGAAATTATGTTTGAAGAATTAAGCGAAATTGATAATGTGCCTTTAATGGAAAGATTAAAGCATAAAGCAAAGTTAATAAAAAGTTTAGACGAGTTATGGTTATCCATATCTGCTAATAAACGAGCATATCCTAAAGGTTTTGAAAGAACTTCAGTAAAATCTCTTATGAAAGACTTTAAGAAAGGTCTTAAGGTTATTGATAAGAAGAACCCTGTATTTATTGAAATGCCTACTTTAAAGAAAGCAGGGACTGATGGATATGTAAAAAAAGATTATTCGTTGCCTAATGGCAACCCTGACGAAGTCATTGAAGTAAGGTTACCACCTACTTCTGATATAAAATATATAGAAAATGGTTAAATCGTTAGTGTGTGATTCAATAATGATTGTCGCAGTTAAAGGTGTAGTATTACCCTTTAACTGCGACGCACTGACGCACCACACTATTTTATAGGGGTTTAGAGCAAGTTTTGAAACTGACGCACCCCTGACGCACCTACTAAAAAAACTGACGCACTTAAGGAGAAAAGGGGTTTTATGGAAGAAAAAAATGAAATCTCTTTATCTACTCAAGCAAGAAGATGGGTGTTTACAATAAATAACCCTTTGGGAGAAAACGTTGAAGAAATAGATATTGAAAAAACTGACATACCTATTAAAGAAGACTACTACTCGTCTTCAATTATGAAAGAATTAGAAGATAGTGATTGTTTCTATTTTAAGTATGTAAGAATAAAGATTAAAGTTGACGATTTTGATTCTAAAGATTATATAGTTCGCAGACCTTTCTTTAAGGATATAGAAAGTGCTATTAAATACTTTCAAAGTTTAGAGAGTTTTAAGTATTGTATATTTCAGTTAGAGAAAGGCGAAGAAGAACAAACACCACATTTTCAGGGTTTTATAGTGTTCACAGGTTCAAAAAGATTTAGAACCATTAAAAATATGTTGCCATTTGCACATATTGAAAAAGCCAAAGGGTCTAACACTCAATGCAGAGAATATTGTTCAAAGAAAGATACAAGAGTTGATGGACCTTTTGAATTAGGTAAGTTTGCAGAAGAAAGAGAAAGAACTGATATAAAAGAGTTTGTGGAATTGATTAAAGCAGGAACAAGTCAAGAAGAATTATTAAGTTTGTTCCCTATGCTATTTATTAAGGAAATGAATAAATTAAATGGTATATATGCAGTAAACTTTGAAAGATATAAACATAAATGTAGAGATATACGAGTTACTTATATTTATGGTAAATCAGGTATTGGGAAGTCAACTGCAGTTAGACGACAATTAGGTTTAGAAAATTCCTTTTGGATACACCATTATGATAATTCAATGTTTACAAACTACAACTTCCAAGACAATATTGTATTTGACGAGTTTTCAGGTAAGATTTCAATAGGTCAATTAAATATGTTATTAAACGTAGAACCTATAGAATTACGTGGTCTGAATTGTGTTAAATATGGTGCATATCATAATGTTTACATAATATCAAACTATTCGCCTAAAGAACTTTATAAAGACGTTCAACAAACTCAACCTGCAATATTTCAAACTTTCTATAGAAGATTAAACACTATAGTCCACGTAGATAAAGATGGAAAGTGGAATTATGAGAGAATAACCGAGTGGGAAGATAATGATGACGAAATAGATATAAAGATGGGTTTATTGAAAAGAACAAGTAAGGTTTATGAATTTGATAGTTATGGAAATAAGATTTTGATATTTGATAGACATAATGAGATACCTGCTCTACAACCTGTTGAAATTTGTACACCTTTTGATGATGGGTTTGATAGCAGTGGGAATTTACAATTTTAAGGAGAAAATATGGGAATAATTTTAATGATAATCTTTGCTAGTTTTATTACACTACTCTTATATGTAGTTAGCAAAAAAGTTGAGTTAGACGAACCAATGGATATTATTGTTGCAAGACGTATTTGCAAATTGAAGATTGCTAAAAATAAAAAAGAGTGTAAGATTAAAGAACTTAATTTTATGAAGAATAAACGCAATTTAGAAAGCAACAACACAAAGATCCAAGCACTAAAGATTGATATAGTTTATATTCAACGAGAGATTGAGAAATTGAAAAATTATGGAAAAATTATATAATTTTTAACAAATTTAGGGTTTTGTAGATACAAAACTCTTTTTTTATGTTATAATCTTTTATGGAGAAAATTTATGAGTAATATTTCAGCAGAGAAAAGAAAAATTTTAATTGAAAAAATAAAATATATTAGAGAATTTATTTCTAATGCTCAACAAGATGAAAATACCGAGAACTTATTAAAATACATATCTGATATTGAAAAAGATATAAAAACAAAAAAATTTGGTTTAGTATTTGAAGAACATAAAGAATCTATTGATGAAACTTTAGAAACTCACGTTCCTGTATTAACTGAAGAAAAAGATTTGTTTGTAGATAATGGGGATAATCTTAATTTCTTAATTGAAGGGGATAATCTTTCAAGTTTGAAAATTTTATCAAAAACACATAAGGATAAAGTAGACTTAATTTATATTGATCCACCATATAATACAGGCAATAAATCTTGGAAATACAATAATGATTATGTTGATTCAAATGATACCTTTAAGCATAGCAAGTGGTTAAGTATGATGAACGTTCGTTTGTTAGAGTGTAAAAAACTTTTAACTCCTAAAGGTGTTTTAATTTGTGCTATTGATGAAAATGAAGTTGCAACATTGAAACTTTTATTAGAAGAAATTTTTGGAGAGGGTTATGAATATGTTTGCGTTACTATTGTTCATAATCCTAGAGGTATACAAGGAAAGAACTTTTCATATACAAACGAGTTTGCTTATTTTGTTATTCCTAAAGGGGATAAAATTATTGGTGGTAGAAAAATTCCTGAATCTGAAATTGATTGGAGAAATTTAAGAGATAATGGTGGAGAGTCTTTAAGAACTGATGCTAGAAATTGTTTTTATCCAATTATTACTGACGGAGAAAACGTGTTAGGTTTTGGAGACGTTTTATATGATGAGTCTTTACACCCTAAACAATGTGAAAATATTGACGGTTTATTTTATATTTATCCTATTGACATTAAAGGTATTGAAAGAAAATGGAGATATGCTCGACAAACCGTTGATAAAATCAAAGATTTATTGAGAGTTAAGAAAACAAAGAACACTTATGAGATAGAACTTGGTAAACCATTTGGAACTTATAGAACTGTATGGATAGATTCTCGTTATGATTCAAATGAATATGGTAAAAAGATTATAAATAGTCTTGTACCTGAATCTCCTTTTGATTTCCCTAAATCTCTTTGGAACGTTTATGATTGTTTGTATTCAGTTATTTCTGAAAATAAAAATGCTATCGTATTAGATTTCTTTGCTGGTTCAGGAACAACAGGACACGCTTTGATGGAATTAAACAAAGAAGATGGTGGAAATAGAAAATTTATTTTGTGTACTAATAATGAAAACAATATTTGTCGTGAAGTAACTTACGAAAGAATTAAACGAGCAATTATGCGTGAAGATTATAAAGCAAGTTTGAAATATATGAAAGTTAATTTTATGCCTATTTCTGATAAATTATATTATGAATATGCTGATGATTTATTAAAATATACTAAAGAACTTGTAGAATTAGAAAATTCAATTAACTTTGATAATAATGATAGCATAAAAATTATTTTAACAAATGAAGAATTAGATGAATTAACTTCTGCTTTACCTGATGGTATTAAAAATATATATATTAGTCATAATGTTTTAACCACAGGAGAACAAGAAAAATTATTTGAAGATAAAGGTATAGAGATTCATAATATACCTGATTATTATTATAAAGATTTGGTAGGTTAAGTATGAGTATTAGATTAGCAGATTTTCAATTAAGAACAATGGGCGAACTTCATAATGCTATGGAAGATAACTCTATAAGCAATATTGTTTTGAAAAGTCCAACAGGAAGTGGAAAAACTATTTTATTAACTCATTTTATGAACGAATATATTATGTCTCATAAAAATATTGTTTTTGTGTGGTTGACACCTGGTAAAGCAGAATTGGAAAAACAAAGTAAATTAAAAATGGATAAATATATTCATAACTCCAAGACAAAATTGTTACCTGATATTATGACTGCAGGTTTTGAAGATGGAGATTGTTGTTTTATAAATTGGGAAAAATTAACTAAAAAAGGCAATACTGCTATTAGTGGTAGCGAAAGAGATAATTTTTATGATAAGATAGATAAAGCATTAGATAATGGTTTGGAATTTAAGATTATTATTGATGAAAGCCACCAAAACTTTACTGAAAAATCAGATACATTGGTTCAAATGTTTAAGACTAATAAGATTATTCGTTGTTCAGCAACACCAAAGATTGATCAAAAGGCAAAACTTATCAATATTAGTGAAAGTGAAGTTATTTCAGCAGGGTTGATTACAAAATTATTAGTTATAAATGAAAACTTCCCTAAACTTGTAGAAACAGATAATGAAACAACTTACTTGTTAGATAAGGCATTGGATAAACAAAAAGAATTAAAACAAAGGTATGTTGATTTAGGTTTAGATATTAACCCTTTAATTATTGTTCAATTACCTAACAATTCTGAAGATTTAAGATTTGAAGTTGAAAGATATTTTGAATCAAAAGGCATAAATTATGAAAATGATTTAGCATTAAGAATTTCAGGTTTACATATTAACAATGAAAATATTGAAGAAAAAAATTCAAATCAAATTGCTTTAATTATGAAGTTGGCAGTTGCGACAGGTTGGGATTGTCCTAGAGCAAGTATACTTGTAAAATTACGTGAGAATATGAACGAAGATTTTGAAATTCAAACTATTGGACGTATTAGACGTATGCCTGAAGCAAAACATTATAATGACGACTTACTTGATTCTTGTTATCTTTACACACTTGATGAGAAGTTTACTGCAGGTGTTAAAGAGTCTATGGGAGATAAAGCACTTAATCGTACTACTCTATTCTTAAAAAATGAATATAAGGATATAAAACTTGTAAAAGAACAACGTGGTGTTGTATATGATACAAAAGATTCTCGCAGAACATTAAATGTTATTGCTTCTTTCTTAAAAGAAGAATATTCATTAAATGGTAACAAATCAGTTAATCAACAAAAGTTAAAAGATAATCAATTTATATTTAATGACAATGTTTTAGCAACAGCATTAACAGGTTCAAGTTTGGTGGAAGATTTATCAAATGATAACAATTTAGATAAAATAAATTTCCAATTAAATTATGATTTAAGTAAATTAGGTAGAGAGTATTTGAATTGTGTTACAAAGATTGGTAAAGAGATAAGATTTGATTATGTAACAACAAATAAGATTTTAACGTTCTTATTTAGCAATAAAGTTCCTTATGCTAAAAAGTTGTTAGATTTAACTACTCGACAATTATACACTTTTGTTATTAACAATTTTGAATTATTAAAACATTGTTTTAGAGATGCAATGTATAAAGATATTAAGGAAGCAGAACAAATTGCTTTAGATTTACATAAAATTTCGACAAAACCATTTATTATTCCACGTTCTATAAACTTCACTTATGATTCAACTAAAAAGGTTCAATCAGTATATTCAAAAAATGTATATGATGGTTATTTATCTTCAGCAGAAGTTCGTTCTCAATCTGAAAAATTGTTTGAAAAGTATTGTGAAAAATCTTCTTCAGTTGATTGGTTCTACAAAAATGGAGATAAAGGCGAAGAATATTTATCAATAGTTTATCCTGATAATTCAAATTTCTATAAATTATTCTATCCTGATTATATAATATCAGTTAATGGCGAATTGTGGATAATTGAAACTAAAGGTAGTTTTAGTAGATATGGCGAAAGCAATGATATTGATAACTTTACACCTAAAAAGTTTAATGAATTAAAAAGATATTTGAAAGATAACAACCTTAAAGGTGGTGTTGTAAGATTTGACGAAGATAGCAATGAGTTATGTATTTGTTTAGATAACTATAACGAAGATATACATTCTGATTCTTGGTTAATCTTATCTGATATAATTAAATAAAAAAAGAACTGACTTTAATTAGTCAGTTTTTTATAAGTCAATATTTTCTAAATCAAACACTTTGTCGTCTAAAAATTCAAGCAATGTCATATTAAATGCTTGAGCAATCTTAATAACAGTATCAAACTTTATACTTTTATAATCTTCATTTAATATATGTTTGATAGTGTTTTTATCAGTACACATTCTTTTAGCAACTTCATATTGAGTTATATTGTGTTTAATCATTAAATTACTTAATCTTAACGCAACTGCTTTTTGTATTGTCATATATTACCACCTATTATAAGAATAGCAATAATATTATTAACCTTTAGGGACTAACTAGTCCCTATCTATTGACTTTTAAAAAATCATTTATTATACTCTTTGCAGGAGATAATATGTGTTGGAACGTAAAAGGTTGGATATATAAACGTGCTTATTATGGGTATCAGACAAAATTTGAAAGGAAACACCCTTTAATTATTCACGGAATAATAACTACTATTTTGTTGATATTAGCAATAGGTGGTTTTATTCAAACTTATTATATAGCTGGGGGAATATTATTACTTTTACACTTTGCTAATCTTTGGTGGTTTTTAGACGATTTTATAAAGTATAGAGAAGTATGTAAGGGCAAAAAAGAACATAAACTTTTAGAATCTTATTATTTTTGCAATGAAGATCTTAACTACATTAGAAAAAAATATTTTAAGTTTTTGAAAGAGTTAATAGATATACAAAGTTGTTTTTGTGATAATGAGAACTTATCTGAAGACGAAAGACTTGAAAAAGCAGGAAATATAACTGATAAACTTTATAAATATTTAACAACAAATAAAACTGCTAAACGTGAATTTGAAAAAGCATATTCTATTGATATACAACCTGAATTGTGTGATATTGTTTTACAAAGTATTATGGCAGACTTTGTTATATGGCACAAACAATATCTTTTAGACATTTTCTTAAGTAAGCGAAGTGTTTTATACTTTGATAATGAATATCCATCAAATTATAAATTCTTCAAAGATGGCAAAGATAAAAATGTTTTAGACTATATAAAGTTTATTAAGAAGATTGAAGATGGTTTAGAAGAATATTTTGAAGAAAAAAAATAGACACTTAATTCAAAGTGTCTTTTTTATTTAATTCCACTCGTCAAAATCAAAATCTAATTTTGTTGTTGGAGATAAATTTTCTATTAGTTCTTGAAGTTGTAAATAACAATCATAATTATCTATTTTGCTCCACGCATATATTTTATTTTTGTATTTGACTCTATCTTGTAAAAGTATAATATCTTTATATTGAGATTGTTTTTCTTTTATTCTATTTATAATGATACTATCTATAGGACAATCGCAATCTGAAAAATATTCAGGTTTTATAAATTCTAAATCTGAAAAAGTATACAAATACTTAAAAAACATATTCACAACTTTTTGAGATTGACCTAAAGTAAGGTTTTGAACATTTGTATATTTGTTAATAATTTCTCTTGGTGTATATTTTTTAGATTTTATTTGAGTAGTTAAATCTTTTAATATGTTTGCTTTTAGTTCTATCCTTTCTTCTTGATTGCTGATTGGATAAGTTCTTGCCATATCTTTCCACGCATTAGTAAAACAACAATTTGCAATCATATTTATATCGTTTTTATTTTTTACATTATAATTTGAACCATATAGACCACGTTTATAAAAATCAATAATTCTTTCTTCCATATATATCCTTTATATTTGAAACTATAATGAGTATAAACAAAAACTATAATTAAGTCAACTATCATAAAATTGCAAATAAAAAACCACCCTTAATTATTTGGGTGGTTAATTATCATCAATATAACGTGTTTCCTAACGAGATATGCTCTATCTACGTCTGGTTCGTATATCAATGCGTATGGTAGTCCCAAGGGGAATCGAACCCCTGATACCACCGTGAAAGGGTGGTGTCTTAACCGCTTGACCATGGGACCTGGTGGCGGTGAGTAGAATTGAACTACTGACCTATCGGGTATGAACCGATTGCTCTAACCGCTGAGCCACACCGCCAGATTACGAATATTAGTATAGCGAAAAATTTTGCTCATGTCAAGGTATTTTCAAAAAATTTTTATATAATGGTAGCAAAAAAGACGCTACATAGCGCCTTTTTTGCTTGAGTCTAACAACAAAACATATTTTCATATGAAAATTGTTTTCTTTACTAACCACGGATGCCAAGCTTAGCTTTGATAGCACGAGCTCTTTCGATATCTTGCTCTGCTAGGTAGTCTAACAATTTCTTACGATTAGAAACCATTTTGTTTAGACCACGAGTAGAGTGCTTGTCTTGCTTATTAGCCTTTAGGTGCTCAGTAAGGTTGTTGATTCTCTCACTTAGTAGTGCGATCTGAACCTCAATAGAGCCTGTGTCTTGCTCGTTTTTGCCATACATCTTTACGATTTCTGCCTTATTGATTTTCATAATTCTCTCCTTTTTATATTCGCCTATGACAATGTCGCCGTCGAGAATTCGTACGACTATTGCCAAGGTACAGTAAATATTATAAGCAAATTCTAAAATTTGTCAATACTTTTTGGCACATAAAAAAATAAATCTCACGCACAATACATAGAGGGGAAAGGAGATTTGCCTTGAAAAAGCTATTATTCGTATCGCTAAGCATAGTATTTGTGATGATAGGCACTGCTTTTTTGCTACCGTATATCAAGAGAGTAAATTCTTTACCAGATGAGATGGTGGTGACCTACAGTGATATACAGCATGTAAACGATACTGATGAATATTCATCGCTTATAAATTTTGAATTACCTAAAAATATCAAAGTGGCGACAAACGGTGAGCTCACTGATACTGTGATGAGTATCAAACTTTTTGACTTCTTTACTATCAAAAAAGTCAATGTCAGATTACTCACTGACACAGATGTATATGTAGGAGGAGAGACAGTGGGGTTCAACCTATTTAGTGAAGGAGTGATATGTGTGGGGAGCAATGCTGTAGCCACTGCCGATGGTACTAAAGAGCCTCTAAAAGATAGCGGTCTGCTAGACGGAGACGCTATCATCAAGATAGAAGATATAGAGATAGAGTCTATAGAAGACATAGATAGGATTATCAATCTACCTACTTTTGCAGGTAAAGAAATCTCTTTGACTGTGAAGCGCGGTGAGCAAGAGATAGAGCTAAAAGCTACTCCTGTCTTTGATGTACTGAGTCAGAAATACAAACTAGGTCTTTGGGTGAGAAACAATGCGAGCGGTGTGGGCACGCTCACATATGTAAAACAGTCGGATTTTCGTTTTGGAGCAGTCGGTCATCCTATAGTGGACAGCTCTCTAGGTGAAAATTTTGAAGTCGAGAGTGGTAATATCTACAAATGTAGATTGTTGGGTATAAAAAAGGGTGAAAAAAATAATCCGGGAGAGATAAGGTCGTCTATCAATCTTAGCGATGATGCTATAGGACTAGCGGATACAAATTGCAAGTATGGAGTATATGGCAATATATTAAATAAAAATATCATAGACGCTGATAGGACAGCTACTTTAGGTGGTAGATTAGGAGTAAAGCTAGGAGATGCTAAGATTTATTGTGCATTGGATAATGAGGGTGTAAAAGCTTATGATGTGAAGATCATCAAAGCAAACAAACAAAACTCAGCTGATGACAAAAGTATGACTATCAAAGTGACAGACAAGGAGTTATTACAAAAGACTGGCGGTATCATACAAGGCATGAGTGGTAGTCCGATAGTGCAAAATGGGAAAATCGTAGGTGCGGTCACACATGTATTTGTCAACGACCCTACTCGTGGATATGGAGTGTATGTAGATTGGATGATAAATAACTAGGCAAAATTTTGCCTAGTTATTTAAATATCTATTCAATTCATCTAGTTTTTCTTGACTAAGCTCAGGTATTCCTTCTAGTCTGTATGGAAGATTCAATGTTCTATATTTGTGCACTCCAATAGTCTTGTATGGTAATAATTCTATTTTTTCTACATTTGGGATATTAGAGGCAAAACTTTTGAGCAAATCAATATGTTTTTTATCATCATTGATAGTAGGTACTATCACTTGACGAAGCCAAAACTTTTTATTTGCTTTTATCGCTTGAGATAAAAATTCTCTAAAGAAAGTCATCGGTTGACCAGTAAGCTCGGTGTATTCATCTTCATTTACAGCTTTGATATCTAATATTACGAGATCGGTATATTTCAATATCTCATCGTAATCACCAAATCCTACACCTGCGGTATCTATACAAGTGTGGATATTTTTTTCTTTACATAGCTTTAGACATGAGAGTAAAAACTCTGGTTGGAGCAGAGGTTCACCTCCTGAAAAAGTGACACCACCTTTATCTCCAAAATAATTTTTATATTTTTCGATTTTATTTACTAACTCGCTGGAGGTGATTATCTTAGACTCGCCCTTGATATTCCATGTCTCAGGATTGTGGCAGTATTTACACCTTAGTTTACAGCCTTGCAAAAAGGCGACGAACCTCACTCCAGGTCCGTCCAATGTGCCTAATGTCTCTATACTATTGATTCTTCCTTGTATCATAATCTTTAAATTTTTTCGTGGAAAGTACGAGCGATTACTTCCTCTTGATGTGCACGAGAAAGTTTGTTGAAATTTACTGCATATCCAGACACTCGGATAGTGAGAGTCGGATACTTGCCAGGATTATTCATCGCGTCGATTAGCTTTTCTCTATTCAACACATTTACATTGATATGCTGAGCTCCTTGCTTGAAATATCCGTTCAATATACTTACTAGATTGTCGATCTGTTCGTTTTCAGTTTTGCCTAATGCGTTGGGTACGATAGAGAATGTATTTGATACACCGTCTTGACATACATTGCAGTAAGGGATTTTTGCTACGCTATTTAGACTAGCGAGAGCACCTGAGCAGTCTCTACCATGCATAGGGTTGGCACCTGGAGCAAAAGGTTCTCCAGCTTTTCTACCGTCTGGAGTAGAGCCAGTCTTTTTGCCGTACATTACATTTGAAGTGATAGTAAGTGCGGATAATGTGTGTATCGCGTTTCTATATAGGTTGTTCTTTTTCAAGCATTTTATAAAATGTTTTACTATCTCCACTGCGATTTTATCTACATCATCATTGTCATTTCCATATTTTGGATAATCTCCTTTGATATTGAAATCCACAGCTACACCTTGCTCGTTTCTCACAGGAGTCACTTTTGCGTATTTGATAGCAGATAGTGAGTCTGTAGCAACAGACAATCCAGCTATACCAAATGCCATTAGTCTCTCTACGAAGCTATCATGTAAAGCCATTTGTCCAGCCTCGTATGCGTATTTGTCGTGCATATAGTGGATAATATTCATAGCATCTACATAGATTTTGGCTATTTTCTCTAGAGTAGAGAAGTATGCTTTCTTGACTTTTTCGTAGTCCAAGACTTTGTCAGTCATTTTTTCTATACCTTCCACTACTAGCTTTCCAGATTTTTCATCTACACCGCCATTGATAGAGTAGAGTAGAGATTTTACTAGATTGCACCTAGCTCCGAAAAACTGCATCTGTTTACCAATCTTCATGGCAGACACACAGCAAGCGATAGCATAATCATTGCCATATATAGGGCGCATTTCATCGTCATTTTCGTATTGGATACTATCAGTAAGTATAGATATTTTGGCACAATATTTTTTAAAATTTTCTGGAAGATTGTTTGACCATAATACCGTCAAGTTTGGCTCTGGACTAGGGTCTAGATTGATAAGACAGTGTAAAAACCTAAATGAATTTTTAGTCACAAGGCTATGTTTTTGATCTAACATACCGCCGATAGATTCTGTCACCCATGTAGGGTCACCAGCAAATACTTCATCATACTCCGGAGTACGAAGGTGTCGGACAAGACGAAGCTTGATAGTAAACTGGTCTACTAGCTCTTGTGCTGTATCTTCTGTGAGTATTCCTGTTTTCAAATCACGCTCTACATATATGTCTAAGAAAGTAGACACGCGACCAAGACTCATAGCAGCACCATTGTTTTCTTTTACGCTAGCTAGATAGCCAAAGTATGTCCATTGGAAGGCTTCTCTTGCATCTTTTGCTGGGCGAGAGATGTCAAAGCCATAACCCTGAGCCATCTTTTTCATACTATCCAATGCACGGATTTGCTCACTCACTTCTTCTCTGAGTCTGATGAGCTCTTCACTGCCTACAGATATTAGCTCTGGCTTCAATAGATCTAATTTTTTCTCTTCTATCAGTCTATCTATACCGTACAATGCTACTCTACGATAATCACCGATAATCCTACCTCTACCATAAGCGTCAGGTAGACCGGTGAGTAGACCGGCACTTCTAGCTCGTCTGATATCTGGAGTATATACGTCAAATACTCCGTCATTGTGAGTTTTCCTGATGCCTTCATTAAAGATTTTTTCTACACGCTTATCCATTTTCTTGCCATAAGCATTTAGCGCATTTTTAGCCATACGAAGTCCGCCATAGACATTGACGATTCTCTTTAGAGGCTTGTCTGTCTGTAGCCCAAAGACTACTTCATTTTTCTTGTCTATATATCCAGGCTTAAATGAATTTATACCAGATATTTTCTTCAATTCTACATCTAGTAAACCTACTTCCATTTCTTTTTTGAGTAGCTTTTCACATTTTGTCCACACCTTAGCGGTCTTTTCAGATTTCTCTACTAGGAAACTATCGTCACCAAGATATTCAGTATAATTTTCTTTTATAAAATCAGAAACATTGATTTCATTTTTCCATGTTTCACCTTTAAAACCATTCCATTCTATATTTTCCATATTACCCCCATATGTGAGTTTAGTATAACATATCAAATCATTAAAAAGTGTTGTTTTTACAACAAAATATTTATTTCAGCATATATTTAGCTTGTGCAAGAAATGAAAATCAATTACGTATTATAGGTAGAGATAATAATAAAATTATGGTACAAAAAATTTTTGAAAAAATAAAATATATTATTGACTTTTAACAAATGAAAGATTATTATTAAAATAATAGTAAAAAAGGAGGTCTTGTGTCATGAGCAATTTGGGTGACAAAAATAATAAATTTGTTCATGTGGAAGGCTTCGACATGATTTAGAAAGATCCTTCTACAAATTATTTTTAGGAGGATTTTTTATGAAAGAAAATAAAAAGAAATTAACTTTTTATCTATCTAGACACAAGGTGGCTATATTTTTCTATATATTTTTAGTAGCCATAGGTTGTGGCTGTAATGCTCTTATGACTATATTGTACGCAGAGAGTTTGTCGCATCTTACTATGTTTGCTTTTGAGATTGCTTTAAGGCTACTCTTAGTGATAGGAGTGCTTACTGTATTGAGGAGAGTTTGTTGGTGGATTTCAAATTATATTTATTATAAATATTCTAATGTGATATGGTCAGAGATCTCATTGGATTTGACCAAGAGAAGCTTTGAGCTATCATCAGCTACCTTCTCAGAGAATAATACTGGTTCATTTATGATGAGGATTATGAATGATCCTGAGCATGTGCTCAATCGTCTATCAGGCCTAGTGGATAATATCACTGGACTATTGACTAGCCTAGTAGTAATAATTTATGTCATTACATTAAATTGGTTAATTGGTTTATTATATGTTTGTGTAATATTAGGGTTGTCTGTGTTGGAGTATTTTAGGCAAGAGATAAGAAAGAAAAATCGTAGGAAAAATAGGAAGATAAACGACAAGACTTATTCATTAGTGACAGAGATTATTAAGAGTGAAAAGGATATTAAAGCGCTAAATCTAGAAGAAAAGCTTTTTGATACATCTACGGATAGTCTCAATGAGCTAAAAAACTCAAATTATGAATTTAATATGAAAGACTGTCATCTGTGGTCTATCAGAAATACTGTCATAGAAGTGTTTGGAGTATTGATATTAATACTTGGCATACATCTCATGGAGAGAAATATCATCACTATTGCTACATATATTTTGTTATTCTCTTATAGAAACGATCTTTACCATTTGGTATGGGGAGCTGGTAGTTTGTTGCAAGAGTTTGCTGATATATCGGTTAGTTGCAATCGTATGTTTAGCCTTTACGATGAGACATTGTATCCTGCAGATAGGTTTGGTAAACAAATATTAAAAAATACCAAAGGGAAAATTGAGTTTAAAAAGGTAGAATATGCATACACGGAGGTAAAGGACAACAATCAAGACGAATATACCAAGAAAATAAAGCCAGTAGAGCATATCAAGAAGGAGCCTGTATTTAAAGATTTATCCTTTGTGATAGAGCCCAATACTACAGTGGCATTTGTGGGCAAGTCAGGTAGCGGTAAGAGTACGATTTTATCTTTGATAGCGAAACTCATGGAAGCAGATGCGGGCAAAGTCATATTAGATAATAAGGATATTAAGACATTGACAAAAGAGACCTTGAGAGACAATATTTCTCTTATTAATCAATTTCCTTACATTTTCGATATGACCATCAAAGAAAATCTTCTTTTGGTGAAAAAAGACGCTACTGATGATGAAATCTGGGAGGTTCTAAAGCGTGCTTGCTTTGATGAAGATGTTAGGTCTATGCCTAATGGTCTTGACACTAAAGTAGGAGAGACTGGTATCAAGCTATCTGGAGGACAGAGACAGAGATTGGCGATAGCTAGAGCGCTACTAAAACAGTCAAAAATAATATTATTTGACGAGAGTACCAGCTCACTAGATAATTTTGCACAAAGTCATATACAGAAAAGTATAGAGAATATGAAAGGACAACACACTATAGTAATAGTAGCACATAGATTGTCTACTATAAAGAATGTAGATAAGATCTATTTCTTACATGAAGGCAAGATAGTAGATAGTGGTACATTCAATGAATTGTTTGAAAATAATCAACAATTTCAAGATATGTTCTTGATAGAAAATATTTAATCAAAAACTAGGCGGTTGCCTAGTTTTTTGTTTATGCGATTTGAGTGATGACTAGATAACCATTTATTCCATCGTCGTCTAGGAAAGTGATTGCGTTTTCAGATACAATCTGAATATTTAGTGTGCTAGTAGCAGTAGAGGCTTCTATTATTATGCTAGCATTGATCATTGTATTGTTTTCTAATCCTCTTGCTGTACCAGGGACTTCTGTGCCATTTAAGAATAAAGCCATATAGTCACTAGCAGTAGCACTGCTAGCAGCATATACACCATAGTCTATCTTATAAAATCCTTCATTCTCCAAAGTCACTATACCAGTAGCAGTATCAATAGACATATTACTTACCTCAGCTACATTGGTAAGAGGGAATGAGGCATTGTCTACAGATTGCTCTTCGGTGGTATAGAATGAACCAAAGCTTGCTGTGGTGCCAGCGGGACCCGTAGCACCTGTGGCACCCGTTGCGCCAGTAGCTCCTGTTGCGCCGGTAGGTCCAGTAGGCCCGGTCACTCCTTGAATGCCTTGCGATCCTGTGGGTCCAGTAGGACCTTGAGGACCAATCGCTCCAGTAGGACCGGTCGGGCCTGTGATACCAGTAA
Source organism: Clostridiales bacterium (assembly GCA_015055745.1). GTDB lineage: Bacteria > Bacillota > Clostridia > Christensenellales > UBA1242 > Onthoplasma. The sequence continues at coordinate 190,599 of SVHS01000002.1, forward strand.
ATATGATTCTATCATTGCTTTGATTTCTAAATGATGGATAGAAAGAGTGGTTATTGCAGCAACAATTCTTATTATTTAAAAACATATTACTCCTTTTAGGTAGATTGTCTACCTAATTCATCTTATGAAATTGGTTAGGGAAATGTTTATCCATTTAATAAATGTAAAAAAATAGCATATTATGTAATATGAGTCAGATTTTTAGTTCGCTATTTGATTGTATAAAGCGAAAAAAAGGATTTTTTATAATACTAGTACTAGGGGCAATAGTAGCTATCATATTGGGCGTATTTGCTGGAATGAATTTTAGTAGTGGCGTATTTACTATCGATTTGGGAAATATTGCATACATAAAGTTTTTAAAGGGAGATACAGGCTTTGTATCTATGATATTTAGTTTGATTTTGAGCCTAGGTATATTTTTTCTGATAATAGTAGTATGTGGTTGTAAATTGTTTTTGATACCACTAGGTGTGGTGTTTTATCTGTATCTTGTGTATAGCCAGACGGTGATTTTTATCAGCGTGATAATGATCTATGGATTTTTTAATTGTATCATTTTAGCTGTGTTATTATTAGTGTACATACTATTTTTAATATTTTTATATACGTTGGTACTTACAGAGTGCGTGTGTATCATGAGAGGTGGGAGTTATTTTAAGACCTGTATCAATCTGCGTGAATGCAAGGTATTGATTTATTTCCTTTTGGTGATCATTGCTACTTTGGTATTTACTATTATTATCACTATACTCAAATCATATGTAATATTACTTATATATTGATTTTTCCTTGACAAAGATAATGTAATTTGTTATCTTGATAAGACCTATAAGAGTAGGCAAAAGGAGATTTATGAAAACAAAAGCGATAGTTTTAGTAGGAGGATTTGGCACTCGTATCGAGAGTGTGGCACAAGGTAGACCAAAGACTCTTTTAGAGGTATATGATGAGCAGGGAAATATCAAACCTATATTTTATTTCCTATTGGATAAGATAAATAAGGTAAATAGAGATATGGGTGAAGATGTAATTGATGAGATTATGGTGCTCACAAACGATAAGTATTATGGTCAAATGATAGACGCGTGCAATAATTATAAGGATTCTGATATAGATATCCGTGTGGTATCTGATCATACTACAAATAATGAAAATAGACTAGGCGCCAATGGAGACTTGAAATATATAAAAGACTACATGGAAGACAAGAGAATGGAATATGACCATGTCATGATATTAGCTGGAGACAATTTCTTCAATTTTGATTTGGTAGATTTTATTGATTATTACAATAGTAAGTCTGAGCAAGCAGATGATGCAGTATGCTTAATAGCCAAGACTTTTGATAAAGAAACAATATCATATGCACGTAATGGTTTCTTAATGTTGGATTTAGATGAAAATGATAAAATAGTAGATTCTGTAGAGAAGCCAGGAGATACTCCGATACTACAAAAATCAAATAAAGGTGCTATTGCACTATATATGATGAGTCGAGAGCAATTTGAAAAAATAGATGATTTTGTTAAAGTGAACGCAGACAACAAAAAAGTAATAGATTCATTGGGCTTCTTCGGTCAATATTTATCAAAAAAAGCTTCTACATTCGCATGGACAGATTGGGACGGTGTGTTTGTAGACATAGGCACTACGAGGACTTACGGTCAGCTATGGCTTGACTATGAAGAGAAATTTAATATCAGTGTAGAAGATACCAATCTTCCTCAGCAAGTAAAAGCTTTGGTCGCTAAGACTAAGGCAGATGATTATCAGCAATAAAAGAAGAGTCGATTTGACTCTTTTTTATATCAAATTTTATATAAACTTTAGCAAAAACAATATCTTTTTTTTAGATATTGTGTTATAATATGGTCGGTTAATATAAAGGAGAAGTATGAAAGAAGCAACTTACAAGACAGAAATAGGCGGGAGAGAGGTTGTAGTACAGCTAGGCAAATATTGTGGTCAGGCTAATGGTCACTGTATTGTTCGCTGTGGAGACACTGTAGTGATGGTCAACGCTACTATGTCTAAGGCACCACGTCCAGGTATGGACTTTTTCCCTCTTAGTGTAGACTACGAAGAGAAAATGTATAGTGTAGGTAAGATTCCTGGTGGATGGAAGAAGAGAGAAGGCAGACCAGGAGATTCTGCTATATTGAGGAGCAGATTGATTGACCGTCCGATCAGACCTTTGTTTCCAAAAGGTTTTTACAATGATGTCACTATCATCGCTACTCCACTCAGTGTGGACACAGACATTATGCCAGAGCCATTGGCTATGCTAGGTAGCAGTATCGCATTATCAGTGAGTGATATCCCATTCGAGGGTCCTACTGGTGCAGTTAAGATAGGCTGTATTGATGGTAAATTTATCGTCAATCCTACTGTGGCTGAGTTAGAGGCTAGTACTATTGATTTGTCAGTCAGTGGTACCAAAGAGGCTATCTTGATGGTAGAGGCAGGTGCAAAAGAGGTTAGTGAAGAGCAGATGCTAGACGCTATCATGTTTGCACACGAAGAGATTAAGAAACAAGTAGCTTTCCAAGAGCAGATTGTAGCAGATTTGAAGATAGAGAAGACTACCAAGATAGAGTTTGACGAGATCCCAGCAGAAATCGACAAGGCAGTCAGAGAGTACGCCGATGAAAAAGTAGATAAGATGTTGGAGTGCTATGATAGACACGTGCGTGACGATATTGAAGATGAATTGAATGCTGATGTGCAAGAGCATTTTGCTGAGATTTATCCAGAGCAGGCTAAGGCTATCGGTCAAGTATTATACAATATGAAGAAAGAAAAGGTTCGTCACAAGATCTTATACAAAGGTATACGTCCAGACGGTAGAAAGACCAATGAGATTCGTCCTATTTGGAACGAAGTAGGTCTATTACCTAGAGTTCACGGCTCAGGCGTATTTACTCGTGGTGAGACCCAGGTGCTTACTACTTGTACCCTTGGTATGATTAGTGAGGCTCAAGAGCTAGACGGACTAGATACAGAAGAATACAAGAGATATATGCATCAGTACAATATGCCTGGTTATACTACAGGTGAGGCGAAGCCTCTTCGTTCTCCAGGTAGACGTGAGATTGGACACGGAGCATTGGCTGAGAGAGCATTATTGGCAGTATTGCCTAGCGAAGAAGAGTTCCCTTACGCTATCAGGACAGTGAGTGATGTGTTGTCATCAAATGGTTCTACATCTATGGCATCTACTTGTGGTAGCACTTTGGCATTGATGGACGCGGGTGTGCCTATCAAAGCTCCAGTAGCAGGTATCGCTATGGGGCTTATGAAAGACAAGGATAGTGATAGAGTAGCAGTGCTTACAGATATCCAAGGATTGGAAGATTTCTTGGGAGATATGGATTTTAAGGTGACCGGTACTACCAAAGGTATCACAGCTATCCAGATGGATATCAAGATTCATGGTATTGATAGAAATATCCTTACTACAGCTCTAGAGCAAGCTAGACTAGGTAGATTAGAGATATTGAAGATTATGGCTAAGACTATCAAAGAGCCAAGGAAAGAATTGAGCAAATATGCTCCTAAGATTATTAGCTTCAAGATAGATCCAGACAAGATCAGAGAAGTCATCGGCTCTGGTGGTAAGGTTATCAATGAGATCATCGCTCAGACTGGTGTCAAGATAGATATCAAAGATGAGGGAGATGTATTTGTAGCATCTACAGATATGGCTATGATGGAAAAAGCAAAAACAATGATCCTTACTATCGCTACAGACCTAGAGCTAAACTGTGAATATGAAGGTGTAGTCACTAGGACTACTCAGTTTGGTGCATTCGTAGAGGTGGCTCCAGGCAAAGAAGGCATGGTGCATATCTCCAAGCTAAGCAAAGAGCGTGTAGAGAAAGTCGAAGATGTGGTAAAGGTTGGCGATAAAGTGCTAGTTAAGACTATCAAGATCGACGAGCGTGGCAGAGTGGATATGAAGCTTATCGAAAAAAGATAAAGAAAAAAGACGAATTTAATTTCGTCTTTTTTATAATGTATTGTCATTTGTATTTTCAAATTGAGCTAGATGAGAGTGTAAATAATCTTTACTATTCATATTTCCAGCATCATAGTTTTCTATTACATTATAAACATCTTTATAATATTCAAACGTATCTTCAAGTTTGTTATACATATCATCTTTAATCAATATTATTAGCCCATCTACAGCTTTTACTAGAGCCTCATCTTTGATTTTATCAGATTGACCTTTGCTAGTATCTAAATTATTAATCAATTCTTGCTCATCTTCGGCGTGTTCGTTATTATTAGCTGGGTATAGACCTACAGTATTGCTAATTTTAACCAAAAACTTATTTGCTTTAGAAGTAGGTTGATGTTTTCCCAATATATTTTCTTCTAGATTTTTTACTTCATCTTTTAGCTTTTTGATTGCTCTTAGATACATATGGATAGACTGATTTTCTGTATAGATACGAGCAATAAGAGTATCCCTTAGAGTATTGATAGCTGTTTCATACTTTTCTAGTGACAATTTGTTGGCATTATATAGAATTTGTTTTATTTGTTGTTTTTTATTTAATCGTATACTTTCGGGTCTATTGCTATACTCATCGAGTATTTTTCGATTTGCTTTTTTGATAGCATCTAAGGTTATTCTAGAAGCATTTTCTCCATGAATCTTTTTGCGAAGTCTGATGGCATCTTCTCTTGTATAATAAGTCATAATTATCTCCTAAATATAATCTAGCATATTAATCGGTGCTTGTCAATATTTTGTCTAAAATTAGTCATAGATTGTGTATAAATACAATAAATTATTCTATGAAAAAGAGTATTAGGATAGCGAATATTGTGATAGTAGGTATGCTGGTAGCACTCATTGGAATATCTATCAGCAATGTGCGAGCTATGAATGTCAGTGCAGATAGTAGGGTGATTTATTCTGGTGACGAAAGTAAAAACAACGTCGCTTTTATGATAAATGTATATCAAGGGAATGAGTATGTGGAAGATATATTAGATATCTTAGATTTATACAAAGCAAAGTGTACTTTTTTTGTCGGTGGCAGCTGGGCTGTCAAAAATATCGACTTAGTGAAAACAATCTACACTAGAGGACATGAGCTGGGCAATCATGGCTTTTATCACAAAGACCAAGACAGTCTCGACTTTGACCAAAATGTGCAAGAGATACAGATGTGTCACAAAGTAGTGAGTGAAAATCTAGGTATAGAGATGACTCTTTTTGCTCCTCCGAGTGGAGCGTACAGTGTGACCACAGTAGATGCTGCTACTAGTCTAGAATACAAGACTATCATGTGGACTCACGACACTATAGACTGGAGAGACCAAGATGCTGATCTGATATACAATCGTGCGACAAAAGATTTGTCCAACGGAGACCTTATACTCATGCATCCTACAAAAAAGACAGTGGAGGCACTTACAAATATTCTCTCCACTGCCATAAACAACGGATTTAATCCGACTACTGTATCTAACTGTCTATTGTAGACTGCTCTTCATCTGTTTGTACTGAGGTCATGCCGTGAGCTAGAGTAAGTGCATGACACACGCTAGCACCATGATGTCTCAGTACTTTGCTTACTTCACTACAAGTAGCCCCTGTAGTCATGACATCGTCGATTATTAGTATTGTTTTACCTTTGATGAGTTTCTTATGCTCAGATTTTAGTGCATAGGTATCTACGACATTTATTAGTCTTTCTCTCATACCAAGGCTTGCTTGGCTTGGATTGTCTATCACTTTGTCACAAAGCTCTACAAATGGTATCTTAGTCGCTTTTGAAAATTCTTTTGCTAACTCTTTACTTTGATTGTAGCCACGTACTTTTTCTTTGCTGGGATACATTGGTACACAGGTGACTATATCTGGGAATATATCCCAAGTAGCAAAAGCTTGTAATAAATATTTAGTAAGTGGTGGAATTAGATATTTGTTTCCATTATATTTCAAGCTGTGTATGATTTTTATGAGCATTTCATCGTATACAAATACAGTGCGTGCTAAAGCAAAATCAAAGTTATGCCTTTTACAGTTTTGACACACGCCGACTTGACCGTCTATCATTGGTCCACCACAACGTTTACATGGATTGGATACAAAAGGCAAAGAACAGAAACAATTTTTACAAGTATTATTTACATCATTTTCTTTCAATTCTTCGCCACAAAATATACACTTAATATTTCTTGGGAAGATTAAGTTTAGGATAAATTCTTTAAATTTTGTACATTTCTTTTGTTTCATTAGTTATCTTTTGCAAATTCTTCTTTAAGGAAATCCTTAAGTAAAGTAAATCTTTTAGCAGTATAATTGTTGTGTATCATGCGAGCGAGGAGCTGTTTGCTACCAACCAACACGACTGCTTTTTTTGCACGAGTGATGGCGGTGTATAATAGATTTCTAGTGACGATGATAGGAGCACCAGGTACTAGAGGTATCACTACGCAGTTAAATTCACTACCTTGACTTTTGTGTATCGTGATGGCGTAGGCAAGAGTGATCTGATACAGGTCAGTGCTGGCATATACGCAGACCTTGCCGTCGTCAAATCTTACAGTCACTTCATGCGTCTCAGGCTCTATTTTTGTGATATATCCTATATCTCCATTAAATATACCAGAACCTTCTTGCATATATCCATTTTCTTCGTACTTTATGTAAGACATCTCATAATTGTTGGTGATTTGCATGATTTTATCGCCGACATGATATTTAGTAAAATCTGTCACCAGCTCCACACCAGAAAAATGTGGATTGATAGTCATCTGTAGGCGTTTGTTTAGATTATCTATTCCACAAGGACCAGCTTTCATCGGAGCGAGGACTTGTATTTCATTAGGTTTAATTTTAAAGTAATTTGGCAATCTATTGGTCACTAAATCTACTATGGTTTCGCTATTGGCTATCATGTCTTTACCAGCTTCGTAGAAGAAATCTTTGCTCGTATTGTCTATGATTGGCATTTTGCCATTATTGATAAGGTGAGCATTGGTGATGATAAGGCTGTCTTCACCTTGACGATAAATATTTACTAAATGGGTAGTGTGTATTACTTTGCTTTCTATCAAGTCTCTCAATACATTACCTGCACCTACACTAGGGAGCTGGTCTTTATCTCCGACCAAAATCAATCTCGTAGTAGAGCGGAGTGCTTTTAATAAATGATAAAAGAGTGCTATGTCCACCATGCTGACTTCATCTACTATCACCACATCTGCTTCTAGTGGATTGTTTTCATTTCGGTGAAATATACCGTCTCCATCAGCAGGATTCATCTCGAGTGCTCTATGGATAGTCTTGGCTTCCATGCCGCTCGTCTCAGTGAGTCTTTTGCTCGCTCTGCCAGTAGGAGCACATAGCAACACTTTTTTATTTTGTTGCTTAAACATCTCTAGTATGCATCTTACGATGGTGGTCTTACCGGTACCTGGTCCACCAGTGATGATAGATACACCTTTATTCATGCTAGCGAGCACAGCGTCTGTCTGTTCGCCATTTAATTGTATCTTGTGGATACGTTGATAAAAGTTTATATTGTCCAAGAAGTTAAATTTATCGTCAAATTGATTGTAAGAAAGTTTATTTAGTTTCCTTGCTACGTATTTTTCTTGGTAATAAAACTTTGTGAGCACGCTGATGTCTTCACCGTGATAATTAAAGTTTTTAACCATAGCCTCAATTTGTAGATAGTCTAGACATTTGGAGACCAAAGGCTTGTCTTCTTCTGTGAAATTTAGTATTTCGATACAGTTATTGATGACACTGCTTTGTGGAAGATATGTGTGACCTTCTTTTTCACTGCCAGTTTTGAGAGTATACACAAGGCCTGCTTTGATACGGTTTTCACCATATGGATCTATGCCGACTTTGACAGCTATTTTATCTGCAGTAGCGAAGCCGATACCGTCCACATCTTCTATCAGCTGATAAGGGTTGTTTTTCACTACTTCGATAGTCTTGTCTTTGTAGATATTAAATATTTTTATAGCCATATTGGTAGAGATAAAGTGAGACTGCAAAAACATGATGACAGATTGCATATCTTTCATCTCATTATAAGCATTGGATATTTCTACAGCTTTTTGTTTGCTTATGCCACGGATTTTACTGAGCTTTACGGGATTGAATTCTAGTACAGTGAGAGTATCTTCACCAAATTCATTGACGATTTTTTTTGCTGTCACAGGACCTATGCCGTAGATGAGTCCACTAGACAGATATTTCTCGATGGCAGGTAGGGTAGTAGGCTCCACTACCTTTGCTTCATCGATTTTAAACTGCTCACCAAACTTTTTATTTACGATAAATTCACCTTCTAGCTCAAGAGTCTGACCCTCATATACTTCTGGAATATTGCCGACAGCAGTGAGGCGCTTTTTATCGTATGACAAACTCAGCACAGTATATCCATTATCTGCGTTTCTAAAGACTGTATTCTCTACTGTAGCTACGATTTTCATATTCATTTATATTACTACATTATCAGATTTTAAGCAAATGTTAAAAAGTAAATCTTTTCTTTTTGTTGTAAATTGTCAAATTTCACTAAAAGTAAAAAATCGTTTGAGTTTTTTTATAATTTTTGTATAATTGTACAAAGGAAGGATTATGGCAATATACAAATCATCTTTCAATAAAAAGCCCGAAAAAAAGGAAAAAGTAGAGAAGAAATCTCGAGAAGTCAGAGAAAAGCCTGCTAAAAAACCGATAAAGATTCGTGCTAGTGCAGTATGGCTAGTGGTGTTTTTGGCATTATTTGTTGCTTGTATTTTGCCATCTAATTTTATCAAAAACATTATTTTGGGATTAGTAGGACTCTTGATATATCCTGTATGTATAGTAGGTATATTCTTTTGTGTCATGATGCTTAGAAATAAAAAATACAAGATCAAGACGCGATATATAGTGTATCTCACCATGGCTCTCGGTATTATTTGGTTTATTTTCCATTTGATTTTGACATCAAAATTGAGCCTCGATAGCTATGGCGTGTACTTAGCTGAGACTTATGCTGCCAAGACTACTGCTGGAGGATTATTATTTAGTCTGATTTCATTCCCTGTGGTGAAACTACTCACTTATGTAGGAGCGTATATCTTTAGTGCGATCGCTTTGGCAATATTTATAGGACTTATCATAGATTATATCAATGTAGAGCGTAGCGTTGGCCATGCAGAAAAGAAGACTAAGTTTAACTTTGACAATATAGAAGAATTTAGTTTTGATGAAAAGCCTATCGAGACCATCACTCACGAAGAGCACGCCAAGAAGATAGCTAAGAAGAAATTGGGACTAGAGAAAGGTGAGACCACTATCATATCTAGCAGTATGCCAAGCTATGATATCCCTGTAGAGCAACCAGTACGTCCGATGACAAAGAGAGATTATATTTTGACTCCGCTTGATCCAGTGATACCACCGAAGGATAGCAAAGAGATTTTTACGGAAAATACGACAGAGCTGTACAATACAAGAAGAGATAGGGTACAGATTTCCAATCTTGACACTCATATACAGAAAGAAGTGTCCGAGCTGGAGGAGATCAAGCCTGTATCTGAGCCTATAGAAGAGATAGAGGAAGAAATACAAGATGAAGAGTATAATGACTTGATCTTGGACGACGGAGAAGATCTAAGTGACTATGAGACTGCTTTTGAGACGGACACTGATGTCAGTGATGAAGAAGAGATAGATGAAGTAGAAGATGAGGAAGAGCTAGAAGACCTAGCAGAAGATATTGATGAAGATATAGATGAAGAGCCAGTCGAGGAAGAAGTGACCGTCGACCTAAATAAACAAGAGTTTGTAGATGAATATGCTTATAACAAAAATCAAGTAGGATTAGGCTCTACTGTAGAGACAGAGTTGGTACGCCCTAGTATAGATATTTCAAAGTTTAATCTGCCTAATAAAGCAAAACCAGTAGGACAGACTGAGACAGTCAAAGAAGAACCAAAGCAAAAGTTAGATATCCCACCATATGTAGCTCCTCCAGTAGAGCTATTAAATTATATGGACAATCCTGTAAGGATAAGTGATGAAGAATTGCAAGACAATATCGATAGACTAGAGCAAGTATTGGAAGACTTTAAGGTGCCAGCGAAGGTAAACAATGTGCAGGTAGGTCCTGCTGTCACTAGATATGAGCTTACTATGCCGAGAGGTATATCTGTAAATAAGATAGCACAGATGGCGGACGATATTGCTATGACTCTAGCTAGTAATGGAGCTATCCGTGTCGAAGCCCCTATCCCAGGTAAAAACTCAGTAGGTATAGAGGTGCCAAACAATCAAATCAGCCCTGTGAGTCTAAGAGAATTAATAGATAGTGAAGACTATAGAGTGAGAGGAAATCCTTTGTCTTTTGTGTTGGGTAAAGATATCAATGGCGATATAGTATTTTGTAATTTAGACAAAATGCCTCACGTGCTTGTGGCTGGTAGTACTGGTAGTGGTAAATCAGTATGCTTAAATACAATGCTACTAAGTATGTGCTACAAAGCTGGCCCTCAAGATTTGAGATTGATCCTTGTAGATCCTAAGATGGTAGAATTTTCAACATATAATGGATTGCCTCATTTGTTGATACCAGAGGTCATCACAAATAAAGATATGACCATCAATGCACTAGATTGGGCTATCAAAGAAATGGAACGCAGATATGCATTGTTTGCTAAAAATCATGTAGTAAATATCAATGAATTTAATAAATCAGATGTAGTGAGAAACAAGAGAGAAGAAAAATTGCCATTCATAGTCATAGTAGTAGATGAATTGGCTGACTTGATGTTAGAGGCAAAGCGTGAGATAGAGGATAGGATAGCAAAATTAGCTGCAAAAGCTCGTGCTGCAGGTATTCACTTAGTATTGGCTACTCAGAGACCATCAGTCGATGTCATCACTGGTACAGTCAAGGCAAATCTTCCGTCTCGTATCGCGTTTGCTCTCACAAACTATATGGATAGTAAGACTGTGCTTGATGGTGGCGGTGCAGAAAAATTGCTCGGTAAGGGAGATATGCTATTTAAGCCTCAAGACAAACCTGAGGCTCGTCGTATACAAGGTGCATATGTATCTAATCCGGAGATATATCAGGTGGTAGAATTTATCAAACAAAACAACACTCCTGTATACGATGATGATGCTGGGAAGGCTATCAAGTCACCACATTCAGATAGGCCGGCTGGTGACAATGCTGGTGGCAGAGAGATAGAGTTTGACCCAGTGCTAAAAGACGCACTTAGAATGTTTATTCAGACTAAGCAAGCTAGCGGTAGTATGATATCTCGTAGATATTCAGTGGGATTCAATCGTGCTGGTCGTATCATGGATCAGATGGAGATGGCGGGTTTTATTGGTCCGCAAGAAGGTTCAAAACCTCGTCAAGTGCTTATCACTCTAGATGAATACAAAGCAATATTTGGTGAAGATAAGTAAAATAAAAATCCACACTTTTGTGGATTTTTTTCATATCTAATATCATGAAAATAAGTGATAGCCATACAGATTTTATGACATCTATAGATAGTAGAGATAAGCGAGAGAAATATATTTCCACAATATGTGGAAAAGTAAAAAATTTATGCTGTGCCATATTTACCACAAATAAAAATTTTAGTGTAGAAGATATTATTAATTTTAAGAAAGAGATAGATTATCTTCAAGGTAAATATAAAATAAATCTATTATTTTCTTTAGAAGATATAGGTTTTATAAAAAATGAAGAAGAATTGTATCGTATCGTATCTCTTCGGCCTTTTTCTGTGACGCTGACATGGAATAACTCAAACCAATTCGCCGGTGGTGCTCACACAGATAAAGGATTGACAAAGCTGGGTAGGCGTTGTGTACGAATATTAGAAACAAATGGGATTTTGGTAGACACTGCGCATTTATCTAGGCGTGCGTTTTGGGAGTTTTCTAAGATTACTATCTTTCCGATATTCAATTCTCATAGCAATATTTTTTCACTCAAGAGACATAAAAGAAATCTCACTGATAAGCAAATAGAAAGGATTGTGATTAGCGGAGGATATGTGGGCTTGACTTTGTATGATGAATTTGTAGGCAGGACAAAAGGCGATAGTATGAAGATTGTAGAGCAGTTTGACTATTTGGTTCAAAGATTTGGAGATAAATGTTTTGGCTTCGGTACAGACCTGTATGGTATAGAAGAAGAAAATTTGCCAATAGATATAAAAAAATATCATGATTTTTATTTGATAGAAAAAACCATGATAAATTTAGGATTTAATAAAAAATTAATTAATAAAATATTTTTTAAAAATTTTGAAAAATTATTAAAAATAGGTGAAAAAACTAATAAAAATTAATTTTTACATTTAATTTTTTAATTATTTTTCGGTTTTTTAATAATTATAGTCATTATTTTGATTTTGTGATAATTTTGATATTAAAGAACGATTTGATTTGTAGATATCTAATCTTTCTACACCTTGTACAATATCATTTCTAAAACTAGATAGCAAATTAGTAGTATCTTTTGCTGCCATCTTGCCTAGATCTGTCTTGAAGATTAGCTCAGCGTCTTCCAAATACTTGAGTAGACAATTGATGTGATGAGTGATGTTTTTATTTAAGTCTTCTCTTGTCCTGTTTTCTTCTCTGATTTTGTTTATGTCATTTGTTGTGTCCATTTGTCCTCCTTGATTTTAAGACCGATACATTGTATCAAGGATTTTTATTCTTGTCAATAAATATTCAAAATAAGTAAATTTTTGTCTACTACGTACAATAATTGTGATACAGCAGTTGACAAATAAAATATTTTATGTTAGCATAATATTGTAATTATACGAGTGTGGCGAAATGCTAACTCTGATTATTATTTGCGAGTGTGGCGAAATCGGCAGACGCGCACGTTTAAGGGGCGTGTGGGAGACCGTATGGGTTCAAGTCCCATCACTCGCACCATTTGTTAGCTATAGGAGGGGTAAAAGATATGGAAGTAACTGAAGAAAGAAAACAAAAAGCTCAACAAATAGCATGTTTGCCAGGTACTCATTTAGATAAAGTGGTATATGCTTTATCTATTTTGAAAAAGATAGGACAAGATGCTAAGTTGACATTTAATGGTCAAGAACTATATTCTTGGGATACAGAAGATGACATCTATATCAAGATATTTGGTCGTACAAGAGCACAACAAGAAGCAGAAGAGATAAAATGTATGCCAGGGACTCATTTGGATGATGCAATAAAGAAATTGGCTAAATGCAATGAAGAAGGTCGAAATGCCAAGTTAACATTTAATGGACAAGAACTTTATTCTTGGGATACAGAAGATGACATATATATGAAGCTATTCGGACGTACAAAAGCACAGCAAGAAGCAAAAGAGAGAGAAATAGAATCAAAATTGAAAAAGAGAAAAAAAGATTGGGAACAAGACGGTATTGCTGCAGATGATGGTGGCATTACTACAGATTAATAAATAAGAGAGGTGACTCTCTTTTTTATTTAAAATATTACATTTTTAACGAAAAGGTGGTTTTTGGTTGTAAAAAATCTCATTTTTATATATAATATTGGTACGGAGAGGTAATGAAAAAGTTAAATTGTATAATTGATTGTGACCCAGGTGTGGACGATACTGCTGCTATAAGTTTGTCTTTGTATGATGAATTGATGGATATAAAATTGATCACTACTGTGAGTGGTAATCTAGACATTGATATAGTGACTAGAAATGTATTGCACATTTTGGAGAAATTTGAGAGGACGGATATTCCTGTCGCGAAGGGAGCTTCCAAGCCTTTTGGTAAGAGTATGCCAAATGCTGCGTTTATACATCAGAAAAAAGGTATGGGGGGATATATCCCGCCGGATATGGTCGAGACTAGACCTATAGAGACTGAAGCTGTCGAAGCTATGTATGAGATTATCAAACAAAACAAAAATGACATTAGTATTGTTATGCTAGGACCGCACACTAATGTAGCCAAACTTATCAAAAAGCATCCTGATGTAGTCAGTATGATAAATCATATTTACTGTGAAGGTTGTGCTCCGTATGGACTAAAGGGCGAAGGCAAGTGGACTAATTATATTTCATTCAATGCTTCTTTTGATGCTGTGGCTATGAAGATTGTTGTGGAGAGTGGTATCCCTGTCACTATAGTGCCATCACGTATGGGTAGAGAGTTAGCGAACTTTAATGAAGAAGAAGTATTTAAGATACGAGATATAAACGATGTGGGTAAGTTTTTCTTCGAGATGTACAATCAATATTGGGAGCACAATTATGACGATAGACGTATCGCTACTAATGACACTTGTGCGTGCCTTGCATTGAGATTTCCAAAGTTATTTAAGACCAAGAAGGCTACAGTATCAGTAAATATTGATGATATGTATGGTAGGACAGACTTTACTTTTACAAGGAAGGGTAATGTAAACTACGTCTACAAGGTAAATAAAAAGAAAATGCACGAATATTTCTTTGGTGCTATAAAAAAATTGGATAGATTTAAATTTTATAAATAATCGTTTGACAGAAAATAAATGATTTTGTTATATTTATAGAAATAAAGGAGAAAGATATGCATATGCTTTACATTTGGTTGGCGGTATTATGTGTGGGTCTCTTGATAGAGTGGATCAATGCTGGCACGTTGATTAGCGTTTGGTTCTCAGTCGGAGCTATTATCCCTCTTATTATGAGTTTTTGGGGTATCACTACACCGCTATACATCACTTTACAAGTGGTAATATTTGGACTAGTATCTATACTATGTTTGGTATTCTTGAGAAAGATTGCTAAGAAATTGTTGTTCAAAAATACGCAAGAAAAGACAAATCTAGAATTATATGTCGGTAAAAAAATGAAAATAGTCGCAGAGTACAACAAAGTGCCTTACATTAAATTCAACGGCATAGAGTACAAGGCGATAGCAGAGGACGGAGTAGACCTCAATATCGATGATGAAGTGGAGATTGTCCGTTTTGAAGGCAACAAAGCTATAGTAAAAAAGGTTTAGGGAGGATAAAATATGGCAGTAGGTTTGATAGTAGCCATCGTATTGGTAGTGGTGGCATTGATATTATTTGGTACTAGTATTAGGATAGTAAAACAAGCTACAGGAGTAGTAGTAGAGCGTCTTGGTAAATATCACAAGACATTGGATACAGGTATTCATTTCATTTTACCATTGTTTGACAAGACTCTTCCAGCTATTTCATTAAAAGAGCGCGTGGCAGATTTTCAGCCACAGCCAGTGATCACAAAAGATAACGTGACTATGCAGATAGACACAGTAGTGTATTTCCAAGTCACTGATGTAAAATTATTCACATACGGTGTAGAGCGTCCTATCGCTGCTATAGAGAATTTGACTGCTACTACTTTGCGTAATATCGTAGGTGAGTTGGAGTTAGATGAGACTCTTACATCTCGTGATACAGTAAATACAAAGATGAGAGCTATCCTTGACGATGCTACAGATCCATGGGGTATCAAGATCAATCGTGTAGAGCTAAAAAATATCCTTCCACCAAAAGATATCCAAGACGCGATGGAAAAACAAATGCGTGCAGAGCGTGAGAGACGTGAGCAGATCCTAAAAGCAGAAGGTGAGAAGAAATCTAGTATCTTGGTAGCAGAGGGTGAGAAAGAATCTGTTATCTTGCGCGCGGAAGCTGAGAAACAAAGAGTTATGCTCGCAGCAGAGGCTGAGAAGGCTAAGCTTATCGCAGAGGCAGAAGGTAAAGCAAAAGCTATCGAGCTCGTAAATAAGGCAAATCCAAATGCAGCATATGTGACATTGGAAGGTTATGAGGCCTTGAAAATTTTAGCAGATGGTCAGGCTACTAAGATTGTGGTGCCTAGCGAAATCCAAAATATTTCAGGTTTGTTGGCTAGTGTGTCAGAAGTAATCAAGACTGATACTCCAAAGAGTCAGTCAGCTACAGCTAAGAAGGAAGTAGCAAAAGAGACTACAGCTAAAAAGACTAAATAGATTAAAATATGAAAAGCGAATTAATTTTCGCTTTTTTCTTGCGTTTTTTCATTAAATGTGGTATAAGATAACAAAGAGGAATTAGCTTATGAAAAAATTTTTTGGAGAATTTAAGAAATTTATTACTAGAGGCAATGTGTTGGACCTAGCTGTCGGTGTGATCGTCGGTGGCGCATTTACGGCTATAGTGACTTCTTTGACCAATAGTATTATTCGTCCGTTTATCAATTGGATTATAGCATTGATAGGTGGCAAAGATGGTCTTTCTAGTATATTTACGTTCTTGAAAAAGTCATATGCGGCAGATGGTAGCATAGACTTGGCTAATAGTATTTATATTGACTGGGGTGCATTCATTACTGCTATTTTAGACTTTATCATCATAGCGTTTACAGTGTTCTTGATTGTGAAGATTGTGAATAGTTCTCGTGAAAAGTTTAAAGAATTCGGTGAGATGCTAGAGAAAGAGACCAAGAAAGAAGTCATAGCAGAGAAGAAAGCCGTACGTCTACAGGCAAAGCAAGAAAAGCGCAAATTCAAAGAGTTATGGGCTGAGCATGAGTCAGAGAAAAAGAGATTGGCAGAGGAGAAAGCTAAGCTTGAGGCTGAGGAAAAGGCAAAGAAAGAAGCGGAAGAACGCAAAAATAATCCTACAGAACAGGAATTGTTGAAAGAAATCAGAGATTTATTAAAAAAGAGCAAGTCGTAGCTTGCCCTTTTTTAAAAATAAATTAAAATCATTTGATGTTTTGATTTGTTTTTGATATAATTAAAATATATTAAAGGAGAAGTCTATGAATCTGCCTAATAAATTGACATTGTTGAGAATAATTTTGATACCATTTATGATGTTTTTCTACTTGGCGAGTTTTATTCCCTACGGTATAGGTAAAATCGTCGCGCTAGTGATATTTATCATCGCAGCACTTACCGATTTGTTGGACGGTAAAATAGCTAGGAAGCACAATCTCGTCACCAATTTAGGTAAATTTTTAGACCCTATCGCTGACAAGATTTTGACATCTACAGTTTTATTCTTAATCATCGCTGATGGTACGATTCCTGGACCATGGGGTGTGATTGTTGTCACTATTATTATTGCTAGAGAGTTTATGGTGAGCGCTCTTCGTTTGCTCGCTGCCAATAAAGGTATAGTACTCGCAGCAGATATTTGGGGTAAGACCAAGACTATGGTGCAAATGATCGCTCTACCTATCTGTATGTTGCTTGCATTTGTGTATACTTGTGGATTAGCAGTGCCTGCTTGGTTGGTTTTAACTTTACAAATCGTATCTTACATAACATTAGGTGTGGCTACATTATTAACTGTGGTATCTGGTGTCAATTATTTGGTAAAAAATAAAGACTGTTTTAAAGAAAATCAACAATAGAAATATAAAAAGTGTCGAACAAATGTTTGACATTTTTGTTTTTATATGATATGATAAAGTCAAAATAAGGAGTAAATTATGACAGACGACAAGAAGAAAGCTTTAGAGCAAGCGATAGCTCAGATAGAGAAACAATACGGCAAAGGCTCTATTATGAAGATGGACGAGGAGAGTTTTGCTGATGGACTAGAGGTGATTCCTACTGGGTGTTTACCTCTTGATATTGCGCTTGGCGTAGGTGGATTACCTAAAGGTAGGATAGTAGAGATATATGGACCAGAGAGTAGTGGTAAGACTACTGTAGCTTTGCACGTGATCGCTGAGGCTCAGAAGATGGGTGGCACAGCTGCTTTTATCGACGCTGAGCACGCACTTGATCCTATTTATGCACAGAAGTTAGGTGTAGATATCGGCTCTATGTACGTTTCACAGCCAGACACTGGTGAGCAAGCTCTTGAGATTACAGAGCAATTAGTCCGCAGTGGTGGTGTAGATATCGTAGTTATCGACTCAGTAGCTGCTTTGACTCCAAAAGCCGAAATAGACGGCGAGATGGGCGATGCTTTTGTAGGTCTTCAAGCAAGACTTATGAGCCAAGCATTGCGAAAACTCACTGGTGTGACTAGTAAGAGTAAGACTTTGGTGATATTTATCAATCAGCTAAGAGAGAAAGTGGGTGTAATGTATGGTAATCCTGAGACTACTCCTGGTGGTAAGGCGTTGAAGTTTTATTCTTCAGTTCGTCTAGATGTGAGGAAGGTGGACACTATTAAAAACGGCTCAGATGTGGTGGGCTCTAGGACTAAGGTCAAAGTGGTGAAGAATAAGGTTGCTCCGCCATTTAAGACTGCCGAGTTTGATATTATGTACGGAGAGGGTATCTCTATATTTGGCTGTTTGATAGATGCAGCTATCGAGATTGGTGTCATAGAGAAGAGTGGCTCATGGTTTAGCTACAATGGTGACAAGATAGGTCAAGGTAAGGAAAATGTCAAGGCGTATTTCTTATCTCATCCAGAGCTAGCTGATGAAGTAGATAAAATAGTAAGAGAAAAATTGGTTAAATAATGTTACAGACTTTAAAGATTGAAAATGTCGCTTTGATAGACAAAGCGATACTAAATTTTGACGAAAGACTCAATGTGATAAGTGGTGAGACTGGTGCGGGTAAGAGTATCATGCTGGATAGTTTGAGTTTTGTTTTCGGCGGGAGAGCAGACAGGTCATTGATACGCTCTGGTGCTGAGAGCATGAAGGTCGAAGCGATCTTTAATAACTTAACTAAAAAACATATCGACTATATACAAAAACAATTCAACATTGATACCAATGATGAATTATTTTTGTCACGTGAGCTAGATAGTAATGGCCGAAATGTCTGTAAAATCAATGATGAATTGGTGCCAGTAAGTACTGTAAAGAAAATTTGTCAATTATTGGTCGATATCCATGGTCAGAGTGAACACCTGGCGATACTAAATAATGATTATCAATTAAAAATCATCGATTTGTTTAGTAAAAAAGCCGATGATGTGTTGTCAATACTGGCAGAAAAAATCGAGAAGTATAAAGATAATGAAAAACAAATTAATCTATTGGGTGGCAGTGAGGTAGAAAAGCAAAATTTAATTGACTTGTATTCTTATCAAATACAAGAGATAGAAAATGCGGATATCAAAGAAGGTGAATACGAGAGTCTCACTGAGGAGAAAAAAGAGTTAGGACTTTTTGAGAAAATCAATGAATGTCTGAGGGCTTGTTATGAGGCAAGTGGAAGAAGTAATTTTAGTGAGACGGCTAGCGAAAAATTGTCATCAGCACTCCATGCTATCCAGCCTATAAAGAATATCAATAATCATTATCAAGAATTAGCTAATCGACTCAATAGTGTGCGACTAGAGCTAGAAGATATTAATGAGACTATCAATGACGATCTAAACAATCGTGCTTTTGATAAAGAACGCTTTGACTTTGTGGATAGCAGATTGGATTTTATCAAAAGTCTTTTTAGGAAATACGGCGGAGATTTTGCTAAGTTTTCTCAGTATTATCAAGATATAAAAATCAAGCTAGATAATCTCATAAATAGCAATGAAAAATATCAAAAATTATTGCTCGAAAAAGAAAATATTTTGAATGAAATTGATACTATTCAAGACAGACTAAGCAATATTAGGCGAGATAGTGCAAAGACTCTAAAAGTGCGTATCCAAGAAGAACTAAGAGCATTGGGTATGCCAAATGCAAAAGTGGATATTGAGTTTGGTCGTATAGACGAAAGATTTTCTATAAACGGCTATGATAAAGTGGAGTTTATGTTTTCATCAAATCTTGGCTTTGAGCTTAAGCCACTAAATAAAGTAGTGTCTGGTGGCGAGATGAGTCGTGTGATGTTGGCATACAAGATAGTGGTGTCTAGTGTAGATGACATACACAGTATAGTGTTTGATGAGATAGATAGCGGTCTCAGTGGAAATATCGCTACAGTGGTGGCAGAATACATGGCAAGGCTGGGCAAAAACAAGCAAATAATAGCCGTATCACATTTGCCACAAATCTGTGCTATGGCGGATACAAATATCAAGGTAGAAAAGTATTCTGATAGAATCACCACACATACTCGCGCCAATATTTTAAAAGACAAAGATTTATACTCAGAGATAGCTAGATTGATGGGCGTCGACAGTGATGATTTGGGCTTGTCTGTGGCAAAAGATTTGAAAGAAAAATCAGATAAATATAAAGAAAAAATAAAATAAAAAAATCTCTAGGAAGGTCTAAGGATTTTGAAACTAGTGAAATTAATTAAAGGTAAATCTACAAAGGTTTACCTTTTTTTATTTTTTATTAGACTATTGCAATGTTTTTATAAATATGATATACTTTCTATACTTTTAAGGAGAAAAATATGTCAACACCATCAAATGTAAGTAGTATTATGATATATAAAATAATTAGAGATTTTGAAAAAACAGGTAGAACAATGCACTTAATGAGTGAACTTGATTATTTTTCACAACAAGTAATTGATTTCGCAAATTCAATTAGTGATGATAATTTTTGGATTGCTCAAACACCAGAAGTAAAAGAAGATTTGTTAAGAATATGCGATATTACTAGTTCATTTTGTGAATTAAATGAAAACAAATATAGTAATGGTGGAGAAAAATTTGCAAAAACGAAAATCGGTCAAATGCCATATTCTTGGCTAAAAGGTGCTGTTAAAACTTTTAAAGAATATGAAGAAGAAAGAAAAAAAACGCCACCAAATGTATCGGTATCTATTATTCATTATCCTAACGGAGAAAAACAAACATCTGCAATATTTTGGGATAAGGGACCAATTATTATAGAAGAAGATACTTTAATCAAATAAAATGGCAGTTAGACGTGTGCTTGTCTTAATACAAGTGTTCTCGCTTCGCTCGAACAGACAAGCGCACGCCTATAAACTAAATTAAAGCAGACAAAAAGCGAAAGTGTTGGCAGAGCATAACACACTTTCGCTTTTTGCTGTTATATGTGTAATGGCTAATTTATTCCATGGTGTACTTGACAAGAGTCTCTGAAATGAGTTTTTCTTTTTGCTGGTTAAGGCAGAGAAATGTTTTTTGTGCTTACACACTTTA